>NZ_BCRO01000088.1 GCF_001552635.1 Actinomadura hibisca NBRC 15177 | reverse complement strand
GGCCCTTATATTCTTCGCTACGGCTAGCACGGGCTACGTGATCATCCACCGATCTCGGTGGTTCCAGCGGCCCCGCAGCCCAGCGCCCGCATCAGCACAGCGGTCCGGGGACAGGCATGACAGGCATCTCGCATCGCGCCGAGCCGCGCCGAGCCGAGCCGAGCCGACCAAGCCAATAGCCCCGATTGGCCCTATTCGCTCAGCTGAGACGGCTACAAGCTGGAGGTATGGACAACCTGCACCCCGACAGCCGAGCCGTCCACCCGCCCGTCGTGGACGTCCCCGCCACCAGCCGTCCCGTCGGCACTCCCATCTACCAGACCCACATCTTCACCTTCGACGACTCCGACGACCTCGCCAACACCTTCCACGGGCCCCCGGAAGGCAGAGGCTACGTCTACAGCCGTTACGGCAACCCCACCGTCCAGGCGTTCGGGCAGGCCGTCGCCGAGATGGAGGGCGGCGTGGCCGCGTTGACGGCCGGGTCCGGGATGGGGGCGGTCAGCGGCGTGCTACTGGCCCTGCTCCAGTCCGGCGATCACGTCGTCGCGCAGCGCTGCCTGTACGGCGGCACCATGTCGCTGCTCGGTGACCTGACCGAGCGCTGGGGCGTCACCGTCGATCACGTCAGTGGCAACGACCCCGAAGAAGTCCGCGCCGCGCTGCGGCCCGAGACGCGGCTGCTGATCCTGGAGACCATCGCCAACCCCACCACCCAGGTCGCAGACCTGCCCGCGCTGGCGGCCGTCGCACGCGAGGCGGGCGTGACCGTGCTCGTGGACAACACCTTCGCGACGCCGCTGCTGTGCCGTCCACTGGAGCACGGCGTGGACATCGTGCTGCACTCGGCGACCAAGTACCTGGGCGGGCACGCCGACGTCATCGCGGGCGTCGCGGTGTTCGCCGACACCGAGCTGCACGAGCGCGTCTGGAAGCGCATGATCGACCTCGGCTCGGTGCTCGACCCGCATTCGGCGCACCTGCTCCTGCGCGGTCTCGCCACGCTCCCGTTGCGCATGCGGCGGCAGGGCGACAACGCCCAAGCCCTCGCCGAACGGCTCGCGCGGCATCCGGCCGTGACGCACGTCGCCTACCCCGGCCTGCCCGACCACCCCCAGCACGAGCTGGCCGGACGGCTGCTGGACGGCGGCTACGGCGGCGTGCTCTCCTTCGAACTCGCCGGAGGGCGCGAGGCCGGGCGGGTGCTCGTGGAGGCGTTGCGGCTGGTGTCGCTCGCGCCGTCGCTGGGCGACGTGCGGACGCTCGCGATGCACCCGGCGTCCACCTCCCACAACATGCTGGACGCGGCGGCGCTCGCGGCCGCCGGCATCAGCGAGAGCACCGTGCGGCTCTCGGTGGGCATCGAGCACCCCGACGACCTCTGGGCCGATCTGGAGCAGGCCCTCACCAAGGTCTCCTGACCGATCGACGGACCGCTAGTTGATCAGGCCGAACTCGTGCGCGCGCAACCCCGCCTGGAAGCGGGAGTCGGCGTCCAGCAGCGTCAGGATCTCGGCCACCCGGCGCCGGTAGGTGCGCAGCGACAGGCCGAGCCTCGGGGCCGCCCGCTCGTCCTTCAGGCCGCTGCCCAGCATCCGCAGGATCTCGCGGCTCTGGTCCGACAGCGCGGGCGGCCGGGTGCGCCGGTAGTCGGTCAGGTCGGTGGAGTTCTCCCACGTCGCCCAGTACAGCGACAACACCCCGGCGACCACGCCCGGCGTCCGCACCACGGTGTACTCGCGCACGCCCCGCACGGGCTCCCCGGCGAGGATCGCCACGCGGTCGTCGATGACGATCGTCTCGTGCGGGATCGGGGCCTGGCAGATGCGGACGCGCGCGCCGTGCCGTTCCAGCTCGACCAGGTGCCGTTCGGACTCCTCGTCGGCGAGGGCCTGCGGGGTGTAGAGCTTGTAGGGAGCGGGCCAGTCCGCCGACGTGCGGCGGGTGACGGCGATCTGCTCGCGGACGCCGGGCATCACCCAGGTCTTCATATCGGTGGCCGCGCACACGAACGTCTTGCTGGCCTCGGCGAACAGCGGCCCGGCGCGTTCGGCCAGCTCGCGCTCACCGCGCAGCACGATGTTCTGGTCGGAGTTCATCGCGGCCAGTCTCCCCAGCGGGAGGCGCCCGGGTCAATTGGCAGCAAGATGTCACCGGCTCGTCCCGCACCGGGCCGCGCGGCAGGGTGGAGGCATGACGAAGAACAACGAACCCGGCACCTTCCGGCTCGGCGGGGACCTGACGGTCGGCCGCCTCGGATTCGGCGCGATGCGGCTGCCGGTCTCCCAGTTCGGCGGCGAGCCCAACGACCGCGGCACCGGCCTGGAGGTCCTGCGGCGCGCCGTCGAGCTGGGCGTGGACCACATCGACACCGCCGCCTTCTACTTCCACGGCGGCCTGGCCGCCAACGACATGATCCGCGAGGCGCTGCACCCCTACGGCGACGGCCTGGTCATCGCCACCAAGGTCGGCCCGTACAAGGGCCCCGACGACCTGGTCCCCAGCGGCGAGCTGGCCGCCGGGGACCTGCGCGCCGAGGTCGAGCGGAACCTGCGCGAGCTGGGCCGCGACAGCCTGCACCTGGTCTACCTGCGGGTCGGCGGCATGGACGAGCCCGGCGGCCGGTCGATCGCCGAGCGTTTCGAGGTGCTGGCCGGGCTGCGCGAGGAGGGCCTGATCCAACATCTGGGCGTCAGCCACGTCAGCCTTGACCAGCTGGACGAGGCCCGCGCGATCGCGCCGGTCGCGGCGGTGCAGAACCGCTTCGACATCACCCAGCCCGCCGACACCGCGATGTTGCGGGCCTGCGAGGAGAACGGCATCGCCTACGTGCCCTACTTCCCGCTGGGCGGGTTCGGGCTGCCCGACGACGACCGCGTCAAGCAGGTCGCCGCCCGGCACGGCGCGACCGTCGCGCAGACGCTGCTGGCGGGGCTGCTGGCGCTGTCCCCGGTGATGCTGGCGATCCCCGGCACCAGCTCCCCGGCGCACCTGGAGGAGAACATGGGCGCGCTGAGCGTGCGGCCGACGCCGGAGGACCTGGAGCTGTTCCGGTCGTAGGGGCGGCCCTGGCGTGGAACCGCCCCGCGCCAGGCCCCCTACCCTGGGACCGGGGACGGCGAGGGGGGACGATGTCGGCGACGCGGCTGCTGGTGCTGGGCGGGGTGCGCGGGTTCGGGCGCGCGCACGGGTACGAGGTCCGGCGCACCCTGCTGTCGTGGGGGTCGGACGAGTGGGCCAACGTGAACCCCGGCTCGATCTACCACGCGCTCAAGCAGCTCACCAAGGAAGGGCTGCTGCGCTCCCACGAGGTCGCCGAGAACGCGGCGGGGCCGCCGCGCACCGACTACGAGATCACTCCCGAAGGCGACGCCGAGTTCGGGCGGCTGCTGCGGGAGGCCCTGGTCACGGTGGACGTGCGGCGGCCCGAGCTGCTGACGGCCGCGCTCGGCTTCCTGACCGAGCTGACGCGCGAAGAGGCGATCGAGTTGCTGCGCCGGCGGCTGGACGGCCTGGCGGCCTACCGTGCCGAGATCGCCCCGCACCTCGGGCGGGACCCGGGCACCGACCACCTCGACGAGCTGCTCGGCTGGTGGGTGTACTCCGCCGACGCCGCCGCCGAGTGGACGCGGGGACTGATCGAGCGGCTGGCGGACGGCGCGTACGTGATGGCGGGCGAGGACGCCGGGCAGACGGACGCTGTGGGTGAGGACGCCGGACGGACCGGCGCTGCGGGTGAGGACGCCGGTTAGGCCGATCGGGCCGGGCAGGCCGATCGGGCCGGGCAGGCCGATCGGGCCGGGCAGGCCGATCGGGCCGGGCAGGTAAGACCAGGCGAACCAGATAGACCGGTCAGGCCAGGCACACCAGTGCCGAGCGCAGCGACGCCGGCAGCGAGTGATCGTCCGGTAGGCGGCCCACGGTGGCGTCGGCGAACTCGGCCGCCGTCAGCTCGGCGGACTCATCCTCCAGCTGCACCCGGTAGCCGCCCGGAACCTGCACCACCTGCACCGGCGCGTCGTTCTCGCCCAGCGTGAAGACCCCGAACTCCGCGCGCCACGCGGCACGTCCCGGCTGCTCGCCGGGGTCGACCAGCGCGCCCACGTCGTCGGCGTGCGTGGCGTACTCGACGCAGTAGTGGAAGGTCTGCAACCCGACCGGGTAGGGCCCCGCCATCGTGGCGAGCATGGCGTCGGCGCCCAGCTCCCGCATCCGGGCGCGGGTGTCGCCGTTGGTGCGCCGCCACTCGGCGAGCACGTCGGCGACCGGCAGGTCCCGGCGCGTGCGGACGCACCAGTCGTTGAACCCGGCGAGGTCGGCGACGCCCTCCTTCTCCAGGCGCGCGAACAGGCCGTCCAGATCGTCGTCGAGGCAGGCGTGGTTGTACAGCTCCTCGCCCGCCAGGTGGGCGAGGACGTCGCGCACCGACCAGCCCGCGCAGCGCGAGGGGCGGTCCCAGTCGTCGCCGGACAGCCCGGCGAAGTGCGCGTCGAGCCGGGCGGCCTCGCTGTCGAAGATGTCGAAGGGGTTGGCGGCCGGAGGTTCCTGTGCGTCCATGGGCCTATGCCTGCCCGGTTCGGCGGCGTTGTGAACCGGAACGGCGGCGGACCTGTGACGACGTGCGGAGGCGCGATGCGCAAGCGGCTGGTGGCGGGGACGATCGTGCTGGTCATGGCGGCCGCGGGCTGCTCGGGCGACCCCGACCAGGAGGACATGGCGACGCCCGGCAAGACGTTGCCGGTGTACCAGGGCGGCCCGGCGCTGGTGCAGGTCGGGACGACGGGGCGGGGTCCGGCGCTGGTGGACGGCCTGGGGCGCGCGCTGTACCTGTTCGACCGGGACGGGGAGGGGCGCTCGCGGTGCTCGGGCGACTGCCTGGAGATGTGGCCGCCCTACCTGACCGACGGCCCGCCGAAGGCCGGGCCGGGCGCGCGGCGGGAGCTGCTGGGGAGCGTCGGCCGGGCGGGCGGCAAGGAGCAGGTGACCTACGCGGGGCATCCGCTGTACCGCTACGACAAGGACATGGCGCCGACTGACTCGGCCGGGCACGACGTGTGGGACCACGGCGCGGAGTGGTACCTGGTGACGGCGGGCGGGACGCGCGTGCCGGACTGATCGGGCGGCCGCGGGGCCGGTCAGGTGTCCACGAACGACTGCGGGACGATCACCCGCAGCGCGTTCCCGCGCAGCCGGATCGTCACCGGCGTGCGCCCCCGGATCTCGCCGTCCACGTCCACCGCCATCGGCGGGTCGGTCGTCACCCGCACCCGGTCGGTCGTCAGGAACGTGTCGTCGTCCAGCGACCGCCACTGCCCGGTCAGCACGTGCCGCATCGTCGCCGACGCCAGCCGCAGCCGGTGGCGGTCGCCCAGCCGGTACACCGCCAGCAGCCGGTCGTCGGGGCTGGCGTCGCGGGCGATGCGCTGGCCGCTGTGGTGCGCGCCGTTGGCGATGTTGAGCTGGTGGGTGGTCATCTCGTGCGTCTCGCCGTCGATCTCCACCTCGGCGCGGAACGGCGCGTGCCGGGGGAGCTGCCACGCCGCCGTCAGCGCGTAGGCGGCCCGGCCCAGCACCGCCTTGAGCCGGTGCGGGACGTGCTCGGCGACCTGCACCGACAGGCCCAGACTCACCATGTTGGCGAAGATGTGCTCCCGGTCGCCGGAGGCGTCGGCCGGGTCGCCGGTGCTCTCGAACCAGCCCACGTCCACGTCGGCGACCTTGCCGTCGCGCAGCACCGCCACCGCGCCGGGCAGGTCGAGGGGCAGTTCCAGGCTGCGCGCGAAGTTGTTGGTGGTGCCGAGCGGCAGCACGCCCAGGGCCACGTCGCGGTGCGCCAGGTTGCCGACGGCCTCGGCGACCGTGCCGTCGCCGCCGCCCACCACGACCAGGTCCGGCTCCTTGGCCAGGACCTCGGCGAACAGCTCGGGCAGCCGTTCCGGATCGGTCACCGGCAGGACCTCGTCGAACTCCAGGCCCGCCTCGCGCAGCAGCCGCCGCGCCTCGGCGTACCGGCGCCGGCCCCGCCGGGACCGGGAGTTGACGACCAGGACCGCACGGCCCCGGCCCGGCTCCCGGATCACCGCTTCCAGTTCGGGTTTGCTGCGCATCGTGAAGATCGGTCTCCCTCCGTTGCGGCCACCCTACCGGCCGGTCGGGAGCGGTCTCCGGGCGGCGTGACCGGAAACCCGGCCACATATTTTATAAAACGGTTACTCTGCGTTGAAACGCCCTGAGAAGTGGGGACATTCCTCACAAGGAAGTATGCGGGAATCCGGGGCGTGAATATGTGGCGGAGAGTGGTGATCGGGGCGGGAATCATTACGGGAATCGCAGGGGTCGTGGCGACCATCGCCCCGGGCGGGACCGGCGCGGCCCCGGCGCCCGCCGGCGACGGCGCCGCCGTGGTCGGCGAGCGCCGCCGCAGCACCCGCGTCCTCGACCTGGCGGTCCGGTCGCCCAACCTGCCCGGCGTCGCGCACGTGCGGCTGCTGCTGCCGCCCGGCTGGTCACCGGACGCCGACCGCACCTGGCCGGTCTTGTGGTTGCTGCACGGCGTGTGCGGCCAGGGGCACACCGCGTGGACCGACAACACCGACCTGGAGCGCCGCACCGAAGGGCTGGACGTCCTCATCGTCCTGCCCGACGGCGGTTGCGCCAACTACAGCGACTGGTGGAATCGCGGCGCGGGTGGGCCGCCGAAGTGGGAGACCTTCCATCTCGCCGAGTTGCGGCAGATTCTCGAACGCGGATATCGCGCCGGAACCGCCCGCGCGATCGCGGGGAGCGGCCTGGGCGGGACGGGCGCGCTGGCGTATGCGGCCCGTCACCGTGGCCTTTTCCGGGCGGCGGCCTCTTTCAGCGGCACGCTGGACCTGCTGCACCGCGACCCGGCGGCGCTGGACGGGCCCGACCTCGTCGAGCTGTCGGTGGCGGTGGGCCGCCCGGCGGCCGACTGGCGCGCGCTGTGGGGCGACCCGTGCGAGCAGCGGGTGGTCTGGCGGCACCACAACCCCTACGATCTGGCCGACCGGCTGGCGGGCGTCCGGCTGTACCTGAGCGGCGGCGACGGGACGCCGGGCCCCTACGATCCGCTCCCGGGGCGCGGGCCCGACGCGGTGGAGGCGCTGGCCTGCCGGACGGGGCAGGCGTTCGCCGCGAAGCTCGCCCGGCTGGGCATCCCGGCGGCGACGCACTTCTACCGGGGCACGCACGGCTGGCCCTACTGGGAGCGCGAGCTGAACGCGGCCCTGCCGGTGTTGCTGGCCGAGATCATCTGAACGCCGTCCGGCCGGTGCTGTTCGCCGAGGTCGTCTGAAGGCGTGGTGCCGGGGCTAGGGTCCAGAGCGTGACTGAATCGCGTTCTGTTCCCGGGCCCGCCGCCGACGCCGACGTTCCCGCCTTCTGGCGGGCGCTCGGCCTGCCCGGTCTCATCGACGTGCACGTGCACTTCATGCCGCCGCGCCTGATGGAGGCGGTGTGGGAGTACTTCGCCGAGCCCGGACCGCTGATCGGGCACGAGTGGCCCGTCCGCTACCGCGAGCCGGAGGAGGCGCGGATCGCGCGGCTGCGGGACATGGGCGTGCGCGCGTTCTCGTCGCTGGCCTACCCGCACCGGCCCGGCATGGCCGAGTCCCTCAACGGGTGGCTGGGCGGCTTTGCCGAGCGGGTGCCCGAGACGTTGCGCACCGCCACGTTCTTCGCCGAGCCCGGCGCGGACGGCTACGTGCGCCGCGCCCTGGACGAGGGCGCCCGCGTCTTCAAGGCGCACCTCCAGGTCGGCGGCTTCGACCCGCGCGTCCCCGAGCTGGACGGCGTCTGGGGCGCGCTCGCCGACGCCGGGACGCCGGTGATCGTGCACGCCGGGTCCGGGCCGGTCGCCAACGGCTTCACCGGGCCCGGCCCGTTCGGCGAGGTGCTGGCCCGGCACCCCCGGCTCACCGCGATCATCGCCCACCTCGGCGCGCCCGAGTTCGACGGCTTCTTCGCGCTGGCCGACCGGTACGAGCGCGTCCGCCTCGACACCACCATGTCGTTCACCGACTTCTCGGGGCACTCCCTGGGCGGCTTCCCCGAGTCGCTGCTGCCCCGGCTGCGCGAGCTGGGGCTGGACGGGCGCGTCCTGCTCGGCACCGACTTCCCCAACATCCCCTACCCCTACGCCCACCAGCTGGAGGCGCTGGCGGCGCTGGGGTTCGGGGACGCGTGGCTGCGCGCGGTGTGCTGGGAGGGGGCCGCCAAGCTGTTCGACCTCCAGTAGGCGGGCTCAGTGGTCGCAGCCGGTGCGGCCGATGTGCTCGTGCGGCTCGTCGGCGTCGGCCGCCACGTGGCGCGGGCCGTGCGGGTCCTCGCAGTGGAAGCGGTCGTCCACGTGGTCGACCTCCAGCGTGGTGTGGGTGATGCCGTAGGAGGCGCGCAGCACCTCCTGGAGGTCGCGGCGCACCGCGTGGCAGTCGCCCTTCGGCTCCACCAGCACGTGCGCCGACAGGGCCGGGTAGCCGGAGCTGACCTCCCAGACGTGCAGGTCGTGGACCTCCTGGACGCAGGGCCGCTCGGCCAGGCGCGAGCCCAGCTCGGTCGGGTCGATCCCGGCCGGGGCCGCCTCCATCAGCACGCGCCCGGCGTCGCGCAGCAGGCCGTAGCCCGCCTTGAGCATCAGCGCCGCCACCACCAGCGAGGCGATCGCGTCGGCCCGCGCGAACCCGGTCGTCCACACCACCAGGCCCGCGATGGCGGTGGAGATGAACGCGTACAGGTCGTTGAGGATGTGCTGGAAGGCGCCCTCGACGTTCAGGCTGGACCGGTTGGCCTTGCTGATCAGCCAGGTCGCCGCGATGTTCACCGCGACCCCGGCCAGCGAGGTCCAGAACACCAGCTGGCCGTTGACGGCGGGCGGGTCCACCAGCCGCCCGATGCCCTCGTAGACGAAGTAGGCCGCCAGCAGCAGCAACGTCAGGCCGTTGAGCTGCGCCGACAGGATCTCCGCGCGGCGCAGGCCGTAGGTGTAGCCGCCCTTGGGCGGGCGCGCGGCGATCCGCATCGCGATCAGCGCCAGCATGATCGCGACGGCGTCGGTCAGCATGTGCGCCGCGTCCGACAGCAGCGCCAGCGAGCGGGCGACCAGGCCGATGACGACCTCGCCGGACATGTAGGCGAGGATCAGCGCCAGCGCCGCGGTCAGGTAGCGGCGGTCGGCGCCCGCGGTCACGCCGTGCCCGTGGCCATGGCCGTGACCATGGCCCTGCCCGCCGGTCTCCGGTGCCTCCCTCATCGAGCTTCCTCCTGGTGGCCGAAATGGGTGAGGGCGAGGTCCAGCAACATCCGCACGTGCGAGTCGTCCAGCCGGTAGTAGGCCA
This sequence comes from Actinomadura hibisca NBRC 15177, assembly GCF_001552635.1. GTDB lineage: Bacteria > Actinomycetota > Actinomycetes > Streptosporangiales > Streptosporangiaceae > Spirillospora > Spirillospora hibisca. The sequence goes on along the minus strand of NZ_BCRO01000088.1, from coordinate 45,279 downwards.
TCCGCCCGGCGCGGCGCACCCGCACCACGCGTCCCGCGCGCAGCAGCCGCAGCGCGTGCGAGACCGCCGACTCCGACGCGCCGCAGGACGCCGCGATGTCGCACACGCACATCTCGCCCCCTTCGAGCAGTGCCGTGATGACGCGCAGCCGCCCCGGGTCCGCCAGCAGCCCGAAGACCTGGGCCAGCTCGGCGATGGACTCGGGAGCCGGCAGCGCCGCCGTCACCATGGCGACCTTCTCAGGATCGACCATCCGGGTCACGCACCCGTCGGCGGCCGTGACGTCTGAAGCACTGTTCATATGAGCAAATATAGGGCATGCCGCCGGACGCGCCGACGCCGGGACCCGTCCGGGCCCCGGCGTCGGCGCGTTCGCGCAGGTCAGGTGGAGGTGGGCCGCTCCGGGCGCGGCGGGGCCAGCGAGACGGGCTGCGGCGGCGACGCCTCGCCGTTGGGCTCGGGCGTCACCGGGTCGGCGGCGGGCTCGCTCGGGGCCACCGGCTGCGGCTCGGGGTTGGCGGCGCCGCCCCCGCCCGTGGTCGGCTCCCCGGAGGCGGGGGCGCTGGGCGGCGGCGCCTCGCTCGGGACGGCCGACTGCGACGGCGGCGGCTCGGTGCCCGGCGCCACCGGCTCGCTGGCGGGCGGGGACTCGCTCGGGCCGGACACGCCGCTGGGGGACCCGCCGGGCGCGGCGCTCTCGGTCGGCGGCGGCGGGGTCTCCGGGCCGTCGGACTCGCCGGTGGTGGCGGCGGGGCGGCTGAAACCGGTGGTGCCGTCCGGGGCGACGAGAACGAAAGTGGAAATTGGGCCTTTGTCGGAATCGCGGGGCAGGATCACCGTGACCTTGCGCTCGCTGAATCCCTCCCAGGACGGGCCGGAGTAGGACGATTCGCGCACGGAGATCTTCTTGTCCGGCGCGGTGAGCGGATTGCCGCAATTGCACTTGACGAGCGGCGCGCCGAATTGATCGACCATGACCCCCATTCCGGCCTGGAGCACCGCCGGGGCGCTGGTGGCCCGGCCCTCCCGGTAGCCATGGTTGGTCACCAGGGTGTCGGTGCGCAGCAGCACCGGCGTCAGCTTGGTCACGAACCCCGCGATGCCGGCCGGCTCGATCCGGTGCACGCTCGCCCAGGCCCGCGCCTTGTCCGGGTTGGCCTGCAGGAACGCGATCAGGCGTTGCGGGTCGCAGCCCTTGGTGCGGCGCGTGCCGCCGTACAGGCCGGGCTGGTCGCCGGGCCGGGCGCCGCCCGCCTGGGGGCTCGGCCGGATCCCCTGGCTGTCGGAGCCGAGCATCACCGTGTACGGATCGGGGCCCGGCGCGCCCACCGTCAGGCGCGCGATCGTCGCCCCGGCCTCCCGGCAACCGGTCAAAGTGGCGGCGATCATCACCAGGGCCACGAAGGGCGCGATAAGAACTCTGTGCCCGGTAATTCGGGAATTGATCTCCGACATGTGCCATCTCCCCCTAGCGGCCGACCTAACCTATACTCTTTGATGCCGCGGCAGAGCATTTTGTGCCCCGTCGAACATTCGTAATTTCGTTACCAGCCGCCGGGCGGGGCCCGGCGGTTCCACGGGGGATGCACATGGTGAACCCGCTGCCCCTCGGGCAGGCCGATCCGCGCCGCCTGGGCGGGTACGAGGTGACCGGCCGGCTCGGCACCGGCGGCCAGGGCGCGGTCTACCTGGCCCGGCCGGACGACGGCGGCCCCCAGGTCGCGATCAAGCTGCTGCACACCCGGCTGCTGGGCGACCGGCAGGCGCGGGCGCGCTTCGTGCGGGAGCTGGCGATGTTGCGGCGGGTGGCGGGCTTCTGCACGGCGCAGATCCTGGACGCCGACATGGACGGCGACCAGCCCTACATCGTCAGCGAGTTCGTGCCCGGCCCGTCGTTGCGCGAGCTGGTCCGCGACCGGGGGCCGCGGGTGGGCGCCGACCTGGACCGGCTCGCGGTCACCTCGGTCACCGCGCTGACCGCCATCCACGGGGCCGGGATCGTGCACCGCGACTTCAAGCCGCAGAACGTGCTGATCGGGCCGGACGGGCCGCGCGTCATCGACTTCGGCATCGCCCGCGCGCTGGACGCGGGCTCCACGGTGACCAGCCAGGTCGTGGGCACGCCCGCGTACATGGCGCCCGAGCAGTTCACCGGCACGTCGGTGGGCCCGGCGGCCGACCTGTTCGCCTGGGCGGCGACGCTGCTGTACGCGGCGACGGGCCGCGACCCGTTCGCCGGGGGCCCGCTGCCCGCCGTGATGTACCGCATCCTGCACGACACCCCGGACCTCGACCCGCTGCCGCCGCAGCTCGCCGAGATCGCGGCGGCGTGCCTGGCGAAGGACCCGGACGAGCGGCCGTCGGCGGAGCGGGTGCTGATGTGGCTGCTGGGGGACCCGGAGTCGTCGGGCAGGCGCGCGGTCCCGCCGCGCGAGGCCGCGCCGCCGATGCCGGGGGCGGCGGCGGTGGGGCCGCTGGCGGGGGCCGACGACACGACCGAGCCGGTGCCGCGGGGCGGGCGGCCGGGCCCGGTGCCGGAGGACTGGGAGACCTCTCCGTCCGGTGATCCGCGGTCCGGGCAGCCGGCCGGGTGGCCGGCCACGACGGCGGGGCGGACGGAAGCGCCGCCGGTGCCGTCGGGGCATCTCGGACATGCGGGGCAACGCCGGGGCACGGCCGCCGCGCCTGGAGAGGCGCTCGATCCGCGAACGCGCGGCGACGAGTACCGCCCCCGCCTGTCGCCCGAAGAGATGACGCCGTCGTGGCAGGCCCTTCCCTACGCGCCGGGCGAGGGACAGGTGCCCGCGCAGTCCGCCGCACCACCGGAGGAGCACGTCCCGGGGGCGGGGGCGCAGGGAGTACCCGGACAGTGGGCCCCGTACGGGCAGGCGGGGTCTTCGGAACGGGCGGGCGCCTTCGGGCAGCCAGGGACCGACGGCCGGCAGGAGCCGTCCGCGCGGCCTGCGGGCCCTGGCCGACGTCGGCGGTCGCGGGCGCTGCTGGCGGGACTGCTGCTGGCGGGGCTGCTGGCGTCGTTCGACGTGATCGGGGCCGCCGCCGTGGTGGCCAGCCCCGATCTCAGCAACGGGCGGGGCGGGCAGTGGTTGCTGCTCACCGGGGCGTCGCTGGTGGCGCTGGCGGTGGTCACGCTGGTGGGCGTGGTGCTGGGCTGGCGCGGCAGCCGCCCGGCGGTGTGGACGGTGCTGGTCGCGCGCGTGTTGCGGGTCGTGGTGTGGGGCGCGTGGAGCATGGTGGTCGTGGTGCGGACGCCGGACCTGGCGCTGCAGGCGGGTCTGACGGTGCCGGTGGTGCTGCTGCTGGCATGGGGAATGCGCGCCCCGGCACCGCCCCGCTGACGGCGGTGACCCCGGCGGGCCGGGTCACGCCTGACGGGTCGGTTCGGCCGCTTCGGCCAGGTCGGTCGGGGTGCGGCCCTCGATGGCGGCGGCCATCAGGTCGGGGAAGGCGTCGGGGGTGCACGCGAACGCCGGGACGCCGAGCGCGGCCAGGGCGGCGGCGGTCTCGTGGTCGTGGGCCGGGGCGCCCTCGTCCGACAGGGCCAGCAGCACCACCATCCGCACTCCGGCGGCGGTCAGCGCGGCCGCGCGCTGCAACATCTCGTCGCGCCGGCCGCCCTCGAACAGGTCGCTGACCAGCACCAGCACGGTGTCGGCGGGCCGGGTGACCAGGCCCTGGCAGTAGGCGAGGGCCCGGTTGACGTCGGTGCCGCCGCCGAGCTGGGTGCCGAACAGCAGCTCGACGGGGTCGTGCAGGTGCTCGGTCAGGTCGGTGACGGCGGTGTCGAAGGCCACCAGGCGGGTGCGCAGCGACGGCAGCGCGGCCAGCGCCGCGCCCAGCACGCCCGCGTGCACGACCGAGGCGGCCATCGAACCGCTCTGGTCCAGCGCCAGGATCACCTCGCGCTCGATCGTGTCGCGTCGCCGCGCGTGGCCGACCAGCCGTTCGGGGACCAGTGTGCGGTGATCGGGCAGGTAGTGGTGCAGGTTGGCGCGGATGGTGCGGTCCCAGTCGACCTCGGAGGGGCGGCGCGGGCGGCGGCCGCGGGCCGCGCGGTCCAGCGCGCCGCCGACCGCCGAGCGGGTGCGGCGGGCGAGGCGCTCCTCCAGGTCGGCGACGACCTTGCGCACGACCGCGCGGGCCGACTCCCGCGCCCGGTCCGGCAGCACGCGGGTCAGCGACAGCAGGGTGCCGACCAGGTGGACGTCGGGCTCGACGGCGTCCAGCAGCTCGGGCTCCAGAAGGAGCCGGGTGAGGTTGAGCCGTTCCAGGGCGTCCTTCTGCATGACCTGGACGACGGAGGAGGGGAAGTAGGCGCGGATGTCGCCCAGCCAGCGCGCGACCGAGGGAGCCGAGTCGCCCAGGCCCGCACTGCGGGGGCCGGGGCGGGAGCGGCCTTCGCCGGTGCCGTAGAGCTTCTCCAGGGCCGCGTCCATGCGCGCGTCGTCGCCGCTCAGAGCCGGACCTGACCCGTTGCCGCCGAGCACGAGCCGCCAGCGCCGCAGCCGCTCGTCATCCTCCGTCCCGGTGGGAGAGACGGACCGCGCGGCGGGCGCCGCCCCGGCCAGGGGGACGGGGCGATCGTCGTGGGGTGATGGTTCGGGTGGGGAGGTGTGACGGTTGGAGGGGGTTGGCTCTTTGTCGGGTGTGGGGTGGGCTTGGGGAGGTGGGGTCTGGTCGGGAGCGGGGTCTTCGGGGGTCATGGGGTCTCCCAGCCGAGGATGCGCAGGGTCGTTGCCGTGGCGGGGGCCGCGCGGGCCGGGTCGAGGGTCTCGCCGGGTGGGCTTGTCGTGAAGCGGGCGCGGTCGGCTATCGCTCGGCGTTCGGCCGCCGTGTAGCCGCCGAACGTGCGGCGTAGTAGGGGTAGTACGGCGGTGAACGAGTCGGGGGGCAGCTCTGCGATCCAGGCGTCCAGCAGGCGCAGCAGTTCGTCGTCGTGCGTCAGGATCAGTGCGCCGCCCGCCAGGAAGCCTTCCACCCATGCGGCCGCGCGGGCGGGGGCTGCGCCGGTGGAGACCGCGCGGGCCATTCGGGCGGTGACGTCGGGCAGCAGGCCTGCGTCCAGTAGCAGGCGCGTCAGGCGGCCCTCCAGCAGGCCGTGCAGGCCGGGGTGGTCGAGCAGGGATGCCAGCGTGCGTTGCCAGGCGGTCAGGTGATCCTGGTCGGCCAGCAGGGCCAGGGCGGCGTGTACCGCGTCGATGCGGTCGAGCAGGGATTCGGCCGCGTCGTCGTCCAGGGCCGTGGTGGCCGGGGGCAGGCCCACGCGGACGCGCACGGCCAAGGCGTCCACCACCTCGCGCAGCGGGCCCGTCGCCGTGCCCCGCACGTCCCCGTACCGCAGCGCCCGCACCAGCGCGGGCAGCGCCTCCATCAGGTGCGCCACGTCGGTGTCGGTCGCGGCGCGGTCGGCCAGCGCGCGGGTCACCTCGGGCAGCGCCTCGGGGAGGTCGGCCAGCAGGCAACGCTCGGCGAGCGCCGTCAGCTCGGGCAGCGGGCCCGCGTCGGCGGCCATCGCCTGCGCGCGGGCGGCCGACGCGTCGCGCACCGTGGTGCCCCACGCGCTCGCCTCGATCAGCTCCACGTCGAACTCCGGCCGCCACGCCAGCGTCCACGCCTCGCGGAAGGTGCCCCGGGAGCGACCCTCCTCCTTCGGGACCCCCCACTCCACCTCGATCAGCCGCAGCCGGTGCAGCAGGCGGCTGCGGTCGAGGTCGGTGGGTTTGCGCAGGTCGAGGTCCTGGTCCTTGGGGTCGGGGACGGCCTTCAGGCGCAGGCGGCGCTGCTCGGCGTGCAGGTCGCGCTGGAGCGGCACCATCGGCGTGCGGGCGGGCACCACGCCGAGGCGCTCGCCGACCACCATGCGCCGGTGGATCAGCTCCAGCGGCAGGTCCGAGCCCTCGCAGAGCACCGCGCGGGTCGCCTCGGTGACCTCCTCCAGCCCGGCCAGGGGACGGCCGCGCAGGGTCGCCAGCGCGTCGGCCAGCCGTACCGCCTCGATGACGTGCGCCGACGACACGTGCAGGTCCTCGCCGCGCAGCAGCCGCGCCGCGTCGGTCAGCCACCGCTCGACCGGCCGGTCGGGCGCGGTGAACAGGTGGTGGTACCAGCCCGGCGAGCGCACCCCTGCGCCGTAGCCCGACCGGCCCGCCAGGCGGCCGTGCGTCCACGGCACCCACGTCATCGCCACACGTGCCTTCGGCAGGCCGCGCAGCGTCTGGTCGTCGGCCGCCGCCGGGACCTGTTCCAGCAGGGCGGGCACGTGCCACGCGCCGCAGACCACAGCGATCCGCTCGTGGCCGTCCTTGAGGGCGCGGCGCAACGTGCGGCGCATGTACGCCTCGCGCTGCTCCTCGCGGCGGCGGTATCCACCGGCGGCGGGCACGGGGAGCGCGGCCCGCAGTTCGGCCATCGCTTCGGCGATCGCGGCGAACGGGGAGTCCTCGCCGGAGCGGTGCTCGACGACGTCGTCCCACCAGCGTTCGGCGTCGTCGTATCCGGCGGCCTCGGCCAGCGCGCCGAGCGGGTCGAGGCGCACGTCGTCGCCGTCGTCCTGCTCGCCGGAGGCCGCGACGAACTGGTTGGCGGCGGGCAGGTCGCAGAACCGGACCGGCACGCCCGCCCCCACCGCGTACCGGATCGCCTGCCATTCGGGACTGAACCCGGCGAACGGCCAGAACGCCGCGCGCCGCCCCGTCCCGGCCGCGTCGAGGCCGGGAGAGTAGGCCAGCAGCGCCACCGGCGGCACCATCGCCGGGTCGCCCGCCAGCTCCAGCAGCGGGTCGGCCTCGGGCGGGCCCTCGACCAGCACCGCGTCCGGCTCGAACTCCTCCAGCGCCCGCCGCACCGCGCGCGCCGATCCCGGCCCGTGGTGCCGGACGCCGTACACCTGCACGTGGGCCACGGCGGGCGGTTGCTCCTCGTCGGGGAGGACGCGGCTTTCGATCACGAGACCTCCCGGCAGGCCCGGTAGAAGTCGCGCCACTCGGGCCGGTCGCGGACGACGGTCTCCAGGTACTCCTGCCAGACCACCCGGTCGGCCACCGGGTCCTGCACGACCGCGCCGACGATGCCGCCCGCCACGTCGGCGGCGCGCAGCACGCCGTCGCCGAAGTGCGCCGCCAGCGCCAGCCCGCTGGTGATCACCGAGATGGCCTCGGCGGTGCCGAGCGTGCCGCTGGGCGACTTCAGCCGGGTGCGGCCGTCGCTGGACAGGCCCGAGCGCAGCTCCCGGAACACCGTGACCACGCGGCGGATCTCCGCCAGCCCGGCGGGCGCCTCGGGCAGCTCCAGCGCCGCGCCGAGCTGGCCGACGCGGCGGGCCACGATGTCGACCTCGTCGTCGACGGTCGCGGGCAGCGGCAGCACCACGGTGTTGAAGCGGCGGCGCAGCGCGCTGGACAGCTCGTTGACGCCCCGATCTCGGTCGTTGGCCGTGGCGATCACCGTGAAGCCCTTGCGGGCCTGCACCTCGGTGGTCAGCTCCGGCACCGGCAGCGTCTTCTCCGACAGGATGGTGATCAGCGCGTCCTGCACGTCGCCGGGCATCCGGGTCAGCTCCTCCACGCGCGCCACCGCGCCGCGCCGCATCGCGCGCATCAGCGGGCTCTCCACCAGCGCCGCCTCCGACGGGCCCTCGGCGAGCAGGCGGGCGTAGTTCCAGCCGTAGCGCAGGGCCTCCTCGGGCGTCCCGGCGGTGCCCTGCACCAGCAGCGTGGAGTCGCCGCTGACGGCCGCGGCCAGGTGCTCCGACACCCACGTCTTGGCGGTGCCGGGCACGCCGAGCAGCAGCAGCGCGCGGTCGGTGGCCAGCGTCGCGACCGCCACCTCGATCAGGCGGCGCGGCCCGATGTACTTGGGGGTGACGACCGCGCCGCCGGGCAGCTCGCCGCCCAGTAGGTAGGTGGTGACCGCCCACGGCGACAACTTCCACCCTGGCGGGCGCGGGCGCTCGTCGTGCTCGGCGAGGCGGGCCAGCTCGTCGGCGTACTGCTGCTCGGCGTGGGGCCGGAGCACGGCGTCGGTGGTCAAGGGCGGAGCTCCTTCAGCATGTCGTCGCGGAAGCGCAGGGTCTCGACCAGCGCGGCCAGGGGCGGGCCCGCGCCGGGGGCGGTCGCGCGGTCGGCGGCCAGCGCCGCCAGGCGGGGCGCGGCGCGCGGGTCGAGGCGCTGGTCGGCCAGCCGGCACAGCTGGGTCAGGGCGTGCTCGTGGCGGCGGGCGGGACGGCGCGCGGCGGCGGTGAGCGCCGCGACGACCGCCTCGGCGAGCGCGCCGGTCCACGGGCCGGGCACGCGTTCCAGCACGCGCAGCAGCTCGGGCCGCCCCTCGGTCCAGCCGATGAGGTCGGCGGCGGCCGGGTCGCGCTCGGCCTCGGGCAGCACGGCGAGCAGCTCGGCCAGCGCCTCGGGCTCGTCGACCATCACGCCGCCGCCGAGCAGGGCGCGCGCCCAGGCGGTGTCGCGCTGGCGCAGCGCCGCCCTGGCCCAGCCGATGTGGACGTCGCGCGCCCCGGCGGGGTCGGTGACCGGCAGGCAGACGACCTCGACCGGCGCCAGGCCGAACAGGTCGGTCCAGGTGGACAGGGGCGTGCGGGCCAGGATCTCGCGCAGCCAGGCCGCGCGCGTGCCGACCGGGCCCGACTCGCCGGGCGCGAACGAGCCGCTGGGATGGAACGGGACGCCGTCGCGGGCCAGTTCCTCGTCGTGGTCGTGCGGCGGCTCCACGACCAGGCAGGCGCGGCGGCGGCGCTGCACGGTGCGGACCTCCGCGCGCAGGCAGCGGCGGGCGCGTCCGGCCATGCGCCGCCCGTAGGCCGAGCCGGGCAGGCGGGCCAGCAGGTCGGAGGCGAGCTGGCGGACGTCCTTGCCGCGGTCGGCCAGCGCCGTTTCCAGGAACGGCTCGTCGGCGGGGGACAAACCGTGCTCGAAGGTGGCCAGGAACGCCGCGCGGTCGGGCGCGGGCTCGTGCGCCCACGTGCCGAGCAGGACCTCGCGGGCGGCGGCCGGGTCGGCGCGGCGCAGGCGCGTCAGGTAGGCGACGCGCTGGTTGCGGGTGCCGGTCTGCCAGACGCCGTCCGCGCCGCCGGGGTCGTCGCCCGCTCCGATCAGGTAGGCCCAGTCGGTGTTCTGGAGGGCGAGCCAGACGCCGCGCCGCCCGGCGGCCTTGACGATCGAGGGCCGCAACATCCGGTCGCTGCGGCCCTTCTCCAGCAGCTCGGGCAGCAGCCGGGCCGGGACGCGGAAACCGTTGCGGGCGGCGGCGTCCAGCCATTCGGGCAGCACGCGGATCTGCTCGCCGGTGAGGACGCGCGCGAGCCGCCGGGCCGCCGGGGCGGGGACGGCGGGGAGGTCTTCGGCGGGGGCGGGCGCGACCGGCGGGACGCTCAGCCGGACCGGCGTGCGCCCGGCGCGCCGCCGGACGGTCAGCACGGCGGCCTGGTCGAGCAGCCGGGCCGCCGGGTCGCCGTCCGTCGGCGCGCCCGGGAGGGATGGCGCGGGGCGGCGTTCGGTGCCGAGCAGGGCGGCGCTGACGTGCTCGTCCCAGGCGCTCACAGGATCACCGCCGCCTCGTCCTCGTGCCAGGCCGCCAGCGCCCGCAGGCCGCGCGGCGACCACTCCCCGGACAGGGTGACCGGCGCGCCGCCCGACACCGCCAGCAGTCGCCAGGGCGCGGAGGTGCGCAGCGGCAGGGCGTCGCCGTGGGCGTCCACCACGAAAAGGCCGCCGTCGCGCGCGACCCGGACGCCGCTCAGCACGGCGGGCCAGCGGTCGAGCCATGGGTCGTCGGCGAGGGCGGCCGCGTACTCGTCGAGCAGCGCCTTGACCGAGCCGCCGTCCGGAACACCCGGCGGCGCGGCCTCCGAACGCTCGGCGACCAGCGCGCGCAACGGCCGCGCGCCGGGGTAGAAGGCCAGCTCGGCGTCGATCTCCGCGCCCACGGGCAACGACGCGTCCAGCGGCCGCCCCGACGCCGCGAACGACAACACCAGCGCGAACCGCCCGCTCGCACGCCCCTTCAACCAGACGCGGCGCGTGGTGAGCTTTTCCTGAGCGGTGTCGCGCGCCCCGACGACCCACCAACGGTCGCGGACGCGCTCGCCTTCGGCCAGGACCTGCTCCTGCGTCATCGTGAACCCGACCCGGGCGCGCACCGTCCCGCGCAACGCGTCGGGCAACCCGTCGCGCCGCTGGTAGGCGCGCGCCAGCAGCCGGAGCAGCGCGTATTCCTCCAGCAGCAACCCCGGCCACCCGTCGCGCGCCGGGACCGAGGCGAGCGCCCGCACCTGCCCGGCCAGCCCGCCGGCCTGCGCGTCCACCAGCCGCCGCGCGACCTCGTCCCAGACGCGGTAGGGAGCCTTCTCGGCCCGCGCCAGCCCGTGCGCGACCTGGTCGCGCAACCACTGGTCGAGCTCGGCGACACCGTCCTCGACGCGCCGCTCGCGCCGCCCCGCCGCGTCGGGGGGCGGCCCGGCCCCGTGCTCCCGCTCGCTCACACCCCGAAACTACCGACCGGGTCGGACATTCAGCCGGTCCCGACGACGCCACCGGACAAGGCGGGCATCACGTGCGGGCGTGGGGCGCACGGGCGGTCTGGCGGGTCAGTGGGTTCTGCCCTTGCCTCGGGTGGGGCGGTGGCGGCGGCGGGTCTTGCGCAGGCGGGCCTTGCGCTTCAGGTGGTACTTGGCGCGGTCCAGCTTCTTGAAGGCCATGCACCATCGTGGCCCCGTTCCGGACGAAGGGGGTGTGAGTGGCCGAAAGCGGTCCCGCTAGCGTGGCGGCATGCTGGTTCATCCTTGGGACGCCGCGCTCGACGATCGGGAGTGGCGGGAGTGGCTCGCCGACGGGCGCGACTTCGGGCAACTGATCGCTGTGGGGCGGGAGCGGGATCTGCCGGTGGTGGCTCCCGCGCACTTCCTGTTCGACGGGGACAGCACCGTCCGGCTCCATCTGGCGCGGCCCAATCCGATCTGGGCGGCGCTGGAGGAACGGCCTCGCGCGCTGCTGACCGTCATCGACGACTACGTGTACGCGCCCTCGGAGTGGGGGCGCAACGACGGGCAGGCCGTCGAGCGGGCCGTGCCCACCTCTTATTACGCGTCGGTCCAGCTCGCTTGTGACGTGCGGATCGTGGACGGGGCGGAGGAGAAGGCCCGCATTCTCAATGCGCAGCTTGCGCACTTTGAGCCTGCCGGGTCGGTTCGACTGCCTGTTGAGGCGGACGGTGACGACCGGCGCTTGCTACCCGGCATCCGCGGGCTGGAGCTGACCGTCACCGATGTCCGCGCCAAGTTCAAGTACGCCGGTAACAAGGACCGGGCCGTTCTGGAGCGCATCGCCGAGCGTCTTGGCGAGCGTGGGACCGAGCCCGACCGGCGGGCCCTCGGGCACCTCCGGCGGCGGCATCTCTAGACGCCTGGGAGAGGCGGGGTGTCCGGGGCCAGCAGCAGCGCGCCCAGCGCCAGCGAGCCCAGCGCGACGGCGGTGAACAACATCACCCACGTCAGGCCCGGCACCCCCGTCAGGTGCGCGAGCTGGTCGGCGTCGGAGGTCGGGGCCATCCGGCGCGACCGCATCCGCTGCAGCTCGATCACCGGCCGGGTGCCCGCCAGCAGCAGGAAGCACGCGGCCAGGTAGGCGAACGCGGCCTGGAGCGTCGGGCCCGCGAACCACGAGACGCCGAACACGACCGCCCCGGTGACCAGCACCGACAGCGCGCCGTACGCGTTGCGGATCATGACGAGCATGGCCGCCAGCAGCGCCAGCGACACCCACAGCAGCAACGTGATCTTGCCGAAGGCCAGCAGGACCGCGAACAGCAGCCCGAGCAGCGGCGGGGTCAGGTAGCCCGCCAGCGCGGTGAACACCATGCCGGGGCCGTGCGGCTTGCCGCGCGAGACGGTGACGCCCGAGGTGTCGGAGTGCAGCTTGATCCCGTCCAGCTTGCGGCCGGTCAGCAGGGCGACCAGCGCGTGGCCGCCCTCGTGCGCGATCGTCACCACGTTGCGGGACACCCGCCAGGTCCGCCCGTGCAGGACGGCGGCCAGCGCCACCAGGGCGACCAGGATCACCAGCCACCACGGCGGGTCCGGCTGCGTGCCGGTCAGGCGGTCCCACATCTGGCCGATGCTTGCGGTTTCCACGTCCACCCCGGGTTCGTCGTTCGGTGCGGTCACAGACTAGGACGTGCCGGATAACGTTCGCGTTCGATCTCGGCGGGACGGGGCGGGCGCGGCATCTTGTTGGACGGGTAGTCCAGTGACGTGCGTCACGCTGACACAAGTGATCACCTCTGTCACACTGAACGCCGTTCTACTCGCCAGTAACCACTTCCTGGTCCTGGGCGGGCCGAAACTCCGGTTTCGGATCGGTGTGCGTGTCGGGAGGGGCCTGTGTCCAGATACAAGTCGGCGGCGGCGATCGTCCTCGCGGGAACGGTCGGCGGTACGACGCTCACCGCCCCCGCCGCGCACGCGGCCCCCGCCCCCGCCGCCCGGTCCGCCTACGACTACCGGGAGATCATGATCCCGAGCGTCGGCGGCGCGAAGCTGGACGGCAACGTCTTCGTGCCGCGCGGCAAGGGCCCGCACCCCGCCGTGGTCTTCATCTCCAGCTGGACGCTGGAGGACCACGAGTACATCGCCCAGGCCGCCAAGCTGGCCGAGCGCGGCTACATCGTCCTCAGCTACACCGCGCGCGGCTTCTTCAACTCCGGCGGCGGCATCGACGTGGCCGGGCCCAACGACCGCGCCGACGGCTCCAAGGCGATCGACTGGCTGATCGCCCACACCCCGGTGGACCGCGCCAGGATCGGGCTGGCGGGCATCTCCTACGGCTCGGGCATCTCCCAGATCGTCGCCGCGCACGACGCGCGGGTGGCCGCCGTCGTCGCCATGGACACCTGGGGCGACCTCGTGGAGTCGTTGTACGCCAACGAGACGCGGCACATGGCGTCCTACGCGATGCTCGCCATCACCGGCCGGCTCACCGGGCGGCTCAGCCCCGAGACCGACCGGATCATGAACGACTTCAACGCGAACCGCAACGTCCCGAACCTGGTCAAGTGGGGTGCGGTCCGCTCCCCGGCCACCTACCGGGCGCAGCTCAACGCGCGCCGGGTGCCCATCCTGATCAGCAACGCCTACAGCGAGATGATCTTCGCGCCGAACCAGGTGGTCAAGCACTTCACCGCGCTGACCGGCCCCAAGCGGCTGAACCTGTCGATCGGCGACCACGCCTCCCCGCACGCCAGCGGCATCCTCGGCGTGCCGAGCCGCCAGTGGGACGACGCGCACCGCTGGTTCGACCACTACCTGCGCGGGGCCGCCAACGGCATCGACCGCGAGCCGCAGGTCGCCGCCGAGGTCGCCTGGAACCGGAGGATCGAGCGCCACCGCGACGTGCCGTCGATGACCCGGAGCGTCGAGCGTCTCGGCCTCGGTACCCCCGCCGCGTCCGGCGACGGCGCGCTCGGCGCGGTGACCCCGGCCGCCTGGCGGCGCACGCTGCGCACCGGCCAGGACAGCGGGGCCACCGCCGGGTTCGTCATCGTCAGCGGCGGCCTCCAGACCTTCGGCATCCCCAACCAGATCGACCAGCGCCGCATCTCGCGCCGCACCGCCGCCGTCTGGTCCACCCCGGTCCTGACGGTGGGGCGGCGGCTGCGCGGCGCGCCGCGCCTGAACCTCACCGTCACGCCGTCCGGCAGGACCGGCACGCTGGTGTCCTACCTCTACGACGTGGACGCCAAGGGCAACGCGCGCCTCATCACCAACGAGGCGTACAGCCTGCTGCGCGGAACGCCCGGCAAACCGCAGAAGGTCGCGGTGAACCTCCAGACCACCGCGTTCGACGTCCCGGCCGGGCACCGGCTGATGCTGGTCGTCGACACCAAGGACCCCGTCTACGCCGACGCCGGGCGCTTCGGCCAGACCCTCAGCGTGCAGTCGCCCTCGACGCTGGAGGTGCCGCTCGGCTGACGGCGCGGAAGGGCCGGGTCAGCCGTTCGCGGTGCTCGTCGGGCGCACGTGCCCCCGGTCGGGGCAGAAGGACGAGTCGAGCTTGTCGTACGGCCAGTCCGCCGTCTTCGCCCCGGCCGCGTAGGCGCTCTGCAGGAAGTCGAGCACCGCGTCGCGCGGCTGCGGGGACGCCAGCGCGTCGGCCCACGGCAGCCGCGCCTGGTGCGTCATCCCGGTCGGCGCCCACCGCGCGGTCGGCGGGCGCAGCGGCTGCTGCGTCAGCGTGTCCGGCTCCGGGTGGGTGTAGGAGTAGAAGGTCGGCTCGGGCGTGGCCGGGTCGCCGGGCCACCAGCCGAAGCTGATCACCTCGTGGCTGTACGCCTCGCGCGTCACCGGGTCGGCGTCCGGCATGTCCGGGGCGCGGCGTCCGGAGAACCGCGCCGTCGCCAGGTCGAAGCTGTGCCAGAACAGCTGCACCGGGCTGCTCTTGCCGCTGAACCAGCCCTGGAACTCGTCGAACACCCCGTTCGCCCAGAACAGCGCGCGCCGGTAGTCCTCGACGCTCGCGCGGTCGTAGCTGGCGTGCTCGGTGTCGTCGGCGAAGGGGGTGGTCATCGGCACCCCGAACGGCTCGGCCTTGATCTTCACGTGCACGCCCAGCTCGCGCAGCAGCGCCTCCAGGCTGTAGTAGAACTCCGACACCGACAGGCCGTCGCGCAGCGGGATCGCCTCGTCGCGGTCGCCGGTGCGGATCCACAGGTCGTGGTCGATGAGGTCGAAGCCGATCCGGAAGTGCACGCCGTCGTGCACCATCGGGCCGGTGGCGTAGCCGCGCTCGTCCACCTTGAGCGTGGCGTGCCACCAGTGGTTGCGCGGGGCGGTGGAGGCGAGCTGGATCTTCCCGACGATCTGGGTCCACAGGTGCAGGGTGTCCTTGGTGGCCGTCCAGGCGTCGTACGGCAGGGCCGGTAGCGCGTCGGTCATGTCCGGCTTCTACCCCGTCGCGCCGCCGCGGGGGAGGGGGACGACCCATCTTGGACAGCTTTTTGCCCCGGCGGCCCGGCCGAGTGGCCGCCCGACTAGTCGTTAGGTATTGAACTACTAGCGCCGGTCGTGGCACGCTGCGGGCGCGAGCATCCGCCGAGCAAGGAGCGTCCCGTGACGGCAGCGGCCCCGACCGGTCCCCGGCAGCCCGACCCGCACGCGCCCGAACCGTGGCACGGCGTCTACGACGGCCTGGCCGAGGAGCACGACTACGAGGTCGACGAGATCGACGGCGCCCTGCCCGACGGCCTCACCGGCACCCTGTACCGCAACGGGCCGGGCCGCTGGCAGGTCGGCGAGTCGTTGCTGGACCACATCTTCGACGGCGACGGCATGGTCTCGATGTTCTCCTTCGCGGGCGGCCGCGTCCGCTACCGCAACCGGTACGTGCGCACCCGCCACTACCGCTACGGCCAGCGCAGAGGCCGCGTCGGGCTGCGCGGCCTGGGCACCCAGCGGCCCGGCGGCGCGCTCGCCAACATGTTGCGCCCGCCCGCCAACGTCGCCAACACCGGCGTGGTGCTGCACGGCGGCCAGCTCCTGGCGCTGTGGGAGGGCGGGCGGCCGTTCCGGCTCGATCCCGACAGCCTGGACACGCTCGGGGAGCACTCCTTCGACGGGCGGCTGAAGGTGATGTCGGCGTTCTCGGCGCACCCGTCGCGCTGCCCCGACACCGGCGAGCTGTTCAACTTCGGCATGGACTTCACGCGCGCCCGCAGCCTGCGCCGCTACCGCGTGGACGCGCGCGGCAGGCTGCACCATCTGCCGCGCGTCCCGCTGCCCTACAGCCCGTGGAACCACGACTTCGCGCTCACCCGCCGCCACATGGTGTTCGTCATCAACCCGGTGATCCCGCGAGTGAAGCAGATCCTGCTGGGCACCGGCTCGATCGCCGACGGGCTGGACTACCAGCCGCACCGGCCGACCTGCTTCGTCATCGCGCCCCGCTACGGCGGAAAGGCGCGCGTCATCGAACATCCCGCGCTGCTCGGCTTCCATTTCGTGAACGCCTTCGAGGACGGCGAGGACGTGGTGGTGGAGTTCGTCCGGTTCGCCGACTGGACGCAGGTGACCACCGCCTTCCGCGACTTCCGCACCCGGGACTTCCCGTGGGGCTGCGGCCTGATGCGCTACCGCATCACCCCGTCCGGACGCGTCGTCGGCGAGGAGGTCCACAGCGGCCCGCTGGAATTGCCGCACGCCGACGTCCGCCAGGCGGGCCGCCCGCACCGGCACACCTACTTCGCCGGGCGCACCGCCACCGCCATCGGCGTCCACCATCTCGACCACGCCACCGGCGCGCACGCCGCGCACGAACTGCCGCCCGGCCACGGCTTCGGCGAACCGGTGTTCGTGCCGCGCGAGCCCGACGCCGCCGAGGGCGACGGCTGGCTGCTGACGCTCGCCTACGACCCCGCCGAGCACCGGTCCCGGCTGCTGGTGCTCGACGCCCGGGACGTGGCCGCCGAGCCGGTCGCGACGCTGCGGCTGCGCCATCACATTCCCATGGGATTCCACGGTTCGTTCAGCGAAAGGGTGGCCGCGCCCCCGCGCTGAGCCGGAAATGGCGGTAATTGCCCGCCCTCTCGGTTAATCGTTCGTTCAATTGCGCGCCGGTGCCGCGCCGCGCTCCCTACGCTCGGCCCTGCAAAGGACGGGAACCAGTGGTGCAGAGGGAGAAACGGCGATGCCGGCAGAGGGCAGGGCGAATTCCGCGGCGCCAGGAGTCCATGGCGACCTAGTCTGGCTGGCGTATTTCGTGCTTCCCGGCAAGGGGAAGCGCACGTACCGGCTGGCGATGGCCCGCCGGATCGTCGACCGCACCGGCGGTCCGCCCGAGCGCCGCCGCAGCCGCGTGCTGCGCAAGGCCATGCGGCCGTCCCGGCGGTCGCAGACCGGCCTCGGGCCGTGGCTGCGCGCCGTGCCGGCGCCGCTGCCCGATCCCGCGCCGACCGACGCGCTCGCCCGGCTGGAAGCGCCGGTCCGCGTCGCCTGGGTGCTGCTGAACGTCGCCGGCCTGCCCGGCTACCGGGTGCACGACGAGCTGGTGTCGCTGCGCGTGCGCGACCCGTGGAAGGTGATCGAGGCGGCCGAGGCCGCGCCGATCCCGGACGCGACAGTGCCCGACCCGTTGCCCGCCGCGCTGCGGCGGCCGGTGCGCCGCCGCCCGGTGGTGCCGATCGCGGCCGCCGCCGCGCTCACCGCCACGCTGGTCGGGGTGCTGGTGGTCACCGAGAACGGCGGCTCGCTGATGGGCGGCAGCCGTCCGGCCGCCGCCGGGAACCTGCGCCTGGTCGCGGCCGCCCCCGGCGGCTGGGCCCAGGGGCCGCACCGCCTGGACGCCTGGCCCGCGCGCGGCGAACTGGTCCGCGACCGGGCGTTCACCACCCGCGCCCTGAACGCCTGGGCGGCGCGCGGCGACGACCCGCAACGCCGCCTGCGCGGCGACGCCCAACTGCTGTACGCCGGACGCGTCGACGGCACGCCCGTCGCGATCCTGCGGCACGGCGACCGCGTCGCGCGCTACACCGAGCCGGGCGGCGCGCTGGAGGTGCGCACCGCCGGGGCCGAGGCGACCGCGCCGCTGGCGCTGGGCGGCGGCCGCTACCTGCTGTCGCCCTGGGACGCCGGGGCCACGGTGCCCGGCGGCGGGCCGGTCGAGGTGCGCGACGGCGTCACCGCGCCGGTCGCCGTCCGCACGAGGTGCGGGCGCGGCCCCGTCCTGGACCTGCGCGGGACCGCCGGGCACCGGACCGTGGGCGACCTGGGCGGGGCCCGCCCGGTCGTGCTGGCCTACCGGCCGCCGACCCACCACGCGGCCGCGTCCGAGTCCGCGTCCGAACCGGTGCCCGCGTCCCACGCCGCCCATCTCGACGCCGCCGGGATCCGCTTCTGGGAACGGCTCGGCTGCCTGCTGCCGCAGCCCGCGCGGCCCGTCATCCAGGCGATGGCCTGGGACTTCTGGTCCGGCAGGCTGCCGCACGACGGCGCGCGCGCCGACTGGGCGTGCACGCGCCTGGCGTTCGCGGGCGGCGGCACCACCGCGCAGTCCACGCTGCTGGACGAGCGGAGCGAGCACGCCACCGGCTGGTGCGACGACCGCCGCCCGGTCGCGGGCACCTGGTGGCAGGCCCCGGACCCGCACACCCCGGAGCAACACACCTCGGCTCAGCACGCCTCGGCCCAGCCCGCGCGCTGGTACTACCTGGCCGCCGCCGCGCGCGGCCTGCGACCGCACGCCGAAGGGCCGCTGCGCGGGGCGAAGGTCGCGGGACGGCTGCTGGTCGCCCGGTCCGCGGAGGCGGGACGGCGGCCGGACGCGCCCGTGGCGCTGACCGCCCGCACCGGCTGACGGCCCTTATCGGGTGATCCTTCCGGAAACGGGGGCGCCATTCCCCGCCGGTGTGCGCATTGCGGCGGCGCGGCCGCCCTTTTCGCGCGACCATCGGTAGTGGTCATGGCGCCCCCCGCTTTCTTGGAGGAGTCTCCCCGTGCCGGAGAAACTCAGCCCGAATTCCATCATCAATAAGCGTTATCGTCGGCTTGTCCGAATGGCGTATCTTGTTCTGCCCGGCACGCTCGACGAGCACGAACGGCTCGTCGCGGCGCACTGGATCGTCGACCGCTCCCGGCGCGGCGGCTCCGGCGAGACCGAGGAGGTCTACGCCCGGCTGAGCGACCGGGTGCTCCACCAGGCCGCCCACCATCCGGACCGCCCGCGCCGCCGCCTGACCGGCGGCAGCACCCGGCTGGGCCCGTGGTTGCGCGTCCGGCCCGCCGCTCCCAGCGGCGACGACCTGGCCCTGACCTCCGCGCTGGCGGCGCTGCCGCCGCAGGCCCGCGCCGCCTACGTGCTGCGGCACCTGGAGGAGCTGCCCGAGGAGACGGTGCACGAGCGCCTGGCCGCCCTGGGCGTGGCCGATCCCGACGCCGCGCTGCGCGAGGCCGCCGCCGTGGACGAGCGCGTTCCGCCCGAGATCCGCGACCAGGTGCTGGCCCGGCCCACGCTGGACCCGACCGTCGTCCGCCTGCACGCCCGGCTCCACGGCCGCCCCGGGTACTCCGGCCGCCGAGCCGCCGCCGTCGCCACCGTGGCGGCCCTGGTGGCGGCCGGGGGAGCGGTCATCCTGACGGGCGGCCTGGGCGAGGCCCATGTCTCCGGCTTCGCGGACCGCTCCGTCGGACGCGCCGACCGCGTGACGGCCACTCCCGCCGGGGCCTGGCGGCGCACCACCCGCCTCGACCTGGACACCTGGCCCGCGCGCGGCGACCTGGCCGGAGACGGCGACTTCACCGGCGAGGCGCTGCGCGCCTGGAACGGCGACGTCAAGGCGGCCGCGTCCGGCGGCGTCAGCACCGCCCCGCCCGCCCGCGACCCGCAACTGTTGTACGCCGGACGCCTCGGCAACCGCCGGATCGCGCTCCTGCACGACGCCGACCGGGTCGCCCGCTATACCGTCAGCGGCGAGAACCGCACCCTGGAGATCTTCCCCGAGGGCCGGACGCTGCCCGGCGGGGCCAGCCCGCTGAAACTGGCCGCCGGACGCTACCTGCTGCCGCCGTGGGTGACGGGGCTCCGCGCCTCCTACCTCGGCGGCGCGGCCCGCTGGAGGAACGTCCCGGTCCGCGGCGGTGTCACCGGCCCGGTGCGCGCCGCGTCCGGTGGTTGCTGGCGCGGTCCGGTGTTCGAGCTGCGGCAGCCCGAGATCGCCCACGGCCGTCCCTACACCATGGCCGACCTGGGCGGCCTCCAGTCGGCCAACCTGATGTACCAGCCGCCGCCGCCCGCGCCGGTGCGCCGCCTGGGCCCCCACCAGATCGACGCCGCGCCCGACGCCGAACCCGACGGTTTCACCCTGTGGGGGCGGCTCGGCTGCGCCCCGTCGGCCCCCACCTCGCTGGACCGGACCGGACGCGGCGACGTCGAGTCGGCCACCGCGTGGGAGTTCTGGCGCGGCGACCTGCCCGACAAGGGCGGCAGGGGCCGCTGGATCTGCACCCGCTACGCCTACGGCGGCGGCCGCAGCGTCACCTACACGACCCTGCTGGACGGGCGCGGGCAGGCGCTGCTGACCGGCCGCCGCGACGACACCTGGGACTGCTCGCGGCTCCAGCGCGACGTGGCGAGCGGCACCTGGTGGCGCTCGCCCAAGGGCCGCTGGCACTACCTGGCCGCCGCGAGCCGCCGGGTCACCGTCCTCACCGCCGACGGGCCGTTCGTGCGCCGCCCGACCGTGCGCGGCGGGCTCCTGACCGTCGCGGGACCGGTCGCCGAGCACGCCCCCGACGGCCGGGTCACCCTCGCCGCCGCCGATCATCAGCGGCGGGCCATGCCGGTGTTCCAGGCCGACCCGGGCTGACCGGCACCCCGAGTCAGTCGCCGCTTACTCGAATCGGGCACACTGGGGGCACCGAACGGGATTCACGCGGGTTGCGGCGAAAGGGAACACGATATGGGCAACGGACCGCTGTCGGGCGTGCGGGTGATCGAGCTGGCCGGGATCGGGCCCGGTCCGTTCGCCGCGATGTTGCTGGCCGACCTGGGCGCGGAGGTCATCCGGGTGGACCGCGCGGCCGCGGCCCTGCGGGGCGGCGGCGCGACCGGCGGCACCGACTTCACCAACCGCGGCAAGCGCTCCATCGCCGTCGACCTGAAGAGCGAGCGCGGCAAGGAACTCGTGCTGCGCATGGTGGAGAAGTCCGACGTGCTGCTGGAGGGCTTCCGGCCGGGCGTCACCGAGCGCCTCGGCCTCGGCCCCGACGACTGCCTGGCCCGCAACCCCAAGCTGGTCTACGGCCGGATGACCGGCTGGGGCCAGCAGGGCCCGCTGTCGCAGAGCGCCGGGCACGACGTGGGCTACATCGCCATCACCGGCGCGCTGCACGCCATCGGCCGCGCCGGGGGCCCGCCGCAGATCCCGATGAACCTGCTGGGCGACTTCGCGGGCGGCAGCATGTACCTGGTGGTCGGCGTGCTGGCCGCGCTGCTGGAGTCCAAGGTCAGCGGCAAGGGCCAGGTCGTGGACGCCGCCATCGTGGACGGCACCGCGCACCTGTCCACCTTCATCCACGGCTTCATGGCCGGGGGCATGTGGCGCGACGAGCGCGGCGTCAACATGCTCGACTCGGGCGCGCCCTGGTACGACGTGTACGAGACCGCCGACGGCAAGCACGTCGCGGTCGGCGCGCTGGAGCCGCAGTTCTACGCCGAGTTCCTCCAGAAGCTCGGCCTCGCCGACGCCGACCTGCCCGGCCAGCACGACAGCGACCGCTGGCCCGACCTGCGCGACCGCTTCGCCGCCGCGTTCAAGGCCCGCACCCGCGACGAGTGGGCCGAGGTGTTCCTGCCCGGCGACGCCTGCGTGGCCCCGGTGTTGTCACTGGCCGAGGCCGCCGAGCACCCCTACAACACCGCGCGCGAGGTGTTCGTCGAGGGCGCCGGGCACCGCCAGCCCGCCCCCGCGCCGCGCTTCTCCCGCACGCCGGGGGAGACCGACGGCGTGCCGGTGCTGCCCGGCGGGCAGACCCGCGAGGTGCTGGCCGACCTGGGCTTCGACGACGCCGACGAGCTGATCGAGAGCGGCGCGGTCGCGCAGGCGTGAGGGAGGCCGCCGGTGTCCGGGCGGAGCCGCCCGGACACCGGCGGCGCGCGTTCAGAACCCCAGGCGCTTGGCGACGATCTCGTTCATGATCTCGTTGGTGCCGCCGCCGATGCCGAGGATGCGCGCGTCCCGGTAGTGCCGCTCCACCTCCGACTCGCGCATGTAACCCATGCCGCCGTGCAGCTGCACCGCCTCGTGCACCACGTGCTCGACGGCGTAGACGGCGGTGTTCTTGGCGTAGGCCGTCTCGGTCAGCACGTCCTCGCCCGCGATGTACCGCTCGGCGATCTGCCGCGTGTAGGCGCGCGCCACGTCCACCTGCCGCGCCATCTCGGCCAGCTTGTGCCGCACGAGCTGGCGCGACGACAGCGGACGCCCGAAGGTCTCGCGGACCCGCACGTACTCCATGGTGAGGTCCAGGCAGCGCTGCGCCGTCGCGTACGCCTGCACCGCCAGCGACAGCCGCTCGGTGACGAAGTTCTGCACGATCTGGAGGAAGCCGCTGTTCTCGGCCCCGACCAGGTTGGCGACCGGCACCCGCACGTCGGTGAACGACAGCTCGGCCGTGTCGGAGCAGAGCCAGCCCATCTTGCTCAGCGCCCGCGACACCGTGAAGCCCGGCGTGCCCTTCTCCACCACCAGCAGCGAGACGCCGCCGAAGCCGGGCTCGCCGGTCCGCACGGCCAGCGTGACGAAGTCGGCGCGCACGCCCGAGGTGATGAACATCTTGGCCCCGTTGACCACGTAGTGGTCGCCGTCGCGGACGGCGGTGGTGCGGATGCCCGCCACGTCCGACCCGGTGTCGGGCTCGGTGATGCCCAGCGCGCCGATCTTCTCGCCCGCCAGCACCGGCCGCGCGAACCGGTCGATCAGGTCCTTGTCCCCGGCCGCGATGATGTGCGGCAGCGCGATCCCGTGGGTGAACAACGAGGCCACCACGCCGCCGGACCCGCCCGCCTGGATCAGCTCCTCGGCCACGATCAGCGCGTCGATCGGGTCGCCGCCCGACCCGCCCGCCTCCTCGGGGAAGCCCGCGCCCAGCAGTCCCGCGCCGGCCGCCTTGCGGTGCAGCTCGCGGGGGAGCTCGCCGCCCTCCTCCCACGCCGGGAGGGACGGGACGATCTCCCGGGTGGTGAAGTCGCGGACCAGCTCGCGCAGCGCGGCGCGCTCGGGGGTGTTCCAGGGACTGCTCGACGGGCTGCTCATCGCGGGTGACCTCCACAATTCAGAATGAGATTCGGAATCTAACAGCAGCGGCCTCCCCGGGCGGCGGCGCACCGGCGCGCGGCGGCGCGGTAACACTCCGCGTGCGTGGCTGATTACTTAGTGAGGCCGGGTCTCCGGCCGCCTCGGGGGAGGGCGCGATGCATGCGACACCGCGACGGAGGCCGAGCCCGCGCTGGGTGTGGGCGGCCCTGTCCATCGCCGCGATCGCGGCGCTCGCGCTCGGCGCGATCCGGCTCCAGGAGGGTGCCTGCGCCGCCGCTCTTCCGCCGTCCGTACGCGCCGCCGGGCACGCTCCTTTAGCCGATCCGTCGCCCGACTTCACCGGCGAGGGCACGGCGGTCTTCCACCGCGACTGGTCGGAGGTGTTGTGCTCGCTGGGGCCGCTGCCGCCCGGCGGGCTGTACGCGTCGTTGTCGGCGCGCGAGTTCGGGCGCGCGGAGTTGTGCGGCGCGTACCTGGAGATCGAGGGACCGCGCGGCACCGTGCGCGTCATGGTCGCGGACCGGTGCCAGGGCTGCGGGTCGGGCCATCTCGACCTCAGCGAGGAGGCGTTCCGCCGGGCGGCGGGCGGCACCGCCAGGGGAACGGCCCCCGTCCGCTACGGGCTGCTGCGCGACCCGGGCGAGACCGGGCGGCTGGCGTTCCGCGTCAAGTCCGGATCGTCGGCGGGCTGGCTCGCCCTGCTGGTCACCGGGCACGGCAACCCGCTGGCGCGCGTGGAGGTGCGCCAGGGCGACCGGTGGCGCGAGCTGAGCCGGGGCATGGACAACCAGTGGACGGCGACGGGCCTGGGCGGCGGCCCGTTCACCGTGCGCGTGACCGACCGCTACGGCGGCCGCGCCGTCGCCCGCGACATCGCGCTGAGCCCCGGACGCTCCCAGTCCAGCGACGCCCGCCTGTACGGGCGGTCCGAGGCCGGACGTGACCGCGACGCCTCGCCGACGCCGAGACCCACACCCGCCCCGGCCGTGCCCTCCACCACCCCGACGCCGCCCGGAGCGGCACCGCCCGCCGCACGGACGGCACCCGGTTCCGGCCACGAGGGCTGCCACTAACCTCCCGTCACGGCCTCGGCCATGGCGGCGGACCACAACTCCAGGGCCTCGTCGATCTGCGCGGCGGTCACCACCAGCGGCGGGATCATCCGGACGACGTTGCCGTACGGGCCGCAGGTCAGCAGCAACAACCCGCGCTCGACGGCCGCCCTGTGCGCGCGCAGGGCCGTCGCGGTGTCGGGCTCGCCGTCCGGGCCGGTGAACTCGGCGGCCTGCATCAGCCCCCGGCCCCGCACGTCGCCGACCACGGGATGGTCGGCGGTGACCTTGCGCAGCCCCTCGTGCAGGCGCGCGCCCATCTCGGCGGAGTTGGCGACCAGGCTCTCGTCCTGGATCACCTCCAGCGTCGCCAGCGCGGCGGCGCACGCGATCGCGTTGCCGCCGTAGGTGCCGCCCTGCGAGCCCGGCCACGCCTTCTCCATCAGCGCGGCGGGCGCGGCGATCGCCGACAGCGGCAGGCCGCTGGCCAGGCCCTTCGCGGTGACCAGGACGTCGGGGACGGCGGCCGAGTGCTGGTGGCCCCAGAACCGGCCGGTGCGCCCGAACCCGGTCTGCACCTCGTCCACGACCAGCAGCACGCCGTGCCGGTCGGCGCGCTCGCGCAGCCCCTCCAGGAAGCCGGGCGGCGCGGGGATGTAGCCGCCCTCGCCGAGGACCGGCTCCACCAGGAACGCCGCCGTCTCCTGTGGCGCGCTGACCGTCGCCAGCAGGTAGTCAAGCTCGCGCAGCGCGAAACGGGTCGCCTCCGCCTCGCTCCACCCGTACCGGTACGCCTGCGGGAAAGGGGCCACCGTCACGCCCGGCATCAGCGGCCCGATCCCGGCCCGGAACTTGGTGCCCGCCGTGGTCGCGGCGGCCGCGCCCATCGTGCGGCCGTGGAAGGAACCGTGGAACACCACGATGTTCTGCCGCCCGGTGGCGTGCCGCGCCAGCCGGATCGACGCCTCCACCGCCTCGCTGCCGCTGTTGAGGTAGAACAACGAGTCCAGCCCGGCGGGCAGCACCGCGCCCAGGCGCTCGGTCAGCCGCAGCAGCGGCCGGTGCAGCACGGTGGTGTACTGGCCGTGCATCAGCCGGGCCGCCTGCTGCTGCACCGCCGCCACCACCCGGGGATGGCAGTGCCCGGTGCCGGTCACCCCGATTCCGGCGGTGAAGTCCAGGTGCCGGCGGCCGGAGGTGTCGAACAGGTACACCCCCTCACCGCGCTCGGCCAGTACGGGGGTGGCCTGCCTGAGCACCGGGGACAGCTTCGCCATGCGCCCCTCCCGGGGGAGATTGTCGACAATCTGCCGTCATGGCATCACGCGCGGCGGACGCTGTCCAGAGGTCAGGGCGCGGGCCGCAGCCGCTCGACGGAGTCGATCATGTGCTCCTCGATGAGCAGCAGCAACCGGTCCTCGGCGCCGTCGGCGATGGCGTCCACCAGCCGCCGGTGCTCCTCGACCAGCTCCTCGGGCTCGGGGTAGGTGTCCTGGAGCGCGTTCAGGCACATGCGGGTCTCCACCAGCAACGTCTGCGCCATGCGCTCCAGCCGGGGGCTGCCCGAGGCGCTGACCAGCACCTGGTGGAACGCCTGGTCGGCGTCGCTCATCGCCACCCGGTCGCGCTCGCGCGCGGCGGTGACCAGGCCCTCCAGCGCTTCGGTCAGCCGCGCGACGGCCTCGCCCCGGTTGCGGGCCATCACCAGGCGGCACGCCTCGCGCTCGACGGCGAGCCGCGCCCGGTAGACGTCCTCGACGTCGTCGTGGTCGAGCGTGACGACGAACAGCCCCCGGTGCGGCTCGCTGTGCAGCAGGCCCTCCTGCACCAGGCGCTGCATGGCCTCGCGCAGCGGCCCCCGGCTGATGCCCAGCCGCGCCGCCAGCTCGGCCTCGCCGAGCTGGGTCCCGGGCGCCAGCGACCCGTACAGGATCGCGGCGCGCAGCTCGGCCGACACGATCTCGACGGTCGAGCGGCGGGGGACCGGCTCCAGTTCTCCCAAACGGCCCATGTCTCTTCTTCCTAGCTCCATCCGGCGGCGAACAACCTGCCGAGACCCGTGCGCGGGCGCGTGCCGCCCGCCAGGCGCAACCCTTCCCAGACGCTCACCTGGTTGGCGGTGAGCACCGGCTTGGCGAGGCGTCGCTCCAGCTCGTCCAGCCGGTGCGCGGTGTGCAGGGCGGTGTCGGGCACGAGAACGGCGTCGGCGTCGGGGTGGTCTCCGGCGGCGACGAACTCCAGCACACGTTCGCGGTCCAGCGCGCCGACCTCGGCGGCGGTCACGATGTCCTGGCAGCCCAGCGCGACCACCTCGATCCCGGCCCCGCCGAGGAAGGCCGCGAAGTGCTCGGCCACGTCCTCGGGGTAGGTCGCCGCGACCGCCACGCGCCGCACGCCCAGATGCCGCGCGGCGTTGACGAACGCGAACGAGGTGCTGGACGCGGGCACGCCCGCCGCCTCGGCGATCCCGGCGGCCTGCGCCGTCGCGCCGTCCCACCCGAACACGAAACTGCCGCTGGTGCACGCCCACACCGCCGCGTCCACGCCCAGCTCCCGGAGCCGTCGCGCGCCCACGTCGAGCACGTCCGCGCCGCCGATGTCCAGCAGCGCGTCCACGCGGTGCGCGTCCTCGCGCATGGTGGTGTGCACGACGGGCAGCGCGACGTCGCCGAGCAGCGCCTCGATCGCGGGGTAGTCGTCCTCGGCGCTGTGGCCGGGGTACAGGAAGCCCACCGACAGGCCCGCGTTCCGTCCCACCGTGCCTCCCGACGCCTCGTCTGCGGCAGATTGTCGACAATCGTAGCGGCCGGGTGACGCCGCCCGCGCGGTGGTCAGGCCGCCGTGGGGCGCGTGCGCCGCACCAGCCACTGGCCGGGCCCGGCGGCCGGGGAGCCCATCGCGCGCAGCGCCGCGCACATCGTGACCTGGTTGGCGGTGAGGACGGGCTTGCCGAGCATGGCCTCCAGCGGCGCGATGATGTCGTAGGTCGGCACGTTGGTGCAGCTGATGAACACCGCCTCGGCGTCGGGCCGGTCCACCGCCGAGACCGCCGCCACGATCTCCCGGTAGCCGATCTTCCAGATGTGGCTGAGCAGCCCCATCCCGACCGAGGACGCCACCGCGACGCCGTACTCGCCGAGGAAGGAGACCAGCCGTTCGGTGACGCTGTCGATGTAGGGGGTGACCACCGCGATCCGCCGCGCGTCCAGCAGCCGCAACGACTCCACCAGCGCGCCGGAGGTGGTGGCCGCCGCCGGGGCCCCGGCCGCCAGCATCGTGCGGTGGAGGTCCAGCTCGCCCGCCGCGCCGCCGACGAAGCTGCCCGACGCGCAGGCGTAGGCGACGGCGAGGGGCTCGGGGGCCAGCACGTCGCGCACCGCCTGCCGCACGATCGAGTGGTCCGACAGCGCGCCCGCCATCTCCACCGTCACCGGCACCGGCACGTACGGCAGCCGGGTCAGGAACAACGACACGTCGTCGGGCGTCCAGCGCCACAACTCGCGGTCCAGCGCGAAGTCGAACGGCGCGACCACCCCGATCCCGGTCTGGGCGAGCAGTTCCGGCCCGACGACCAGCGCGGGGTCGAATGCCATCGCCGGCCTGCCGCTCAGCGCTCGTGCCGCTGGTAGACCAGGCGCTCGCCGACCGCGCCCGACCGCCACACGTCGTTGCACGCCTCGGCCATCGGGCCCAGACCCTCCACGACGGTGGCGTAGACGTTGCCGGGCACCCAGCCGACGTCTCCGTTGAGCAGCAGGTTGTTGCGGCCGTAGAACAGCGCGAGGTCGATGACGCCGGGCAGCGCCCCGATGCCCTTCTCCTCCTTGAACGCCCGGTCGAGCATCCCGCCGGAGAAGGAGAAGTAGACGACGTCGCCGGGGATGGGGGTGACGGTCGGGTTCTCCAGGCCCACCTCCTCGGCGGCGAACCGCTCGACCATCGTGTAGACCTCGTTGCGCGCGTACTTGGCGTGGTAGGCGTCGCCCGCCAGCGGCAGCGCCGCCCAGACCGCCGCGCAGGTGCGCGGCGCGTCCTTCTCCAGCAGCTCGGCCACGCAGGAGACGCCGCGGCGCTCCAGGGTGACGGTCATCAGCTTGGGCATGTGCAGCGGACCTCCCCAAGGATCAGGGGTGGGAGCACGGCCCGGCCGTGCTGATTGTTGACAATCCTACGAGCGCTTCCTAGCGTGTCAATGCCCGTCGCGTTGCATCGCCGTTAACTCGGGACTGCGGAAAGTAACGCCGAGAAACGCATAGAAAAGCCGCATCCAGCCCATGAGGAACAGGTGCGTATGAATCCGGTCTCCCGCCTCGACGTCGTGGTGTTGCGGGGCCCGGAGCCGCTGCCGGACATGACCGCCGTCGAACGCCTCGCCCACGTCCGTTACGTGGACGAATCCGGGCTGGCCGAGGCGCTGCCGTCCGCCGACGTGCTGTTCATGTGGCACTTCTGGTCCGAGGCGCTGGCCGACGCATGGCCGGATGCGGGCGGTGGCCCCGGCTGGGTGCACATCGCCAGCGCCGGAGTGGACCGGCTCCTGTTCCCCGCGCTGGCGGACGGCCCGACCGTCGTCACCAACTCGCGCGGGGTGTTCGACGAGCCGATCGCCGAGTACGTGCTCGGCCTGGTGTTGTGCTTCGCCAAGGACCTGCACACCACGCTGCGCCTCCAGGCCGGGCGCACCTGGCGGCATCGCGAGACCGAGCGCCTGGCCGGGGCCCGCGCGCTGGTCGTCGGCACCGGCCCGATCGGCCGCGCCGTCGGCCGCACCCTCACCGCCGCCGGGCTGCGCGTGTCCGGCCTCGGCCGCGCCGCCCGGCCCGCCGACCCCGATCTCGGCACGGTGTGGGCGATGGACGATCTGCACGCCGCGCTCGCGCAGGCCGACTACGTCGTGCTCGCCGCGCCGCTCACCGCGCGCACGCGCGGAATGATCGACGCCGCCGCCCTCGCCCGCATGCGCCCGACCGCCCGCCTCATCAACGTGGGGCGCGGCCCGCTGGTGGTGCAGGACGACCTGGTCGCGGCGCTGCGCGCGGGCCGGATCGCGGGCGCGGCGCTGGACGTGTTCGAGGACGAGCCGCTGCTCGCCGCGTCGCCGCTGTGGGACATGCCGAACGTCGTCGTCTCCCCGCACATGGCCGGGGACGCCGCCGGATGGCGCGAGGCGCTGGTCGCCCTGTTCGCCGACAACCTCGACCGCCACTGCCACCGCCGGCCGCTGCGCAACGTCGTGGACAAGCGGCTCGGCTACGTCCGCGAAGGGGTGCCATGACCGGTGCGACCGATCCCGCCGACCTGACCGCGACCGAACTGCTGGACGCCTACCGCTCCGGGACGTTGTCCCCCGTCGAGGCCACCGGGGCGGTGCTGGCCCGCATCGGCGCGGCCGACCCGCACCTCAACGCGTTCTGCCTGGTGGACGCCGACCGTGCGCTCGACGCCGCCCGCGCCGCCACCGAACGCTGGCGGCGCGGCGAACCGGCGGGCCTGCTCGACGGCGTCCCTGTCTCCATCAAGGACGTCCTACTCACCAAGGGCTGGCCCACCCTGCGCGGCTCCACCACCATCGACCCGCACCAGACCTGGGACGAGGACGCGCCCGGCGTCGCGCGGCTGCGCGAGCACGGCGCGGTGCTGGTCGGCAAGACCACCACCCCCGAGTTCGCGTGGAAGGGCGTCACCGACAACCCCCTCACCGGCGTCACCCGCAACCCGTGGGACCCCGCCCGCACGCCCGGCGGGTCCAGCGGCGGCGCGGCGGCGGCGGTCGCGGCCGGGATGGCGCCGCTCGCGCTGGGCACCGACGGCGGCGGCTCGGTGCGCATCCCCGCCGCCTTCACCGGCACCTTCACCCTCAAGCCCACCTACGGCCTGGTGCCGCACCATCCCGCCAGCCCGTTCGGCACACTGTCGCACGTGGGACCGATGGCGCGCAGCGTGGCCGACGCCGCGCTGCTGCTGGACGTGGCGGCCGGTTTCGACTCCCGCGACTGGTCGGCGCTGCCGCCGCCCGCCGTCCCCTTCGCCGGGGCCGCTCCGCGCGACCTGGCGGGCCTGCGCATCGCCTACAGCCCGGCCCTCGGCTACGCGCGGGTCGATCCGGAGGTGGCGGCGCTGGTGGCGGAGGCCGTCGCGACGCTGGCCGAGCTGGGGGCCGGGGTCGAGCAGGCCGACCCGGGGTTCGCCGACCCGATCGCCGAGTTCGAGGTGTTGTGGTTCGCGGGCGCGGCCAAGGTCGTGGAGCACCTGGACGCCGGGCAGCGCGCCCGGCTGGACCCCGGTCTGCGCGAGGTCTGCGAGCGCGGCGCGCGCCTGTCCGCGGGCGATTACCTGGACGCCACCGCGCGCCGGGTCGAGCTGGGCCGGACGATGGGCCGCTTCCACGAGCGGTACGACGCGCTCGTCACCCCGACGCTGCCGATCACCGCGTTCGAGGCGGGCCGGGAGACGCCGGGCGGGCGGCCCGGCGAGCGCTGGGCGTCGTGGACGCCGTTCACCTACCCGTTCAACATGACCCAGCAACCCGCCGCGAGCGTGCCGTGCGGGTGGACGGACGGCGGCCTGCCGGTCGGCCTCCAGGTCGTCGGCCCGCGCCACGCCGACGCCCTGGTCATGGCGGTGTGCCGCGCGCTGGAGGAGGCGCGCCCGTGGCGCGACCGCCGGCCGCCCCTGGCGGGAGCGGCCGCCGGGCGCTAGTGTCCCAAACAAGCGTCCGCTTGGCTCATGGGAGGCGTCGTGCGCCGTGCCGTCCACCTGCTCGAAGAGGTCGAGTTCCACCCGATGAACTCGCGCAGGCCGCTGGAGTACCTGCGCTGGCTCACCGCCTACAAGCAGGAGGACGACCGCCGCGCCGCCGGTGACGCCGAGCTCACCGCGGGGCTGTCGATCCGGTCCCGCGAGATCGACCTGGTCGGCGCGTTCTACGCCGTCGGCATCAGCGGCCATCCGCAGTTCAAGGTGGTGACGCTCTGGGACTGCCACGGCGGCTGGGACGGCGGCTGGCGGCAGATGCTGGAGATCTACGACGACGTGCAGGCCAACCTGTTCCTGTCCGACATCGACGACCTGCGGCACGGCGCGTTCTCCCGCCCGCTGGCCGCCGCGCCCGGCTCGCCGGTGCTGGCCGACCTGGTCGCCGAGCGCTACGCCGCGCCGCTGTACCTGTTCGAGAGCGCCCAGGTGCGGCCCGGCGCGGCGCTGGACTACCTGGCGGCGGTGCGCGAGGAGCGCGCGCCGATCATGGCCGACCACGGGCACCGGCTCGTCGGCGCGTACGAGGTGCAGCTCTGCGACACCGAGGTCGTCACGCTGTGGGGCACCGACATCGACTCCCACCTGGAGGTGCAGCGCGCCCGCGACGCCGCGCTGGGCATGGACGACGAGGCCGAGCCCGACCACCGGCTGCTGAGCTGGCGCAAGCGCGCCCGCGCCCATCTCGACGGCCCGTGGCGCGAGACGCTGCTCAGCCCCTACCCCGGCAGCAAGCTCGCCCCGCGCCGCGAGGACTGACCAGAGGCGCTCCACCCGTGCGGCGCTGACGTGTGGCCATGACGTGCGGCCACGACATGCGGCCGTGATGGGCGCGCACGGCCCTCAGCGGGCCGCGCCGCCCAGCGTCTGCCGGCTCCACGCGGCGATCTCGGCGCGCGAGGAGATGCCGAGCTTGGCCAGGATGTGCGCGATGTGGGAGTCGACCGTGCGCTTGGCGAGCGTCAGCCGGTCGGCGATCTCCCGGTTGGACAGGCCCTCGCCGACCAGCGTCGCGACCTGCCGCTCGCGGACGTTCAGCGGCTCGCGGGCGTGCTCGGGGATCGGCGGCGGCGCCTCGCCCCGCGCCAGCCCGATCGCCTCGGCGATCGTCATCTCCACGCCGCGCCGCTTGGCCGCCTCGAACCGGTCGTCGGCCATGCGCTTGCGCACGGCCTTCTCCGACATCGCGCGCCGCTTCATGTAGTGCGGCCCGTACTGGAGCGACGCGCCGAGCGCCCGCCACATGCGCTCGGTCGCGCCCAGCAACATCGCCGCCTGCTCGTCCTCGCCGCGCACCACCGGCGCGGGCGTCAGCAGGTCCAGCGCCAGCGTGATGCCGAGCTGGTCGCCCAGCCGCTCCTTGATCTCCAGGCAGGCCAGCAGGTCGCGCACCGCCTCGGCGTGCTCGCCCTGCCACCACAACGCCGCGCCCCGCGCGTACAGCGCGAACGAGTGGTGCCACTGCTCGCCGGTCGCCTCGCCCGACCGCACCGTCACCTCGGCCAGCTCCAGCGCCTGGTCGTTCTTGCTCTGGAGCAGCAGCACCGACGACAGGTGCGGGCCGGTCAGCAGCGCCAGCGGGTCGCGGTAGCCGCCCGCCTCGAACGCCGCGCGCGCCTCCTCCAGCCGCGCCTGCGCCTGCGCGAGGTCGCCCTCGAACAGCGCGATCAGCCCCTGCACGTGCACCGCGTGCGCGCGCAGGTCGGGGTCGGCCGAGCGCAGCGCGGGCTCGATCAGCGTCCGGCTCAGCGCCGCCTCGCCCTGCTGCACCGCGATCATCCCGGTGAAGCAGTCCAGCCACGCGCCCTCCGGCCCGCCCTCGGGCGCCTTCCCGGCCGCGACGGCGCGCGCCCGCTCGTGCCAGCGCCGCGCCTCGCCGAACAGCCCCAGGCACATCCAGTAGTGCTGGAGGACCACCGCCAGGTGCAGGCCGGTCGCCTCCTCGCCGGGCGTCGCCAGCGAGTACTCCAGCGCGACCCGCAGGTTGGCGTTCTCGGCGCGCAGCCGGATCAGCCAGTCGAGCTGCCCGCCGTCGAGCGCGGCCGCCCGGGACCGCTCGGCCAGCGCCAGGTAGTGGTCGCGGTGGCGGCGGCGGGGCTCGGCGTCGCCGCCGCGCTCGGTCAGCCGCTCGGCCCCGTACTCGCGGATGGTGTCGAGCATCCGGTAGCGGCTGCCGTCGTGCTCGCACAACACCACCGACTTCTCCACCAGGCGGCCCAGCACCTCCAGCAGGTCGTCGGCCTCCAGGCCGGGGCCCGAGCACACCGCCTCGGCGGCGGCGAGGTCGAAGTCGCCGGGGAACACCGACAAGCGCGCCCACAGCAGCCGCTCGTCCTCGGTGCACAGCTCGTGGCTCCACTCGATCGCCGCGCGCAGCGTGCGGTGCCGGTTGCGGCCCGCGCGGGCGGTGCCGAGCAGCTTGAACCGGTCGTCGATGCGGGCCAGGAGCTGGTCGACCGACATGGTGCGCAGCCGCACGGCGGCCAGCTCGATCGCGAGGGGGATGCCGTCCAGGCGGCGGCAGAGCCGCGTCACGGTCTGGCGGTTGTCGTCGGTCAGCGCGAACCCCGGCACCATCGCCTCGGCGCGGTCGGCGAACAGCGCCACCGCGTCGCCCTCGCCGGGACGGCCGCCGCAGGCGGGCACCGGCAGCGGCGAGATGACCAGGTTGTGCTCGCCCATCACGTCCAGCGGCTCGCGGCTGGTGGCCAGCACCCGCAACCGCGGCGCGGTGCGCAGCAGCACCTCCACCAGCGCGGTGCAGTCCTCGATCAGGTGCTCGCAGGTGTCGAGCACCAGCAGCAGGTCCTTGTCCGACAGGTGGTCGGCCAGCCGCTCCACCTGGCTGCCCGCCGACTGGCCGGGCAGGTGCAGCGCGTCGGCGACGGTGCGCGGCAGCAGCTCGGGCTCGCGCAGCGCCGACAGCTCCGCCAGCCACGCGCCGTCGGGGAACGAGCGGTGCAGCTCGGCCGCCAGCCGCACCGCCAGCCGCGTCTTGCCGACGCCGCCCACGCCGGTGAGGGTGACCAGCCGGGACCGCGACAGGGCCTGCCGGGCTTCGGCCAGCTCCTGGCGGCGGCCGATGAACCTGGTCACCTCGGCGGGCAGGTTGCCGCCGCGCGGTCTCTCGGGCGGAGAGGTCACGGTCACCTCGTGTCGGAACGGGGGCGCGCCGCCCATCGTATGCCGGTCCGCCCCGCCGGATCGGGCGCTTGCGGCGAACCTGGATTTACCTGCGGTCCGTTATCTCAGGGCGGGGCCGGTCCGCTCGTGTCGTCAGGGTCGTCGGCATGGCCGGGGTCGTCGCCGGAGGCGTGGCCGTGCCGCTCGACCCAGACCGCGACCTGGGCGCGGGAGGCGACCTCCAGCTTGGCGAGGATGTGCTCGACGTGGGAGTCGACGGTGCGCTTGGCGATGACCAGCCGCTCGGCGATCCGCCGGTTGGACAGACCCTCGGCGACCAGGCCCGCGATCTCGCGTTCGCGCGGGGTCAGCGAGCGGGCGCGGCGGCGTCCGGCGGCCGGTCCGGGCCCGCCGGAGTCGGCCTCGCCGAGCGCCAGGGCCGTCGCCTCGGCGAGCGTGTGGGACGCGCCGTGCCGCATCCCGTCCGCCAAGCGCTCCTCGCCGAGCCGCTCGCGCAGCGACTCCAGGCAGCTCTGCCGCAGGGCGGCGTAGGCCGGGCCCAGCATCGGCACGCGGAGCCGTTCCCACAGGAGGGCGGTGAAGCCGAGCAGCGTGGCGGCCCGGTCCGGGGCGTCGAGGTCGGCCGCGCACACGGCGGCCAGGTCGAGCGTGATGGCGTGGCCGAGGGCGTCCGACGAGCCGTCCTTGAGCCGCAGCGAGGCCAGGACGTCGGGCATCGCCCCGGCGGCGTCACCCGCCGTCCAGCGCACCAGGCCCCGGCTGTACATCAGGGCCGAGCCGTTCCAGGCGTCGCCGACGCGCCCGGTCTCGCGCAGGCCCTCGTCGGCCACGGCCATGGCCCGCTCGGCGCGGCCGAGCAGCCCGTACGACCCGGCCAGCAGCGGGTAGCTCACCAGCGACCGGGGGTGGTCGCAGCCCAGGGCGCGCCGGGCCGTCAGGGCCTCCTCCAGGTGCTCGGCGGCCGTCCTGGTGTCGCCGGTGAAGAAGGACACCAGGCCGCGGGCCTGCGGGACGTGCGCGCTCAGCTCGGCGTCGGCGCAGGCCGGGGCGACCCGGACCAGCTCGTCCAGCAGCGGGCGCGCCGCGTCGCCGTCGCCCTGGAGGGCGGCGAGCACGACGGCCGAGTAGAGGGCCCAGCACCGTTCGGAGCCGTCGGCGGGGTTCCCGGCGGGGTCTTCGGCAGTCCGCAGCGTCAGCGCCCGCTGCGCCCAGCCCCGGGCCTCGCCGAACAGGCCCAGGATCACCCACGGCATGTACAGCAGCCGGGTCAGGCGCAGCGCGGCGGGCTCGGCGCCGGGGGCGGAGAACGCGTGGTCGAGCGCGACCCGCAGGTTGTGCCGCTCGGCGCCCAGCCCGGTGATCAGCGC
Organism: Actinomadura hibisca NBRC 15177; assembly: GCF_001552635.1. Classification (GTDB taxonomy): domain Bacteria; phylum Actinomycetota; class Actinomycetes; order Streptosporangiales; family Streptosporangiaceae; genus Spirillospora; species Spirillospora hibisca. The sequence goes on along the minus strand of NZ_BCRO01000088.1, from coordinate 10,139 downwards.
CGTCTGGTCCGGCCCGGAGATGCCCCGCTCGGCGTGCTCGGCGAGCGCCAGGTAGTGGCGCAGGTGCCGGTCGCGCAGCTCGGCGGCGGCGGGCGCGTCCAGCAGCCCCGCGCCGAACTCGCGGAGGGTGTCGAGCATGCGGTAGCGGCCGGTGTCGCGGTCGCGGAGCAGGACCGACTTGTCGACCAGCGCGCCCAGCAGGTCCAGGACGTCGCCGCAGGCCGGGCCGCCGGTGCAGACCGCCTCGGCCGCCCGGTCGTCGAAGTCGCCGGGGAACACCGACAACCGCCCCCAGAGCGCCTGCTCCTCGGGCGTGCACAACTCGTGGCTCCAGCTCACCGCCGCGTGCAGCGTCTGGTGCCGCGCGTGCCGGGTGCGGGCGGTGCCGAGCACCCGGAACCGGTCGTCCAGCCGGGCGGCGATCTGGTCCAGCGACATGGTGCGCAGCCGGACGGCGGCCAGCTCGATGGCGAGCGGGATGCCCTCCAGCCGGCGGCACAGCCGGGCCACCTGCGCCCGGTTGTCCGGCGTGATCTCGAAGCCGGGGGCGCTCGCGGCGGCGCGGTCGGCGAACAGGGCGACCGAGTCGCCGCCGGAGTCGGAGTCGGGGTCGGGGCCGGACCCGGCGTCGGCCACCGCCAGCGGCGGCAGCGCGTAGGTGTGCTCGCCCAGCAGGTCCAGGGGCTGGCGGCCGGTGACCAGCACGTGCAGCCGGGGCGCGGCGCGCAGCAGCAGCTCGGCGAGCATCGCGCAGGCGTCCACCATGTGCTCGCAGGTGTCTAGCACCAGCAGCAGGTGCCGGTCCGACAGGTAGTCCTCCAGCGACTGCACCGCGTCGCGCGCGGTCTGGTCGCACAGGCCCAGCGCCTCGGCGACCAGCCGGGGCAGCAGCTGCGGCTCGCGCAGCGCCGACAGCTCCACCAGCCACGCGCCGTCGGCGAAGGAGGGCCGCAGGTCGGCGGCCAGGCGCAGCGCGAGCCGCGTCTTGCCGACGCCGCCGGGCCCGCACAGGGTCACCAGCCGCTCGCGTTCCACCAGGTCCGCGACCTCGGCCAGCTCCTGGGCGCGCCCGACGAAGCGGGTCACCTCGGCGGGCAGGTTGCCCGCCCTGCCTTCGGCCGCCAGTACCGTCACCAGACGCTCCACCCGTTCGGTGTTCACCGATGAGCGCATCGTAACGTCCCGGCGGCGTTCCGGCCGCCCCTCGGCCGGAGCGTTATACGGCCGGTTCCAGCCGCACCACGATCGACTTGGAGGTGGGGGTGTTGCTGACCTGGGCGGTGCTGTCCAGCGGGACCAGCACGTTCGTCTCGGGGAAGTACGCCGCCGCGCACCCGCGCGCGGTCGGGTAGGCCACCAGCCGGAAGCCCGGCGCGCGGCGCTCGACGCCGTCCTCCCACTCCGAGACCAGGTCCACCGTGCCGCCGTCGGCCAGGCCGAGCGCGGCCAGGTCGCCGGGGTTGACGAACACCACGCGGCGGCCCGCGCGGACGCCCCGGTACCGGTCGTCCATGCCGTAGATAGTGGTGTTGTACTGGTCGTGGCTGCGGACGGTCTGGAGCAGCAGCCGCCCCTCGGGCACCCGCAGCACCTCCAGCGGGTTGACCGTCAGGTTGGCCTTGCCGGTGGCGGTGGGGAAGCGCCGCTCGTCGCGCGGCGCGTGCGGCAGGGTGAACCCGGCGGGGCCGCGGACGCGCGCGTTGAAGTCGGCGAAGCCGGGCACGACGCGGGAGATGTGGTCGCGGACGACGTCGTAGTCGTCCTCCATCGCCGACCAGTCGGCGGGGGAGTCCTTCAACGTGGCGCGGGCCAGCCCGCACACGATCGCGACCTCCGATTTCAGCGCCGGGGAGGCCGGGGCGAGACGGCCGCGCGAGGCGTGCACCATGCCCATGGAGTCCTCGACGGACACGAACTGCGCGCCGGTGGCCTGCACGTCGCGTTCGGTGCGGCCCAGCGTCGGCAGGATCAGCGCCTGCCCGCCGGTCACCGCGTGCGACCGGTTGAGCTTGGTGGACACCTGGACGGTCAGGCGGCAGCGGCGCATCGCGGCCTCGGTGACGGCCGAGTCGGGGGTGGCGCGGATGAAGTTGCCGCCCATGCCCACGAACACGCGGACCTTGCCGTCGCGCATCGCGCGGATGGTGTCGACCACGTCCAGGCCGTGCGCGCGGGGCGGCTCGAACCCGAACTCGGCGGCCAGCGCGTCCAGGAACTCGGGCCGGGGCCGCTCGAAGATGCCCATCGTGCGGTCGCCCTGCACGTTGGAGTGGCCGCGCACCGGGCACACGCCCGCGCCGGGGCGGCCGATGTTGCCGCGCAGCAGCAGGAAGTTGACGACCTCGCGGATGGTGGGCACCGAGTTGCGGTGCTGGGTCAGGCCCATCGCCCAGCACACCACGATGCTCTTGGCGGCCAGGACGTCGCCGAGTGTGGCGGCGATCTCGTCGCGGGTGAGGCCGGTGGCCTCCAGGACCTGATCCCAGTCGAGCGCGCGGGAGTGCTCCTCGAACGCCGCGAAACCGGCGGTGTGCTCGTCCAGGAACGCCCGGTCGACGGCGTCGGGGTCGTCGGATTCGAGGAGCATCCGGTTCAGGGCCTGGAACAACGCGAGGTCGCCGTTCAGTCGGATCTGGAGGAAGCGGTCGGCCAGCGCGGTGCCCTTGCCCGCCACGCCGGAGGGGCGCTGCGGGTTCTTGAACCGCATCAGCCCGGCCTCGGGCAGCGGGTTGACGGCCACGATCCTCGTCCCGGCGCGCTTGGCGTCCTCCAGGGCGGAGAGCATGCGGGGGTGGTTGGTGCCGGGGTTCTGCCCGACCACGAAGATCAGGTCGGCCTTGCGGAGGTCGTCGAGCAGCACCGAGCCCTTGCCGATGCCGATGGTCTCGGTCAGCGCCGAGCCCGACGACTCGTGGCACATGTTGGAGCAGTCGGGCAGGTTGTTGGTGCCGAACGCGCGCACGAACAGCTGGTAGGCGAACGCGGCCTCGTTGCTGGTGCGGCCGGAGGTGTAGAAGGCGGCCCGGTCGGGGGAGTCCAGCGCGTTCAGCTCGGTCGCGACCAGGCCGAACGCCTCGTCCCACGACACCGGCTCGTAGTGCGCCGACCCGGCCCGGCGGATCATCGGCTCGGTGAGGCGGCCCTGCTGGCCCAGCCACATGTCCGAACGTTCGCCCAGCTCGTCCACGGTGTGCTCGGCGAAGAAGTCGCGCGTCACGCGCCGGGTCGTGGCCTCCTCGGCGACGGCCTTCGCGCCGTTCTCGCAGAACTCGGCGGTGTGCCGCCGCTCGCCCTCCGGCCACGCGCAGCCGGGGCAGTCGAAGCCCTTCTTCTGGTTGACGCGCAGCAGCGTCAGGGCCGCGCGGCGCACGCCCATCTGCTCGTAGGAGTCGCGCAGCGCCGCCGCGACGCCGGGGACGCCCGCCGCCCACTCCTTCGGCTTGCCGACCTCCAGCGCGGAGTCGTCGTAATCGGCGCGCGGGGCCTCTCGGCTGCTCATCGTCCACCCAATCTCGCCGGTCGAAACCGGCCGTTCAGCTGTGTCCGCCTCCACTTTCGCACTTTGGCGGCATAAAGGCTTCCCTGGTGAGAGGGTAGGCGACGGTGTCAGCCGCCGTCGCGGTCGTCCAGCCCGAACGCGACGGCCTCCCCGGCCGTGAACCGCGCGCCCCGCGCCAGCAGCTCCGCCATTCGCCCGGAGCCGAGCTGGCGGCGGGCCGCCCGGACCTCGTGGTCGCGTATCGCCGCGTAGTGCGGCCCCCGGTGCAGCGGAGCGCCCACCCGCTCCCACAACACCCCGGCGGCGCCCGCCAGCGTCGCGGCCCGCTCGTGCCGGCCCGCCGACACCGCGCACACCATCAGCAGGTCCAGGCACATCGCCATGCCCGCCTGATCGTCGAAGGCCGCCGCGACCGGCAGGATCTCGCGGACGGCGGCGACGGCCTCGCCGGTCGCGCCCGCCCGCCAGTGCGCGGCGCCGCGCACCCACGACGCCGAGCCCCAGCACCAGCGCTCGCCGGTCGCCGCGCACAACCGCATGCCCTGCTCGGCGACGGCGATCGCGGCGGTCAGGTCGTCGCGCAACATGTGCACCGACGCGAGGTCGGTGTAGATCATCATGGCGGGGGCGTTGGGGTGGCCGACCGCGTCGTACAGGTCCTGGGCCTCCTGGTAGAGGTCCAGCGCGCCGTCCAGGTCGCCGGCGGCGAAGCAGGCGCGGCCCTGCTCCTGGAGGGCGTGGGCGCGCAGCGCCGGGTCGCCGGTGGCCTCGGCGATCCGCAGCGCCTCGGCCAGCAGCGGCGCGGCCGCGTCGATGTCGCCCTGGAGCACCGCGAACATCCCGGCCCCGTACACCGCCATGCCGCGCCCGGGGGCGTCGGGCGGGACGGCCGCCAGGGCGCGGCGGTGCCACTCGCGGCCCTCGCCGTAGCGGCTGGTGATGAACCAGTGGTCGCACAGCAGCACCGCCAGCCGCTGGCCGTCGCGCTCCTGGCCGGGGGTGGCGAGCGACCACTCCAGCGCCGCCCGCAGGTTGCCCGCCTCGTCGCGCAGCCGCCCGATCCAGTGCAGCTGCCGGTCGCCGAGACGCTCCTTGCGCGCCTGCTCGGCCAGCGCGGTGTAGTGGTCGCGGTGCCGCCGCCGCAGCAGGTCGTGCTCGCCGCTGCGGTCGAGCAGCTCGGCGCCGTACTCGCGCAGGGTGTCGAGCATCCGGTAGCGGGGGCCGTCGCGGTCGAAGCGCACGATGGACTTGTCGACCAGCATGGTGAGGACTTCGAGGAGCTCCTCCACCGGCAGGTGCGCGTCGGTGCAGATCCGCTCGGCGGCCGCCAGGTCGAAGTCGCCGGGGAACACCGACAGCCGCGCCCACAACATGCGCTCGGGCGGCAGGCACAGGTCGTGGCTCCAGGCGATGGCGGTGCGCAACGTCTGGTGCCGCCGCTCGCCGGTGCGCGCCGGGCCCAGCAGCCGGAACCGGTCGTCCAGATGCTCGACGATCTCCTCCACCGGCATGGCCCGCAGCCGCACCGCCGCCAGCTCCAGCGCCAGCGGGATGCCCTCCAGCCGGCGGCACAGCTGCCCGACGGCGGCGCGGTTGTCGCGCGCGATCGTGAAGCCGGGGCGGCAGGCGGTGGCGCGGTCGGCGAACAGTGCCACCGCGTCGCAGGAGGCGGCGGCCGGGTCGCCGGGGCGCGGCACCTCCAGCGGCGCGACGAACACGGTGTGCTCGCCCGCGATGCCGAGCGACTCGCGGCTGGTGGCCAGCACGCGCAGGCCGGGCGCGGCCGCCAGCAGGGTCTCCACGAGCATCGCGCACGCGTGCACCAGGTGCTCGCAGGTGTCGAGCACCAGCAGCAGCCGCCGGTCGGCCAGGTGGTCGGCCAGCAGGTCCACGGCGTCGCCCGCCGTCAGGCCCGGCAGCCGCAACGTCTCGGCGACGGTGCGGGCCAGCAGCTCGGGCGCGCACAGCGCCGACAGCTCCACCAGCCACACGCCGTCGGGGAAGCGGCGCCGCAGGTCGGTGGCGGCGCGCAGCGCCAGCCGGGTCTTGCCGACCCCGCCCGGCCCCTGGAGCGTGACCAGCCGTGCCCGGCTCAGGCACCGGCCGATCTCGGCGAGCTCCTCCCGGCGGCCGACGAAGCTGGTCGTCTCCGCCGGCAGGTTGCCCGGCCGTGTTTCAGGACTCGCCACCGCTGCCTCGGGCGTCCGTCGGGTTCGGGGGGACGTCCGCATCCTACGCCGGTCGCACCCTTGGCGATCGGCCGAGTGCGAAATGTGGTCATCCGGCGGCGAGTTCGGCCACGACCGGGGTGAACGCGGCCAGATCCGTCTCGTGATGGAGCACGAAATAGGACAGTCCCAAATCGGCCCGCCAGCGGCGTAGCCGCTCGGCCATCTCCTGGGGGTCGCCGGTGAGGACCTGCGGGGTGTCGGCCTGGGCGTCGGGGGCGGCGGCGCTCCAGGCGTGGGCGCCGCCGGAGGAGCCGACGCGCAGGACCGAGGTGCCGAGCTCCAGGTCGTCGAACCGGTCCCCGGCGGCCTCCCGGAGGACGTCGATCTTGCGGCGGAAGGCGTCCGGGCCGCCGTCGCCGGTGTCGGGGCCCGAGCCGTCGGCGCGGACCCGCAGGGTGAGGTTGACGATGTCGGCCTCGCGGGCGGCCAGCCGCAACATGCGCGGGCCGCCGCCGCCCAGCATCAGGCGGGGACCGGGGCGCTGGAGGGGGACGGGCTCCTGCTCCAGGCCGTCGATGCGGTAGTGCTCGCCGGTGTAGCTGAACGGGCCGCCGCGCCACAACCCCTTGAGGACGTCGATCGCCTCGGTGAGCCGGTCCACGCGGGTGCCGGGCGGGTCGAGGACGAGCCCGGCGCGGTCGTAGTCGTGGGCCATCCAGCCGGTGCCGAGGCCGAACTCCAGGCGGCCGTCCGACAACACGTCCAGCGTGGCGGCCTCCTTGGCGAGCACGGCCGGGTGGCGGAAGTCGTTGGCGAACACCAGCGTGCCGACCTTGAGGCGGGTGGTGGAGCAGGCGGCGGCGGTCATGGCGGCGAGCGGCGCGAAGCGCGGCCCGACCAGGTGGTCGGGGACCAGCAGGGCGTCGAATCCGGAGTCCTCCAGGCGGCGCGCCTTGGCCGCCCACCCGGCGGCCGAGGCGGCGTCGCGCAGGACGGCGGCGAAGCGGAAGGGGCGCATGGACGGCACTGTATACCAAGCGCTTGCTTCGCCCAGGTGTGCGGCGTTACCGTCACGGCCATGGGCGTTCCGGTGTTGCAAGCTCCCGTCCGCACGGTGACCGACGACGAGATCGCGCACTTCCGCGCGCGGGGCTGGGCGCGGCTGCCCGGCCTGGTGGGCGCGGACTTCGTGGCCGACCTCCGCGAACGCGCGCTGGAGCGGCTGGCCGAGCGGCGGCGCGGGTTCCGCAACTCCTTCGTGGACCAGGCGTTCGGCCAGGACCGCGACATCGCCCGGCACGACGAGGCGTTCGCGGCGCTGTCACTGTCGCCGACGCTGGCGCACAACGTGACGCGGCTGCTGGTGGGCGTGGACGCGGTGCGGTTGCAGGTGACGAACCTGCTGGTCAAGGAGCCCGCCGGGGACGACGGGCACGGGGCGACGGTATTCCACCAGGACTTCCCGTGGATGCCGATGGACCGCGCGTCGATGCTGACGGTCTGGCTGGCGCTGGCGGACATGCCGGCGGACATGGGGGCGCTGCGCTTCTACGAACGTTCGCACGTCTACGGGCCACTGGGGCGCAGCTTCGTGCGCGAGGACGACGACGCGCTGAGCCAGCACCCCTGGCTGGCGGACCTGCCGCTGTCGGAACCGGCGGACCTGGCGGCGGGCGACGCGACCGTGCACCACAGCCTGGTGATCCACGGAGCACCGGCGAACCGGCGCGAACAACCCCGGCTGTCGTTCACCGCGACCTACTTCGACGCCGCCGCCCTCTACACGGGCGCGCCCTACGGGCAGACCGACGACCTGGGGCTGACCGTGAACGGGCCGTTCGAGCACCCGCTGTTCCCGGTGGTGCCGGTCGCATGACGATCCAGACGATGCGGGGCCCGATCGCCGACGCGGGCGCGACGCTGATGCACGAGCACGTGTTCGGGCTGAGCCCGGAGATCCTGTGGAACTGGCCCGACATCCCCGAGGGCTGGGACCTGGAGGAACGCGCGCGGGAGGCGGCCGGGAAGCTGAACGAGCTGAAGGCCGCCGGGATCGACACGATCGTGGACCTGACGGTGATCGGGCTGGGCCGGTACGTCCCGGCGGTGCGGCGGGTGGCCGAGCAGACCGAGGTGAACATCGTCGCGGCGACGGGCTTGTACACCTACGACGCGCTCCCGGCCTACTTCGCGAACCGGGGGCCGGGGAGCCTGTTCGGCGGCCCCGATCGGCTGGCGGAGTTCTTCGTCCGGGACATCACCGAGGGGATCGGGCGGACGGGCGTCAAGGCGGGGATGCTGAAGTGCGCGACCGGCCGCCAGGGGATGACGCCGGGCGTCGAACGGGTGATCCGGGCGGTGGCGCAGGCACATCGCGAGACCGGGGCGCCGATCACCACGCACAGCGAGTCGTCCACCCGGAACGGCCTGAACCAGCAGAAACTGCTGGCGGAAGAGGGCGTGGACCTGTCGCGGGTGGTGATCGGGCACGCGGGCGACTCCACGGACCTGGGCTACCTGGAGGAACTGATCGCCGCAGGCTCCTACCTGGGGATGGACCGCTTCGGGATCGAGTTCTGCTCTTTTGAGGACCGGGTGGCGACCGTCGTGGCGCTGTGCGAGCGCGGCTACGCGGACCGGATGGTGCTGTCCCACGACTCCTACTGCTTCAACGACCGCTTCGAGCCGGAGGTGGTGAAGGAGCGCCACCCGAACTACCACCTGCTGCACATCTCGCGGGACGTGCTGCCCGCGCTGCGCGCCGCCGGAGTGACCGAGGCGCAGATCGAGCGGATGCTCGTCGTCAACCCCCGCCGCATCCTGAGCGGCGCCCTTCCGAGCGGAGACCCACGGTGACCACCCCCGAGACCGCGGCCGACTTCGACGTGTCGTCGGACTGGCACGTCGCGAACCCGTACCCGTTCCTGCGGCGGCTGCGCCACGAGGAACCGGTGTTCTGGAGCGAGCACCTGCGGATGTGGGTGCTGACGCGCTACGACGACGTGCGCGCGGCGTACCGGGACCACCGGGTGTATTCGAGCGTCGGCTCGCTGACGATCTCGCGGACGCTGACGGACCAGGTGAAGGAGGTGCTGGGCGAACACCGGTCGTTCCTGGACGACTTCGCGGCGAACGTGGACCCGCCGAAGCACACGCGGATGCGCCGCGCGATCTCCCGGGCGTTCACACCGCGCGCGGTGGAACGGCTGGGCGACCGGTTCCGCGCGGAGATGGACGGCGTGCTGGACGCGGTGGTGCCGAAGGGGGCGGCGGACTTCGTGGCGGAGGTGGCGCACCTGCCGTCGGCGAGGTTGTCGGCGGCGTTCATCGGGGTGCCGCCGGAGGACGAGCACCAGGTGAAGCAGTACGTGCTGTCGTGGTTCCAGCTGTTCCTGTCGCCGCAGCCGCCGGAGCGGCAGTTGGAGCTGGCGCAGGACTTCCTGAAGTACCTGGACTATGTGGACCGCTTGGTGAGCGATCGGCGGGCGGAGCCGCGGGACGACTTCGTCTCGCTGATGGCGGGGCTGATCGACACGGGCGCGGAGGGTCTCTCCCATCGTGAGGTGGTGGAGACGATCAGCGCCCTGCTGCTGGGCGGGAACGACACGGTGCCGAACGGGGTGTCGAACGCGGTCTACCGGCTGATGCGGGAGCGGGAGGCGTGGGAGGAGATCGTCGCGGACCCGGCGCTGATCCCGGGGATGATCGAGGAGAGCCTGCGGATCGACGGGGCGAGCCTGGGGAGCTTCCGGACGACGACGCGGGACGTGACACTGCACGGCCGGACGATTCCGGCGGGGGTGCAGGTGCTGCTGCATGCGGATTCGGCGGCGCATGACGAGACGGTTTTCGCGGAGCCGGAGCGGTTCGACATCCGGCGGGCGAACGCGCGGGAGCACATGGTGTTCGGGTATGGGGTGCACCACTGCGTGGGGGCGGCGCTGAGCAGGTTGAAGATGCAGATCGCGTTCGAGCGGTTGGTGGGGAGGGTGCCTAGCTTGAGGTTGGGGGAGGGGGTGGTGCCGGTGCATCGGAGGAGTTTGGTGGGGAGGGGGTTGGTGGAGATGGGGGTGGAGTGGGATGAGAGGTGAGGGCGGGGGGTGGGGGCTTTAGCTTGCGCTTCGAGCCAAAGCTTGTGCTTCGGGTCAAAGCTCGTGCTCTGGGCTAAAGCTCGTGCTCTGCGCCAAGCCTGTGCTCTGTGCTAAGGGCACGCTCCGCGCCAAGCTCACGCTCCGCGCTAAGGCACGCTCCGCGCCAAGCCTGCGCTCCGCGCTAAAGCCACGCTCCGCGCCACTACCTCAGTCCGCGCTGCACGCGTGCCCAACGACGCCAGCCCCGTGCCCTGCACCTGACCAACGGCCCCAGCCCCGCGCTCCGGACCCGACCAACAACCCGAACCCCGCGCTCCGCGCGTGACCAACAACCTCAGCCCCGCGCCCGAACCTGACCAGCGACCCCGGCCACCGGGG
>NZ_BCRO01000087.1 GCF_001552635.1 Actinomadura hibisca NBRC 15177 | reverse complement strand
GCGCCCGCCGCCGCGTCGGCCGCCCAGGCGATCAGCGGGCGGCCGCCGACCAGCGCGGCGGGCTTGTCGGCGCCGCCGAGCCTGCGGGCCCGGCCGCCCGCGAGCACGACGGCGTCGAAGTCAGGAGACATCGCGGTCCCGGGCGGCGCGGTCGCGCTCGTAGGCGCTGAGGTTGTGCTCCAGCGACTTCATCAGCTCCCACACCTGGCCGGGCGGGATGCGCACCCGCGCGACGACCTTGGCGGGGACGTGCACGTACCGCTCGCCCGTGTCGGGGTCCTCCGACAGCTCCGGCGGCCGCACCTCGGTGGCGAAGTCGATCACGAAGCCGTCCTGCGTCCGCCACACCGAGGCGAGCGCGGCGAAGGTGCCCTCCTCCTGCTCGGGCGGTACGGCGATCTCGACGCGGTGCTCCAGCGGCTGGTCCGTCACCCGGCCATCGTCGCACGCGCCGCGCCCGGCTCAGCCGCCGATCGCCGACATGGGGCGGGCCGGCTGGAGGAAGGACGGGTCGTCGATGCCGTGCCCGGCGCGCTTGCCGCGCACCGCCGCGCGCCACCGCTCGGCCAGCTCGGCGTCGGAGGCCCCGGCGCGCATGGCGTCGCGCAGGTTGGACTCGTCGGTGGCGAACAGGCAGTTGCGGATCTGGCCGTCGGCGGTCAGGCGCACCCGGTCGCAGGCCCCGCAGAACGGGCGGGTCACCGAGCCGATCACGCCGACGGTCGCGGGGCGGCCGTCGCGCTCGTGCCCGGCGACGGCGAAGCTCTCGGCCGGGGCGCTGCCGCGGTCCGCCAGCTCGTCGGGGGCCAGCGCGAACTCCGCGCCCAGCAGGTCGAGGATCTCGTCGGCGGTGATCATGTTCTCGCGGGTCCAGCCGTGCTGGGCGTCCAGCGGCATCTGCTCGATGAAGCGCAGCAGGTAGCCGCGCTCCAGGCAGAAGCGCAGCAGCGGCGCGGCCTCGTGGTCGTTGATCCCGCGCATCAGCACCGCGTTGACCTTGACCGGGGTGAGCCCGGCGGCCTGCGCGGCGGCCATGCCCTTCAGCACGTCGTCCAGCCGGTCGCGGTGCGCCAGCCGCTTGAAGGTGGCACGGTCCAGGGTGTCCAGCGAGACGTTGACGCGGTCGAGGCCCGCCTCGGCCAGCGGCCCGGCGAGCCGCTCCAGGCCGATGCCGTTGGTGGTCAGCGACACCTGCGGGCGCGGCTCCAGCGCGGTGGTGGCCGCGACGATCCCGGCGATGCCGCGGCGCAGCAGCGGCTCGCCGCCGGTGTAGCGGACCTCGGTGATCCCGAGCTGGGTGACGCCGATCCGCACCAGCCGCGCCACCTCCTCGTCGGTGAGCAGCTCGGGCTTGGGCAGCCACTCCAGCCCCTCGGGCGGCATGCAGTAGGAGCAGCGGAGGTTGCAGCGGTCGGTCAGGGAGACCCGCAGGTCCGTCGCGACGCGGCCGAAGGTGTCCAGCAGCACGGGCGTCCTTCCTGTCACCTTGGTCTTTTCGGCTCGATCGCCGCCATCGGTCGTTCCAGCCTATTGCGGCGGTTGACGATCCGCGCCATCGCGGGAGACGGTATCCGCGCGATCATCGGCCGGATTTCTGGCGGATCGTCCAAAAGCGAGCGGAGGACGGGCATGACGACGGCGCGGGAGTGGGAGTTCGCGGGCGTGCGAGGGGCGGTCACCGCGCGGGTCTGGGCCGCCGGGCGGCCCCGGTACGTGGCGGTGTTGTCGCACGGCTACGGCGAGCACCTGGGCCGCTACCAGCACGTCGCCGAGACGCTGGTGCGGCACGGCGCGACGGTGTGCGGCCCCGACCACATGGGGCACGGCCGCTCGGCCGGGGAACGGGTCCTGATCGAGGACGTGGACGAGGTGGTCGCCGACCTGCACACGGTGGTGGAGTCGGCGGTGACCGACCTGCCGGACCTGCCGGTGGTGCTGGTCGGCCACTCGATGGGCGGCCTGATCGCGGCCCGGTACGCGCAGCTGTACCCGGGCGTGTTGGCGGCGCTGGTGCTGTCGGGGCCGGTGCTGGGACGCTGGGACGCGCTGTCGGTGCTGCTGGGCATGGACGAGATCCCCGACATCCCCATCGACACCGAGACGTTGTCGCGGGACCCGGGCGTGGGCAAGGCGTACGCCGAGGACCCGCTGATCTGGCACGGCCCGTTCAAGCGCCCCACGCTGGAGGCCCTGGACACCGCGATGCGGCGGATCGCCGAGCACGGACCGCTGGGCGACCTGCCGACGTTCTGGGCGCACGGGGCCGACGACCGGCTGGTGCCGCTGGAGGGGACGCGCGCCGGGATCGAGGCGATCCGGGGCGCGGACCTGACCGAGAAGGTCTACCCCGAGGCGCGCCACGAGATCTTCAACGAGATCAACCGGGACGAGGTGCTGGCGGACGTGACGGCCTTCATCGACCGGGTGCTGCCCTAGCGCCCCAGGGCAACAGCGCGACCGACAACTCCCGCAGCCACGACCCCTCCGCCGGGGCGAGGCCGTCCAGCCAACGCCACAGGTCGTAGCGGCCGTGCCAGACGCCATGGCCGAGGGTGTCGGCGCGCGAGGGCCGGTGCTCGGGCTCTTCCCGGTGCATCTGCTCGGCCAGACCTCGCTTGCCCCAGCGGGTGGCCGCCAGCGACCGGGGCCGGTCGACCAGGTGGTCCCAGACGTGGTGCTCGACCGGCACCGGCTCGAACCGTACGTGCGACGACGCGGCGGGGGCCTGCCAGGAGCGGTCCTGCGGGACCAGGCCCAGCAGGCGGATGGGCGCCGGGTGCGCGGTGATCCAGCGGTCGAGCGGGCGGCCGACCGGAGCGCATGCCAGGGCCGGACCGTCGTGGTGCTCAAGGTCCCGCGCCGGATGGGCGAGCGAGGCGAACGCGGTACGGCTCAACGCGCCGTCGAGCAGATCAAGCAGGGGCTCGGCGGCCGTACCGAAGTAGATCGGCTCGGCGTCGCAGCGGACCAGCACGGCGGCGCAGGCGACGGCGAGCCGCCCGTACCAGAGCCAATCGAGGTCGCCGCGGCTGTCGATGGGCGTCGCACCTCGCAGGTCCGGCTCGTCGTCCGGCCACTCCTCGGCGGCGGGCGACTCCTCGGCCCGGACCGCCTCCATCAGCAACTCGGTCGTCGACCAGCAATTGCAGTCCTGGGTGCGGAACCCCAGTTCCAAGCCACAGGACGCGCAGGCCATGTTCGGCTCGCCGGGCGCGGCACCGAGGCAGCCGTAGTCGGTCTGCACCAGGAGGAACCGCGTGTTGTAGACGTCGCCGGGCGACATCACGTACACCTCACGCCAGCCGTGCCGCTCGGCGTATTCGCCGGGTTCCATCAGGGCCGGGCTGGTGGGTTCCAGATCGTTCCAGTGGCCAGGCGTGGTGCCCGGCTCGGGCAGCCGGACGCGGCGGACCGGATTGCTGAGGACAATGCCGCAGGGGACGCAGTGAAAGACAGTACGAAGGGGGTTCAACGACCTGCTTCGGTGAGGAGTTCGGCTTTGCGGGAGTCAGGGACGTCGCGGCCGGTGAGGGCCTTCTCCAGCGCCCACAGGAGTTCGGGTCCAGTCTGCCTCGGGCCGCCCAGCCACCGGTAGACGGCGACGGGTCCGGCCTTGGCCAGATCATCCAGGGTGTGCACGCCCACGGACGCGAGCAGGTCGGCTTCGCGGGGGCCGATGCCACGGCAGTTGCCGACCCTCCTGGACCGGCCCCGGCCGATCGCACTGTGCTGCGCCCAGATCAGCGGGAGCAACTCGTCGTCCGGGACGCCGGGCCGGGCCAGCACGTCGGCCCGCGCGCGACGGGCCACCGACACGTCCCGGTGGAAGTCGCGGAAGATCTGGATCTCGCCATCGGCCCAACACGAGCCGGGCCCCAGGTACTCGTGGTCCGTGCCGTACCGGTTGTTGGCGTTCAACCGGGCCGCCTGGACGGCCCAGTCACGCATGTCGGCCGCACTGTGCGGACGCAGCACGATCAGGCCGTGCGACCGCTCCACGACACCCCGCTCGGGCCGCCACCAATCCTCCCTGGAAGTCGCCATGGCGGCTTCCAACCCGTGCGTGCGCCAGCGGACCGTGCCGTCCGGCGCACTCCGCAACGGCAGCCGGGCCTTCAACGCCCCGGCGACCCGGCCGGTGAACGGCGTGCACCACGCCGGCACCAGCACGATCGGATCACCGGGGTCCGCGTCGAACGGCGTCGGCCCGACGAACTCCCGGTCGATGACCAACAGCGTGCCGGGCCGCGCCTGGTAGGACAGCCCCCACAGCAGGCGCGCCAGCACCCGCGCGCCGTGCCCGTCCGACAACACGTGCCAGGTGTCGTGGAACCGGTTGGTGCTGAACCGCACGCGGGTGCCGGGCCGCAACCCGATGACGGTGTGGTCCCGCCCGTCGAGCCGCAACACCCGCCGGTGCAGCTTCATGCCGTCGCCCGCCGACCGGGCCACCGAGGGACGCTGCCGACGCACGACGACCTCAGCCCTTCACGCAGATCAACTGCCGCAGGTGCGCCACGACCTCCACCAGGTCCGACTGCGCCGCCATCACCGACTCCAGGTCCTTGTAAGCCCCGGGGATCTCATCGAGGACGCCCCCGTCCTTACGGCACTCGACGCCCTTGGTCTGCTCGATCAGGTCGTCCACCGTGAACACCTTGCGCGCCTGGTTACGGCTCATCTTCCGCCCCGCGCCGTGCGAGGCCGAGTCGTAGGCCGCCTTGTTGCCGAGCCCGCGCACGATGTAGGTGCCGGTGGCCATCGACCCGGGGATGATCCCGAGATCGCCCGCCCCGGCGCGGATCGCGCCCTTGCGGGTGACCAGCAGCTCCACACCGTCGTAGGTCTCCTCCGCCACGTAGTTGTGGTGGCAGGAGATGGTCTCGCCCCACTTGCAACGCTTCGCGCCGAAGTACTTCGTGACCACCTGCTGCGCGAGCGCGATCATCACGGCCCGGTTCCGGCGCGCGTACTCCTGCGCCCAGAACAGGTCGTGCCGGTACTCGTCCATCTTGACGGTCCCGGCCAGGAACACCGCGAGGTCGGGGTCCGGCAGGTCCTGGTTGTGCGGCAACTTCCGCGCGGCTTCGACGTGGTGCTCGGCGAGCTCCTTGCCGATGTTCCGCGACCCGGAGTGCAGTACAAGCCACACCGAACCGGACTCATCTACACAAAGTTCGCAAAAGTGGTTGCCGGATCCCAGGGAGCCGAGCTGCGCGCGGGCCCTGCCGAGCCTGCCGCGCACGGCGGGATGCAGCTCCTCGAACCGCTTCCAGAAGTCGTACCAGCCGCGTTCCTTCAGGCCGGGCAGCGCCGACGGGTCCACCGGCTCCTTGTGGGAGTGGCGGCCGACCGGAATCGCCCGCTCCAGCCGTGACCGCAGCAGGCCGAGGTCGTCGGGCATGTCCTCAAGGGTGAGGGTGGACTTGACGGCGGTCATCCCGCAGCCAATGTCCACGCCGACGGCGGCCGGGGAGACGGCGTCGCGCATCGCGATGACCGAGCCCACGGTCGCGCCCTTGCCGTAGTGCACGTCCGGCATGACCGCCAGGCCCTCCACCCACGGTAGGCGGGACACATTCTGCAACTGCTCCAGCGCGACGTCCTCGACGGTGCTCGGGTCGGTCCACATCCGGATCGGAACGCGACCGCCCTTGAGCGTCTGGTACGGCATCATCTGCTCCTCTCCGAAACTCGACAGTGATCCGAACCGCGTTCCATGTAGCCAGACCGGGCCACTCCGCCTCAACTTGTTTTCCTACCCCGCCCACCTGCGCAGACCCGGCCTCCGGCGGACCGGACGGCTCCGGCCCCACTTCTTCGAGTCCTCGTCCGCCGCCTCGACATTCGCCATTGCCGAGATTTCGATCAGCTTGATGGGTCACACTTCTCTCAGTTCGATTGAGGCGCGTCACGTGTTCGTCATCCGGACGGAGGGGATTGACTGTGAACGAATGCTTCACCCACCACTGCATGCAGCCCGCAAGGAGGCGCGGACTCTGTTCCGCGCACTACACGAAGTGGCTCAGAGTCACCCCAAAGGATCAGAGGCCGCCCCCGGATCAACGCCTTCCTAGTACGAAAGAACTACTGGAGGCGGCTCAGACGTTCGATCTCGAACGCCCTGAGATGGCCTATCTCTTCGCCTTCCTTCAGACGGATGGCTCCTACTGGAAAGGAGGTAAGAACAAGGGAAGAATCACTGTAGAGCTGTCCGCCGTAGATCTGGACATCCTCCAGCAGTTCCAAAGAATCGTGCCGTACAAGAGCTCCATCAGGTTCCGTTCCAGACGGACCAACTTCGCCGAGGAGCACGCTACGGCTATCTGGTCCCTGCACACTGGTGCTGCGCGTCACGCACTTGAGGCGTTGGGCTTGCCGAGCGGGAGAAAGGCCGCCACCGTCCGCCCTCCTGACATTCCCGTCAGCGAGCCGGACTATGTGCGGGGGCTGGTTGATGCGGACGGCTCCGTCGGCTTCACCGCGCGGGGGTATCCCTTCATCAGCTTCACCACCTTGAGCCCCGCCCTGAACGCATACTTCTGCGACAAGGTCCACGAAGTCACGGGCGTACAGCGGACCGTCAACCCGAACAAGCGGGATGGGATCTACAACCCGCTTCTGACTTCGGAGCCAGCGGTCGAGTTCACGCGCTGGCTCTATTACGAAGGCTGCCTCGCGCTTGAGCGAAAGCGGGCACGGGCACGGGAGGTGGCGCAGTGGACCCGGCCGGAAGGGATGCGCCGCCGGACGACGAGGAAACGCTGGACGCCGGAAGAGGACGCCGTGGCCCTGAACTCGACGATCAAGGAGGGGGCCCGTCTCCTCGGGCGTACCGAGCAAAGCGTGCAGCTTCGTCGTTGGCGCCTGCGCCAAGCCCAAGAGGGCAGGGGAGGCCGCACACCGCTCAGTTAGGCGCGTCGCCGTCGTCGGGGGTTGGGGTGTGGCGGCCGTCGGGGACTCTTTGGGTCAGGCCCTGGGCGTCCAGGTGTTCCAGCAGGGCTATCGTCACGCGGCGCGTTGTGTTCAGGGCCTGGCGTGCCTGGCTTGCCGTGAACGGGTGCGGCAGTTTGTCCAGGATGCGCAGGGCTTCCTTGTCTGCGCCTGGCAGTAGCACCACGTTGTCGGGGAGGTGCAGGACTGCGCCCGCTTTTGCGGCGGCGGCCAGGACGGGGCCCGTCAGGCCCAGGGCGGTCAGGCGTTCTGTTGTGGGGGCCTGGAAGGGGGACGGGTCCAGTTCGGCTCGTAGGCGCGCTACCGCCTCGCGTACCTGCGGGGGTGGGCCTGTGTCGGGGCCGTGGACGCGGCCGCCTTCCACGCGCAGTGGGGGGCGCACCAGGGCCGTCACCAGGTGGCGGGCGGGGAGGGCCAGCTTCAGGCGGGCGGTTTCCAGGGGCAGGCCGGGGGCCAGGGGGCGGTCCGTGGCGTTCTGGGTTACTTCTTGGCGCAGGCGGGTGTGCAGGATGGCCCAGTGGTCCGGGTCGGCCGCCCATTCGCCCAGGTCGATGGCCGTGGGCGGTACCGCGCAGCCCATCACCTTCAGGTCGTCGCGGCGCAGTACGCCGTGGCGGCGCAGCAGTACCGCGCCGTCGGGGCGGTCGGGCCAGGTCGCCAGTTCGCGGGCGCGGGCGGCTCCCGCGCCGCGTCGCACCAGGGTCGGCGGGCGCACGTCCAGCACGTTGATCCCGGCCACGGCGCGGCGGCCCGGATCGCGCAGCAGGGCGTTGTCGCCCACGTGCAGCGGCAGCCGGGTGTTGAGGGTGAGGCGCGCGGTGTCGGGGCCGAGGGGGCGCAGGCGGACCGGGACGGCGGCCGAGCCCAGGTGCAGGATCATCTGGCGGGACAGGCGGCCGGACGCCTCGCCGAAGCGGGTGCGCACGTCCACGCAGGTCGTGGGGGACCATGCGTTGGGGGTGACGAGCGCCATGCCGCGCGCCACGGCGTCGCGGTCCACGCCGCGCAGGTTCAGGGCGACGCGGGCGATGCCGCTCACCGCGTCGCGGGGCCGTTTGGTGGACTCGATGGCGCGGATGCGGACGCGTGCTCCGGACGGTGTCAGCACCAGTTCGTCGTCCACGGCGATACTGCCCGCCGCGAGGGTGCCCGTGACGACGGTGCCGCTGCCCGGGACGGTGAAGGCGCGGTCGATCCACAGCCGCACCGGCGCGGCCGGGTCGGGGACGGGCAGGCGGGCCGCCAGCCGGTCCAGGGCGGCGGTCAGCTCGTCCATCCCCGCGCCGGTCAGGGCGCTGACGGTGACGGTCTCGGCGTTGCGCAGCGCGGTGGTGGCGAGGCGTTCGCGGGCCTGCCGCACCGCCAGGCGCGGGTCGGCGACGTCGGCGCGGGTGACGACCAGCACGCCGTGCCGGACGCCGAGCGCGTCCAGGGCGGCCAGGTGCTCCTCGGTCTGCGGCATCCAGCCCTCGTCGGCGGCGACGGCCAGCAGCACCGCGGGCACCGGGCCCACCCCGGCGAGCATCGTGGTGACGAAGCGTTCGTGCCCGGGGACGTCCACGAACGCCAGGCGCTCGCCGGAGGGCAGGTCGGTCCAGGCGAAGCCCAGGTCCAGGGTCCGGCCCCGGCGGCGCTCCTCGGCCAGCCGGTCGGGTTCCATGCCGGTGAGGGCGCGCACGAGCGTGGACTTGCCGTGGTCGACGTGGCCCGCGGTGGCGACGACCTGCATCAGTTCCCTTCCAGGGCGGCGAGCACGGCGGTGCGGAGGGCGGTGTCATCGGCGGGGTCCACCGAGCGCAGGTCCAGCAGCAGGCGGCCGTTCTCGACGCGGCCGACGACGCGGCGGGCGCGCAGCGGGGCGGCGAGGTCGGCGGGCAGCGCGACGGCGGCGCTGGGCAGTTCGACGCCGGGCGCGCCGCCTCCGCCGACGGTCGCCGCGCAGTCCACCGGACGGGCGTCCACGCCGTGGCCGGTGAGGCCGGTGGCGAGGGCGGCGGCACGGTCGCGCAGGTCCTGGACGTCGGCGTGCAACATCCGGGTGACCGGCGGCAGCGGGCCGCGCAGCGTCGCCTCCAGCGCGGCCAGGGCCATCTTGTCCAGGCGCAGCGCCCGGTAGAGGGGGTGGCGGCGCAGCGTGCCGAGCAGGGCGCGGTCGCCGAGCAGCAGCCCGGCCTGGGGGCCGCCCAGGAGCTTGTCGCCGCTCGCGGTGACCAGGGACGCGCCGTCGGCCAGCGCCGTGGCCACGTCGGGCTCGCCGGGCAGCAGGGGGTCGGGGCGCAGCAGGCCCGAGCCGATGTCCACGACGACGGGCGCGCCGAGCGCGGCCAGTTCGGCGACGGTGGCCTCGGCGGTGAAGCCCTCGATCCGGAAGTTGGAGGGGTGGACCTTCAGCACGAAGCCGGTGGCGGGGCCGAGGGCGGCGGCGTAGTCGGCGGCGGTGGTGCGGTTGGTGGTGCCGACCTCGCGCAGCCGCGCGCCGGTGGCGGCCAGCAGGTCCGGCAGCCGGAACCCGTCGCCGATCTCCACCAGCTCGCCGCGCCCCACGACGATCTCGCGCCCGGCGGCCAGGGCGGTGGCGGCCAGCACCAGCGCGGCGGCGTTGTTGTTGACGGCCTGGGCGTCCTCGGCGGCCGGGCACGCCGCCAGCAGCGCGGCCAGCGCGCCCGCGCCGCGCGGTCCGCGCCGCCCGGTGGCCAGGTCGTACTCGACGTCGGCGCATCCGGCGGCGGCTTCCACGGCGCGGCGGGCGGCGTCCGACAGGGGCGCGCGGCCGAGGTTGGTGTGCAGCAGGACGCCGGTGGCGTTGACGACCGGCCGCAACGAGGCGGCGTGGTCGGGCAGCGCGGCGAGGGCGTCGCGGGCGACCTCGGCGGGCGGGATCGCGCCGTCGCGGGCGCGCTGCTGGGCGGCGGCGACGGCGGCCTTGACCAGCGGGCGGCCGAGCCGCGCGACGGCCGCCGCGATCTGAGGGTCGGCCAGCACGGCGTCGGTGCGGGGGACGAGTCGCCGGGGATCGGGCCGAATGGGGTCCACCGGGCAACCCTATGGACGGCGGGGGCGCTCGCGAAAGCGGAACCGGTTCACACTGTGAGATCGTCGATCTCGGCCGCGGGACGGTCGGCGGCAGGGTCGGCCACGGGCCCGCCGGGCGGCCCGGCGATGCCGTAGTGGTCGCAGTCGGAGGCCGAGTAGGCGGCGAAGTCGTCCACCATGCGGTGCACCAGCCCGGCCAGCAGCCGCCGGTCCTCGGCCGGCCAGTCGGCCAGCGCGCCGGTCATCCAGCGCCGTCCCACCGCGCGCACGCACTCGACGGCGGCGGCCCCGGCGTCGGTCAGCCGCACCCGCTGGGCGCGGCCGTCGTCGGGGTCGGGCACCCGCTCGACGTAGCCGCTCCGCTCCAGGCGCTGCACCTGGCGCGTGACGTGCGGGGGTTCCACGGCGAGCTGGGCGGCCAGCTCGCTCGGCCGCATCGGGCCGCCGTGCTCGGCCAGCAGCCGCAGCAGCGGGACGGCGGCGCGGTCCACCGGCACGCCCGCGGCGGCGACGGTGCGGCCGTGCCGCTTGGAACGGGTGAGCAGGTGGGCGACCCGGGTGAGGGCCCGCTCGATCTCGACGACGTCCGGGTCGATCTCGGGTGCTGGCATGTGATCGATCTTACAGCCAAATTACTTTCGTTAAGTAAGTAGTAGGCTCCTCGGGTCGCCGCACCCCGGCGCGCTCCCCCCTGGAGGACCCCCATGACCGAAGCCGCCACCGCGGCGCCCGCGCGGACCGGCCGGGACGACCGGCCGCCGCACCCCGGCCTCACCCTGCTGGCCCTGGCCACCGCCGGGATGGTGGTGTCGGTCCAGCAGACCCTGGTGATCCCGCTGCTGCCCCGGCTGATGGTCCTGTTCGACGTCTCGGTCACCTCGGTGACCTGGGTGTTCACCGCCTCGCTGCTGGCCGGCGCGGTCGCCACCCCGCTGCTGTCGCGGTTCGGCGACATGTACGGCAAGAAGAAGATGATCCTGGTCGCGATGGGCCTGCTGCTGGCCGGCTCGGTGATCTGCGCGCTGTCGGGCTCGTTGCCGGTGCTGGTGGCCGGGCGCGCGCTGCAGGGCACCTCGGCCGCGCTGGTCCCGCTGGCCATCGGCATGATCCGCGACACCTTCCCGCGCGAGCGCGTCATGACCGCCATCGGCATCGTCAGCGCCACCATGGGCGTCGGCGGCACCATCGGCATGCTGGTGACGGGCCTGATCGCCGACCGCACCACCAGCCACCACCCGGTGTTCTGGATCACCGTGGGCCTCGCGGCGGCCGGGATGGTGCTGGTGTGGTTCAGCGCGCCGGACGTCGGCGCGCGCTCGGGCGGCCGTCCCGACGTCGCCGGGGCGCTGCTGCTGGCGGCGTGGCTGGTGTGCCTGCTGCTCGGCATCAGCCAGGGCAACCGGTGGGGCTGGGCCTCGGGCGGCGTGCTCGGGCTGTTCGCCGCCGCCGCGGCCGTGTGCGCGGTGTGGGTGCTGGTGGAGGCGAAGGTCCGCGAGCCGCTGGTGCGGCTGCGGCTGCTGGTGGGGCCGCAGTCGTTGTCGGCGAACCTCGCCTCGATCCTGCTGGGCTTCTCGATGTTCGCCGCGTTCACCCTGATCTCCAACTTCGTGCAGACGCCCAAGGACAAGCTCGGGTACGGGCTGAGCGGCTCGGTGCTGGACGTCGGCCTGTACATGCTGCCCAGCACCGTGACGATGTTGTTCTTCTCGGCGATGGCCGGGCGGCTGGCCGCGCGGCTCGGCCCGGCGTTCACGCTGGCCACCGGGTCGGTGTTCGCCGCGCTCAGCTACGTGTGGCTGGCGCTGTTCAACGAGCACGGCTACGAGATGCTCATCTTCAGCGGCATCCAGGGCGTCGGCTTCGGCATCGCCTACGCCGCGCTCGGCACCCTCGCCGTCCAGCACGTGCCGATGGACCAGAGCGGCATCGCCAGCGGCATCAACTCGCTGGTGCGCACCACCGGCGGCTCGATCGCCGGGGCCGTCACCGCCGCCATCCTCACCGGGCACACCATCGCCGGGACCCGCGTGCCGACGCTGCACGCCTACGAGCTGTGCTTCTGGATCGTGGCGGGCGGCGCGGTGCTGGCGGCCGCGGTCGCGGTGGGGCACGGCCTGCGCCACCCGCACCGCTGACGGCGCGCGGGGAGGGGCCGCACGATCGCCGGTCCCGCGCCACCAGTACGGCGCGGGGCCTTGACGAACCCCTCCCCCGGCAGGCCGTATAGGGGTGCGCCCCCTAACCCGAGGCGGGGCGGTGGGACCTGCACCCGGAGGACGACATGGGCGCCTACGCGGCCGCGTACGAACGCAGCATCGCCGACCCCACGCGGTTCTGGGGGCTGGCCGCACGCGACATCCGCTGGCTCGTGCCGCCCGACCGGGTGCTGGACGACGGCGCCCCGCCGTTCTACCGCTGGTTCACCGGCGGCGAGCTGAACACCTGCGACAACGCGCTGGACCGGCACGTGGAGGAGGGGCGCGGCGACCAGCCCGCCCTGATCTACGACAGCCCCGTCACCGGCACCGTCGCGACCTACACCTACCGCGAGCTGACCGACCTGGTGGCGCGGTTCGCCGGGGCGCTGCGCGACCTCGGCGTGGACCGCGGCGACCGCGTCGTCGTCTACCTGCCGATGGTGCCCGAGGCGGTGGTGGCGATGCTGGCCTGCGCCCGGCTGGGCGCGGTGCACTCGGTGGTGTTCGGCGGGTTCGCCGCCAAGGAGCTGGCCGCCCGCATCGACGACGCCCGTCCCAAGGCCGTGGTGTCGGCGTCCTGCGGGATCGAGGGCGGCCGCGTCGTCGCCTACAAGCCGCTGCTGGACGAGGCGCTGGAGCTGGCCGCCCACAAGGTGGAGCGGTGCGTGATCCGGCAGCGCCCGCAGCTGCACGCCGACCTCGTGCGCCCGCGCGACGTGGAGTGGGACGAGGCCGTCGCCGCCGCCGAGCCCGCCGAGTGCGTGCCGGTCGCCGCCACCGACCCGCTGTACATCCTCTACACCTCCGGCACCACCGGCCGCCCCAAGGGTGTGGTGCGCGACAACGGCGGGCACGCGGTCGCGCTGCGCTGGTCGATGGAGAACGTCTACGGCGTCGGCCCCGGCGACGTGTTCTGGGCGGCGTCCGACGTCGGCTGGGTCGTCGGGCACTCCTACATCGTGTACGCGCCGCTGCTGACCGGCTGCACCACCGTGCTGTACGAGGGCAAGCCCGTCGGCACCCCCGACGCGGGCGCGTTCTGGCGGGTGGCCGCCCAGCACCGGGTGAAGGCGCTGTTCGCCGCGCCCACCGCGATCCGGGCCATCAAGAAGGAGGACCCGGACGGCCGCCTGCTCGCCCGGTACGACCTGTCGGCGCTGGACACCCTGTTCCTGGCCGGGGAGCGCCTGGACCCCGACACCTACGCGTGGGCCGCGCGCATCCTGGACCGGCCCGTCATCGACCACTGGTGGCAGACCGAGACCGGCTGGCCCATCGTGGCGAACCCGCGCGGCCTGGAGCCGCTGCCGGTCAAGCCCGGCTCGCCCTCGGTGCCGGTGCCCGGTTACGACGTGCGGGTGCTGAACCCCGACGGCTCCCCCGCCGCCCCCGGAACCGACGGCGACATCGCGATCCGGCTGCCGCTGCCGCCCGGCACGCTGCCCACCCTGTGGCAGGACGACGAGCGCTTCGTGGAGTCCTACCTGACCCGGCACCCCGGCCACTACCTGACCGGCGACGGCGGCCGGATCGACGAGGACGGCTACGTGTGGGTGATGGGCCGCACCGACGACGTCATCAACGTCGCCGGGCACCGGCTGTCCACCGGCACGATGGAGGAGGTCATCGCCGCGCACCCGGCGGTCGCCGAGTGCGCCGTCATCGGGGTGCACGACGCGTTGAAGGGGCAGGTGCCGCGCGGCCTGGTGGTGCTCAAGAGCGGCGCCGACACCGACCCGGAGACGCTGCGCGCCGAGCTGGTGGCGATGGTGCGGCGGCAGATCGGGCCGGTCGCGGCGCTGAAGGAGGTCACGGTGGTGCGGGCGCTGCCCAAGACGCGCTCGGGCAAGATCCTGCGCGGCGCGATGCGCGGCATCGCCGACGGCCGCGAGGTGGCGGCCCCCTCCACCATCGAGGACCCGGCGGTGCTGGACGAGCTGCGGCCGGTGCTGCGCTCCCCCGACGCCTGACCCCTTCCGGGCCGGAACGGCCGGACGACGGCGAACGCCCGGCCGCCGCTCCCCCGTGGCGAGGGAGACGGCGGCCGGGCGCGGTCCGCCGGGCACTTCCGGCTGTGCATCTCCGGCCCTAGTGGCTGCCGGTCCGCTTTGGCCAGAAGGCGGTCACCAGGTACACGCCGATGACCGCCAGGGCGACCTGGAAGATCGTCTCCCAGAAGTTCCACCCGCTGGTCTTCAGGCCGAACAGGTTGGCCAGCCAGGTGCCGATGAAGGCCGCCACGATGCCCACCACGATGGTCAGCCAGATCGGCATGTTCTGCTTGCCCGGCACGATCAACCGCCCCAGGGCGCCGATGATGGCGCCGAAGATGAGGGCGGTGAAGATCCCCCCGATGGTCATGTCCGCTCCCTCGGTCCGCTCGGTCGGCCCCGCGTGCCCGCGAGGCCGTCACCGCTCCCATACCCACCGTGTCGATCATTGACACGACCTGCGCGAACATGCCCGGACAACGTGTTCACAGCGTCGGCCGCCATGCTGCTCACACCGCGCTGGGGACGGCCCGGCGCTCCTCCCCCATCAGCCGCCGCAACGACCGGGTGAACAGGAACATCACCACCCCGCCCGCCATCGTGCAGGCCCCGAGCAGCAGGAAGTACCGCACGTCGCCCCAGGGCTCCTGGAGCCGGGCGACCTGGCCGCCGACCGCGTCCCCGGCGGCGGTGGCCAGGAACCACACGCCCATCATCTGGCTCGCGTACGCGCGCGGGGCCAGCCGGGTGGTGACCGACAGGCCCACCGGCGACAACGACAGCTCGCCCAGCGTCTGGAGCAGGTAGACCGCGATCAGCCACAGCAGCGACACCCGCGCGCCCCCGGCCGCCGCGTTGGAGGCCACCGACATGACCACGAACGACAGGCCGCACATCACCAGCGCGAACGCGAACTTCTGCGGGGTGGAGACCCGGTCGCCGAGCCGCACCCACAACCAGGCGAACACCGCCGCGAAGCAGATGATCAGGATGGGGTTGATGTTCTGCGTCCAGCTCGCGGGCATCTGCCAGCCGAACACGTTCAGGTCGACGCTGCGCTGCGCGAAGATGTTGAGCGGCCCGGCCGCCTGGTCGAAGATCATCCAGAACAGCGCGGCGGCCAGGAACAACCACACGTAGGCGCGCAGCCGCACCCGCTCCTCCGCCGACACCTCGGGACTGCGGAACATGAAGGCGAAGTAGGCCGCCGGGACCACGATCGCCAGCACCGTCAGCGCCACCGTGACGCCGTCCACGGTGAGCCGCCCCAGCGCCGCGAAGATCAGCAGCACGGCGGCGGCCACGGCCGCGACCGTGCCCGCGATCCGCAACACGCGGCCGCGCTCGGCCGGGGTGAGCGGGTCGCCGGGCCGGTCGCCCACGCCCGCCAGGTGCCGCGCGCCCAGCAGGTACTGGACCAGCCCGAGCGCCATGCCGACGGCGGCGGCCCCGAACCCCAGATGCCAGTTGATCTCCTCGCCCAGGTAGCCGACCACGAACGGCGCCAGCGACCCGATGTTGATGCCCATGTAGAAGATCGAGAAGGCCGAGTCGCGGCGCGCGTCCGGCTGCCCCTGGTAGAGCTTGCCGACCATCGTGGAGATGTTCGGCTTGAGCAGCCCGGTCCCCACGATGATCAGCAGCAGGCCCAGGTAGACGAAGCCCGCGCCGCCGGGGATCGCCATCGACAGGTGCCCCAGCATGATGACCACGCCGCCGGCCAGCACCGCGCGGCGCGCCCCGAGGACGCGGTCGGCGATCCAGCCGCCGGGCAGGGCGACGAAGTACACCATCGCCATGTACACGCCGAGCAGCGCCTTGGCGGTGCCCTCGGCCATGCCGAGCCCGGAGTCGGCGGGCGGGGCGATGAGGAACAGCACCAGGATCGCGCGCAGCCCGTAGAAGCTGAAGCGTTCCCACATCTCGGTGAAGAACAGCGTGGCCAGCCCCCAGGGATGGCCGAAGAAGGTGCGCGCGGCAGGCGCACCGGACGACGTCGCCATGCGGTCAGTCCCCCCGAATCGTCCGCAGCCGGCAGCGGTGGCCTACCCCGCGTGATCACCGGGTGAACGGGCGGCCGGGAAGGCTATCCCCGGCCTTGACCTGCGCACGGCGACGGACGCGCAGCTCAGAGGACGGGTCGGGACGCCGCCGGACGGCTCAGGGCCGCACCTCCAGCACGTTCGGCCCCCGCGCGACCAACTCGCCGATCACCGGCGCGCCGGGCACCTCCCCCGCCACCAGCAGGCCCCCGGAGGTCTGGGCGTCGGCCAGCAGCAGCCGCTCCTCCTCGGCCAGGCGGCCGAAGCCGGTGTGCGGGGACACCCACGCCAGGTTCCGGCGGGAGCCGCCCGGCACGAAGCCGTCGCGCACCGCCTGCCGGGCCCCGGCCAGGTAGGGGACGGCCGACGCGTGCACCACGGCGGTGACGCCGCTGGCCCGCGCCAGCTTGTACAGGTGGCCGAGCAGCCCGAACCCGGTCACGTCGGTGGCGCAGGCCGCGCCGCGCTCCAGGGCCTGCCGGGACGCCTCGGCGTTCAGCGCGGTCATGGTGGCCAGGGCCTCGGGGAACACCTCGCCGGTGGCCTTGTGGCGGGCGTTGAGCACGCCGACGCCCAGCGGCTTGGTCAGCGACAGCGGCAGGCCGGGCCGCCCGGCGTCCAGGCGCAGCAGCCGCGCGGGGTCGGCGAGGCCGGTGACCGCCAGGCCGTACTTGGGCTCGGGGTCGTCGACGCTGTGCCCGCCCGCGATCGGGCACCCGGCCAGGGCGGCGACGTCGCGGCCGCCGCGCAGCACCTCGCGGGCCAGCTCGCCGGGCAGCGCGTCGCGGGGCCAGCCGAGCAGGTTGAGGGCGAGCACCGGGACGCCGCCGACCGCGTACACGTCCGACAGGGCGTTGGCGGCGGCGACGCGGCCCCAGTCGTAGGGGTCGTCCACCACGGGGGTGAAGAAGTCGGCGGTGGACACCACCGCCCGGCCGCCGTCGATCCGCAGCACCGCCGCGTCGTCGCCGTCCCCGTCGCCCACCAGCAGCGGTCCGCCGGGGGCGAGGGAACCGGTGAGCCCGGCCACCATGCGCTCCAGCTCGTCGGGCGGGATCTTGCAGGCGCAACCGCCGCCGTGGGCGTACTGGGTGAGGCGCACCGGCGCCAGAGGGGGGATCACGCCGGGAATGTACCCCACCGTCCGCATCTCATGATCGAAAACTTGTCCGGACCCGGCCCCGCATGATGCGATTCACTCAGCAAGTGCTTACTGACATTCGTGGAGGGCGCGACATGGTCGAGAGCGGGAACCCGGCGGCGGAACGGGCCGAGCTGGACAGGGCCGTCGCGGGGCAGACGATCTGCACCCGGCTGGCCGACACCGCGGCGGCGCACGGCGACCTGCCCGCCTACTCCGACCGGGACGGCGACGGCTGGCGCACGCTCACCTGGCAGGGGTTCCGCGACCGCGCGCTGGAGGCGGCGGCCGGGTTCGCCGCGCTCGGCCTGGAGGCGGGCGACGTGGTCGCGCTGATGATGCCCAACCACAGCGAGCACCTGCTGGCCGACCTCGGCGCGGTGCACGCCGGAGGCGTCCCCACCACCGTCTACGCCACCCTGGCCGCCGACCAGATCGCGTTCGTGGCGGGCGACTGCGCCGCCAAGGTCGCGGTGCTGGACGGCCGCGACCAGCTCGACCGCTGGCTGCCGGTGCTGGACCGGCTGCCCGCGCTGCGCACCGTCATCGTGCTGGACGAGGCCGCCCGCCCGGCCGGGGACCGCTTCCTGAGCTGGGCGGAGTTCCTGGAGCTGGGCCGCGAGCGGCTGGCCGCCGACCCCGGCGCGGTCGAGCGGCGCTGGCGGGCGCTCACCCCAGACGACACCGTCACCCTGCTCTACACCTCCGGCACCACCGGCAACCCCAAGGGCGTGCGGATCACCCACGCCATGGCGCTGCACGAGGCCACGATGGTGGAGCGCAGCTCCGACCTGCCCGGCCACAACGCCGGGATCTCCTACCTGCCGTTCGCGCACATCGCCGACCGGGTGCTCAGTTACTACCTGCCGATCTGCCGGGCCGCCCACATCCACTTCTGCCCCGACCCCGCCCAGCTCACCACCGCGCTGCGCGAGGTGCGCCCGCACGCGTTCTTCGGCGTGCCGCGCGTCTGGGAGAAGATCATGGCGGGCGTGCAGGCGGCGCTGGCGGGCGAGCCGGACGAGCGGAAGAAGGCCGCCGTCGCCCAGGCCCTGGACGCCGGGCGCGCCTACGTCGCCGCCCAGGAGTACGGCAACCCCGGCGTGCCGGAGGAGGTCGCCGCCGCGTTCGCGCAGTGGGACGCGGCGGTGCTGCGCCCGCTGCGCGCGCTGCTCGGCCTCGACCGCGTCACCCAGGCGTCCAGCGCCGCCGCGCCGCTGCCCGAGGAGGTCGCGCGGTTCTTCGCCGGGCTCGGCCTGAAGATCTTCGACGCGTACGGCATGACCGAGACCACCGGCGCGATCACCGCCAACCTGCCCGACGCCTTCAAGCTCGGCACCGTCGGCCGCGCGTTCGCCGGGGTGGAACTCCGGCTGGCCGGGGACGGCGAGATCCTGGTGCGCGGCGCGACCTGCACGCCCGGCTACCTCAACCGGCCCGAGGCCACCGCCGAGCTGCTGGATGAGGACGGCTGGGTGCACACCGGCGACATCGGCGCGCTGGACGCCGACGGCTTCCTGACCGTGGTGGACCGCAAGAAGGAGATCATCATCACCGCGGGCGGCGAGAACATCGCCCCCTCCATGATCGAGAACCATCTCAAGGAGCACCCGCTGATCGGCCAGGCGCTGGCCTTCGGCGACCGGCGGCCCTACGTGGTCGCGCTGATCACCCTGGACGGCGAGGTCGCCCCGGTGTGGGCCGCCGCGCACGGCCTGGACGCCACCGACCTCGCCGCCCTCGCCGAACACCCGCTGGTGCTGGAGGAGGTCGGCAAGGCCGTCGCCGACGCCAACGCGCGGCTCGCCCGCGTCCAGCAGGTCAAGCGGTGGCGGCTGCTGCCCGCCGAGTGGACCGCCGAGAGCGAGGAGCTGACGCCCACGCTCAAGCTGAAGCGGCGCGTGGTGCACGGCAAGTACGCCGACGCCATCAGCGGGCTGTACTCGGCCTGACCTCTACGCCGCATCCGGCGTCGCGACGGCGCGGCCGTCCCGGTTCACAGGGTCGTCAGTCCCCCGTCCACCGGGATGACCGCGCCGTTGACGTAGGAGCCCGCGCGGCTGGCCAGGAACACGGCCGTGCCCGCCATGTCGTCGGGCCGCCCGATGCGCCGCAACGGCACGGTGCCCGCGATGACCTCGCCGAACGCGTCGAGCGTGGCCGCCATCATCTTGGACTCGAACGGGCCGGGCGCGATCGCGTTGACGGTGACGCCCTCCGGCCCCAGCTCCTTGGCCAGCACGCGGGTGAGCTGGTGGATCCCGGCCTTGCTGGCGGTGTAGGAGTAGCGCTCCCCCGGCGTCATGATGCCGTCCACCGAGCCGATGTTGATCACGCGCGCCGGGTCGTCGGGCGTGGCGGCCTCGCGCAGCCGGGGCAGCAGCGCGCGGGTCAGGTAGAAGGGGGCCTTGAGGTTGAGGTCCACGACCTTGTCCCAGGCCGAGGCGGGGAACTCCGCCAGCGGCGCGCCCCAGGTCGCGCCCGCGTTGTTGACCAGGATGTGCAGCGGGCCGTCGCCGACGGCCTCGGCCAGCCGCAGGCACTCGGCCTCGGTGCTGATGTCGGCGGGGATCGGCACGACCTCGCCGAACTCGGCCAGCTCCGCCGCCGCCTTCTCACACGCCTCCGGCTTGCGCGAGCTGATGTGGACCCGCGCAGCGCCCGCCTGGAGCAGGCCGCGCGCGATCATCAGGCCGATGCCGCGCGTGCCGCCGGTGACCAGCGCGTTCTTGCCCGCCAAGCTGAACAGTTCCATGGTCGGTGTCCTTCCGGTCCGGGGAATCCGACCGTACCGAGCCGCCCGCGAACCGGGCGCGGCCGGGGCGTACCGTGGGAAGGGTGCGGGGAGGCATCCGGAGTCGCAAGCGGGCCTACGCCGTCATGATGGGCGTCTGCCTGACGCTGTTCGTGTTGTCGTGGGCGGTGGTGGCGCGCTTCTCGGTCCCGGCCGCGATGGTCATGGCGGTCGTGGCGATGATCATTCCGCCGTTCGCGGCGGTGGTGGCCAACTGGGACGCCGACCGCCGCCGGTGACCTGCCCGAACGGCGCCCGGCCGGGTGCGAGAAGATCGTCCCCATGAGGGACCTGACCATCCCCGGCCTGCTCGACCTGACCGGCATCTTCGTGTTCGCGGTGTCGGGGGCGCTGGCCGCGGTCCGCCAGCGGCTGGACGTGGTCGGCGTGGTGGTGCTGGCCGAGATCACCGCGCTGGGCGGCGGGATCCTGCGGGACCTGGTCATCGGCGCGGTCCCGCCGGCCGCCTTCACCAGCCTGGGCTACGTGCTGACGCCGCTGGCGGCGTGCGTGCTGGTGTTCTTCTGGCATCCGCAGGTCACCCGGCTGCTGCCCGCGGTGATGTTCTTCGACGCCGCCGGGCTCGGCCTGTTCTGCGTGACCGGCACGCTCAAGGCCCTGGAGCACGGCCTGTCGCCGCTGCACGCGGTGCTGCTGGGCGTGATCACCGCCGTCGGCGGCGGCATCCTGCGCGACATGATGAGCGGGCAGATCCCCGGCGTGCTCTACGACCGGCAGCTGTACGCGCTCCCGGCGATGCTGGGCGCGGTGGTGGTCGCCGCCGCGCACAGCCTGGACCTGCACGGCGCGACCGTCACCGCCGGGGCGGCGGTGCTGGCGTTCGCGCTGCGGGTCGCGGCGATGCGCTACGGCTGGCGCACCCCGCGACCGCGCGGCGTCCCCGACTGACCTGCCCCCGGCGGGCCGGACGGGGCGCGTGTCAGGCCACCCGCATGGTGAAGCGGACCTGCTCGTCCTCCACCGAGGTGACGGTCACGGTGACGGTCCGCCGCTCGGCGCCGCCGACGGTGTCGCACCGCAGGACGGCGCCGACCTTGCTGTCGAGGTCGCCGGGGCAGGACGCGGCGACCCCGAGCTTCCGGCTGATCTGGCTCTCGACCTCGCCGGCCTTGACGGTCTGCTGCCCGAACTGGCAGGCCGTCCCGGTCAGGGCGACGCCGGCGGCCAGGAGGGGCAGGGCGATGAGCTTGCGCATGATGAGTGGTGCTCCCCGTGATGTGGTGCGCTGTGATGTGGTGCGCTCCGTTTCCCCCGGAAGCGCCTGGTGCGCCGTCTTCGGCACGTTCCGATGTTGCGTCCCGGGCCGCCCCGGCCGCCAGGGTGCGCCGTCCCGTCCGCCGGGAGACCGCGCGCCGGGACGGCGCGTGCACTGGTCCGCCCTTCGCGGGGTACGGTCACGGCATGGGTCGGATCACCGTGCGCAGGCCCGTCCTGCGGCTCAGCACCGAGGGCGCGCGCACCCGGCGGCCCGACACCCTGGCGGTCGAGGAGCCGCTGGAGATCCGGGTCGGCGGTCGCCCGCTGACCATCACGATGCGCACCCCCGGCGACGACTTCGACCTGGTGGCGGGGTTCCTGGCCGCCGAGGGGATCATCGCCGGGCCCGGCGACCTGGCCGCGATGCGCTACTGCGCCGACACCGCCGAGCAGAACGTGCTGGAGGCGGTGCTCGCCCCGGGCGTCGCGCCGCCGGGCGCGGAGCTGACGCGGGCGTTCACCACCACGAGCGCGTGTGGGGTGTGCGGCAAGTCCAGCATCGAGGCGCTGCGCGACGACCGTCCCTACGAGGTCGCCGCCGACCCGCTGGAGCTGACGCCGGAGCTGCTGGCGAGCCTGCCCGAGCGGCTGCGCGCCGCGCAGCGGGTGTTCGACCGCACCGGCGGCCTGCACGCGGCGGGCCTGTTCGACGGCGCGGGCGAGCTGCTGGCGCTGCGCGAGGACGTCGGGCGGCACAACGCGGTCGACAAGGTCGTCGGGCACGCGCTGCGCCAGGGGCTGCTGCCGCTGGCCGGGCACGTGCTGATGGTCAGCGGGCGGGCCTCGTTCGAGCTGACCCAGAAGGCCATGCAGGCGGGCGTCCCGGTGCTGGCGGCGGTGTCGGCGCCGTCGTCGCTGGCGGTGGACCTGGCGGCCGACGCCGGGATGACGCTGGTGGGCTTCCTGCGCGGCGCGTCGATGAACGTCTACACCGGCGCGCACCGCATCACGATCTGATCTCTTCTTGTCACGCGGTGATGAGGTCCCGGGGTCCCGTTGTGGCCTGCGACACAAGACAAAAACCGTGTCACATGCGTCGCCTTCGGTAGCTACTGCTCGGTAAGCAACGTCTGTACCCTGCTTCGATACGCGGCGCGCGGAAGCGAAGGAGAGGGAATGACCAGGCCCCTGACGCCCGACGACCCGACGTTCGACATCGACGAGCGGCACCCTCCCATCCGGACGCGGCGGGTCTCGTTCGACTGGTCGGAGACGCCGCTGCACTGGGTGCCCGGCGACCCCGTCGCCACGCACATCATCAACTCCTTCCACATCGTCCTGCCCGAGGGCGAGAAGTGGTTCATCCAGTGCGTCAAGGACGCCCGGCCCTACATCAAGGACGCCAAGCTGCTGGAGGAGATCCGGGGCTTCATCGGCCAGGAGATGGTGCACGCGCGCTCGCACCAGGGCGTGCTGGACCAGATCCTGGAGGCCAACGGCATCGACGTCTCCCGGATCACCGGCCCGGCGGGCCGGGGCAACGCCGACCGGCCCGCGCAGATGGCGGCGCTGAAGGAGCGCTCGCCGCGCAGGTGGCGGCGGCGGTTGCGGCTGGAGCTGGCGGCGGTGGCCGCCATCGAGCACTACACCGCGGTGCTCGGCCAGTGGATCATGGACAACGACCGGCTCGACAAGGCCGGGGTGGACCCGACCATGCTGGACCTGCTGCGCTGGCACGGGGCCGAGGAGGTCGAGCACCGGTCGGTGGTGTTCGACGTCTACAAGGCGGTCGGCGGCCGCTACCCCACCCGCGTGCTGGCCTGGGTGCTGTCGTTGTTCTTCCTGTACTGGGCGCTGATCGGCGGCTCGTTGTACCTGCTCAACCAGGACCCGACCATCAAGGGCAAGGTCAGCCTCCCCCGGGTGTACCGCTCCTACCGGCGCTCGGTGCGCAAGGGGCACGTGCCGGGCATCTTCCGGCTGCTGCTGGGCGAGGCGCCGGTGTACCTGCGCCCGTCGCACCACCCGTCGCAGGTGTGCTCGACACCGCGCGCGCTGGAGTACCTGATGCAGTCCCCGGCGGCCCAAGCCGCAGGTTACGACCCTTATTAATTGGAGCCGTGGCCCAGGGCGCTCGCCTAGCGGCTCGCCCCCTGACCAGGTCTCTGCGAGTGCCAATCGCTTCGCGATCTGGCCCGGCTCCACTCGCCTTCGGCTTCGCTTCGCCGGGCCAGGTCGGGCACTCGCCTGGTGGCCGTCCCATAACAGAAGATCGTCCGCTGCGGCGGTGCGGGTGGTGAGGGTCACCTCGGGGCCGACTTGACCGAAGTTCAGTCGAGGCGGTTAATTAACGATGTGTCCAATAAAGTGGCGCTCGCCCGCACCGACGACCGCGCGGAGCTTGAGCGATTCCGGGAGATACAGCGCCTGTGCTACCAGTGCGCCGACGAGGTGGCGGCCACGCTGGAACCCGGCGTGACCGAGCGCGAGGCGTGCCGGCGCATGCGGCGCTGGTTGCGCGCCCACGGCGTGGACGACTGGCTGCACACCCCCTTCGCCTGGTTCGGCGACCGCACCGCCTTCCGCGGCTTCAAGGTGCCCACCCAGTTCCTGCCCTCCGCGGCGCGCCTGGCGGAGGGCATGCCCTACATCCTCGACATGGCGCCGGTGAAGAAGGGCTACTCCGCCGACATCGGGTACGGGGGCGTGCTCGGTGAGAACCGGGTCTGGGAGCAGCTCGACACCGACCTCGCCGCCTACCGCACGCTGATCCTGGAGCTGGTGCGCGAGCGGCGCACGTTCGCCGACATCTACGCCGAGGTCGACGCGCTCATCGAGCGGCAGGGCTACGACAACCGGCACCGCAAGTACCCCGGGCGCGTCATCGGCCACCAGGTCGGGATCATCGGTGGGATGTTGCCCAAGGGCGTGGGTTTCCCGTTCGGCGTGCGGTTCCTCCAGACGATCGGCCGCGAGCTGGTCAAGGAGCGGCTGGCGGGCCGTTCCCCGCTGTGGAACGGCGCGAAGCAGTCCCAGCACCCGCCGACGCCCGGCCTGTGGGCGGTGGAACCGCACATCGGCTTCCGCGGCGTCGGCGTGAAGTTCGAGGAACTTCTCGTGGTGACCGAGGACGACGCGTACTGGCTCGACGACGACCTGCCCCACGTGCACCGCTGGGCAGCCCGAAAGGCGATGGCATGACCGACCAGAACATCTCCGCCGCGGTGCGCACGCGGCGGGTCCGGGGCGACGGCGTGGACCTCGCCGTCTACGAGCAGGGCGACCCGGCGCGCCCCACCGTGCTGCTGATGCACGGCTACCCCGACACCCACGCGGTGTGGGACGAGGTCGCCGCCGAGCTGGCCGGGCGCTACCACGTGGTGCGCTACGACGTGCGCGGCGCGGGCGCGTCCTCGCGGCCGTTCGGACGCAAGCGCTACACCTTCGACTACCTGATGGCCGACATGCGCGCCGTCCTGGACGCCACCGCGCCCGAGCGCAAGGTGCACCTGGTCGGGCACGACTGGGGCTCGATCCAGTCGTGGGAGGCGGCCTGCACGATGGGCGAGCGGTTCGCCTCGTTCACCTCGATCTCGGGGCCGTGCCTGGACCACGTCGCGCGGCTCACCCGGGAGAACCTGCGGCGGCCCACCCCGCGCAACGTCAAGCACTCGGTCGGGCAGGGCCTGCGCTCCTGGTACATCTACTTCTTCCAGACCCCGCTGCTGCCGGAGGTCATGTGGCGCGCCGGGCTGACCGCGCCGTTCACCCGGGCGCTGGAGCTGGGCGAGGGCGTGCGGCCGCGCGAGGGGCACCCCGCGCGCACGATGCCGCGCGACGGCGCGGCCGGGGTCGGGCTGTACCGGGCCAACATGCTCCAGCGGATGCGCAAGCCCCGCGACCGGCGCACCGACGTGCCCACGCAGGTCATCGTGCCGACCAAGGACCTGTTCGTGTCCCCGCACCTGGTGGCCGGGCTCGGTGACCGGGTGCCGACGTTGTCGCTGCGGCCCATCGCGGCCGGGCACTGGGTGGTGCGCAGCCACCCCGAGGTGATCGCGCGCTGGATCGGCGAGCACATCACCGGCGTCACCGGCGGCCCGCTCACCGCCGCCGAGTCGCGCGCGCTGCGGCGCGCCCGCGTGGCCCCGGAGCGGCGGCCGTTCGAGGGCTCGCTGGTGGTGGTCACCGGCGCGGGCAGCGGCATCGGCCGCGCGACCGCGCTGGCGTTCGCCGAGCGCGGCGCGGAGGTCGTCGCCGCCGACCTGGACCTGCCGTCGGCGCAGCGCACCGCCGAGCTGGCCGGGCTGCTCGGCCCGGCCGCGCACGCCTTCCAGGTGGACGTGTCCGACGCCGCCGCGATGGAGGACTTCGCCAAGGCGGTGCTGCACGACCTGGGCGTGCCGGACGTGGTGGTCAACAACGCGGGCATCGGCATGGCCGGGCCGTTCCTCGGCCACTCGGTCGAGGACTGGCGCAGGGTGCTGGACGTCAACCTGTGGGGCGTGATCCACGGGTCGCGGCTGTTCGCCGCGCAGATGGTGGAGCGCGGGCAGGGCGGCCACATCGTCAACACCGCGTCGGCGGCGGCCTTCACGCCGCAGCGCACGCTGCCCGCCTACGCCACCAGCAAGGCGGCGGTGCTGATGTTGTCCGAATGCCTGCGCGCCGAGCTGCGGGGCAAGGGCATCGGGGTCAGCGCGATCTGCCCGGGGATCGTCAACACCAACATCACCCGGACCTCGCGGTTCGTGGGGCTGTCCGACGACGAGCAGCGCCAGCACCAGCACCGCGCCTCGCGCGCGTACGCGTTGCGCAACTTCGGCCCCGAGGGCGTCGCCAAGCAGATCGTCGCGGCCGTCCAGAAGGACAAGGCCGTCGTGCCCGTCACGCCCGAGGCGCACCTGAGCTACCTGACCGCGCGGCTGTCGCCGCGCGTGATGCGGCTGCTGGCGCGCTTCGACGTGGGCTGACGCGGGACGTCCGGCCGGCGGGGTCGCGCCGGCCGGACGTCTTGCCCGTCGTGAGGTCCGCCTAGGGCGTCCGCGCGACGTTCTCGGTGATGTTCAGGCCGCTGTCGGGCTCGAATAGGTGGATGTCGGCCGGGTCGAAGTCCAGGTCCATGTCCTCGCCCTCCCGGACCCGCGACTGCGCGTCCAGCCGGGCGACGAGCTGCACCTCCTTGGAGGAGGCCAGGTTGCCCTGGAACGCCTCGGCCAGGTGCTCGGACTGGATGGCGCCCGCCTCGTCCAGCGAGATGTAGGCGAACTTCTCCGCGCCCAGCGACTCCAGCACGTCCACGTGCCCG
Source organism: Actinomadura hibisca NBRC 15177 (assembly GCF_001552635.1). Lineage (GTDB taxonomy): Bacteria > Actinomycetota > Actinomycetes > Streptosporangiales > Streptosporangiaceae > Spirillospora > Spirillospora hibisca. Next base: position 28,597 of record NZ_BCRO01000087.1, on the reverse strand, counting down.
CCGAAGGTGCAGTAGCGGTCCTGGTCCTGGACGCCGCGGTCGCGCACGAGCTGCGCGTCGGCGAACGCCTCGGGCCGGATGCCGAGGATCACCTCGGTCGGGTCGCCGTGCTCGGACAGCGCGACGCGCATCCGGTCCAGCAGCGGGATCGCGCCGATGACGGTGTCCAGGCCGTCGCCGGTGACGCGGGCGGGCAGGAAGTTCATCGACGGCGAGCCGATGAATCCCGCCACGAACAGGTTGTGCGGGTGCTCGTACAGGTCCTCGGGCGAGCCGACCTGCTGCACCACGCCCTTGCGCATCAGCACGATGCGGTCGCCGAGGGTCATCGCCTCGGTCTGGTCGTGGGTGACGTAGACGGTGGTGGTGCCGAGCCGGTTCTGGAGCCGCGAGATCATCGTGCGCATCTGCACGCGGAGCTTGGCGTCCAGGTTCGACAGCGGCTCGTCCATCAGGAACGCCTTGGGGTCGCGCACGATGGCGCGGCCCATCGCGACCCGCTGCCGCTGCCCGCCCGACAGGTTGGCCGGGCGGCGGTCCAGCAGCTCGTCCAGGTCGAGGAGCTGGGACACCTCGGCGACCTTCTTGTCCGCCTCGGCCTTGTCCACCTTGGCGAGGCGCAGCGGGAAGCCGATGTTCTCGCGCACCGTCATGTGCGGGTAGAGGGCGTAGGACTGGAACACCATCGCGATGTCGCGGTCGCGGGGCGCGCGCTCGTTCACGCGCTCGCCGTCGATGCGCAGCTCGCCGGTGGTGATGTCCTCCAGCCCCGCGATCATGTTGAGGGTGGTGGACTTCCCGCAGCCCGACGGCCCGACCAGGATGATGAACTCGCCGTCGGCGATCGTGAGGTCCATGTCGTGCACCGCGACGGTGCCGTCGGGGAACCGTTTGCCCACCCCGTCCAGAACGATCTCAGCCATGCTCGGGCCTCATCCCTGCGCTCATCCCTGCGCTCATCCCTTCACCGCACCGGAGGTCAGGCCGGAGACGATCCGGCGCTGGAACAGCAACACGAAGATCACGATGGGGATCGTGATGACGACGGCGGCCGCGGCGATCGACCCGGTCGGGTCCTCGAACTGCGAGCTGCCGGTGAAGAAGGAGATGGTGGCCGGGGCGGTGCGGGCCGCGCTGGAGGAGGTCAGCGAGATCGAGAACAGGAAGTCGTTCCAGCACACGATGAACGCCAGGATCGCGGTGGTCACCACGCCCGGCGTGGCCAGCGGCACGATCACCATCCGGAACGCCTGGAAGGCGGTGGCGCCGTCCATCTTGGCCGCCTTCTCCAGGTCCCACGGGATCTCCTTGAAGAAGGTGGACAGGGTGTAGATGGTCAGCGGCAGCGCGAAGGTGATGTAGGGCAGGATCAGGCCCGGCCAGGTGTTGAACAGCCCGATGCTGCGCTCGATCTGGAACAGCGGGGTGACCAGCGAGATCTGCGGGAACATCGCGATCAGCAGCGACACCCCCAGCATCAGCGACTTGCCGGGGAAGTCCAGCCGCGCGATGGCGTAGGCGGCCATGGTGCCGATCACGATGGCGATCAGCGTCGAGATCAGGCCGATGCCGATCGAGTTGACCAGGCCGCGGGTGAAGTCGTCGTTGCGGAAGATGCCCTTGTAGTTGTCCAGCGTCCACTGGTGCGGGACGAAGCTCCCGTCGGTGATGCTGGCCGGGGTCTTGAACGACAACGAGGCGATCCACACCACCGGCACCAGCGCGTACAGCAGCACCAGCAGGTTGATCAGGCCCCAGCGGCCCTTCTGCGCGCCCGTGACGGCCATCAGCGCCTCCCTCCTGAGCCGGGCGTGGAGGTGCCGAGCACCTTGACGAACACGAACGCGATGATCGCGACGGCGATGAAGATCAGCACCGACATGGTGGAGCCGATGCCGAGGTTCAGCCCGCCGATCAGGTTGTGGTAGGCGATCACCGACACCGAGGAGGTGTTCTGCGCGCCGTTGGTGAGCACGTAGATGTTGTCGAAGATGCGGAAGGCGTCCAGGCTGCGGAACAGCAGCGCCGCCAGGATCGCCGGCTTCATCAGCGGCAACGTGATCATCCGGAAGCGCTGCCAGGCGCTCGCGCCGTCCATCGAGGCGGCCTTCAGCGCGTCCTCGGGCACCAGCGCGAGCCCCGCCATCAGCAGCAGCGCCATGAACGGGGTGGTCTTCCACACCTCGGCCAGGATGATGATGCCGATCGCGGGCCAGTGCTGGGTGAGCGGCGCGGTGCCGTCGGGCAACATCCCGGCCAGCCAGCCGGTGCCGGGCGTCCAGGCGTACTTCCAGCCGTAGGCCGCCGCGACGGTGACGATGCCGTACGGGATCAGCACCACGGTGCGGATCAGGCCCCGGCCCATGATCGTGCGGTACATCACCACCGCGATCGCCATGCCGAGCACCAGCTCCAGCAGCACGCTCGCCACCGTGATCAGCAGCGTGACGCCGAACGCCTGCCACCAGAACCCGCTGGTCAGCACCGTGCCGTAGTTGGTCAGCCCGATCCACGCCTTGTCGGCGGGAAAGCGCAGGTCGTAGCGCTGCAACGACAGCAGCACCGAATAGACGATCGGCCAGCCGGTGACCAGCAGCATCACCAGCGCGGCCGGGGCGCACAACCACCAGCCGAGCCGCCGTTCGGCCCGGCGGCCCTCGCTGACCGCGGCCGCCTTCGCCTTGCTCACGGGAGCACTCCCTTGCTGTCCAGCGCGTCGGTGATCTGTTCGCGCAGCGTGGACAGCGTGCTGGGCGGGTTGATCGACGCGGGCGGCGACAGCGTCACCGCGGTGACGGTGGAGACGTTCTGGTAGGTCGGGGTCTTGGGGCGCGCGACGGCCGTCTTCAGCGCCTCCCGGATCGCGTCGCGCATCGGGTACGCCTTCGCCATGCCCTCGGCGTTGTAGACCGACTCGATGGTGGGCGGCAGGCCGTCCTTGACGGCGGCGATGCGCTGGCTCTCCGGGTCGCGCAGGCACAGCGCGGCGTCGTAGGAGATCTCGGGCTTCTTGGAGTAGGCGCTGACGGCGAAGTTGGCGCCGCCCAGCGGCGCGCGTCCGGCGCCGTTGACGCCGGGGTAGGGCGCCCACTTGAAGTTCGGGAGCATGTCGGGCTTGTTGCTGGCCATCGACGCGTACACGAACGGCCAGTTGATCTCGTAGGCGGCGCGGCCGCTCTCCACCGCCAGCCGCGCGTCGTCCTCCTTGGTGTTGGACAACGACGGGTCGGCGGCCTTGGAGCGGGCGTAGTCCCGCATGACCTGGAGCGCCTTCTGCGCGGGCGGGCCGAGGTCGACGCGCTTGCCGTCCTTGCTGAGGATGCTGCCGCCCTCGGAGGCCACCATGCTGTTGAACCACACCACCACGCCCTCGTACTGGGCGCCGGTCACCTCGCCGTAGGCGGGCTTCCCGGCGGCCGCCAGGCGCGCGGAGGCGTCCATCATCTGCTTCCAGGTGGTGGGCGGCTCGGGCAGCAGGTCCGAGCGGTACCACAGGAGCTGGACGTTGGTGTTGTAGGGCGCGGCGTACAGCTTGCCGTCCCACACGGCGGTGTCCAGCGGGGCCGGGAGCGTGCCGCGCCTGGCCTCCGCGGCGTGGCCGCCCGTCCACTCGCGGATCCACCCGGCCTCGGCCAGCTCGGCGGTCCAGGTGACGTCCAGGCCGAGCACGTCCAGGCCGGAGTCACCGGCGGCGAGCCGCCGCACGAGCTGCTCGCGCTGGTCGTCGGCGCCGCGCGGCAGCGTGTTCAGCGCGATGCGGTAGCGCCCCTTGGCCCGGTCGTTGCAGCGCTTGACGATCTGCGCCATGTTCTCCTGCGGCGCGTTGTAGAGGTTGACCACGTCGGACGCCTCGCCGGAACCGCAGGCGGTCGCCAGCCCGGCCGCCAGCGCGGCGGCGGCCAGGGCCGCGCCGGGACGGCGCCAGGGGCGGCGGCTCGGGCGGCGGGACCGTGCGCTCATCCCGGTCTCCTTCCGATGATCTTCCTCGGTCAGCTCTTACCCGACGTCACGGACTTGTCACTCTTGGTTTTCGAATCCTTACCGACGGCCGAGGGATCGCTGACCGCGCTGTGCGGCGAACGGTCCACCGGCTCGGTGTCGGCCGAGTGCTCCAGGTCGGCCTGGCTGCCGGTGCGGGTGTCCAGGAAGCCCAGCCGGATGAGGTCGTCGCCGGCCAGCGCGTGCAACGACCAGTCCCCCGCCACCCGGGCCTTCGCGCGCATCCCCGGCACCGTGAGCAGGTGGTAGGCGCGCGTCACCACCTGCGCGGTGACGCCGCTCAGGTTGACCCCGAGCGGACGGGCGACCGCCTCGTCGCTGCCGAGGTCCACCACCATGCCGAGATCGTGGTGGCGGTAGCGGCGCAACGCGGTGCCGCGCAGCGAGGCGACGACGTTGTGCGCGGCGACGCGGGCCTGCCGGGTGGCGTGCTGGGCGGTGGGCGGGCAGAGGGCGCCGTCGCCGGCCACCAGGTCGGGCACCGCGGCGGCGTCGCCGAGCGCGAACACCTCGGGGCGGCCGGACAGGCCGAGGTCGGCGCCGACGACCAGGCGGCCGCGCTCGGTGGGCAGGTCCAGCGTCGCGATGACCGGGCTCGGGACGACGCCCGCCGTCCACACCACGGTGCGGGTCGGCAGCGTGCGGCCGTCGGTCAGCTCGACCGAGTCGGGGTTGATCCGCGAGACGCTGGTGCGCAGCCGGATGTCCACGCCGCGGCGGCGCAGCTTGTCCAGCGCGACCTCGCCCAGCCGCTCGCCCAGCTCGGGCAGCAGCTGCGGGGCCATGTCCACCAGCGTCCAGTTGAGCAGGTCGGGGTCCAGGCGGGGGAAGCGCCCCATCGCCTTGGCGGTCAGCAGTTGCAGGTTCGCGGCGGTCTCCACGCCCGAGTAGCCGCCGCCGACCACCAGGAAGCCCAGGCGCGCGGCGCGCTCGGCCGGGTCGTGCGCGACGGCGGCCAGCTCCAGCTGGGCGATGACGTGGTCGCGCAGGTAGACGGCCTCGGCCAGGTTCTTCATGCCGTGGCCGTGCTCCTTCAGCCCCGGGATGGCGAAGGTGCGGGTGACGCTGCCGGGCGCCAGGACCAGCCGGTCGTAGTGCACCGGGACCCGCTTGCCGTCGATCAGCTCCACCTCGCAGACGCGGGCGTCCAGGTCCACGCCGCAGGCGGTGCCGGGCACCAGCTGGGTGCGGCGCAGCAGCCGGTGCAGCGGCCCGGCGATCGAGCGCGGGTCCAGCACGCCGGCGGCCACCTCCGGCAGCAGCGGCTGGTAGAGCGAGTAGCCGGCCGGGGAGATGAGCTTGATCTGGGCCTGGCCGGGCCGGAGCTTGCGCTCCAGCCGGCGGGCCACGCCATAGCCTGCGAAACCGGCTCCGACGATGACGATGCGGGGTACGGGCACGGGCTTGCTCCTTCCGGACGGCGCTCCCATGGCGACGCATTGCACGTGATCAACTACATTACGTGAACGCCGGGGAGCGGCCCGTGACCGGGGTGCGCCGAAAGGAGGGCCGGAGGCGGCCGGGAGCCGGCCGGACGTCAGGTCGTGGCGTGCTCGGAGCGCGCCGACAGCGGCTCGGCCACGTCCTCCAGGGACCGCTTGGCCGCCTCCACGCCGATCAGCAGCTCCACCACCCCGGCGGCGACCATCAGGCCCGCGCCCAGGAAGTAGCCCCCGGCCACCGCGCCCGCCTTGCCGCTCTCCACCAGGCGGCCGAACAGCACCGGGCCGATCACGCCGCCGAGGCCGGTGCCCACCGCGTAGAAGGCGGCGATGGCCATCGCGCGGGTCTCCATCGGGAAGATCTCGCTGACGGTGAGGTAGGCGGCGCTGGCCCCGGCCGAGGCGAGGAAGAACACCGCGCACCAGCAGGCGGTGAGCGTCCAGGCGTTCAGCACCTCGGCGCGGAACAGGAACCCGGTGCCGACCAGCAGCACGCCCGAGCCGATGTAGGACGTCGCGATCATCGTGCGGCGGCCGACCACGTCGAACAGCCGGCCCAGCAGGAACGCGCCCAGGAAGTTCCCGACGCCGATCGGGATCAGGTAGTAGCCGACGTGGGTGTCGGAGACCTTGAAGAACCTGTCCAGCACCAGCGCGTAGGTGAAGTAGACCGCGTTGTAGAGGAACGCCTGCCCGACGAACAGCGACAACCCCAGGACGGTGCGGCGCGGGTACAGCTTGACGGCGGTGTGGGCGATCTCGCCGAAGCCGATGGCGCGGCGCTGGTGGATGCGGAGGGTGCGGTCGGGACGCTCCAGTTCCTCGCCGGTCTCCGCGCGGACGCGGTCCTCGATGCCGGACACGATCCGCTCGGCCTCGTCCTCGCGGCCGTGGATGAACAGCCACCGCGGGCTCTCCGGCACCGTGCGGCGCACGAACAGCACGCCCAGGCCCAGCAGCCCGCCGAGCGCGAACAGCGCGCGCCAGCCGAGGTCCTCGGGGAGCAGGTCGCCGTTCAGGATCGGGATCGACAGGGCGGCGGCGAGCGCGGTGCCGACCCAGAACGAGCCGTTGACCAGCACGTCCACCGTGCCGCGCACCCGCGCCGGGATCAGCTCGTCGATCGCGGAGTTGATCGCGGCGTACTCGCCGCCGATGCCCGCGCCGGTCAGGAACCGGCAGGCGTAGAACCACAGCGGGTTGAACGAGAACGCGGTCGCCACCGTCGCCGCCAGGTACAGCGCCAGCGTCAGCAGGAACAACTTCTTGCGGCCGAACCGGTCGGTGAGGTGGCCGAAGAAGAGCGCGCCCACGCACGCGCCGATGACATAAATGCCCGCCGCGAGGCCGACCTGGGAGTCGGTGAGGCCGAGCCCGCCGGACTCGTCGGTCAGCCGGGGGCCGATCACGCCGACGACCGTGACCTCCAGGCCGTCCAGGATCCAGACCGCGCCGAGCCCCAGCAGGACCGTCCAGTGCCAGCGCGACCACGGGAGACGGTCCAGCCTGGCCGGGATGTCGGTCTCGATGGTCCGGGGGGAGGTGCTCGCCATGCCGCCCTAGATTCCCGATCTACGGGTTTTATGCCGGGACCGGTGACAGTACTGGTGACAAAGGGTCACCGGTCCGGGCTTTTCCCGGCGGGCGGAACATGCGACCGTATGCGGCAACAGCCCCTGCGACGAGCCGGACGCCCCCTCCGCCCGGCGGGGCCGCGTCGGCGGCGGAGTGTGAGCCCATGCGCATCAGCGACATCCTGCGGAGAAAAGGCACGGCGGTGGCGACCGTGCGGCCCGACGACACCGTCGGCGCCCTGCTGGCCGTCCTCGCCGAGCACAACATCGGCGCGGTGGTGGTGTCCCCCGACGGCACCGCCATCGCCGGGATCGCCTCCGAACGCGACGTGGTGCGGCACCTGCACCGCGCCGGGCCCGGCCTGCTGGACCGCCCGGTCGCCGAGATCATGACCGAGCGGGTGCGGACCTGCGGCCCGGACGCGCAGGTCGACGGATTGCGCCGCACCATGACCGAGCACCGCGTCCGGCACCTGCCGGTGGTGGACGAGGACCGGCTGATCGGCATCGTCAGCATCGGCGACGTCGTCAAGAGCGCCATCGACGCGCTGGAGAGCGAGCGCGAGCACCTGGTCGACTACATCCAGCGCGCCCCCTAGTCCCTCAGATCCGGCCCCCCGATCCAGCCCCTCCGTACCGGTCACACGTAGGCGGGCAGCGGCCGCGCCATCGGCGCGGCCTGCACGTCCCGGTGGGCGGCGGCCAGGCGCTCGACGGCGGCGCGCAGGACGTCGGGCGGCAGCACGTACGGCAGCCGCACGAAGTCCTCCAGCACGCCGTCGGCCCCGAACGCCGGTCCCGGCACGACCCGCACCCCGTGCCGCTCGGCGGTCTCGGCGAGCTGCGTCGCCACCGGCGCGCCGAGCCTCGCCCACAACGACATGCCGCCCTCCGGCAGCCCGAACTCCCACTCCGGCAACCGCTCCCGCAGCGCCGCGGCGAGCGCGTCCCGGCTCGCGCGCAGCGCCGCCGCGCGCTCGGCCCGCACCTCGTCCACGCGCAGCAGCAGCTCGCGCACGATGAGCTGGTCGAGCACGGGGCTCGCCATGTCCAGGCTCTCGCGGGCCAGGGTGATGCGGCGGGCCAGCGGCGCGGTGGTGCGGATCCAGCCGATCCGCAACCCGCCCCACAGCAGCTTGGACGCCGAGCCGACGCTGATCACCCGGCCGCCGCCGTCGTAGGCCGCCAGCGGCGGCGTCCGGGGCGCGGCCGGGTCCAGCGCGAGGTCGGCGAAGGTCTCGTCGGTCACCAGGAACGCGTCGGCGCGCCGCGCGGCCTCCACCAGCGCGGCCCGGTCGGCGTCGGGCATCAGCAGGCCGGTCGGGTTCTGGAAGTCGGGCACCAGGTAGCCCATGCGCACCGCGGCCTGCCGCATGGTCTGCGCGATCAGCTCCACGTCCCAGCCCTCGTTGACGCCGACCGGCACCAGCCGGGCGCCGCGCCGCCGCAGCGCGCCGAGCGCGTGCGGGTAGGTCGGCCGCTCCACCAGGGCGGCGTCGCCGGTCTCCAGCAGGATCTGGGTGAGGATGGTGAAGGCGTGCTGCGCGCCGGTGGTGATCACGATCTGGTCGGGGCGGGTCGGCACGCCGCGCGCCGCGTACCCGTCGGCCACCACCTCGCGCAGCGAGGGCAGCCCGGCGGGCTCGTAGCCGGGGCCGCCGCTGTAGCGGGGCAGCTCGGCCACCCCGGCGGCGACGGCCTCGTCGAAGACGGCGGGCGCGCCCGGCGTCGCGCAGCCGAGGTCGATGAAGTCCACGCCCTCCGGCGCGTGCGCCATGCCGTACCGGCCGGCGGCCCGGTTGACCGGCCCGCCCGCCTCGCCGGGCGGCGGCGCCGACATGCGCACCGGCGGCAGCTTGGTCCAGCTCCCCGCGCCCTGGCGGCTCTCGACGTAGCCCTCGGCGCGCAGCGCGTCGTAGGCGGCGGTGACGGTGGTGCGGCTGACGCCGAGGGCGGCGGCGAGGTCGCGCTCGGCGGGCAGCCGGGTGCGCAGGGCCAGCCGCCCGTCCTGGACCAGGCCGCGCACCGCGCGGGCCAGCGCGGCGTAGAACGGCCGCTCGTGCGGGACCTCGCCCAGCAGCCGGGCGAGCTGGGGACCGCTGACGTAACGCGTGCTCATGCAGACCACTTTTCCATATTGGCTCTTCTTTGACCAGGCCACTGGCCGCCAGACTGGTCGTCACGACCAGCCGAGACGGGCTGTCGTCGCAGTTGGTAGGGAGACGAGGAAATGGCCTTGACGGCACGCCGCCTGGTGCAGCTCTACGTGGGATTGGCCCTGTACGGGCTGGGCATCGCCCTCCAGGTGGCCTCCACGCTCGGCAACGACCCGTGGGACGTGTTCCACGAGGGGTTGTCGCGGCGGTTCGGGTTGTCGATCGGCGCGTGGATCATCATCGCCGGGGCGCTGGTCATGCTGCTGTGGATCCCGCTGCGGCAGAAGCCGGGGCTCGGCACGATCAGCAACGTGCTGGTCGTGGGCCTGTTCGCCGACCTGTTCCTGTGGTTGCTGCCCGAGCCGGGCCACCTGGCGGTGCGCTGGACCTACCTGGTGACGGCGATCCTGGTCGGCGGCTTCGCGACCGGCTGCTACATCGGCGCCGGGTACGGCGCGGGCCCGCGCGACGGCCTGATGACGGGGCTGGCGGCGCGCGGCCACTCCATCCGGGTGGTGCGCACCGGCATCGAGGTTTCGGTGCTGGCGATCGGCTGGCTGCTGGGCGGCACCGTCGGCATCGGCACCCTGCTGTACGCGGTCGCGATCGGCCCGCTGGCGCACGTGTTCATCCCGATGCTGGCGATCAAGATGCCGGTCGCCTCCAGCCCCGCCGTCACGCCGGATGCCGCGCCGGAGCCCGTCCCGGAGCCCGCGCCGACCTGCTAGGACGCCGCCGCGCGGCGCTGCATGATCTCGTCCGTGATCGCCCGGGCGGCGGCGGGCAGCACGCCGTCGCCCCCGTCCGGGCGGGGACGGGCGCGGGAACGGGCGTCAGCGCTCGGCCGCCATGGCGGTCAGCACCGACACGAACTCGCCGGGCAGCACCAGGTGGTCGCCGTCGTAGCGGATCTCCAGCAGCGACAACTCCCCGCCGCGCCACCAGTACAGGTGCGGGCTGAGCGAGCCGGGGCCCTCCTCGTAGCCCTGGTGGGCGTGCGCCTGGAGTTCGGCGGCGGCCGCGACCGCCTGCCGGTAGCGCGAGCGCGCGTCGGCGGCGGGCTCCAGCGCGTGCGCGACGATCAGGCTGCGGTTGGGGGCGATCACCAGCGCCCCGTACGGCCCGATCGGCAGATACTCCTCCAGCCAGGTCAGGTGCGTGACCGCGTAGAACGTCCAGCCCGACAACACCGAGACCCGCACGCCGCCGAGGTCCTGCTCGTCGTGGTCCAGGACGCCGTCGCCGCGCACGTTGGCGCGGCCCAGCATGAACAGCGCGTCGCCGGAGACCGGCCAGCGGTCCATCTCCTCCAGCGTGACGGTGCGGACGGTGGTGGGCGTGTCGACCACCACCACCTCGATCAGGCCGGGCGCGAACGGCCGGGCCACCAGCACGCCGTTGTCGGCCTCGGCCGGGTAGATGCGGGTGCGCAGCAGGTGCTGGACCAGGTCGAAGTCGCCGAGGTCCAGCGGCTCCTCGATGGCGGTGACGATCGTGGTGACGTGGTCGGAGACGAGCGCGGGCCAGTCGTCGCGCGGCACCAGCCGGGCGAGCTGCCGCAGGTTGCGCATGCTGACGTGCAGGCGGTTGGCGCCCTCCAGCAGCACCACGTCGCCGGGCACGCGGGTGCAGGCGTAGCCGAGGCTCTCGGCGACCAGGACCAGCAGCGAGTCCAGGGTGCCGTCGGCGGTCGGGTCGGGGCGGGCGTGCCGGCCGGTGCTCATCGGGCGCCTCCCGGGCGGGGGTCCGCGGCGGCGGCCAGGGTGGAGGCCGGGACGCGGTCGGTGGGGTGGTCGGGGGTGGGGACCTGCGTCAGGGTACGGGCTCGCGCGTCCAGCCTGACCCGGGCGCCGAGTTCGAGGGTGAGCTGGCGGGGGCCGTGCCCGGCCGGCACGCCCGTCAGGACGGGGGCCTCCAGCGGGCCGAGCCGGCCGGCGAACACCGCCGCCAGCTCGGCGGGGTCGCCGCAGCCGGTCCAGGTGCCCAGCACGATCCCGGCCGCGCCGTCCAGCCAGCCCGACTGGCGGAGCTGGGTGAGCATGCGGTCGATCCGGTAGGGGGCCTCGGCGACGTCCTCCAGGAACACCACCCGGCCCGCGGCGGGCGGCGGCGCGTACGGGGTGCCGAGCAGGGCGGTGAGCAGGGTCAGGGTGCCGCCGGTGAGCGGCCCCTCGGCGACGGCGGGCGCCCGGCCGGGCCGCAGCGCGCCGGTGCCGGTGACCGGCGGCGCGGACGGGCCGAACAGCGCGGCCGCGAACGAGGCGGCGGTCGGGGCGTCGTCGTCCCCGGCGGCGGTGAGCTCGGTGGCGATCATCGGGCCGAAGGAGGTGGTGACGCCGAGGCGCGCGCCGAAGGCCGCGTGCAGGGCGGTGATGTCGCTGGAACCGTGCAGCAGGGTGCCGGGTCCGGCCGCCGCGAGCACGTTCCAATCCAGGTGGTCGAGAAGGCGGGTGGCGCCGTAACCGCCCCGCGCGCACAACACGGCGCGGACGCCGGGGTCGCACCAGGCGGCGGTCAGGTCGGCGGCGCGGTCGGCGTCGGTGCCCGCCAGGCCCTGCCAGCCGGGACGCGCGCCGGAGCCGTCGAGGGCGACGCGGTCGGTGACGTGCGGGGCGAGTTCGACCTCCAGGCCCAGCCCGCGCAGCGCCGCGCATCCGGCGGCCAGCCGCGCGGCGTCGACCGGGCCGCTCGGCGCGGCCACCACCACCCGGTCGCCGCGACGCAGCCGGGGGTAGGGCAGCGCTCCGTCCCCCGCCGGTCCCGGCCGGGCGCCCCCGGTCATCAACCCGATCCCTCCTCGCGGTGCACCGTGTAGAGCTTGACAGGAGAAGTCGACGGACGGAAGGGGCGGCCGGTCACGAGCCGCAAACAGATCATCACCCGGGCCTCCGGTCCCCCCACCGGCCCGGTCACCGGCCGCGTCCCAGGACCAGGCCCGCCAGCCGGGGCAGCGCGACGCCGATCGGGCCGCGCAGCACCGCGTCGGCGACGTCGTCGTAGGGCGTGGGCTGAGCGTTGATGATCACCAGCCGGGCGCCGGCCTCCACCGCCTCCAGGCACAGCCCGGCGGCGGGCTGGACGGTCAGCGAGGTGCCGACGGCCAGGAACAGCTCGCAGGAGCGGGCGGCCTCGACCGCCGCCTCCAGCACCTCCTGTCTGAGCGGCTGCCCGAACGAGATCGTCGCCGACTTCTGGATGCCGCCGCACTCGGGGCACAGCGGGTCGTCCTCGCCCGCGTCCACCCGCGCCAGCACCTCCGGCATGGGGGTGCGCAGCCCGCAGGCCAGGCACTCGGCCTCGCGCATGGTGCCGTGGATCTCCAGCACCCCGGCCGACCCGGCGCGCTGGTGCAGGCCGTCGATGTTCTGGGTGACCAGGGCGCGCAGCCGCCCGGCCCGCTCCAGCTCGACCAGCGCGGCGTGCCCGGCGTTGGGCTCGGCGTCCCAGGCGGGGTGGTCGCGGCGGGACCGCCAGGCGCGGCGGCGGACGTCGGGATCGGCGAGGTAGGCACCGATCGTGGACAGCCGGGCGGCCTCGGGGTCCCGGGTCCACACGCCCTGGGGGCCGCGGAAGTCCGGGATGCCGCTGTCGGTGCTGATCCCCGCGCCGGACAGCACGGTGATCGCCCGGACCCCGGGCAACCATTCGGCGAGCGTCTGCGGAGCGTGCATCCTTCCAGGCTAGGCCGGGAACGTCCCATTCTGTTCCGAATATCGGTCCCGGGCCGGCGGAGCGTCGCAGGCGCGCCGGGCCCGCCGAGGTGAGAAACTGGGAAGTCGTATGAGGTCAACGCCGCACATCCTGGTGATCCACGGCACCAAGGTCCGCCGCCCCGTGTTCATCCTGGGCGCCCCCCACTCCGGTGCGGACCTGCTGGCGCGCGCGGTCAAGCGGTCCGCGGGCTTCCACCTGACCGCGGGCCGTCCCAGCGTGCTGCGCGTCACCTACGCGTTCGCGCGGCGGCCGTCGATCGCCACCGAGCGGGTGGTGGGCGCGGCGCGGGTGTTGCGCGACGCCTACGCCGAGTCCTGGCAGATCTCGGCGCGCAGCTGCGCCGAGTGCCCGATGGAGTGCCGGGAGCTGGCCGGGATGCCCGGCCGGGCCGGGGTGCCCAACGACCGGGTCGGCGACCCGTCGGGCCCGTGCGTGGAGTCCCGGGGCGTGCACCGGTTCGCCGACGCCTCCCCCGACCTGCTCTACAGCGCCGACGTGCTGCTGGACGCCTTCCCCGACGCCCAGCTGCTCCAGGTGATCCGCGACGGCCGGGACGTGGTGGCCGAGATGCTGGACGACGAGCGCTGCCTCGCCTGGTTCAAGCCGGGCCTCGCCAACCTGGAGACGGTGTTCCCCAACCCGTTCCTCGGCGTGGAGGACCTGGACGAGCGCGCCCGGTGGCGGCGCGCGGCCCCGGCCGTCAAGTGCGCGCTGCGCTGGCGGGGCGCGATCCGGCTGGCCGCGCGGCTGCGGGCGCAGACGCCCGACGAGCAGCTCCACACGGTGCGCTACGAGGATCTGATCAAGCGGCCGAGCCGCGTGGCCGACGACGTGTCGGCCTATCTGGGGGCGCCGCTGTCCAAGGGCACCCTGGCGGGGCTGGTCCGCCCCCGGGACCGGGAGGCGGCCGAACCCCGCGCGGGCGTGTGGCGCGAGCGGCTGTCGCCGCGCCAGCTCACCCAGGTCGAGAAGATCGCCGGCACCGAGCTGCGCCGGCTCGGCTACCGGCTCAGCGACGACCCGAAGGCCGGCTGAGCGCCTGCGACAGGCCCTGGGACAGCCGCTGCGGCGCCTGCCGGGTCTGCGGGCCGAGCCAGCCCAGGGCGACGCCCGTCGCGCCCAGGCCGACCAGCAGGACGGTGTAGCGGCCGGTCCCGCTCTTGACCAGCCGTTCGGGGTGGATCATCGTCGAGAGCACGCTGTTCCCCTTTCTCTGGCGGATGTGTCCGGCGGATGCACCTGGCGGAAGGCCGGCGGGTGCGGAACGCCGCTCATCTGACTGTGACGCCGCCGGGTGGCCATCAGTTTTCGTTCCCGGCACGCGGAGAGGAAGACAAGGAAACCGCATTCTGTGGCCAGGGTCACGTGTTCACGGTGAAACACGCGGGGCCTTTGGGACGATGAAGGGATTTCACTCCACCGTGATCGGCGCGCCCTCCCGATGGCCCTCTCCGCGGCCCTCATCGTCGTCCTGGCGGGCGAACTGGGTCCGGTACAGCTCGGCGTACAGGCCGCCGGCCAGCAGCAGCTCCTCGTGCCGCCCGCGCTCGGCGATCCGGCCGTCCTCGACCACCAGGATCTGGTCGGCCTCGCGGACGGTGGACAGCCGGTGCGCGATCACCAGCGAGGTGCGCCCGGCCAGCGCGGTGGCCAGCGCCCGCTGCACCGCCGCCTCCGACTCCGAGTCCAGGTGCGCGGTGGCCTCGTCCAGCACCACCACCGACGGGGCCTTCAGCAGCAGCCGGGCGAGGGCCAGGCGCTGCTTCTCGCCGCCCGACAGCCGGTAGCCGCGGTCGCCCACGACGGTGTCCAGCCCGTCGGGCATGGCCGCCACCAGGCCGCCGATCTGCGCGGCCGCCAGCGCGGCGTGGATCTCCCCGTCGGTGGCGCCGGGCCGGGCGTAGGCGAGGTTGGCGCGGATCGAGTCGTGGAACAGGTGGGCGTCCTGGCTGACCACCCCGACCTCGGCGCGCAGCGAGTCCAGGGTGAGGTCGCGCACGTCGTGGCCGCCGACGCGGACCGCGCCGCCCGACACGTCGTACAGCCGCGACACCAGGTGGGTGATCGTGGACTTGCCCGCCCCCGACGGGCCGACGAGCGCCACGAGCTGGCCGGGCTCGGCGGTGAAGCCCACCTCGTGCAGCACCTCGCGGCCCGGGGAGGCGTCGGTGCGGGCGATCGACTCCAGCGACGCCAGGGACACCTCGTCGGCGCCCGGGTAGCGGAACGACACGTGGTCGAACTCCACGGACGGGGCGGTGCGGCCGCCGTTCTTGGAAAGCGAGACGGGAGCAGGGCCCACGGCCAGCGGCCGGGCGCCCTCCCGGTCGTCGATCAGGGGCTTGAGGTCCAGCACCTCGAACACCCGGTCGAAGCTGACCAGGGCGGTCATCACGTCCACGTGCACGTTGGACAGCGCGGTGAGCGGCCCGTACATGCGGGTCAGCAGGGTGGCCAGCGCCACCAGCGTGCCGAGCTGGAAGGCGCCGTCCACGGCCAGCACGCCGCCCACGCCGTAGACCATGGCGGTGGCCAGGGCCGCGACCAGGGTGAGGGCGGTGAAGAAGACCCGGCCGTACATCGCCGCGACCACGCCGATGTCGCGGACCCGGGCGGCGCGCTGGGAGAAGTTCTCCTCCTCCTCGGCGGGACGGCCGTACAGCTTGGCGAGCATCGCGCCCGCGACGTTGAAGCGCTCGGTCATCAGCGAGCTCATCTCCGCGTCCAGCTCCATCTGCTCGCGGCTGATGGCCGACAGGCGGCGGCCCACCCACTTGGCGGGCAGGATGAACACCGGCAGCAGCAGGAGCGCGACCAGCGTGACCTGCCAGGACAGCACCAGCATGGTCACCAGCACCAGGACCAGGCTGATCACGTTGGACACCACCGAGGACAGCGTGGTGGTCAGGGCGCGCTGCGCGCCGATCACGTCGCCGTTGAGCCGGCTGACCAGCGAGCCGGTCTGGGCGCGCATGAAGAAGGCGACCGGCTGGCGCTGCACGTGCCCGAACACCTGGGTGCGCAGGTCGTAGATCAGCCCTTCGCCGATGCGCGCGGAGTACCAGCGCTGGGCGAGGCTCAGCACCGCCTCCACCAGCGCCAGCCCGGCCACCGCGAGGGCGAGCGCGACCACGACCTGCGAGCGGCCGGGCACGATGCCGCGGTCGATGATCGCCTTGAGCAGCAGCGGGTTGGCGACCACGATCACCGCGGCCAGCGAGTTCAGCGCCAGGAACAACACCAGCTCGCGCACGTAGGGGCGGGCGTAGCCGGCGATCCGACGCACGGTGCCGGGCTTCAGCTTCTGCTGGAGCACCGACCCGTCCCGCCGGAACGAGGTCATGACCTGCCACCCGTTGCCCGGCATCGTCACCGCGGCACCTCCGGGATCACCAGGGAACAAGGGATGTAATCAAGTAAGCATCGTAGGGTCCACCCGCTGCAACGACCCGGCGAACGCCCCGCTTCCCCGCTCCGCTCACGGCTTAACGGCCGCTCCCCCGGGCCGCCGGGCAGCTGTCCGCATCCCGGCCGCCGTATGGACTTCGCCGCGATCTGGCAGTACATATGATCGGCAAACTCCGGCTCGTCCCCCCAGGAGCCCCACGTGACCCGACGCCTCCTGCGCGGCGGCACCGGCGTGATCACCCTCACGACCGCGCTGCTCGCCGCCACCGCCCTCCCGGCGGGCGCGACCGCCCCGTCCAGGGCGGAACCCCCCACGATCGAGGTGAGGGACGGCGCGACCCGCCCGGTCTTCTCCCGCGCCGACGCCGTCACCCAGTCCGTCGACATCGAGACCACCGCCGACAGCGACCGCGACGGCGTGCGCGACCGCGTGCGGATGCGCATCATCCGGCCCAAGGAGACCGATCAGGGCCTGAGAGTGCCCACGATCGTCGAGGCCAGCCCCTACTGGGCCGGGATCAACGACGTGCCCAACCACCCGGTCGACATCGACGGCCCGCAGGCCAAGGGCCGCTCGACCACCCAGCGGAACCTGGCCGAGATCTTCCCCGGCTACCTGGACAACTACTACGTCCCGCGCGGCTACGCCGTCGCCCAGCTCGACAGCATCGGCACCGGCGGCTCCACCGGCTGCCCGACCTCCGGCGACCGCAGCGAGCAGGCCGGGGCCAAGGCCGCGGTGGACTGGCTGAACGGCCGCGCCAAGGGCTGGACCCCGGACGGGGCGCCGGTGAAGGCGGGCTGGTCCACCGGCAACGTCGGCATGATCGGCCAGTCCTACAACGGCACGCTGCCCAACATGGCGGCGGCCACCGGCGTGCCGGGCCTCAAGGCGATCATCCCGATCGCGGGCATCTCCAGCTGGTACGACTACTACCGCGCCAACGGCGGCGTCCTCGCGCCCTACGAGTACCAGGGCGAGGACCTGGACGTGCTCGCCAAGGCCGTGCTGACGCGCACCAACCCCGAGGTCTGCCAGAAGGTCATCGACGACATCGCCGCCACCCAGGACCGCGAGACCGGCGACTACAGCCGCGTCTGGGCCCAGCGCGACTACGTCAAGGACGCCCGCAACGTGCGCGCGGCCGTCATGGTGGTGCACGGCCTCAACGACTGGAACGTCAAGGTCAAGAACTCCGTCCAGTGGTGGAACGCCCTCAAGACGGCGGGCGTGCCGCACAAGTTGTGGCTGCACCAGGCCAACCACGCCACCCCCTTCCGCTGGCGCGTCGAGGAGTGGCTGCGGCAGACCGGCCGCTGGTTCGACCGGTACCTGTACAACATCCACAACGGCATCGACCGCGAGCCGCGCGTGGACGTCGAGCGCGCCCCCGGCCAGTGGGAGACCGCCACGGACTGGCCGGTGCCCGGCACCCGCACCGTCCCGGTCAGCCTGAACGCCGGTCCGGACGGCCAGCCCGGCCTGCTGGGCCTGCGACCGCGCACCGGCGACGCCCAGGCGTTCACCGACGCCGGACGCACCCGCACCGCCGAGCAGCTGCTCGTGAACGAGGACCAGGCCGACCCGAACCGGCTGGCCTACCTCACCGCCCCGCTGAAGTCCCCGGTCCGGATCGACGGCACGCCGAGCGCCGCGCTCCGGGCGTCGCTGGACGGCCGCTCGCCGTACCTGACGGCGCTGCTGGTGGACTACGGCACCGACACCCGGCCCACCGGCCGCCGCGTCACCACCACCGACAAGGTGTGCTTCGGCGAGAGCGTGCCGGGCGACGAGGGCTGCACCACCCGGCAGGTGCACGAGACCGCGACCGCCCCCTACAAGATCATCACGCGGGGGTGGCTGGACGCGCGCAACCGGCACAGCCCGAGCCGCACCGAGCCGATCGAGCCCGGGAAGAGCTACGACTTCGCCTGGGACTTCGAGCCGACCGACTACGTGGTCAAGCCCGGCCACCGGCTCGGCGTGATCGTCCTGTCCACCGACTACGACTTCACGCTGCGGTACCCGGCGGGCACCAAGGTGACGGTGGCCCCCGGCACCAGCCGGGTGCTGCTGCCGCTGGCGCGTGGCGGCCGTGAGGCCCTCCAGGAAGTCGGCAGGTAACTCCGGACAGCGCGAAACGGCCCGGACCGCCACGCGGTCCGGGCCGTTCCCCGTCGGACACGGCGTCGGACGCCGTGGACGATCAGCTCTGCTTCTGGCCGCCGAACATCTCGCGCAGCCGCCCGATCTGCTCGCGGCGCTCGGCCGCGCACTGCTGCTCCAGGGTGTTCTCGCTGGCCTCCCACAGCAGCCGCTTGGTCGCCACGGCCGCGCCGGGGTTGACGGCCAGCAGCGCGGCGACCAGCTCGCCGACCGCCGCGTCCAGGCCCTCGCGCGGCACCACGGTCTCGGCGATGCCGAGCCGGGCGGCCTCCTCGGCCCCCACGGTGCGGGCGGTCAGGCAGAGCTCCAGCGCCCGGTTCACGCCGACGATCTCCACCAGCGGCTTGGTGCCGGTGAGGTCCGGGACCAGGCCGAGCGCGGGCTCCTTCATGCAGAACCGGGCGTCGTCGGCGGCGATCCGGATGTCACAGGCCAGCGCGAGCTGGAAGCCGCCGCCGATCACGTGCCCCTGCACCGCCGCGACGGTGACGAAGCGCGGGTCGCGCAGCCAGGTGTAGCCCCGCTGGAGGTCGGCGATGAAGGCGTCGGTGGCCTCGGCGTCGGCGCCGTCGGAGAAGCCCTCGCCGCCGCCCGAGAACATGCCGAGGTCGATCCCGGCGGAGAACGACGGACCCTCGCCGCGCAGCACCACGACGCGGATCTGCTCGGGCAGGGTGGCGCCGACGCGGGCCAGCGTGCGCCAGGTGGTGAAGGTCATGGCGTTGCGGCGCTCGGGCCGGTCCAGCGTGACCGTCGCGACCGCGCCGTCGACCTCCAGCCGCAGTCCCGCCGCCGCCAGCTCGTCGGCCGTGGGCGCGCTGGCCGGTTCCGGCCGCGCCTGCGTGATTTCCGCGTCCGCCATGAACGCTCCTTACTTCCGCTGTGCTCGGCGCCGGTGGTCGGCGCCGCTCTCGATGGCCGGCACGGCGGTGCGGGAGCGCTCCCCGCCGCCCGCCCGCCGCCGCGACCGAACCCTACTCGGTCGGTCGCGACGGCGGGTCAGGCGGTGTGCTCATCCGGGGGTCGGCGTCCGGTCAGGACTTCTTGCCGCGCGTCGCGCCGCCGCGACCGCGCAGGTTGACGCCGGATTCGGTGAGAATCCGGTGGATGAACCCATACGAGCGGCCGGTGGCGGCTGCCAGGGCGCGGATGCTCTCGCCGGAGTCGTACCTCTTCTTGAGTTCCGCCGCCAGCTTGTCGCGCTCGGCACCGGTCACGCGGGTGCCCTTCTTGAGGGTCTCGGCCACGAGTACCTCCCGTAGTGATGTGGTGACCGCTGCGTTATCCCCCGCCATGATCAGTCATTCCCGCGCGTTCGGCTACCCACTCGGCCAGAAAAGATCTGTGGAAGCCGATCCGCAGGTCACGCAAGTGCCACCAGATCGGCAAACTCGTCACTCCAGACGTCTTCCACACCATCGGGCAGCAAAATCACTCTTTCCGGCCGGAGCGCCTCCACCGCGCCCTCGTCGTGGGTCACCATGACGATGGCGCCGGCGAAGGTGCGCAGCGCCGCCAGGATCTCCTCGCGGCTGGCCGGGTCGAGGTTGTTGGTGGGCTCGTCCAGCAGCAGCACGTTGGCGCTGGAGACCACCAGCATCGCCAGCGCCAGCCGGGTCTTCTCGCCGCCCGACAGCACCCCGGCGGGCTTGTCCACGTCGTCGCCGGAGAACAGGAACGAGCCGAGGATCTTGCGGACCTCGACCGGCGGCAGGTCGGGCGCGGCCGACTGCATGTTCGCCAGCACCGAGCGCTCGACCTCCAGGGTCTCGTGCTCCTGGGCGTAGTAGCCGATCCGCAGCCCGTGGCCGGGCACCACCGAGCCGGTGTCGGGCTTGTCGACGCCCGCCAGGATGCGCAGCAGGGTCGTCTTGCCCGCGCCGTTCAGGCCCAGGATGACGACCCGGCTGCCCCGGTCGATGGCCAGGTCGACATCGGTGAAGATCTCCAAGGATCCGTACGATTTCGACAAACCGGCCGCGGTGAGGGGCGTCTTGCCGCACGGCGCGGGGTCCGGGAAGCGGATCTTGGCCACCTTGTCGGCCTGCCGCTCGCCCTCCACGCCCGCCAGCAGCTGCCGGGCGCGCCGGTCCATCTGCTGGGCGGCCTTGGCCTTGGTGGCCTTGGCGCGCATCTTGTCGGCCTGCGACAGCAGGGTGGCGGCCTGCCGGTGCGCGTTGGCGCTCTCGCGGCGGCGGCGGCGCTCGTCGGTCTCGCGCTGCTCCAGGTACTTCTTCCAGCCGACGTTGTAGATGTCGATCACCGCGCGGTTGGCGTCGAGGTGGAAGACGCGGTTGACGACCTCGTCCAGCAGCTCCACGTCGTGGCTGATGACCACCAGGCCGCCCTGGTGCGACTTCAGGTAGTCGCGCAGCCAGACGATCGAGTCGGCGTCCAGGTGGTTGGTGGGCTCGTCCAGCAGCAGCGTGTCGGCGTCGGAGAACAGGATGCGGGCCAGCTCCACGCGCCGCCGCTGGCCGCCCGACAGGGTGCCCAGCGGCTGGCCCAGCACCCGGTCGGGCAGGCCCAGGCTGGAGGCGATCGAGGCGGCCTCGGACTCGGCCGCGTAGCCGCCCAGCACGTGCAGGCGCTCCTCCAGGCGGCCGTACTTGCGCACCGCCTTGTCGCGCTCGGCGCCGGTGGCGTTGGCCATGCGCTCCTCGGCGGCGCGCAGCTTGCGCACGACCTCGTCCAGGCCCCGGGCCGACAGGATGCGGTCGCGCGCCAGCTCCTCCAGGTCGACCCCGCGCGGGTCCTGCGGCAGGTACCCGACGGTGCCGGAGCTGGTGACGCTGCCCTGCGCGGGCTGCGCCTCCCCCGCCAGCACCTTGGTGAGGGTGGTCTTGCCGGCGCCGTTGCGGCCCACGAAGCCGACGCGGTCGCCGGGGTTGACCCGGAACTTGGCGCCCTCGATGAGCAGCCGGGACCCGGCGCGCAGCTCGATGTCGTTGGCGATGATCACAGTGACGGGGCTCCCTGGGGAACGGCACGACGGCGGACAGGCGACACAAAGGGGCCCCGCGCGGCCGAGCGGCGGCGGGGCGAGGCCATGGGGGCGGCGGGACGGGCGTCCGGCCCCCGGCGGGACGCGCCCGAAGACCTGTCAGTCTCTGGACGAAACCATCTGATCAGTGTACGTGACCGCGGCCCTCGGCTCGGCCGGTCCCGGCCAGGCCCGTTCCCATGCCCATTCTGTCCGAACAGGTGTGCGAGCACCGGCCCGCGCGCGACGATGGCGCCACCGCTTCCCCGCACGCAGGCGAGCACGAAGGAGTGAGCGCATGACCCGCATGACGGCCAACGCCCCCGACGGGACGCCCTGCTGGCTCGATCTCGGCGTCCCCGACATCGACCGCGCCAAGACCTTCTACGGCGGGCTGTTCGGCTGGGAGTTCCGCGACGAGGGCGCTGAGACCATGCACTACAACACCTGCCTGCTCGACGGTGTTCCGGTCGCGGCGATGGTGCCCGACACCGAGGCCGGGGCGCGCGAGTTCTGGTGGCAGGTCTACTTCGCCACCGGCGACTGCGACGGCACCGCCAAGCGGGCCACCGACGCGGGCGGCGCCGTCCTGGTGGGCCCGTTCGACGTCATGGAGCAGGGCCGCATGGCGGTCGTCAGGGACTCTGTGGGCGCGCAGTTCGGCCTGTGGCAGGGCAACGTCCACATCGGCTCGCAGATCGTCAACGAGCCGGGCACGCTGGTGTGGAGCGAGCTGTTCACCACCGAGGGCGAGGCGGCCCGCCGGTTCTACCGGGCGGTCTTCGAGCACGACGCGCAGGAGGTGCCCGACCTGCCCTCCTTCCACGTGCTCGCCCGGCCCGACGGGCGCATGATCGGCGGTATCCAGCAGGACGCCTCCGTCGAGCGCTCCACCTGGCTGACCTACTTCGAGGTCGAGGACGCCGACGCGGCCCTGCGGCGGGTGCGCGAGGGCGGCGGCACGGTGCTGGAGGAGGCGCAGGACACGCCCTACGGGCGGCTCGCCAAGGTGGCCGACCCGTTCGGGGTGCCGTTCCTGGTGATGAGGAGCGCGCAGCCCGACGAGGCCTGACCCGGCCCCTGGACCCGGCTCGGGGCGGCGGGCGCCGTGACCGCCGCCCGCCCGCCGCCCCGAGCCGCCTTGACCTCTGGCCTCAGCCCTACCGTCTCAGCCCTGCCGCTCGGCCGTCAGCCGCTGCGTGATGGTCTGCTGGAGCCGCTGGAGGCCGCCGACGCCGACCATGCCGATCTGGCCCTCCAGGTCGCGCAGCAGCACGTCCTCGTTCATCACGGCCTCCGAGGACTGCATCAGCACCGTGCCCTGGCCGGTGAAGTCGAACTGGTGCTCCTCGCCCGAACTGCCGCCCAGCCCGGTGATCATGCGGGCCATGCCGAGCGCGCCGCGCATGTAGGAGTGGTCGTAGTGGTGGCACGGCGAGGGGCAGTCGGCCCAGCCCAGCAGGGCCTGCGGGTCCACCCGGATGGGCGGCTCGACGAAGTGCACCGGGCCGTTGGAGGCCGCCACGAACCGGCCGGTGCCGATCAGGGTGAGGAACCCCGGGATGATCGACTGCTTGAGCTCCAGGCCCGGCTCGAACGCCAGCAGGTTCCCGGCCCGGATGGTCAGGTTGCCCTGGTCCAGGTCGAAGGAGTTGACGTCGAAGCCCCGGTCGGCCAGCACCAGCTTGCCCTGCCCCTGCGCGACGATCCAGTCGTGGGCGTACAGCGGGGAGTGGAAGTTGGCCGCCACCAGCGCGTCCAGCGGGCCCGCCGACAGCGCCTCGAACCTGATCTGCCCGTAGTAGGCGATCATCTTGCCCTTCTGCGCGAACCACTGGCCGTTGAGGTCCACGCTGAAGGAGTAGGCGTTGACGTTGTCGTTGGACGGAAGCGTCGTCGCGTTGAACGTCGGGGTGCGCACGGTCAGATCTTCCTCTCGCTGGCCTGGACGTAGACGACGCCGGAACCGCTGAGCTGGAGCTGGAAGCCCTCGCCCGCGCCGCGCCCGACCATGTCGCGCAGCCCCATGGCGGTGGTGAGCTTGTTCTGCACCTCGCCCCGGTGGGCCACGTAGGCCTGCGGGTCCACGTGCACCGGCCGCTGCGGGCTGATCGGCAGCTCCATCACGCCGCCGTGCGACAACAACGCGCACGAGCCGTGCCCGCTGAGGGTGGTGGTGAACAGGCCCTGGCCGCTGACCGCGCCGCGGATGACCCCGCGCACGCCGCCCTGCTCGCCCATGAACATGGTCCCGACCTGGAGCGAGGCGTCGTGCACCAGCAGCCGGTCGGCCTCGACGTAGAGGGTGTCGCCGCTCAGGTGCACCACCTCCACGTGCAGCCCGGCGTGCCCGAACATCGCGGTGCCGTGCCCGGTGACGTGCATCATCACGGTGCGCTCGCCCGCCACGGCGCGCCCCAGCGTGCCGCCGATGCCCTGCCCGGCGGTCGCGGACGGCGCGAACGACACCGACCCGGTGTAGGCGAGCATCGCGCCGCGCCTGCTGTAGACCTCCTGGCCCGGGGCGACCGGGACCTGGAGCATCTTGGAGTTGATCGACTGGTAGCCCGGCATCAGATCTCCAGAATCCCCTCGCGCTCGGCCGGCTGGACGTAGACCAGGCCGTGCCCCTGGTACCGGAACTGCACGCTCTCCCCCGACCCCTGGCCGAGCACCGTGCGCCAGTTGACGTCGGTGACCACGTCCTGCTGGAGCTGCCCGAGGTGCCCGACGTAGGCGTGCGGGTCGACGCACAGCGGCGTCTGCGGGGTGACCTCCAGGCCGATGGCCGGGCCGTGCGACAGGATCGCGGCGACACCGTGCCCCTCGACCTTGGTGGTCGCCAGGCCCTGCCCGGTGCCCATGCCGCGCAGGCCCACGAAGTGCACGCCGGTCTTCAGGTCGCCGTCCAGCGCCAGCAGGCTCTCCGACTCCACGAACAACGTGTCGCCGTTGAGCTGGACCAGGGTGACCTCGGTGGCCTCGCTGGCGAGGAACACCGTGCCCTGCCCGGTGACCTCCATCAGCGTCATGCCCTCGCCGGCGATGCGGCGCTTGAGCGCGCCGCGCAGTCCCTCGCCGCCGGTCATGCCCTGGCGTTTGAACGCCATCTGGCCGTCGTAGGCGACCATGGACCCGTTGAGGGCCCGGATCGTCTCGCCGGCCAGATCGACGGCCAGCATCTTGGAGCCGTTCAATCGAAATCGTGCCACGAGGCCACAACATACCGGTCCTTTCGGGTCATGGCCCGGAGATGGCGGCGCGCGCCGCCCTTCGGCGCGCCTGCTTGTCCGCTCCCGCCCCCCATCGGAGAAGATGTCGGACATGTGGATCGCTCCCGAACGCCGAGGTCTCCGTCGCTGGATCGTCCCCGGGCTGGTGCTGGCCGCCGCCGCGGCCGTCGGGGCGGTGCTGGTCGCCGACGGCCGGACCACGACGGGGCTGGTCGCGGCGGGGGTGCTGGCCGGATACGCGTGCCTGCTCGGCTACCGGCGCAACGAGCCCGCGATGCCCTACGGGGAGGGCTCCGGCGGCTACCGGGCCCGCGCGCACCTGCGGTCGGCGGCGGTGACCGGGGACGTGCTGACGGTCGCGGTGGTGGGGGCGGTGGTCGTGCAGGCGCTGCGCGGCGCGGACATCACGCCGTACGTGTGGCCCGCGGCGCTGGCGGGGGTGGTGTACACGTTGTCGGCGCTGTTCGGCGGCCGGGGCCTCTGACGGGGCGGCGCGCTCCGGGCCGTTCCAGGGCCGCTTTCTAGCAGCCGCCCCGCCCTCTCCCCGGCCACCTTCTTGGCTGCCTCCCTACCGGCCTCCCCATCCCCCTCCCGCCGTCTCCTGGGCGAGGATGGCGGCCTGGACGCGGCTGCGCAGGCCCAGCTTGGCCAGGATGCGGCTGACGTGGGTCTTGGTGGTGGTCTCGGCCATGTCGAGGCGGTGCGCGATCTGCACGTTCGACAGGCCCTCGCCCAGGCAGGCGAACACCTCGCGCTCGCGCGGCGTCAGCTCGGCCAGCCCGTCCGGGACGGCGGGCACGGCGGCGGGCCGGGCGGCGAACTCGCTGATCAGGCGGCGCGTCACCTGCGGCGCGATGACGCCCTCGCCGGCCGCCACGGTGCGCACCGCCTCCACCAGCCGGTCGGCGTCCACGTCCTTGAGCAGGAACCCGGCGGCCCCGGCGCGCAGCGCGCCGAAGACGTACTCGTCCACGTCGAAGGTGGTCAGCACCAGCACGTCGGCGACCCCGGCCAGCTCGCGGGTGGCCGAGACGCCGTCCAGCCGGGGCATCCGGACGTCCATCAGCACCACGTCGGGCCGCAGCTCGCGGGCCAGCGCCACGGCCCGCTCGCCGTCGGCGGCCTCGGCGACCACCTCGACGCCCGGCGCGGCGCCCAGGATGAGCACCAGCCCCGCCCGCACCGCGGCCTGGTCGTCGGCCACCAGGACCCTGATCACGTCCGTCCCCTCCCGTCCGGTTCGACCGGCAGCTCGGCGTGCACCCGCCAGCGGTCGCCGGCCGGCCCCGCCGCGAAGTCCCCGGCCAGCACCGAGGCGCGCTCGCGCATCCCGATCAGCCCGGCGCCCGAGCCGGGCAGCCGGGGGCCGTCGCGGCCGAGCGGGCTGTCCACGGTGACCACGACGCGGTCGGGACGATACTCCAGCAGCACCTCGGCGCGGCCGGGCCCGGCGTGCTTGAGCGCGTTGGTCAGCGACTCCTGCACGATCCGGAACGCCGCCAGCTCCACGGCGGCCGGCAGTTCGGGCGCGCTGCCCTCCACCCGCAGCGCGGCGCTGAGGTCGGAGCGGGCGGTGTGCGCGACCAGCCGGTCCAGTCCCGCGAGCCGGGGCGAGGCGGCGGCGTCGGGCGCGGCGTCGTCGCCCTCGCGCAGCAGGCCGATCATGCGGCGCATCTCGGCGAGGCCCTGCACGCTGTTCTCCCGGATCACCTCCATCGCCCGCTCGATCCCGGCCCGGTCCAGGTC
The DNA here is from genome assembly GCF_001552635.1 of Actinomadura hibisca NBRC 15177. Lineage (GTDB taxonomy): Bacteria > Actinomycetota > Actinomycetes > Streptosporangiales > Streptosporangiaceae > Spirillospora > Spirillospora hibisca. Next base: position 2,175 of record NZ_BCRO01000087.1, on the reverse strand, counting down.
GGGGACCTTGAGCACCGCCGAGGAGTGCAGCGCGACGGCGCTGAGGTGGTTGGCGATGACGTCGTGCAGCTCGCGGGCCATGCGGGCGCGCTCGGCGTTGACGGCGGTGCGCCGGTCCAGCTCGGCGAGCCGCGCCATCTGCTCGGCGCGCTGGTGCTCGGCGCGGGCCTTGTCGCCGTGCTCCACCACGATCATGCCGGTCAGCACCGGCGACACCCAGGTGGTCCCGGCGACCGCGCCGATCACGACCGCCAGCCGGACGTCGCCGCTGAGCACCCCCAGCACGACCGCCGCCAGCAGGCTCGCGCCGACGGCCAGCCGCAGCAGCCAGGGCGTCAGCCGGCGCGGCCCGTAGACCGAGGCGGCGTACAGGGCGTCGGTGTAGACCACCGCGCTGCCGAGGCTGGGCCCCATCAGCACGTCGGCGAGGTTGGCGACGCTGGAGATCACCAGCCCGGTGACCGGGGCGGTCCGGCGGAACAACATGCCCACGCACAGTCCCGCCAGCGGCAGCACCCGCCAGGCGACCGGCGGGGCGAAGGACCGGTCCCAGGTGGTGTAGCCGTGCACCGCCAGCATGAGCAGGCCGCCGACGAAGGCGGCCGCGGTGTACAGGACGTCCCGGCGGGTGGTGAACCGGCGAAGGGTGAGGCGCACCCGACCATCTCAGCATCTCGGGCCGGGTGCCCGCTTCCACCGGCCAGCCAGGACCGCGTACATCGTTCGGAGGACCCGGGATCTCGACAGGACGGGCGATGCGCCGGCCCCACCCCGTCGAGACGCTGGTGGGAGAGGGATTCCGAGGAGGGGACGCCATGCTGCTAGCGGTCATCGCCGCCTGCGAGATCGGCTTCTGGGTGCTGCTGTTCGGCGGCCTGGCCGTGCGGTACCCGCTGCGCAGGAAGCGGCTGGGCGGGGCGCTGCTGCTGTGCGTGCCGCTGCTGGACGTCCTGCTGATCACCGTCACGGTCATCGACCTGCGCAACGGCGCGACGGCCGACTTCACGCACGGCCTGGCGGCGGCCTACCTGGGCTACTCGGTGGCGTTCGGGCACTCGTGGGTGAAGTGGGCCGACCAGAGATTCGCACACCGCTACGCGGGCGGACCGCCGCCGACCCCGAAGCCCAAGTACGGCCGGGCGCGCACCCGCTACGAGTGGCATGAGTTCGGCAAGGCCCTGATCGCGTGGGCGATCGGCTGCGGCGTGCTGTACGGGATGATCATGATGGTGGACGACGCGGACCGCACGCAACAACTACTGGGCTGGATCGTCCGCCTGTCGGTGGTCCTGGCGATCTGGTCGTTGTGGCCGATCACCCACACGTTGTGGCCGAACAAGCCGAAGGAAGGCGAGGCCGTGCCTAGCCAAGCCCCTGGAGCAGACGACGCCCTTCGGCCCACTCCCCAAGGCCGCTATCGGAGTTGACGTGCCCTGCCGCCCCCGCGTCGACAAGATCGGAGCCCCAGGCAGCAGCGAACTCCTTGGCACGATCGAAGCCCATGTAGGGGTCGTCCTGGCTGGCGACGACGGCGGAGGGAAAGGGCAGCCGAACACGGGGAATCGGCGCGAACGACCCAAGCGGCAGATCAGGCAACCGCTCGACATCAGCAGGAGCGACGAGAAGAGCAGCACGAACGCCGACACCACGCTCGACGGCCCAGCGAACGACGGTGATGCACCCCAAGCTGTGCGCGACGAGCACGACGGGCTCCGCCTGATCGGCGATGGCGTCGTCCAGAGCAGCGACCCACTCCCCTACTTCAGGGAAGTCCCAGTCGCGCTGCTCGACACGGGTGAAGCGAGCGGAATCGGACTGCTCCCAGAGGGTCTGCCAGTGGGCGGGGCCGGAACTCTGGTAACCGGGGATTGTCAGCACATGCGTCACGCCCATGATCCTAAAACGCCACAAACCCGCAGGACTATAGGGGGAAGCTCACTCAGGGACTCATACGTGCGGGGGCGCGAAGAGTGAAGAGTGAAGAGTGGAGTCCCTGCTCCTGCTCCTGCTCCTGATCAAGAACATCAACCCCGCGCCCTACACGCGACCGCTGACCTCAGCCCGCGCCCCGCACATGACCAGCGACCCCAGCTCCACGCCCTTCACGCGCCCAACAACCCCAGCCCCGCGCTGCGCGCGCCCAACAACCCCAGCCCCGCGCCCGAACCATCACAG
>NZ_BCRO01000086.1 GCF_001552635.1 Actinomadura hibisca NBRC 15177 | reverse complement strand
CACGAGGCAAGGGGCGCTGCCCCCTGCACCCCCGTCCCCGGTGGCTGAGGCCAGCGCGCTCGTGCGGAGCGCGGGCTGGGGTCGCCAGGCACGCACGCAGCGCGGGGCTGGGGTCGCCGGGCACGCACGCAGCACGGGGCTGGGGTCGCCGGGCACGCACGCAGCACGGGGTTGCGGTCGCCGGGCACGCACGCAGCACGGGGTTGCGGTCGCCGGGCACGCACGCAGCGCGGGGCTGCGGTCGCTGGTTACGGGCAGGGCGCGGGGCTGGCGTGGCCCGCCCCCAGCGCAACAAAGTCGCGCCGCAGATGGGCCGCGTCAGCCCCAAGGCCCTAGTTCTTCGGCTTCTCTTCCTTCTTCTCCTGCTCCTTCGGCTTCTCCCCGTTCGTCCCCGAAGGCACCCCCGGCAGCTGCTCCTCGCAACCCCGCTTCTGCTCGTTGACGCCCGACGGGAACTGCTGCGTCACCTTCCAGTCCTCGCCCGCCTTCGCCAGTGACAGCCGGATCAGGTTCGACGGGATGTTCGTCGCCGGCGTGCTCCCGTTGCTCACGCCGCTCACCCCCACGTCCACCGCGATCGTCGCCGTCGCGAAGCGCGGGTCCACGCTTCCCACGAACGTCTGCGTCGTCTTCGACGTCAGCGCCAGCTGCGGCTGGCTCTTGAACGTCGTGCCCAGGTTCGGCAGCGTGCACTGCTTGAAGTTCTCCAGCAGGTCGCCGCCCATCAGTTTCTGGGCCTTCTCCATCTGGCTCTGGTAGTTGGACGCGTTGTAGTTGAGCGCCAGGTTCCCGTAGTCGGAGGCCACCTTCGCGACCTCCTTCCGGTCGTCCTCGGTGCCCGACAGGCCGCTCGCGGTGCGCCACTGCCAGAGCGCCAGGGTCGCCAGCAGTGCCACCAGCACCACCCCGACCAGCAGCGGGACCAGTGGCAGCGAGGAACCACCCGATCCCTTGTCCAGGGAGACCGGTTCCTTCGGGCCGGATCCCGACGGGCGAGGTGCGGGCGCGGGTTCCGGCTCGGGCTCTTCCCTCTCCTTGACGGCTGTCGCGGCGGGGGCGGCCGTGGCGGCGGCCGGGGTCGCCTTCTTCGCCGCCGAGGCCGACGCCTTCGCCGCCGGTTTCCGCGCCGCCGGCTGCTCCGCCTCCTCGGCGTCCAGCGCCTCCAGCACGTCCTCAAGGTCCTCGTCATCGTCCTCGATGACCTCGATCACCCGCACCCGGCGCTTGCGCTTGGCCGGGCGCGGGGCGGGCTCGCCGGCGGCCCCGGCCGCCTCCTCAGCGGCCTCGACCTCCGCGGCCGGCGTCTCCGCGACGTCGTCGGCGGCGTCCTTGGGGGTCTCGGCTGTCACTTCGGGCACTCCTCGCGGGTCGGGGGGATTCAGTCCTTGCGGCGCAGCCGCGACAGGCGCGTCAGGCGGGACACCACGGGCACCGAACCCGCCATGACCTTGATCAGCACCAGCAGGGCCAGGACCGGGGGAACGTAGACTAGCCAAAGGGGCGGTCCGGCAGAAGAGTCCCGCTCGGTGCCCGCCGCCGGGCGCGCCCTGACGTCCGGGTCGGGGCGGTTCACCGACGGGTCGTGCGTCGGATTCGTCTGGCCCGGGTCCTTGCCGGTGTAGCCCTTCTGCGGCGTGGTCACCGGCTGGCGGCCGTTGGGGCAGCTCAGCGTCTTGTTCACCGCGGGCTGCGGCAGCGGGTACTTGTACTCCAGCGTCGCGGCCTTCCGCAGGGTGATCAGGAAGACGACGTTCAGCACCGGCTTGCCCTGGTCCTCGCCGATCACGTTGTCCAGGACGTTCTTCAGCGGGGCGGCGTAGCGCAGGGTGGTGCGCAGGTCGTTCAGCACGTCGGGGTTGTGCTCGCTGATGCCGAGGTTGGCCAGCGAGCCGATGGTGCACTCGAAGTCCGGGCCGGTTTCGTCCAGCAGCCCGTTGACGGTCCGCAGCAGGCCGGGCCCGGTGTCGCGCAGCTCCACCATCTCGCCGCGCACCTGGCGCAGCGCGCCGGTCAGCGCGGCCAGGTTGTCGATGCCCGCGGCCAGGTCGCCGCGGTTCTGGTTCAGCACGCCGGTGATCTTGCCGAGGTCCCGGGTGAGGCCGTCCAGCAGCTCGCTGTTCTCGGCGAAGGTCGCGGTGAGCTGGTCGCCGCCCTGGATGATCTGGCGCAGCGAGCCCTCGCGGCCCGACCAGCCCTCGGCCAGCTCGTGGGTGAGCACCCCGGCGTCCTTGGGGTCGATGGCCTTCAGCGTCTGGATCACCGCGCCGAACAGGTCGCCGTACTTGGGCGGCACCTTGGTCTGCGACACCGGGATCACGGTGCCGGCCCGGATCGGCGGCGCGCCCGTCGCGTTCGGGCCGGGCGTCAGCTCCACCACCGGCTCGCCGACCGCCGACTTGCGCGCGGCGGCCGCGGTGACGCCCTGCGGGATCTTCACGCCGCGCTCGATGTCGAGGCGGACGACGACCTTGCCCTTCTCCAGCCGCACCGAGTCGATCTTGCCGACGCGCAGGCCCAGGTAGTCCACCTCGAAGCCCGGGTGCAGGCCCGGCGAGGACTCGAACTCCACGGTGATGTGGTACGGGCGGTCGATGAAGTCGAACCGCACCACGCTGTTGAACGCCCAGATCACCATGAGCACGGCCAGGGTGGCGAACACCCCCAGGTTGATCACGAGTCGCCTGGTCATCGGCGCGGCTCCAGGATGTCGTCGAGGTCGGGCAACGCGCCGCGCAGCTGGTCGGGCAGCTCGGGGGCCTTCCCACTCTGCTTGGCCTTGCCCGACCCGCCGAGGCCCGGCAGCACCGGGCTGCCGTCCGGCCACACGATCCGCAGCAGCGGGTAGAGCAGCAGCTGGCCGTCGTAGGTGGCGGCCGGGAGCTTCCTGCTGAAGGTGACCAGGCCGTCGACGAGCCTGGTGAGGCGGGTGCGGTTGTTGCCGAGCTGCGCGATGACCGGGTCGAGGTCGTTCAGCAGGGTCCGGAAGCGGGCGACGCGGCCTTCCAGCACCTTGTCGTTCAGCTGGGCGGCCATCCGGGTGAGCTTGTCGACGGTGGCCAGGATGCGGTGCTTGTTGTCGTTCAGCAGCCGCGTGGTCTTCTCCAGCTCCTCGGGTGCCCGCTCCAGCGCGTCGCTGCCCCGGGCCAGCGACCTGCCGAGCTGCGCGAACTGGTCCACGGCCGCGCCGAGCTCGCGCCGCTGGTCGGAGAACAGCTTCAGCAGGTCGGCGGACTTGGCGACGGTGGTGTTGAGCTTGCCGCCCTGGCCCTCCAGCGCGGTCGCGCCCGCGTTGACGACGGTCGCGATGTCGTCGCCCGCCAGCGCCTTCAGCAGCGGCCCGGTCTGCCCCACCACCTGCTCGAACGCCGGCTGCACGCTGGTGTCGGCGATCGCGGCGTTGTCGGCCAGGTAGGGGCCGCGGTCCATGCTGCCGCCGGGCGGCAGGGCGAGGTCCACGTAGTTCTCGCCCAGCAGCGAGGTCACCTTGATCTCGGCGCGGGTGCCCTGCGGCAGCCTGATCCCGTCCTTGATCGACAGGGTCGTCCTGGACTTGTAACCGGCCAGCTCCACCTTGGTGACGCTGCCGATGTTGACGTCGGACATCTTCACGCTGTGCCCGGCGACCAGGCCCTGCGCGTCGTCGAACGTCGCGGTCAGGGTGAGGTCGCCGCCGGGCGCCCCGGCGGTCTTGTAGGAGCAGCCGCCCGCCCCGACGGCCGCCGCCAGTGCCAGCGCCGCCGCGCGGCGCCCCAGGATGGTCATCGGCGTGCTCCGTTCTCGCCCGCGCCCGCGTCCTGCCAGGGGCAGTTGGAGTTGGGCTTGGGCAGCGGGCAGGTGGTGTACTCGCGGCCGAGGATGGTAGCGAGCCAGGTCCGCACGAACGCGTCGGTCGCGAAGCGGATCTGCAACGACTTGTTCTTCGGGTTGTAGGCGTTGATCAGTGCGCTGTTGATGCCGGGCAGCGCGTCGAGCAGCTGGCCCAGCGATCGGGCGTTGCCCCGCAGCACCAGCGCGACCTTGGTCAGCACCGCCAGGTCGTAGGGCAGCTGGCCCTTGTACTTGTCGACGAGCTTGCCGCCGTTCCTCGACAGCTCCAGCAGCCCGCTGATGAGGTCCTGCAGTTCGCCGCGCTCGGCGCTGAGCACCCGCGTCGCCTCGCCGAAGTTGCGGATCATCTGGCCGAGCACCTGCTCGCGGCCGCGCACGACCCCGGCCAGCCGGTCGAGGTTGCGCGCGACCTGCAGCAGCTCCTGGTCCTGCCCGGCGATGCCCTCCACCAGGCGGCCGCTCTGCTCCAGCGTGGCGTTGAAGTCCCTGCCGTTGCCCTCGAAGGAGTCGGCGGCGCGGCCGAGCGCGGTCTGCATCTTGGTGGGGTCGAGAGCGTTGGCGAGGTTGGTGAACGAGGCCAGCGCGTCGTCCACCTCGACCGGCACGTGGGTGCGCTCGATCGGGATGGTGCTGGAGGTCTCCCGGGCCTGGCCGGGCCGCCAGGCCGGGTGCAGGACGAGGTTGCGCTCGCCGACCAGGTTCAGCGGGACGATCGACGCCTGCACGCCGCGCGGCAGCGGCACCTCGCGGTCCAGGTGGAAGGTGACCTTGATGCGGTCGCCCTGGTTCTCCACCCGGTCCACCAGGCCCACGTCGGCGCCCATCACCTTGACCTTGGACTCCTTGTAGAAGGAGCGGGCCTTCGGCAGGTAGACGGTCATCGTGCGCTGCCCGCCGAGCGAGCCGTCCAGCGAGCAGCCGCCCAACGAGGTCAGCATCGCCAGGCACAGGCCGACGGCCAGGACGACGCGGGACGGGGGGATCGTGCGCGTGCTCATCAGTTCCCTCCCGCGCGCTCGGGCGCCTTCGACTCCGGCGGCCACCGGGTGGAGATGGGGCCGGTCGGCTGGAGCGGGCCGAGGCCGGTGATGACGCCCTCCACCCACTTGCCGTTGCCGCGCACGTTGGCGACCTGGGTGAAGGTCGGGCCCAGCAGCGACAGGTCGGTGTTGAGCGCGTCCATGTTGGGCGCCAGCCGGGTGGTCAGCAGGTGCAGGTCGTCCAGCAGCGTGTTGAGCTGCCGCTGGTTCTGCGAGATCACGTTGGACAGGGTGCGCACGGTGCGGCTGCCCTGGCCGATGGTGGCGGCCAGCTCGTTGCGCCGCTCGACCAGGGTGTTCAGCAGCACCTGGCTGGAGTTGATGATCTCGGTGAGCTTGGCGTCCTTGCTCGCCAGCGTGCCGGTGATGGTCTTGCTGTTGGCGATCAGCCGCTCGATCTGCGGGGTGGCGTCGTTCAGCGTGCGCGCCACCGTCTGCACGTTGACCAGGATCTCCCGGAGCTTGCCGGCGCTCGGCGACTTGATCCGGGTGACCTGGGTGAGCAGCTTGTCGATGCTGCGCTGGTCCAGCTTGCCGACGATGTTCTGCGCGCCCTCCAGCGCGTCGGGCACCGTGAACGGCACCGCGGTGCGGCCGAGCGGGATGCGCCGCTGCCGCTCGGGCAGGTCGGCCATCAGCCGGCCGGCCACCGGCCCGGTCAGCCGCAGGTAGCGGCCGCCCAGCAGGGTGGTGGTCTGCACCTCGGCGCGGGTGTCGCGGCCGAGGTCGATGCCGGCGTTCACATGCCAGGTGATGATCACCCGGCCGCGCTTGAAGTCCGGCTCCACCGAGGTGATCCGCCCGGCCTTGACGCCGGCGACCCGCACGTCCTGGCCCTTCTTCATCCCGGCGGTGTCGGTGAACTCCCCGCTCATGGTGTAGCCGCGGTCGAACAGGTGGAGCTGGCCGACGGCGAAGGCGAAGACGCAGGCCGCGCCCAGCACGGTCAGCGACACGATCGCGACGATCTTGTGGTTGGCGTCGCGCAGCGACTTCAGCGCCATCGGCGCCCACCTCCCGGCGCCCCCGGGGCGGTCTGGTCGTGACGGGTCACCGGCCACCTCGCAACATCGCGCGGAGCTGGTCCAGCTCGCCCTTGGTCGGCGCGTTGGAGGGGCGGGTGCCGGTCAGCGGCGGCAGCCGCATCGGGAACGGGCACGGCCCCTGCACCAGGTTCAGGCAGACCACGTTGGTGCGCAGGAAGTGGCCGCCGTTGCCCGCCGCGAACAGCTGGCGCAACGTCAGCGGCAGGGTCTGCACCATGCGCTCCAGCTGGTCGACGTTGAGGCGGAAGGTGGTGCTGACCTTGCCGAGGTTGTCGATGATCCGCGCGAGCTGCACGTCGTTGCCGCCGAGCACCTGGTTGAGGTTGGTGGTGACGCCCGAGATCTGCACGACCGCGTCTTCCAGCAGCTTGTGGTTGCCCGCGAACACCTTGGTGAGCGCCGCCAGGTTGTCCACGCTGGCGGCGATCTGCCGGTCCCGGGTCGCCACCGCGTCGCTGACGGTCTCGTAGTTGTCGATCATCTGCGCGATCGTGCGCTTGCGCACCGCGACGGTGGCCAGCAGCCCGTCCAGGCTGGTGATCATCTGGTTGATGTTGCCCTCGTTGCCCTCCAGCGCCTGCGACAGCGAGAACAGGATCTTGTTGAGCTGGGCCGGGTCGAGGTTGCGGGTCAGCGGGCCCAGCGCGTTGACGATCTCGCCGAGGTCCACCACCGAGCGGGTGTGCGGGACGCGCGAGCCCGGCGCGAGCCTGCTCGCGCTGCGCCCCGGCTCCAGGTAGACCACCCGCTGGCCCATGACGTTGCGCCAGCGGATCGCGGCGGTGGAGTCGGCCGGGACGCGGACCTCGCGGTCCACCTCCAGCGCGACCACGGCCTTGCCGCGCACCACCCTGATGCCCTTGACCTGCCCCACCGGCGTCCCGGCGATCTTGACGATGTCGTTCTCCAGCAGGCCGGTGACGTCGTCGAACTCGGCGGTGAGCCGGTAGCGGTCACGGAAGCTGGTGCCCAGGATCTGCTGCCCGATGAAGAACGTCAGCAGCGCCGTCAGCAGCACGAACACGCCGAACTTGGCGGTCACCGCGTACTGCGGGCCGCGGCCGGGCTTGCCGCCCCCGGGCCGCCTGCCGGCGAGCCGGCCGATCATGGCTGCACCACCATCCTGGGTCCGGACTTCACCTTCTGGTCGAAGGCCGTCGTGGCCGGCGGCCTGGGGCACACGTCCACCAGCGTCTGGCACAGGTCCAGCGGCAGGGTGTTGACGGCCTGCGCGATGGTGGTGCCGTTCGGGCCCGGCACGCGGATGATCTGCGACAACAGGTTGAAGAACCCGTTGAGGCTGTCGAGCAGGACCGGCACGTTGCGCCGCTCCTGGGACAACACCCGCAACGTCTTGGCGCCGCCGTCGATGATCTCGCCGACGTTGCGGCCCTGGCGCTGGAGCGTCCCGCCGACGGTGTCGGCCAGCCGCCCGGACTCGCCGAGCAGCTGCTGCACCTTGTCGGGGCGCTCGTAGACGACCGGCGCGATGTCGTTGAAGTCCCCGGCGACCTTGACGACGGTGTCGCCGCGCGAGGCCAGCGTGCCCGACAGGCCCGTCAGGTCGCTGATGAGCCGGCTGATGACCGCCCGGTTGGCGTGCGCGGCGTCGATCACCTTGCCGCCGTTCTCCAGCGTGCGGCGCAGCGCCGGGCCCTGCCCGTTCAGCCCGGCCGAGAAGGTGTGCAGGATGGTGGCCAGCTCGTCGGGGTTGATGGCCTTGGTCAGCCGGTAGGTCGGCCAGGCGGTGTCCGACAGCTCCTGCGGGTCGGAGGTCTTCGCGATGCGACCGCCGTCGGCGAGGTAGGGCCCGCCCTGCTCCCCCGGACCGAGGTCCAGCGCGATGTCCTTGGGCCCGAACACCGACAGCGGCTCGATCCGCGCGCTGGTGCTCTGCGGGATCTTCACGCCCTTGTCCACCCGGATGCGCACCTGGACCCGCCCGTCGCGCGACAGGTCGATGCGGTCCACCGTGCCGACGGTGATGCCGCGGATCTTCACGTCCGACTTCTGCGGGTCCAGCCCCTGCCCGGCGCGCGAGAACGCCGCCCGGTAGTAGGTGGACCCGCCGTGCGAGGGCGTGGAGCCCAGCGCCACGGCCACCGCGGCGGCCGCGATGACACCGGCCCCGGCCAGCCCGAAGACGGCGCGCGACCGCGCGGAGAGGGGTTCGTCGCTCATCCGGTCAACCTCACCGTGCTGCCGTGACCCCAGAAGATGTACGACAGCACCAGGTTCATCAGGATCATCAGAATGGTGGACTCGCGGATCGCCCGGCCGGCCGCGACGCCGACGCCGACCGGACCGCCGGCGGCGTAGTAGCCGCGGTAGCAGTGGATGAACATCACGATGAAGGCGAACACCGCCACCTTGACGACGCTGTAGAACACGTCGATCGGCGGCAGGTAGAGGTGGAAGTAGTAGTCGTAGATGCCCGGCGACAGCCCGTAGTACTGGATCGAGATGAACCGGGTGGCGAAGAACGCCATGAACAGCGACACCAGGTACAGCGGCACCAGCGCGATCACCCCGGCGGCCACCCGGGTGCACACCAGGTAGGCCAGCGAGTTGATGCCCATGACCTCCAGCGCGTCGATCTCCTCGGAGATGCGCATCGCGCCGATCTCGGCGGTGAAGCCGGTGCCGACCTGGGCCACCAGGGCGACCCCGGCGATGATCGGGGTGACCTCGCGGACGTTGGAGTAGGAGGCGACCAGGCCGGTGAACGCCTCGGCGCCGATGCGCTCCAGGCCCGGGTAGCCCTGCAGGCCGACCATCGCGCCGGTGGCCAGCGACATGGTGGCGATCACGAAGATCATGCCGCCGCCGATCACCAGCGCGCCGACGCCGACGGTGATGTCGGAGACCTGCTTGGCCAGGGTCCGGCCGTACTTGCGCCGCAGGACGATGTCGAACAGCAGGTGGTAGAGCACCCGGCCGAGGAAGATCGGCAGGTCGGCGGAGGCGGCGAGGCCGGCCGCCCGGAGCCGGACCGCCCGGCCCAGTCTGCGTAGGGGGGGGATGGCGACCATTCAGAACTTCCGGGGGACGAGGACCAGGTAGACCATTTCGATCACGTAGTTGACGGCGAAGACCACGATGGAGGTGACCACGACCGCCTTGTTGACCGCGCGGCCGACGCCGACCGGTCCGTAGTCGCAGTTCATGCCCATGTAGCAGGCGACCGCGGCGGCGACGAAGCCGAAGATCCATGCCTTGAACAGCGTGACGAGCAGGTCGGAGAACTGCAGCAGCGTGGTGGCGCCGTCGAAGAACGCGCCGGAGCTCACGCCCTGCTGGATGACGTTGAAGTAGTAGCCGCCCAGCACGCCGGCGAGGATCACCACCGAGCAGAGCAGGGCCGAGACGGTGCTGGCCGCCCACAGCCTGGGGGTGACCAGGCGGTGGATCGGGTTGATGCCCATGACCTCCATCGCGGCGAGCTCGTCGCGGATGTTGCGCGCGCCCATGTCGGAGGTCATCGCCGAGCCGCCCACGCCCGACACCAGCAGCGCCGCCGCCAGCGGCGCGACCTGCTGGATCATGGCGGCGACCAGCAGGGCGCCGGTGCCCGACTGCGCGCCGAGCTGGCGGGCGATGTCGCCGACCTGGAGCGAGATGGTGGCGCCCAGCGGGACGGCGATCAGCATCACCGGGACGCTGGTCACGCGGGCCAGGAACCAGCACTGCTCGATGAACTCGCCCCACCACTGGCGCAGGTCCCAGGTGCGGCGCAATCCCTCCAGGAGGGTGACGCACAGCAGCCCGGTCTCGTCCAGCGCGGTCTCGACCCGGCGGCGGGCGAGGTCGGGGGCCCTGGTCAGGCTCACGGCCATCAGCCGGAGACCTCCCCCTCGGGGGCAGGGTGAAGGGTCATTCCAGCCTCCTTCGTTCTCGGACGTGGGCGCCCATCCGATACGCCGGGCCCGCTCTGCGCACGTGCGGCGCGGCCGCCGGGGTGGCTCCGGCCGCGCCGTCACGATCCCGAGGGGACCGGGATCACAGCGGTCGCGGCGGTGCCTCCTCGACACTCCCGCCACCGGCTGTGATCTGAAGCACTCTATTGAAGAAAGGTCTAAGAAGCGAGTACTTACATCGTGATTTGTCCGAAGCTACGATCGGGCGGTGCACACCGAGACGACCGACCGGCCGGACCCGCAGGTCACCACAGCCGACCCGCTGGTCACCGGCATCCACGACCGCTGGAGCGACCAGGGCCTGCCCGGCGGGCCCTGGCCCTTCATGGCCATCTGCGCGGTGGGCCGCCTTCATCAGATCATGACCAGGGCGCTGGAGACCGAGCTCAAGAAGCACGGTCTGGGCCGCACCGGGTACTTCCTGCTCACCACGCTCGCGCTGACCACCTCCGGCCGCGCCCGGCTCAGCACCCTCGGGCGCATCATGATGATGCACCCGACGTCGGTGAAGCTCACCGTGGACCAGCTGGAGGCCGCGGGCCTCGCCGCGCGCAGCCCGCACCCGCACGACCGCCGCGCCACCCTCGTCGAGATCACCGACGCGGGCCGCGAGACGGTCGGCGCGGTGAACCTGGCGCTGGGCGGGCCCGACAGCGAGCTCGCGGCCCTGGACGGGCTGCACCGCGAGTTGTTCGAGGCGGTCCAGCCCGCCCGCCTGGCGGCCGGGGACCTGGATCTGTAGGTGAACGCCCGGCGACCCGTCCTGCGTACCTCTGCAAGGAACGGCACCGCACTCCGGCGATAAGGCACCCTGTCTCTCATGCCATCGAGTCACGGCACACGTAGAAGGCCCCGCGTCCCCGCCGAGGAGAACCCCGCACCGCCGCCCCCGCCACGGCGGGGACGCTCGGTGTGGCGGCTGCTCACCCACAACGTGACCATCACCCTGGTCGTGCTGGGCGGGCTGTTCGCGACGGTGGCGCTGGTGGATCTGGACGGTCTCGGCGGCGGCTCCGACAAGCCGCCGCCGGGCGTTTCGGACGACCTGTCCACCAACGACATGCTGGCGATGATGACGAGCTCCGACATGGACTCGATCGCCGCCGGGGTCGTCGCGCAGGCCAAGAAGAACGCCTACGAGAAGCAGCAGCGCGACCTGAAGGCGCTCAGGGAGAAGGCCAAGCGCGACAAGAAGGCCAGGGAGAAGCTGCGCGAGCAGCAGGAGCGCGAACGGCTGGCACGGTCCAACCCCAGCGCCGGGCAGAACAAGAAGTACGCCCGGAAGATGGCCGCCCTCAAGGGCTGGGACCGCTGCTGGGACTCCCTGGAGACGTTGTGGGAGCACGAGAGCAGCTGGAACGAGCGGGCCGAGAACCCCTCCAGCGGCGCCTACGGCATCCCGCAGGCCCTGCCGCCCGAGAAGCTGGCCAGCGCGGGCGCGGACTGGAAGACCAGCTCCCCCACCCAGATCGCGTGGGGCCTCAACTACATCAAGGCCCGCTACAAGGACCCGTGCGGCGCGTGGTCATGGTGGTCGGCGCACCACTGGTACTGATCGGCGTCACCGCTTGGTGACCGGGCCCTCACCCGTGCACCATGTGGGGATGCGGACGAGCAGGACGCGCCAGGACGGCGGCGCGGGCGACGGTGCTGGCGGTCACGGTGCGGGCGGCCACGGTGCGGGCGGCGGCGAGACGGGCGGCGGCGGCCGGCAGTGGGCGCGGGCGGACGCCACGCGGCAGGCGCTGCTGAACGCCGCCCAGCAGGTGTTCGCCGACCGCGGGTACGCCGACGCCGGGATCGCCGAGATCGTGGAGCGCTCCGGCATCAGCGTCGGCAGCCTCTACCACCACTACGGCGGCAAGGCCGGGCTGTACCTGGCGCTGTACGAGGAGTTGTCGGGCGAGCAGGAGAAGAGCGCGGCCGAGGCGGTGGCCGCCGCCCGCGCCGCCGGCGAGGACGACCCGATCGCCCTGTTCGTCGCGGGCGCGCGCGCCTACCTGGAGGTGTGCTGGGAGAGCCGCGAGGCGGCCCGGCTGTTCCACGGCGGCGAGGGCCCGTCCGGCTTCTCGCTGATGCGCCGCAAGCGCGCGCAGAAGTGGGTCGGGCAGAACACCAAGCTGCTGCGCGGCCACGGCGGCGAGCGCGCCACGCAGGTGCTGAGCCTGGTGCTGACGACCGTCATCGGCGAGGCGGGGCGGGAGATCGCGCTGGCCGACGACCGGGCGGAGGCGCACGAGATCCTCGACGAGGTCGTGCGCATCCTCATCCGCCTGGCGCGCTGACCGCCGGACGCGCCCCGGCTCGGCGAGCCGGGGCGCGCGGGCGTTCCTCAGCCCGGTCGCAGGACTAGCTGCGGCCCGGCGTCTCCTTGACGATGCCGACCGGCGCCACCTGCACGGTGCGCTTGCCGACCTTCCCGCCGATCACGATCTTCCGGTACGAGGTGTTGTTGTTGACGTCCAGCTCGTACAGCCGCCGCACCGGGTTGGCCAGCACCTTGATGTAGTAGGTGCCGTTCTTGATCCCCGCCAGGTCGAACGACTGCCCCGGCAGGTACTGGTTGTAGGTGTCGCCCGAGCCGATGTCCAGCACCTCGCGGATCGACAACGAGCTCTGGTAGCCGCAGGCCGTGGACAGGTCGGTGTTGCCCGGCTTCCACTTGGCGTAGGGCACGGTGTAGTCCACCGCGTCGGTGTTGGCCAGGCAGAACGCCTCCTTCTGGCTGCGCACGACCTGCTTCTTGGCGGAGTCCACCAGGCTGTAGTTGGCGAAGTCCAGGAAGTGCCAGTGCACGTGCCCCGGGCGCGGGTCCCACTTGAAGTCGCCGGTGCGGGCGTGCCCGGCCTCGCGGCCCTGGGCGTCGTAGAAGTACTGGTAGGCGTCCATCAGGTCCTTGCCGGGGCGGCGGAAGCCGTCCACGACCAGGGGCGAGGTGCCGCCGTTCCACACGTTGGCGGCGAAGGTCAGGTACTCCTTCTTCACCTTCGGCTTCTTCGGGTTCGGCGCGATCTTCTGGATCATCACGTCGAACGCGGGGAGCGCGCGCAGGTCGGGCCGGGGCCCGCCCGCGGGCACCGCCGCCGCGCCGACGGGCGGGGCCGAGCGCGGCTTGGCGAGGTCGGACGGCGCGGACCTCGCCAGCGTCTCGCCCCTGCCCTGGGAGCGCAGCAGGTGCGCCAGGTGGCCGCGCAGCGGGGGCTGCTTGGCCTGCGCCCGCTGGACGGCGGTGCGCGAGCCGGGCGCGGCCTGCTTGACGGTGACCTTCACCGTCTGCACCGCGCCGCTGATGCCGAGCGCCTTCTGGTAGGGCTTGGTGACCCAGATCCTGGCGGTGTACCTGCCCGTCGGCAGCTTGGCCATGCTGCCCCGCCCGTACATCCCGCCGCTGACGGGCGCCGCCCAGCCGCCCTCGATGCCCTGCACCGAGCCGAGGGTGAAGGCGTTGTCGGGGCAGCCGGCCGGGTACTTGGAGACCGCCGGGGCCTCGGGCCGGATGCGGCTGGCCTCGTAGGCGTTGGGGCAGAACCCGGCCGTCCGGTCCAGCACCTTGCGGCCCTTGGCGTCGGTGAGGGTGGTGCGCACCATGCCGGGGAAGCCGGTGAAGTCCTTCACCAGGCCGGCGGGCAGCCTGCGCCGGGTGACCTTCGCGCCGTCGCGCACGATCTGGGTGGCCACGATCGGCTGGTCGTAGGAGCGCCGGTTCAGGCGCACCTCGAACGGGGCCTTGTCGGCGGCCAGGTAGCCGCCCACGTCCAGGTACACCCAGCCGTCGGAGTCGCGGTCGAGCTGGACGCCGGGGGAACCGGTCATCAGGCGCAGCGAGCCGGGGGCCGCCTCGGCCTGGGCGGGCAGGCCGACCAGGATGTAGGCGGCCGCGCCTGCCGCCGCGGTGAGGACGGCCGTGTTGCGCACGCGGGAGCGTGTGATGGGGATGATGACGCCTCCATGTTCCGTGCCGCCACCCGTGCGGCACGACCGGCGTCCTGGAGCGGGGCGACGCCGGAGCTGCTGAGGGACCGACCGCGACGATGGTGACACGGTCGTTCTCTATTGACGCCTGGTTCTCTCCCGAAGTTGGCCTGAATGTTCCCTGAATGTGCGCCGAAGGCCGCGACCAGGGACGGAGGCGACGATTCATCCCCCTTCCGGCGGCCCGCCCGGTACCCTGACCGTCCGGGTCAGGGGCGGTCAGCCGCCCGCTATCGGAAGTGGAGTCGCCAGGCCCATGCCCACATCCACATGGTTCCGGCTCAACGTCGCCAAACGCGAGCGGGTGCTGGAGGTGGCGATGCGCGAGTTCGGCGAGCACGGCTACTCCACCGGCAGCCTCAACACGATCGCGCGCGAGGCGGGCATCGCCAAGGGCTCGCTGTTCCAGTACTTCACCGACAAGCTGGAGTTCTTCGCGTTCGTGTGCGACGAGACCTCCCGCCGCATCCGCGAGGAGATGGAGCGCCGCATCGCCGCGCTGGACTTCGACCAGCCCTTCGACGAGTGGCTGTTCGACGTGTTGTGCGAGTGGACCGAGTACATGGCCGCCCACCCGCTGGAGCGCGCGGTGACCGCCGCGACCAACTTCGAGCTGGACAACAGCGTGCGCTCGGTCGTGCGCGACACCGCCAACCAGCACTACCTCCAGGTCATCCACCCGACGCTGACGTCGTGGCGCGAGCGCGGCGACATCCGGCCCGACGCCGACCTGGACGTGTTGTCGGCGCTGATGCTGATGGCGCTGCCGTATCTGGCGCTGTCGCCGTACTACGACGGCCTCGACCCGGTGCTGGACCTGCGCGGCCGCACCCCGGCCGAGCAGCGGCCGGTGATCCGGCAGCTCATCACGGGTATTCGGCCGCTGTTCGCGCCGCTCAAGTAGCGCCCCCGGCGGGTTGACCGCACGACAACTAGGCCCGTAAAGCCCGAAAGGAGTGGCCGAAAAGGGCCACTTGTCGGAAGCCGCGCACATTCGAGCTATATGCCACGATCTTGTGGCTATGCTGACCCGCGTTCCCCCACCCCGGAGTCCGCGAGGACGCCGGTTTTCGCGTTCCCTTTTCGCAGCCAGGAGCAGTTCATGAGGGTCAGCCGCCTACTTCCGCTCACCCTGGCCGCCGCGCTGGCGCTGGCCGCCTGCGGCGGGTCCGACGACAAGAAGCAGACCGGCCCCAACGGGCTGGAGAAGACCAACCTCACCATCGGCCTGCTCCCCATCGCCGACGCCGCCGCGGTCCCGTTGGCGCAGGCCAAGGGGTACTTCAAGGAGGAGGGCCTGACCGTCAAGCTGGAGACGGTGCAGGGCGGCGCGACCGCGACCAAGCAGGTGATGGCGGGCAGCCTCGACGTGTCCCAGACCAACTACACCTCGGTGTTCCTGGCCCGCGAGAACGGCACCAAGGTGAAGGTCGTCGCCGACGCCGCCGAGGCCAAGCCCAACCTGTTCAACCTCATGGTCCGCAAGGACTCCCCGGTCAAGACCGCCGCGGATCTGAAGGGCAAGAAGATCGCGGTCAACACCCTGCGGAACGTGGGCGAGCTGGCGGTGGCGGCGACGCTGAAAGCGCAGGGCGTGGCGGCCAAGGAGGTCAAGTTCGTGGAATACCCCTTCCCGAACATGGGCCCTGCGCTGCAGAAAGGCGACATCGACGCGGCCTGGGTGACCGAGCCGTTCATCACCACCGGGCAGAGCAAGCAGGGGCTGCGCACGGTCGCCGACACCATGACCGGTCCGACCGCCGACCTGCCGATCGCCGGCTGGCAGGTGTCGGAGAAGTTCGCCAAGGAGAATCCCAAGACGGTGGCGGCCTTCCAGCGCGCGGTGCTGAAGGGCCAGAAGCTCGCCGCCGAGAACCGGCGCGAGGTGCAGGACATCGTGCCGACCTACACCAAGATCGACAAGGACTCGGTGAAGGTCATCGTGCTGCCGGGCTACCCGACCACGCTGAACCCCCAGCGCATCCAGCGCGTCGCCGACCTGATGAAGGAGTTCGGCTACCTGCGCGAGTCGACCGACGCCAAGACCATCCTGGTCGGCTCGGACGGATGAGCCCGGTCTCCTCCCCCGCCCTGCCCGCGGCGGCGCGCCCCGCGCGCGCCGTCCCGGGCGGCCGGCGGCGGCGCGACCCCGACCTGCGGCGCGGGGTGCTCGGGGTGCTGGTCTTCCTGGGCGGCGCCGAGCTGGTCGGCCGCGCCGAGGTGATCGACCCCAAGGTGCTGCCGCTGGCGTCGGCGGTGCTGGCGCGCGCGGCCGGGCTCGCCGCGGACGGCGCGTTCCTGGCGCACGTCGGCGCGACGCTGCTGGCGTGGGCCGCCGGGCTGGCGCTGACGGTGGCGGTCGCGGTCCCGCTGGGGTTGCTGATCGGGTCGGTGCCGCCGGTGGAGACGGCCGTGCGGCCGTTCGTGGAGTTCCTGCGGCCGATCCCGTCGGTGGCGGTGATCCCGCTGGCGATGGTGCTGTTCCCCGGCAAGCTGGAACTGAAGCTGGTGGTGATCGCGTTCGGCGCGGTCTGGCCGGTGCTGATCAACACCGTCTACGGGCTGCGCGAGGTGGACCCGGTGGCCAAGCAGACGCTCCGCGCGTTCGGGTTCGGGCCGCTCAGCGTGCTCGGCCGGGTGTCGCTGCCGAGCACCGCGCCGTTCATCGCGACCGGCGTGCGGGTCGCCTCGGGCATCGCGCTGATCCTGGCGATCAGCGTGGAGCTGATGGCGGGCGGCCAGTCCGGCATCGGGGTGTACGTGCTGGAGGCCGGGAGCAGCGAGGACGGCATCGAGATGATCATCGCGGCGACGGTGTGGGCGGGCCTGCTGGGCCTGGCGTTCGACCTGCTGTTCACCCGCGCCGAGCGCCGGCTGTTCCGCTGGAACGTCGGCCGGACGGGCGGTGCGGCGTGAGGGCCGTGCGCCTGCTGCTGCGGGTCGTCCCCGTCCCGGCCGCGCTGGCGTTGTGGGAGCTGCTGGCGCGGCGCGCGGAGAACATCGACTACCCGCCGCCGTCGGAGATCGCGTCGATGGCGCGCGAGTTGTGGTTCAGCGGCCCGGCCTCGCGGCTGTGGCTGACCGACGCGGCCCTGGAGGACTTCCCCGGCAGCGTCGCGCGGCTGCTCACCGCGTGGGTGGTCGCGGGCCTGGTCGGGACGGCGCTGGGCGTCGCGCTCGGCCGGTCGGCGCGGCTGTACGGCTACGTCCGGCCGCTGATCCACTTCGGCTACGCGATCCCGCCCATCATGCTGCTGCCGTTCTTCATCGCGCTGTTCGAGGGCGGCGCGCAGATGCAGCTCGCCACGATCCTGTTCGGCATCGTCTGGCCGGTGCTGCTGAACGCCACCGAGGGCGCCCGCGCGGTGGACCGGCAGTACCTGGACACCGCCGCCGCGTTCCGGCTGTCGGCCGGGCAGCGGCTGGCCCGGGTGATCCTGCCCGCCGCCGCGCCCAAGGTCTTCGCCGGGATGCGCATCAGCCTGTCGCTGGCGCTGATCCTGATGGTGGTGTCGGAGATGGTCGGCGCCAGCTCGGGCATCGGCTTCCAGCTCCTGCAGCAACAACGCAACTTCAACAACGCCGGGCTCTGGAGCGGGGTCGTGCTGCTGGGCGTGCTCGGCCTGGCGCTCAACACCCTGTTCCAGCTCACCGAACGGCGCGTCCTGGCCTGGCACCGGGGCGCGGGAGGGGTCTCATGAACGCCACCGACCATCCGACCGGGCCGATCTGGGAGGTCATCGGCGGGCTGTCGCGGTTCGCGGCGCTCGCGGCGCTGACCGAGCTGGGCGGCCCCGAGCACCTGCGGGACGCCGCGCTGACCCCCGCCGAGCTGGCCGAGCGCTGCGGCGCCGACGCCGACGCGCTGGCGCGGGTGCTGCGCGAGCTGGCCGGGACGGGCGTCGTCGCGTCCGCGCCCGGCGGCCGCTACACGCTCACCCCGGCCGGGGAGACGCTCTGCGCCGACGCCCCCGACTCGATGCGGGCGGCCGTGCTGATGAACGCCGGGCCGGAGCTGCGGTACGCGCTGGACAACCTGCCGCGCACCGTGCGGGAGGGCCGGTCGGCGTTCGTCGCTGAGCACGGCACGTTGTACGAGCACCTGTCGGACCGGCCGGAGCGGGCGCGGCTGTTCGACGACTACATGACCTCGCGGGCGGTGCCGCACCGCCAGGCCGTCGCCGACCGCTACGACTTCTCCGGCGTCACCACGCTGGTGGACGTCGGCGGCGGCAAGGGCCACTTCCTCAGCACGGTCCTGGCCGCGCACCCGCACCTGCGCGGCGTGCTGTTCGACCTGGACCACGTGGCCGCCGCCGCGCGCGACCACCTGAAGACCGCCGGGCTGGTGGACCGGACGGAGGTGGTGGGCGGCGACTTCTTCACCGGCGAGCTTCCGGCGGGGGCCGACGCGTACCTGCTGGGCAGCGTCCTGCACAACTGGTCCGACGACGACGCGGTGCGCATCCTGAGCTCGGTGCGCGCGGCGATGGCCCCGAGCGGCCGGGTGCTGGTGCTGGAGTACGCGCTGCCGGACGACGACCGCCCGCACGTCGGGCTGGACGGCGACATCCGGATGCTCGCGCTGTTCGGCGACGGGGCCGAGCGCACCCGCGCGCAGTACGGGGCGCTGCTGGAGCGCGCGGACCTGCGGCTGGACCGGGTGATCGACCTGCCGGGGGGCGTCGCCCTGCTGGAGGCGCGCCCCCTCAGCGTCGAAGGGTAGAGGGGCGGGCGGATCAGTAGGTGAAGGTGTAGTCCTCCGCCTTGGCCTTGCGGGTGCTCGCCCAGAACTCGAAGGTGTGTCCCGGCCACAAGGTGCGGTTGACGCCGTTCTCGTCCAGGTACCAGCTCTGGCAGCCGCCCTCGCTCCACACCGAGCGCCGCAGCCGCTTGTGCATCCGGTCGTTGAACGCGCGCAGCGCCTCGGGCTTGGGCTCGACGGCGACGGCCTCCCGCTCCTGGAGCAGGCGCAGGCAGCTCAGCACGTGCTGGATCTGCGACTCGATCATGAACACGACCGAGTTGTGGCCGAGGCCGGTGTTCGGGCCGAGCAGGAAGAACAGGTTCGGGAAGCCGGGCAGCGTGGTGCCGCGGTAGGCCTCGATGCCGTCGGCCCACTGCTCCTGGATCTTGCGGCCGTCGCGGCCGACGATGCGCTGCTCGCCGAGCGCGTCGGTGACCTTGAAGCCGGTGCCGTAGACGATGGCGTCGACCTCGTACTCGGTGCCGTCGGCGGTGACGATGGAGTGCTCGCGCACCTCGGCGACGCCGGCGGTCTCGACCGTCACGTTGGGGCGGGTCAGCGCCGGGTAGTAGTCGTTGGACAGCAGCACCCGCTTGCAGCCGACGGTGTAGTCGGGGGTGACCTTGGCGCGCAGCTCGGGGTCGGCGATCTGGCGCTTGATGTGCCAGCGGGCGAGCTTCTCCTGCGGGGCCGACAGGCGCGGGTCGATGGTGAAGCCGACCGCGCGGGCCTCCAGCGCCCAGTAGATGCCGTTGCGGAACGCGCGGGTGGCGGCCGGCACCTTCTCGAACACCTTGCGCACCGGGGCGGGGATGGCGCGGTCGGGCTTGGGCTGGATCCACGGCGGGGTGCGCTGGAACAGGACGAGGTTGTCGACCTGCTTGGCGATCTGCGGCACGAACTGGATCGCCGACGCGCCGGTGCCGATGACCGCGACGCGCTTCCCGGTCAGGTCGTAGTCGTGGTTCCACTCCGCCGAGTGGAAGGTGGTGCCCTGGAACCGCTCGATGCCCGGCAGGTCGGGGTAGGACGGGATGTGCAGCGCGCCGATGCCCGACACCACGGCCCGGGGGCGCAGCACGGTGCCGTCGGTGAGGGTGACGTCCCAGCGCTTGGCGGCGTCGTCGTACTCCATCGCCTCCACGTGGCTGTCGAAGCGCAGGTGGTCGCGCACGCCGTACTTGTCGGCGGTGCGCTCCATGTACGCCTGGATCTCCGGCTGCGGCGCGAACATCCGCGACCAGCCCGGGTTCAGCTCGAAGGAGAAGGAGTACATGTGCGACGGCACGTCGCACGCGCAGCCGGGGTAGGTGTTGTCGTGCCAGGTGCCGCCGAGGGCCCGGCTCTTCTCCAGGATCACGAAGTCGTTGAACCCGGACTTCTTCAGCTGGACGGCCATGCCGAGCCCGGCGAAACCGGAGCCGATGATGACGATGGCCGGGGAGCGCTCGCTCATGACCTCTACCTGCCTCTCGCGGTAACCTACTTCGAGTAAGTTACCGCGAGTAGGTTACTGACGGTAGGTCCAACAGTTAGGATTCGGCTGTGAGCAGCGCCACACCGGACCGGCCGCGCCGCCGCCGCATGTCCCGTGCCCAGCGGGAACGGCAGATGCTGGACGTCGCCGAGGAGGTCTTCGGCGAGCAGGGTTACGCGGCCAGCTCCATGGACGAGATCGCCGAGCGCTGCGGCGTGTCCAAGCCGATGCTCTACGAGTACTTCGGCTCCAAGGAGGGGCTGCTGCTGGCGTGCATCGGCCGCTCCAAGGCCGAGCTGTACGAGGAGACCAACAAGGCCATGGCGGGCGCCACCACGCCCGAGGACATCCTGTGGCGCGGCATGGTCGCCTACTTCGCCTTCGTCGACTCCCACAGCCGCTCGTTCGCGATGTTGCTCCAGGAGCCGCTCGCCGGGCCGCCGCGCACCGCCGAGGCGATCGAGGAGACCCGGCGGCAGCAGAGCGCGCTGATCGCCGGGGTGCTGGCGATCTACGCGCCGGACGCGCCGCGCGTGGTGATCGAGGCGCACACCGAGATCATCGTCGGGGGTTGCGAGCGGCTGGCGTTGTGGCGCGTCGGCCGCCCGGAGGTCAGCGCCGAGGACGCCGCCCGCTACATGAGCGACTTCTGCTGGCAGGGTCTCAGCCCCTACCTCCAGGACCCGCCCGGCCCGTCCGGGGCAGCGCGTCCAGAGCGCTGATCAGCAGGTCGAGACCGAACTCGAAGTCGGTCTCGGGGTCGTGCCGCACCAGGTGCGGGGCCATCGCGACCACGTGCGGGAACTCGGCCGGGTCGAGGCCGGCGAACATCTCGGCGGGCTGGGCCGACAGGCGGTCCAGCGTCTTCATCGCGCCGATCTCGCGCATCTGCGCGCCGAGCGCGTAGGCCATCAGCGCCCGCATGATGCGCACCGCCGTCTCGCCGTCGAACCCGGCGACCTCGGCGAGCGCCAGCGCGCGCTCGGCCGGGCGCAGCCCCATCGGGAAGTCGACCTTGTGGGTGAGCACGATCGTCATGCAGCGCGGGTAGTCGTGGGCGACCTTGCGGAAGGCGCGCACCAGGGCGCGGGCGCGGGCGCGCCAGTCCTCGGCGGGGTCGCCGTCGAAGTCCATGCCGGAGACCACGTGCTCGGCGACGCCCTCCAGCAGCGCGGCCTTGTTGGGCACGTGGTTGTACAGCGACATCACCGCGACCTCCAGCGCGGCGGCGACCCGGCGCATCGACAGCGCCTGCGCGCCCTCGTGCTCGATGAGGTCGATCGCCGCGCGGACGATGCGCTCCCGCGTCAGCGCGGGGCGCGGCGCGGGGATGGCGGGGCTCGCGTCGTCGGCCATGGGCCTGGGGCCCCTCTCGTCGTTGACATCGGTAAGTGGCGCGTGACACGGTACGTACAACGTACGCCTGACGTACAACGTACGTCAGCCTCGCTCCCGCGGAGGGCGCCCGTGTCGACACATGACCTGTACACCGACCCCGTCCCCACGTCCACCTGGGACGTCCCGCTGGCCGGGGACGCCCGGTTCACCTGGGAGTACGACGACGGCCGCGACCGCCTGCTCGCCCTGTACCAGAAGGGCAAGGACAAGCAGTGGGACTCGGTCAAGCGCATCGACTGGGACCTGGAGGTCGACCCGCACAACGTGCTCGGCGTGCCGGACCAGTCGCTGGCGATCTACGGCACCCCGCACTGGGACAAGATGGGCGAGAAGGAGCGGGGGCTGCTGCGCCAGCACTCCACCTCCTGGCAGTTCTCCCAGTTCGTGCACGGCGAGCAGGGCGCGATGATCACCGCGGCGCGCATCGTGGAGTCGGTGCCGGACATGGACGCCAAGTTCTACTCGGCGACCCAGACCATGGACGAGGCCCGCCATGTGGAGATCTTCTCGAAGTTCCTCCAGGAGAAGGTCGGGATGGTCTACCCGATCAACACCAAGCTCCAGGACCTGCTGACCGAGACCCTGTCCGACTCCCGCTGGGACATGCCCTACCTCGGCATGCAGGTGCTGATCGAGGGGCTGGCGCTGGCGGCGTTCGGCGTGATCCGCGACATCACCACCAAGCCGCTGCCCAAGCAGATCCTGGCGTACGTGATGCAGGACGAGGCGCGGCACGTGGCGTTCGGGCGGCTGGCGCTGCGCGACTACTACAAGGAGCTGTCGGCGCCGGAGCTGAAGGAGCGCGAGGAGTTCGTCATCGACGGCTGCTACCTGATGCGCGACCGCATCCGGGGCCGGGAGATCTGGACGAACTTCGGGATCGACGCCGCCGAGGTGGACGAGCTGGTCAAGAACTCCCCCTACATGCGCATGTTCCAGAGCCTGCTGTTCAGCCGGATCGTGCCGTGCGTGAAGGACATCGGGTTGTGGAGCCCGCGCATCCAGGCGACGTTCGAGGAGATGGGCGTGCTGGAGGCGTCCAAGTCCGACCTCGACGCGCTGATGGGCCAGGACGAGGAGATCGCCGAGAGGCTGGACGCCGCCCGCTTCGCCGCCGAGGAGGCCGACCGCAAGGCCGAGGTGGACGCGGTGATCGCGGCGGAGGCCGCGTCCTCGTAGGCTTCCCGGACGCCCACCATCCCCCCGGAGGCCGTTCATGCCCCTCGCGCACTTCGACGGCGCGCTCGCCGTCATCACCGGAGCCGGAAGCGGTCTCGGCCGCGCCATCACGCTGGCGCTCGCCGAGCGCGGCGCGACGGTCGTCGCCGCCGATCTGGACCTGGAGTCGGCCGAACGCACGCTCGTGCTGGCCAGGGCGCTGGGCGCGGACGGCGTGGCCCACCAGGTGGACGTGTCCGACGCCGACGCCATGGCGGACTTCGCCGCCGGGGTGAAGTCCGCCCACCGCACCCCCGACATCGTGGTCAACAACGCGGGCATCGCGGTGACCGGTCCGTTCCTGGAGACCGGCGTCGAGGACTGGGACCGCATCCTCGGCGTGAACCTGTGGGGCGTCGTTCACGGCTCGCGGCTGTTCGGACAGCAGATGGCCGACCGGGTCGCGGCGCTGCCCGCCAAGCCCGACAAGCCCAACTTCGGCGGGCACATCGTCAACATCGCGTCGGCGGCGGCCTACGCGCCGTCCTCCGCGCTGCCCGCGTACTGCACGACCAAGGCCGCCGTCCTGATGTTGTCGGAGTGCCTGCGCGCCGAGCTGGCCTCGTCCCGCATCGGCGTCACGGCCGTGTGCCCCGGCTTCACCAAGACCGGCATCGCGCGCAACGCCGTCCGCGTCGGCGTGGACGCCGACGCCCAGCGCCGCTTGCAGGACAAGGGCGACAAGGCCCTGCGGCTGCGCGGCTTCCCCGCCGAGAAGGTCGCCGAGCGCGTCGTGGACGCGATCGTGAAGAACAAGGCGGTCGTCCCGGTCAACTTCGAGAGCAACGTGCTGCGCGCGCTGTCGCGGGTCTCCCCCGCGTCGTTGCGCCTGATCGCCCGCATCCCCGCCCCGCGGAGCTGACCGCCCGGGGCGCCCCACCGGAGAAGGAGCCACCATGCCCGCTCCCGCGACCACCGGCCGCCCCCGCACCTGGACCGCCGCGATCCGCTGCCGCGACGGCGACCACACCCTGGAGCTGACCGACCGGGAGGTGGTCGCCGAACGCCTCCTGCGCACCTCCCGCAAGCACTCCTTCGACCCCGACACCGACGTGGACTGGGACGCGCCCCAGGACCCCGACCGCTTCTACATGCCGCCCCAGCTCGTCTCCCTGTACGAGACCCCGCTGTGGGACGGCCTGACGCACCGCCGGCGCGTCGAGCTGTCCAAGCGTGAGATGTGCTCGATCGCCTCGTTCGGCATCTGGTCCGAACTCCAGCTCATGCAGGGCCTGGTCGGGCACGCCTACCGGCAGCGCTACGACAGCGGCCACGTCGCCTACGCGCTGACCGAGGTCGCCGACGAGTGCCGCCACTCGGTCATGTTCGGCCGCATGGTGCGCACCTGCGGCCTGCGCGCCAACCGCCCGCACCCGCTGGAGTACCAGGCGGGCAAGCTGGTCAACGCGGTCTACGACCCGATTCCGATGTTCGCCGGGACGCTGCTGGTGGAGGAGTTCACCGACGCCTTCCAGCGCCTGACCTTCCCGGACGAGGAGATCCAGCCGCTGATCCGGCAGGTCACCCGCATCCACGTGATCGAGGAGGCCCGCCACATCAAGTACGCGCGCGAGGAGCTGAAACGGCTGGTGGTGCGCGCGTCCCCGGCCCGCCGCCGCGTGGCCGCCTACGCCCTGGCGCAGGGCGCGCGCCTGATCTCGGCGCGCTTCATCGACCCGTCCTGCTACACCGCCGTGGGCCTGGACCCGAAACTGGCCCGCCGCGTGGCGGCCCGGAGCCCGCACCGGCGCGCGACGATGACGTGGTCGTTCCGGAAGTGCACGGACTTCTTCGACGAGGTGGGCTTCCTGGACGGCCGAGCCCGAACCGTCTGGCAAAAAGCTGGTCTGCTCGACGCCTGATCAGCGGGGGGCGGTCGTGGTGAGGAGGGGGGCGGCGGGGCGTTCCTCTATCGGGGCGTCCGGGTGGTCTAGGAGGGCCAGGCAGGCGGTGTAGGCGGGGCCTGCGTCCAGGGAGCGCATCGTGAAGCGGGGCGGTAGGTCGGGGCGGTTCTTCCAGGTCAGCAGGCGGGGGGCCATCTCCGGTGGGGTCACGTGCAGGTTGGTCAGGGGGATGCGCAGGCCGTCGCCCGTGGCCTTCAGGAGCGCCTCCTTGCGCGTCCAGTACGCCAGGAGGGCCCGTTCGTCGGCGGCGGACTCGTCCGGGGCCAGCAGGTGGCCGCTGACGTCGGCCATGCGGGCCGTCGCCTGCTCCACGTCCACGCCCAGCGGGCCGTGCGGGGAGATCGCCACGGCCACCCGGTCGCCGGAGTGGGAGACCGACAGGTGCGGGCCGCCGGGCACGCGGGGCGGGCCGTGCGGGTCGCCGCAGTCGGCGCACGCGCGGGTGAGCGGAACCTGTTCCGGCGCGACGCCCAGCAGCGGCGCCAGCGCCAGCCGGGTGATCGCCACGCCCAAAGTGAAACGGTCGCGGTCCTCGGCGCGGAGGTAGCGGTCGCGGCGGGCCCGTTCGACGGTGTCGAGCAGAGCGGGCAGACCCGGGTGGGCCGCCTCCCGGCGCGCCCACCAAACAGTAACCGGTTCCACTTTCGCTCCATTCATTCGGCGGCCGAAGGTCACATTAACCGGTGATGCATTCGGCACAATTCCCGCGCTCCATGAGAGCGCAAGGGCCGCGGGGCGCGAAGCGCCCCGCGGCCCGTCGAGCCGGGAGTTCCCTCCCCTGCGTCCCAGGTCTCAGGCCCAGGACACTCCTGCGGGTTGTGCGGCCACGGTCTCGTCCTCCTCCTCAGACGTAGGCCACGCCGATCACCCGCGTCACACGGGACCCGATCGACGCTTCCCTCCCCTTTCCCGAAACACCCTAGGAGGGGATGACCGCACTTATGTCATGATCGGCCGATTCAGGTCAGAAATGATTTAACGGAAGCCCGCCAGCACTTCGCGCGCGACCCGGGCGGCTTTCGCGAGGCAGCTCTGCCGGCGTCCGGCGGCCTGGCCCCGGGCCGGAACGGTCTCACTGTAACCGACCCGGATCACCACGTTGCGGTCGCGCACCATCACCTCGCCGGTGACGGTCGGCTGCCCCTTGTCGACCTTGAACCAGTGGTACGCCTCGTCGCCGAGCCCGGACCGCCGCTCCAGCGTCAACGTCTCGGTCATCGACGGCTGGTGCGCCTGGTTCCAGCGCGAGGCGTAGAAGCCGCGCGCCTGGTCCACCGGCGCCTCGCTGTCGCCCGGCGGGTACAACGTCGCCTCCACCAGCAGCCAGCGGTAGGACCCGTCCCCCGCCGTGCTGGTGCAACTGGTGAGGCCCCGGTTCGCGCCCGCGACCTGCTTCGCCTTGGGGATCAGGGCCCGCAGCGTCGCCTGCGACACCGTCTTGCAGGGCGGCGGCAGCGCGGTGACGGCCAGGGCCCGCGTAGGCGACGGGCTGCCGCTCGGCGAGGGCGTGGTGGGCTCGGGCGAGGCGGACGGTTCGGCGCTGGTCGCCGGGGGCGGGGTCGGTTCCGCGCTGGGCGTCGGGCGGGCGGCCGTCGGCCGTTCCTGCCCGCCCCCCGGGGCCAGCCAGAACACGGCCACGGCGGCGAGCACGAACGACACCACCGCCACCAGCAGCGCCAGCACCTTCGGGCGACGCGCGGGCGCGGGCGGCTCCGGTGCCGAGTACACCCGCTGGAACGGCTCCTGCGGCCGAAGGCCCACTCCCCGGCTCCTCACTCCCCTGTGCGCCTATACCCCGTGAAAAGGTAATCAGCCCGGCGCGCTCTGGCCAGGGCCCCGGCGGCGGCAAATGTCAGACCCCGCCGTCACAATGGGAGACGTGCTGCTCACGGAGATCGCCCGAACCTCGCAGACGGTCGCCTCGACCTCGGCCCGCAAGGCCAAGACCGGGGCGCTGGCCGGGATCCTGCGCGACGCCGGGCCGGAAGCCGCCCCCGTCGTGGTCGCCTACCTGTCCGGCGAGCTGCCCCAGCGGCAGATCGGCGTCGGCTACGCGTCGCTGCGCGAGCGCCCGCCGCCCGCCGCCGAGCCCGCCCTGACGCTCGCCGAGGTCGACGCCGCCTTCACCGAGATCGGCGCGGTCGCCGGCAAGGGGTCGGTGGCGCGGCGGCGCGAGCTGCTCGCCGCGCTGCTGGGCCAGGCCACCGAGGTCGAGCAGGACTTCCTCGTCCGGTTGTTGTCGGGCGAGCTGCGGCAGGGCGCGCTCGACGGCGTGATGGCCGACGCGGTGGCCGCCGCCGCCGACGTCCCGGCCGCCGAGGTGCGGCGCGCGATCATGCTGCGCGGCGCGCCGGGGCCGGTCGCGACCGCCGCGCTGGCCGAGGGCGTCGCGGGGTTGCGGGCGTTCACGCTGGAGGTGGGGCGGCCGGTCCGGCCGATGCTGGCGGCGTCCGCGCCGGCGGTGGAGGACGCTTTCGCCAAGCTCGACGGGCCCGCCGCCGTCGAATGGAAGCTCGACGGCGTGCGCGCGCAGATCCACGTCAGCGGTGACGAGGTGCGCGTCTTCACCCGGACGCTCGACGACATCACCGCCCGGCTGCCCGAGATCGTCGCGGCGGTGCGCAGGTTGCCGGTGCGCGAGGCCGTGTTCGACGGCGAGCTGATCGCGCTGCGCCCGGACGGCCGCCCGTACCCGTTCCAGATCACCGCCGCGCGCACCGCCACCCGCGCCGCCAAGGAGGGCGCCGAGCCGGTGCCGCTGTCGCTGCTGCTGTTCGACGTGTTGCGGCTGGACGGCGCCGACCTGCTCGACCGGCCGGGCGCCGAGCGCTACGAGGCGCTGGCGGGGGCGGTGCCCGAGGAGCTGCGGATGCCGCGCATCGTCACCGCCGATCCGGCCGAGGCCAAGGAGTTCTTCGACGCCGCCGTCGCGTTCGGGCACGAGGGCGTGCTGGTCAAGTCGCTCGACACCCCCTACACGGCGGGCCGCCGGGGCGCGGGCTGGATCAAGGTGAAGCCGCGCCATACCCTCGACCTGGTCGTGCTCGCCGTCGAGCGCGGCAGCGGGCGGCGGCAGGGCCTGCTGTCCAACCTGCACCTCGGCGCGCGCGATCCCGAGACCGGCGGCTTCGTGATGCTCGGCAAGACCTTCAAGGGCATGACCGACGAGCTGCTCGCCTGGCAGACCGAGAAACTGGGCGCGCTCGCCGTGGACGACGACGGCTGGACGGTGCGCGTACGCCCCGAGCTGGTCGTGGAGATCGCCTTCGACGGCGTGCAGCGCAGCCCCCGCTACCCGGGCGGGCTGGCGCTGCGCTTCGCCCGCGTGCTGCGCTACCGGCCCGACAAGAAGGCGGAGGAGGCCGACACGATCGACACCGTGCGGGCCGTCGCACCCGTGCTGGACTGACGGCTAGTCGGGCTTGGCGCGGCGGTCCTTCCCGTCCGGCGGCGCGCCCCTGCGGCGGGCGCGCTCGCCGCTCCCCTTGCCCGGCAGCAGCTCGGCGGGGATCAGGTCGTGCCGCCCGGCGATGAACTCCTGGATCCAGATCTTCCCCCGGATCAGCGGGCGGCGCAGCCGCCGCTCGCGCCAGACCGCCCGCCGGTACTTGCGCGAGTGCGGGTGGTAGTACCAGCGCGACCAGGGCGAGCCGGGCCGCGCCAGCCGGAACGCGCCCAGGAACAGCAGCAGCGGCACGAACAGTCCCAGCAGCCCGGTCCAGATCTTGCCCTTGAGCAGGGTGACCACCGCCAGCGCCAGGTTGAGCACCAGCGACGCCACGTAGACGGCGATCAGGAACGCGCGGCCGAACTGCTGCTCGGTCGCCTGGTCCGCGCCGAACCCCTCGAAGCCGACCGGCCGCACGCCGAGCAGCAGCAGCCCGGTGACGGCGACCGCGACGAACACCGCGTCCACCGACGCGCGACCCTTCTCGGTCCAGTACACGTCGCTGAGGTGCAGGATCAGCGCGAACTCGTCCAGCACCAGCGCCGCCCCCGCGCCGAACACCGCCGCCGCCGCGACCACGGCCGCGCCGGAGGAGCCGGGGACCGCGAGCGAGGTCACCCCGCCCACCAGCATCAGCACCACGCCGAACACGACGTGGTGGATGTGCAGGTCCCCGGCCCTGACGTTCCTGAACCACCAGCGCACGTCGGCCCGGATCAGCCGCACGTTGATCCGGGTCAGCACGAAGGCGGCGATGAACGCCACGAGGAACACGAACAGCGGCAGCCGTCCGGCGGCCACGATCCGCTGCTCGAAGAAGTCGTGCATGTACCCCCCGTCCCGTCATCATGCCCGCTGGGCTGCGGGGATATCGTTCGGGGCAGACCGACGATCAAGGGAGATCGAGCCGTGAACCCTGTGGTGGACCGCTGCGACCCGGCCTGCCGGGCCTGGATCGCCGAAGCCGTGCGCATCGTGGAGGCCGACGCCAACCGCAGCGCCGACACGCACCTGCACGTGTTCCCGCTGCCGCCCGAGTGGGGCATCGACCTGTACCTGAAGGACGAGTCGGTGCACCCGACCGGCTCGCTGAAGCACCGGCTGGCGCGATCGCTCTTCCTGTACGGGCTGGCCAACGGCTGGATCCGCGAGGGCACCACGATCATCGAGGCGTCCAGCGGCTCGACGGCGGTCTCGGAGGCGTACTTCGCGCGCATGCTGGGGCTGCCGTTCGTGGCGGTCATGCCCGCCGCCACCAGCCGGGAGAAGATCGACCTGATCGAGTTCTACGGCGGGCGCTGCCACCTGGTGGACGACCCGACCACGATCTACGCCGAGTCGCGGCGGCTGGCCCGCGAGTGCGGCGGCCACTTCATGGACCAGTTCACCTACGCCGAGCGGGCCACCGACTGGCGCGGCAACAACAACATCGCCCAGTCGATCTTCGAGCAGCTGCGGCTGGAGCGCTTCCCCGAACCGGCCTGGATCGTGGTCGGCGCGGGCACCGGCGGCACCTCGGCGACCCTCGGCCGGTACGTGCGCTACCGGCGGCACCAGACGCGGCTGATGGTCGTGGACCCGGAGGGCTCGGCGTTCTTCGACGCCTTCCGCGACGGCGACCTGGAGCGCACCGCGACCGGATCGCGGATCGAGGGCATCGGCCGTCCCCGGGTGGAGCCGTCGTTCCTGCCCACCGTCATCGACCGCATGATCCGGGTGCCGGACGCGGCGTCGGTGGCGGCGATGCGCTGGACCACCGAGGTCAGCGGCCGCAGCGTCGGCGGCTCGACCGGCACCAACATGTGGGGCGTGGTGCACCTGATCGCCGAGATGCGGCGCACCGGGCAGCGCGGCAGCGTCGTGACGCTGCTGTGCGACGGCGGCGAGCGCTACGCCCGGACCTACGGGTCGGACGCGTGGCTGGCCGGGCAGGGCCTGGACATCGAGCCCTACCTGGACACCCTGCGCGACTTCCTCAAGACCGGTGACATGCCCACCCCGATGTGACGCGGCCGGAAGCTACCCGAACATCCGGATCGGGTTGACGAGGTCGGCGTAGATGAGCAGCGCGCCCATGACGATCAGCACGCTGGCCATCACGTAGGTCACCGGCAGCGCCTTGGCCACGTCGACCGGTCCGGGGTCGGGGCGGTGGAACAGCCGCGCGAAGCCCTTCTTGATCGCCTCCAGCAGCGCGCCGGCCATGTGCCCGCCGTCCAGCGGCAGCAGCGGGATCAGGTTGAACAGGCCGATCGCGAGGTTCAGCGAGCCCGCCAGGCTGAGCAGGACCGCCAGCTTCTCCTGGGTGCCGAGCTGGTCGGAGGCCGCCACCTCGCCGCCGATCCGGCCGACGCCGACGACGCCGATCGGCCCGTTGACGTCGCGCGCCTCGTCACCGAACGCCGCGTGCCACACGCCCACCATCTTCTGCGGCATCCGCAACACCGACTCGGCGGTGCGCACGGTCAGGTCGCCCATGTAGGCGGCCACCCCGCCCGGCCCCTGCCGCTCGTAGACGACGCGCTCCACCGGGCTGATGCCGAGGAACCCGACCGTGACGATCTTGTCGCCGTCCTTCAGGTCCGCCATCTTGTTCGCCGTGATCGGCACCTGGAGGGTCTGCTGCGCGCCCTTGCGGTCGATGACCACCGTCGCGGTCCTGCCCGCCGACCCGCGGATCAGGTTCTGCACCTGCTCGTAAGAGGTGATCTTGGTGCCGTTGAACGACACGAACTTGTCCCCCGGCAACATCCCGGCCTTGAGCGCGGGCGTGGCCGGAGCGCCCGCCGGGCACTCGGCGGCCGACTGGCTGGAGGGCACCACGCACTTGGTCACCACGCCGACCGTCGGCTCCAGGTGCCGCACCGGCTGGCCGATGGCCATCAGCACGATGCCGAAGAAGAACACCGCGAGCACCAGGTTCATCGCGGGCCCGGCGAACATGATGATCAGCTTCTGCCACCACTTCTTGGCGTAGAAGACGCGGTCCTCGTCGCCCGGCCGCACCTCCTCCAGGGCCGCGCCCCGAGCGGTCTCGATCAGCCCCTGCCAGGGCCCGGTGCTGATCTGGCGCACCTGGCCGGGCGCGTCCTGCTTGCGCGGCGGCAACATCCCGATCATGCGGATGTAGCCGCCCAGCGGGATCCACTTGATGCCGTACTCGGTCTCACCCTTGTGCCGCGACCACAACGTCGGCCCGAACCCGACCATGAACTGCGTGGTCCGCACCCCGAAGAGCTTGGCGAACGAGAGGTGCCCCAGTTCGTGCAGGCCGATGGACGCCAGCAGGCCCACAAAAATGATCAGAACCCCGGCGAGCCAGATGAGCCAGTCCACAGTGCGCGTCCTCCGCGATCTCCGTTAGCGAACTCAGGTTACGTCATCACTCCTGGCCGCGAGCGCGTACAAATCCACCGCGGAATAGGGCTTTCGCCCTTACTTTCCGCTTATCCCAGGAAGCCGCGGAGGAGGGCGGCCGTGCCCTCCAGGTGCTCGGTGACCGCGCGGCGGGCGGCCTCCGGGTCGCGGGCGAGGATCGCCTCGACGATCGCGGCGTGCTGGACGGCGGCATGGTCGATGTTACGGCCGAGCACCGGGATCGCGTTCAGCAGGTCGGTCACCCGCATCCGCGCGTCGGTGCACGCGGCGGCCAGCAGCGCCGAGCCGGTCAGTTCGGCGATCGCCAGGTGGAACAGGGTGTCCTGGCGGCGGTAGTCGTCGGGGCCCGCGGCGTTCAGTTCGGCCAGGCGGGCGCGCAGTTGCTCGTCGCGGCCGTCGGTCAGGTCCATGGCGGCCAGGGCCTGGGCCGCGCCGGTCTCCACCGCCAGGCGGTAGGTGAGGGTGTCGTTCAGGTCGTCGCCCATCGCGGCCAGGGCGCGGCGCAGGTCGGCCTGGCGGGGGCGGGGACGCGTGTAGGTGACGAACGTGCCGCCCGCCCGGCCGCGGCGCGACTCCACGTAGCCCTCCTGGGCGAGGGCGCGGATCGCCTCGCGGAGGGTGACGCGGCTGACGCCGAGGAGCGGGGCCAGCTCGCGTTCGGGGGGCAGGCGGTCGCCGTGCGCCACGACGCCCAGCTTGATCGCCTGGAGCAGGCGCTCGACGGTCTCCTCGAAGGCGTTCCCGGCGCGGACGGGGCGGAACACCGCGGGCGCGGCGGATTCGTCGGTCGTGCGGGACATGGCCGCCCTTCGCGTCGGCGGGGGTCCTCGGCCCCACGTTACATGTCTGTTTCGGGTCCGCCGCCCTCTTGACGGCGAGGGTCCGGCAAACGTTAATGGTCTGACATTAGCCCGTTTACGCGCTTTTGACGGTCTCCGTCCCGGACGCGAGGAGACGCTCGTGGGCATCGACGAGCACCAGGTTTCCGATCCCTCCCCCGACCATCTGTCCGACGACGAGAAGCGGCTGCACGAGCTCGGCTACGCCCAGGAGCTCAGCCGCTCGATGTCCGGTTTCTCCAACTTCGCGGTCTCGTTCACCATCATCTCGGTGCTCAGCGGCTGCCTGACCTCCTACACCATCGGGCTGGCCGGCGGCGGCCCGGTCGTCATCACCTGGGGCTGGTTGTTCGTCGGCGCGATGACGCTGCTGGTCGCGCTCGCCATGGCCGAGGTCTGCTCCAGCTACCCCACCGCGGGCGGCCTCTACTACTGGGCCGCCAAGCTCGCGCGACGCAACGGCGCGGCGTGGGCGTGGTTCACCGGGTGGTTCAACTTCATCGGGCAGGTCGCGGTGACCGCCGCGATCGTCTACGGGTCGGCGGCCTTCCTCAACCCGCTGCTGGACCTCCAGTTCGGGTTCGACGTCTCGCTCGGCCACACGTTCGTGCTGTTCGCGGTGATCCTGGCCGCGCACGCGCTGCTCAACCAGTTCGGCGTGAAGCTCGTGTCGCTGCTGGGCAGCGTCAGCGTGTGGTGGCACGTCGTCGGCGTCGCGGTCGTCGTCGGGGTGCTGGTGTTCAAGCCGTCGCACCACCAGTCGGCGGGCTTCGTGTTCACCGAGTTCGTCAACGAGACGGGCTGGCAGTACGGCTGGTACGCCGCGCTGATCGGCCTGCTGCTGTCGCAGTACACGATGACCGGCTACGACGCCTCGGCGCACATGACCGAGGAGACCCGCGACGCGGCGCGCTCGGGCCCCAGGGGCATCGTCAACTCGGTGCTGGTGTCGGTGGTGGCGGGCTGGATCCTGCTGCTGGGCGTCACCTTCGCGATCCAGGACTACGGCGCGGCGGTCAAGGACGGCCCGGCCGGGATCTTCATCGCCGCGACCGGCGAGACGACCGGCAAGCTGCTGATCCTCGTCTCGTTCGTGGCGCAGTTCTTCTGCGGCATGGCCTCGGTGACCGCCAACTCCCGGATGATCTACGCGTTCTCGCGGGACGGCGCGCTGCCGTTCTCCCGGTTCTGGCACGCGATCAACAAGCGCACCCGCACCCCCACCAACGCGATCTGGCTGGCCGCCGGGGGCGCGTTCGTGCTGGCGCTGCCCGCGATCTGGAACAAGACCGCCTACCTGGCGGTGACCTCGGTCGCGGTGGTCGGCCTCTACATCGCCTACGTGATCCCGACGTTCCTGCGGCTGCGCCAGGGCGCGGACTTCCGGCCGGGGCCGTGGAACCTCGGCCGCTGGAGCCGCCCGGTCGGGATCGTCGCGGTGGTCTGGGTGCTGGTCATCTCGGTGCTGTTCATGTTGCCGCCCGCCAACCCGATCACCCGCGACACCTTCAACTACTCCCCCGTGGCCGTGCTCGTGGTGCTCGGCGGCGCGGGCCTGTGGTGGGTGCTGTCGGCCCGCAAGTGGTTCACCGGGCCCAAGGTGCAGGGCAGCGCGGAGGAGCTGGCCGCGATCGAGAACGAGCTCAAGGCCGTCGACAAGGCCCTCGGCTGACAGGAAGGCGGCACCCATGCCCGAAGCACCGCTCACGCTGGAACAACTGTGGGTCGAGGCCGAGGCGGGCCAGATCGACACCGTCGTCATCGCGTTCGCCGACATGCAGGGCCGGATGCAGGGCAAGCGCCTGTCGGCCCGCTACTTCCTGGAGGAGGTGGCCGGGCACGGCTCGGAGGGCTGCAACTACCTGCTCGCGGTGGACGTGGACATGAACACCGTGGACGGGTACGCCATGTCCTCCTGGGACACCGGCTACGGCGACTTCGTCATGCGGCCCGACCTCGGCACGCTGCGCCGTGTCCCGTGGTTGCCCGGCACCGCGCTGGTCCACGCCGACCTGGGCTGGGCGGACGGCTCGGACGTCGCGGCCTCGCCCCGGCAGATCCTGCGCCGCCAGCTCGCCCGGCTCGCCGAGCACGACTGGGACGCGTTCGTCGGGACGGAGCTGGAGTTCGTCGTCTACCAGGACTCCTACGAGGACGCCTGGCGCCGCGCCTACCGTGATCTCACCCCCGCCAACCAGTACAACGTGGACTATTCGCTGCTGGGCGGGGCCCGCGTCGAACCGCTGCTGCGCAAGATCCGCAACGGGATGGCCGGGGCCGGGATGTACGTGGAGTCGGCCAAGGGCGAGTGCAACCTCGGCCAGCACGAGATCGCGTTCCGCTTCGCCAGGGCCCTCGCGACCTGCGACAACCACCTGCTCTACAAGACCGGCGCCAAGGAGATCGCCGCGCAGGAGGGCATGTCGATCACGTTCATGGCCAAGCCGAACGAGCGCGAGGGCAACTCCTGCCACGTCCACCTCTCGTTGCGCGACCGGCAGGGCCGCCCGGTGCTGGCCGGGGACGGCCCGCACGGGCTGTCGAAGCTCGGCGAGCACTTCATCGCCGGGCAGCAGGCGTGCCTGCGCGACTTCACGCTGCTGCTCGCGCCCAACATCAACTCCTACAAACGGTTCCAGCCCGGCTCGTTCGCGCCGACGGCCGTCAAGTGGGGCGTGGACAACCGCACCTGCGCGTTGCGGCTGGTCGGGCACGGCCCGTCGTTGCGCGTCGAGAACCGGGTGCCGGGCGGGGACGTGAACCCCTACCTGGCGGTCGCGGCGCTGGTCGCGTCGGGCCTGCACGGCATCGAGCGGGAACTGCCGCTGGAGGACCCGTTCGCGGGCAACGCCTACGCCACCGACGCCGACACGGTCGCGACGACGCTGCGCGAGGCCGCCGTCGACTGGAGCGCCAGCGAGCTGGCCGAGCGGGCGTTCGGCCAGGACGTGGTGGAGCACTACGCCAACAACGCCCGGGTCGAGCTGGCCGCGTTCGACCGCGCGGTCACCGACTGGGAGATGTTCCGAGGCTTCGAGAGGTTGTGATGACCGACTACCAGGTGATCGACCCCGCCACCGAGCAGGTGGTGGAGACGGTCGCGCTGGCCTCCCCCGAGGAGGCCGACGCGGCGGTGGAACGTGCCAGCCGGGCGTTCCGGTCCTGGCGCGACGTCGCGCCCGGCGACCGCGCGCGCCTGCTGCGCTCGTTCGCCGAGACGATCGACGCGCACCGCGACGAGCTGGCCGCGCTGGAGGTCCGCAACGCCGGTCACCCGATCGGCCAGGCGTACTGGGAGGCCGACAACCTGCGCGACGTGCTGCACTACTACGCGGGCGCGCCGGAGCGGCCGTCCGGGCGGCAGATCCCGGTGGCGGGCGGGCTGGACGTGACGTTCGCCGAGCCGCTGGGCGTGGTCGCGGTGATCGTCCCGTGGAACTTCCCGATGCCGATCCTGGGCTGGGGCCTGGCCCCGGCGCTGGCGGCGGGCAACACCGTGATCGTCAAGCCCGCCGAGCTGACACCGCTGACCGCGTTGCGGATCGGCGAGCTGGCCCTGGCGGCGGGGCTGCCCGAGGGCGTGGTGCAGGTGCTGCCGGGCGCGGGCCCGGTGGCCGGGCGGCGGCTGGTGGACCACCCGGACGTCGCCAAGATCGTCTTCACCGGCTCCACCCGGGTCGGCAAGGAGATCATGGCGGCGTGCGCGCCCGGCGTGAAGCGGCTGACGCTGGAGCTGGGCGGCAAGAGCGCCAACATCGTCTTCGCCGACGCCGATCTGGAGAGGGCCGCCGCCACCGCCCCCGGCGCGGTGTTCGACAACGCCGGGCAGGACTGCTGCGCGCGCTCGCGCATCCTGGTGCAGCGCAGCGTCTACGACCGGTTCATGGAGCTGCTGGAACCGGCCGTCCGCGCCGTCGCGGTCGGCGACCCGCGCGACGCCAAGACGCAGATGGGCCCGCTGATCAGCGCCGCGCACCGGGAGAAGGTCGCCGGGTACGTGCCCGACGGCGCGCCGGTGGCGTTCCGGGGCACCGCGCCCGAGGGCCCGGGGTTCTGGTTCCCGCCGACCGTGCTGGCCACCCCCGACTTCGCGACGCTGCCCGCCTGGCACGAGGAGGTGTTCGGGCCGGTGGTGACGGTCGCGCCGTTCGAGGACGAAGCTGAGGCGATCCGGCTGGCCAACGACACCCCCTACGGCCTGTCCGGTTCCATCTGGACCCGCGACCTCGGCCGTGGCATCCGCATGGCGCGCGCGGTGGAGGCCGGGAACCTGTCGGTCAACTCGCACGCGTCGGTGCGGTACTGGACGCCGTTCGGCGGCCTCAAGCAGTCCGGGCTGGGCCGCGAGCTGGGGCCGGACGCGCTGGCCGCGTTCACCGACGTCAAGAACGTCTTCATCGCCACCGAGGAGGAGAAGTGAAGCGCCTGGAAGGCCGCGTGGCCGTCGTGACCGGCGGCGCGAGCGGGATCGGGCTGGCCACCGTGCGGCGGTTCGCGCAGGAGGGGGCCACGGTCGTGGTCGCCGACCTGGACGAGTCGGGCGGCAAGGCGGCGGCCGGCGAGGTCGGCGGGCTGTTCGTCCGGGTGGACGTCACCGCCGAGGAGGAGGTCAAGGCGCTGTACGCGACGGCGCACGACGCCTACGGGCGCGTCGACGTCGCGTTCAACAACGCCGGGATCTCCCCGCCCGACGACGACTCCATCCTGGAAACCGGGCTGGACGCCTGGAAGCGCGTCCAGGACGTCAACCTGACCAGCGTCTACCTGTGCTGCAAGTACGTGCTGCCCTACATGCGGGCGCAGGGCAAGGGGTCGATCATCAACACCGCGTCGTTCGTGGCGGTGATGGGCGCGGCGACCTCGCAGATCTCCTACACCGCGTCCAAGGGCGGCGTGCTGGCGATGTCGCGCGAGCTGGGCGTGCAGTTCGCGCGCGAGGGCATCCGGGTGAACGCGCTGTGCCCGGGGCCGGTCTCGACGCCGCTGCTCCAGGAGCTGTTCGCCAAGGACGCCGAGCGGGCCGCGCGGCGGCTGGTGCACATCCCGGTCGGGCGCTTCGCCGAGGCGTCCGAGATCGCCGCCGCCGTGGCGTTCCTGGCCTCCGACGACGCCAGCTTCGTGACGGCGTCGGAGTTCCTGGTGGACGGCGGGATCTCGGGGGCCTACGTCACGCCGGTGTAGCCGCCGCGTCGAGCCGGTCGGGGCGCGCGGCGATGCGCAGCGCCTCGACCAGCTCGGCGTAGAGCCGGTCGGACGCCAGCAGCTCCTCGTGGCCGCCCTGCGCGCGGATCCGGCCGTCCTCCATCACCACGATCAGGTCGGCGTCGATCACCGTGGACAGCCGGTGCGCGATCGTGACGACGGCCCCGGCGGCGGCGCGCTCGCGGATGCAGCGCTGCACCGCGTCCTCGGTGAGGCCGTCGAGCTGGGCGGTGGCCTCGTCCAGCAGCAGCACCTCCGGCTCGCGCAGCAGGGCGCGGGCCAGCGCGATCCGCTGCCGCTCGCCGCCCGACACCGAGGTGGAGGTGAGCGGGGTGTCCAGCCCCTCGTCCAGCGCCTCGATCTTGCCCGCGAGGCGGACGTCGGCCAGCACGCGCGCCACCTGCTCGTCGGTGGCGTCGGGCCGGGCGTAGCGGATGTTCGCGCCGACGGTGCCCGGCACGATCGGGGTGTCCTGCTCGACGTAGGCGAGGCGGGCGCGGATCTGGGCGTGCGTGCGGTCGCGGTAGGGCACGCCGTCGAGCCGCAGCTCGCCCTCCTGCGGCTCCAGGAAGCGCAGGATCAGCGACATCAGCGTGGTCTTGCCCGCGCCGGACGGCCCGACGATCGCGATGTGGCCCCGGCGCGGCACCGTCAGGTCGATGTCGCGGACGGCGGGCGCGGCGTCGGGGCCGTACCCGGCGGTGACGCCGCGCAGCTCCAGCACCGGGCCCGCCGCGTCGCCCGTCGCGCCGGTCCCGGGCACCGCCACCGGCTCGGTCTCCAGGTCGTCCACCTCGCGGATGCGCTCGGCGGCGGCGATGCCGGACTGGAGCGTGGTCAGGCTCTGGCTGAGCTGCATGATCGGCTCCATCAGGCCGAACGCGTACAGCAGGAACGCGATCAGCGCCGACACCTCCATGCGCCCCGCGCCGACCCGCCAGGCCCCCAGCCCCAGGATCACGATGATCGCGACCTGGAGGCCCGACCACGCGACGGTCCAGGCCAGCGCCTCGCGCCGCACCGAGCGCACGCCGTGCTCGGCGGCGGCGCGCGCGTCGGCGAGGATCGCCTCGGCCTGCCGGTCCTCGGCCCCGCTGACCTTGACGGTGCGGATCGCCCGCAGCGCCCCCTCCAGCACGCCGCCGAGCCGCCCGACGTGGTCCTGCGCGCGGACCTGCGCCGCCGCCAGCGCGGGCATCAGCGCGACGAACAGCACCACGACCACCGCCGTGGCCAGCACCGTCGCGCCGAGCAGCACCAGGTCCAGCACGCCCATCAGCGCCAGCGTGCCGACCAGCATGACCAGGCCGTTGACCAGCCCGACCAGGCTCCCGGCGGCGGCCTCGCGCAGCAGCAGCGTGTCGGAGGTGACGCGGGTGACCAGCTCGCCGGTGGAGCGGCGGGTCAGCGCCGGGACGGTCGAGCGCAACATGCGCCGCACCAGCGACTCGCGGGCCTCCAGCACCACGCGCTCGCCGATCGCGCCCAGCAGCACCCACTGCCGCAGCGAGACCACCGCGCCGACCAGGAACAGCACGACCATCGCGACGATCGGGGCGGCCAGCGAGCCCCGGTCGGCCAGGGTGTCCAGCACCCACTTGGTGACCATCGGGGTGGCCAGGCCCAGCGCGGAGCCGAGCAGGGCGAGCACGAGCCCGGCGGCGAGCATCCCCCGGTGCGGCCGGGCGAACGTCCAGAGCAACCGGAGGCGGGGAAGGGAGAGGGGAGCCTTGGGAGGCGGAGCATCCATGCTCTCTAGTGGAACAGAACTGTTCCATAAATGTCAAAGGTGTTCCAAATCGAACGCTGCCGCTACCGTTGTGCGCATGACGCAAGAGCAGGCCGCCGCAGCCCCGGCGGTCCGGTCGGGCGGCGGGCCGACGGCACGGAACGGCACGCGCGAGCGCACCCGCCGCGCCATCCTCGACGCCGCCGTCACCACCCTGGCCGCCACGCCCACCGCCTCCCTGGCCGACGTCGCCGCCGCCGCCGGAGTCGGCCGCACCACCGTGCACCGCTACTTCCCCGAGCGCGCCGACCTGCTCGACGCCATCGGCGCGCACGTCCTGGAGCAGATCGGCGACGCCACCGACCGCGCCCGCGTCGGCGAGGGGCCCGCCATGGCCGCGCTGGAGCGGTTGTGCCAGGAGTACTTCGAGGTCAGCCGGGGCCTGACGCTGATCTTCGAGAACCCCCAGCTCATGAGCTGGGAGGGCTGGGAGGAGGAGACCGACGCCGACCGGGCGCTGCTGGACCTCATCCAGCGGGGCCGCGAGGAGGGCGCGTTCGACCCGGAACTGCCGGACGAGTGGGTGCAGCAGACGATGTGGTCGCTGCTGTACGCGGCGTGGGCGCACGTCCGGGAGAACGGCGCGTCCAAGCACACGGCGCTGAGCCTGTGCCTGCGCACCCTGCGCAAGGCGCTGGCGGCCTGAAGCCCGGCTCCGATCGGGCCCGGAGAGCGCTGTTCGCACGGCATCGGCGCTGCTAGATTGGCCCCAGCCGATGATCCCGTGCGGGAGAGTCCCGCGCAGCCAGCGCGGAACGCCGAAGGAGCAAATCCTCCCCGGAACCTCTCAGGCCCACGGACCGCACGGACCAGGCGACCTCTGGAAAGCGGGGACCCCTGCCGGTCCCCCGCCGAAGGTGAAAGCCCCGCCACCCCGGGGTGAAACTCTCAGGCGCCGATGACAGAGGGGGAGGCACCGACAACGCCCGGTGCGCGGGTGGGACGATTGTGCCCACGCGTGCCCGCGACGAAGGAGCCGACCCGCATGTCCGCCGATTCCCAGCCCAAGAAGACGCCGCTGTACGACGTCCACCAGGACCTCGGGGCGAACCTCGTCGACTTCGCGGGCTACCTGATGCCGCTGCGCTACGCGAGCGAGACCGCCGAGCACAAGGCCGTCCGCACCGGCGCCGGGCTGTTCGACCTGTCCCACATGGGCGAGATCTTCCTGTCCGGGCCCGAGGCGGCCAAGGCGCTGGACCACGCGCTGGTCGGCAACCTGTCGCCGATGGCGGTGGGCAAGGCCCGCTACACCATGATCGTCGCGCCGGACGGCGGCGTGCTGGACGACCTGATCGTCTACCGGCTGGCCGACCAGACCTACATGGTGGTGGCGAACGCCGCCAACGTGGACGTCGTCCGCGAGGCGCTGGTCGAGCGGGCCGCGGGCTTCGAGACGGCGGTGGACGACCGCTCCGACTCCTACGCGCTGATCGCCCTCCAGGGCCCCGACGCCGCCGGGATCCTCGCCCGCTTCACCGACGCCCCGCTGGCCGACCTGAAGTACTACGCGATCATGGCCGGGCAGGTCGCGGGCGTCGATGCGCTCATCGCCCGTACCGGCTACACCGGCGAGGACGGTTTCGAGCTCTTCGTCTCCAGCGGCGACGCCGTCAAGACCTGGCAGACCCTCGCCGACGTCGAGGGCGTCGTCCCCGCCGGCCTGTCGGCCCGCGACACCCTGCGCCTGGAGGCCGGGATGCCGCTGTACGGCAACGAGCTGACCTCGGCCACCACCCCGTTCGACGCGGGCCTCGGCCGGGTGGTGAAATTCGACAAGCCCGGCGACTTCGTCGGCCGGTCCGCGCTGGAGGCCGCGGCCCAGACCCCCGCAGGCCGTAGGCTCGTGGGGCTGGTCGCGCGCGGCCGCCGCGCGCCCCGCAAGGGGTACGCGGTCGTCACCTCCGACGGCACGCCGTGCGGGGTCGTGACCAGTGGCGCCCCGTCGCCCACACTGGGCAAGCCGATCGCCATGGCCTACCTCGACAGCGGGGTCGGGGAGACCGGACTCGCGGTGGACGTGCGGGGCCGGCACGAGCCGGTCGACGTGGTCGTCCTGCCCTTCTACAAGCGTTCCTGAGACCTGGAGAGA
The DNA here is from genome assembly GCF_001552635.1 of Actinomadura hibisca NBRC 15177. Classification (GTDB taxonomy): domain Bacteria; phylum Actinomycetota; class Actinomycetes; order Streptosporangiales; family Streptosporangiaceae; genus Spirillospora; species Spirillospora hibisca. Next base: position 14,019 of record NZ_BCRO01000086.1, on the reverse strand, counting down.
GAAAAGATCGTGAGCGTTCCGGAGCAGCTCCGCTACAGCGAAGAGCACGAGTGGGTGGCCGGTCTCGACGGCACCGAGGCCGAGGACGGCATCGTCACCGTCGGCATCACCGCGCACGCCGCCGACGCGCTGGGCGAGATCGTCTTCATCGAGCTCCAGCCCGGCGAGGGCGACACCGTGGAGGCCGGCGAGAGCTGCGGCGAGGTGGAGTCCACCAAGTCGGTCAGCGAGCTGTACTCCCCGGTCAGCGGCGAGATCACCGCGATCAACCAGGCGGTGCTGGACGAGCCCAAGGTCATCAACGACGACCCCTACGGCGAGGGCTGGATCTTCAAGGTCCGCATCGGCGACGAGCCGGGCGACCTGCTGACCGCCGAGGCGTACGGCAAGCTCATCGAGGAGTCCTGAGCGTGGACCTCAACGAGCACCTGGCCGTCGCCGACCCCGAGGTCGCCAAGGCCATCGCCGACGAGCTGCACCGCCAGCAGTCGACCCTGGAGATGATCGCCTCCGAGAACTTCGCCCCCGTGGCGGTCCTGGAGGCCCAGGGCTCGGTGATGACCAACAAGTACGCCGAGGGCTACCCGGGCCGCCGCTACTACGGCGGTTGCGAGTACGTCGACGTCACCGAGCAGCTCGCCATCGACCGCGCCAAGGCGCTGTTCGGGGCCGAGCACGCCAACGTCCAGCCGCACAGCGGGGCGCAGGCCAACACGGCGGTGTACTTCGCGCTGCTCCAGCACGGCGACACCATCCTCGGCCTCGACCTCGCGCACGGCGGGCACCTCACCCACGGGATGCGGCTGAACTACTCGGGCAAGACGCTGAACGTGGTGCCCTACCACGTGCGCGCCGAGGACGGCCTCGTCGACATGGACGAGGTCGCCGCGCTGGCCGCCGAGCACCGCCCCAAGATGATCGTCGCGGGCTGGTCGGCCTACCCGCGCCAGCTCGACTTCGCCGCCTTCCGCGAGATCGCCGACTCGGTCGGCGCGCTGCTGATGGTGGACATGGCGCACTTCGCGGGCCTGGTGGCGGCGGGGCTGCACCCGTCGCCGGTGCCGCACGCCGACATCGTCACGACCACCACGCACAAGACCCTCGGCGGTCCGCGCGGCGGCCTGATCCTGGCGAAGGAGGAGTACGGCAAGAAGATCAACTCGGCCGTCTTCCCCGGCATGCAGGGCGGGCCGCTGGAGCACGTGATCGCGGCCAAGGCCGTCGCGCTGAAGTTCGCGGCGTCCGACGGCTTCAAGGACCGCCAGCAGCGCACCCTGGACGGCGCCCGCATCCTGGCCGAGCGGCTGCTCGCCGAGGACGCGGCCAAGGCCGGGGTGAAGGTGCTGACGGGCGGCACCGACGTGCACCTGGTCCTGGTGGACCTGGTGGACTCGGAGCTGACCGGCCGCGACGCCGAGGACCGTCTGCACGAGGTCGGCATCACCGTCAACCGGAACGCGGTCCCCAACGACCCGCGCCCGCCGATGGTGACGTCGGGCCTGCGGATCGGGACCCCGGCGCTGGCCACGCGCGGCTTCACGGCCGAGGACTTCGCCGAGGTCGCCGACGTGATCGCGCTGGCGCTCCAGCCGTCGTTCGACGCCGAGGCGCTGTCGGCCCGCGTGCGCGCGCTGGCGGACAAGCACCCCCTGTACCCGAACCTGTAACTCACCGGCCCGCTCCGCCCACCGGGCGGGGCGGGCCCGCTACGACGAGGTAGCACCCCTTCATGGCAATCAGCGTTTTCGACCTCTTCAAGATCGGCATCGGCCCGTCGTCCTCCCACACCGGGGGCCCGATGGCGGCCGCGCACCGGTTCGCGCGCGGCCTGCACGACGACGGCCTGCTGGAGAAGACCGCCTCCGTCCAGGCGATCCTGTACGGGTCGCTCGGCCTGACGGGCAAGGGGCACGGCAGCGACAAGGCCGTCATCCTGGGCCTGGAGGGCGACAAGCCCGAGCTGGTGGACGTGGACGGGGTGGACGCGCGCCTGGCGACCATCCGCGAGAACGGAACCCTGCGCCTGTACCGCTCTCACGACATCCCGTTCGTGGTGAACGAACACTTGATCTTCGAGCGGAAGAAGTCGCTGCCGGGCCACCCGAACGGGATGAGCTTCACCGCGTTCGACGCCGACGGCAACGAGCTGCGGTCCAAGGTGTACTACTCGGTCGGCGGCGGCTTCATCGTGGACGAGAACGCCACGGGGGCCGACCGGATCAAGGCCGACGACACGGTGCTGCCGCACCGCTTCGACACCGCCGCCGAACTGCTGGAACGTTGCCACGAGACGGGCCTGTCGATCTCAGCGCTGATGCTGGAGAACGAGAAGGCGTTCGGCCGCACCGAGCAGGAGATCAAGGACGGCCTGATCGAGCTCTGGCGCGTCATGCAGGCGTGCGTCGCGCGGGGCAACGCGCGCGAGGGCCTGCTGCCGGGCGGCCTGAAGGTGCGCCGCCGCGCGCCCCAGCTGCACCGCAAGCTGGTGACCGAAGAAGCATCCGACCCGCTGCACGCGATGGACTGGGTGACGCTGTTCGCGCTGGCGGTGAACGAGGAGAACGCGGCGGGCGGCCGGATCGTGACGGCCCCGACGAACGGCGCGGCGGGCATCATCCCGGCGGTGCTGCACTACTACGACAAGTTCGTGCCGGGCGCGAACGACGAGGGCGCGGTCCGCTTCCTGCTGACGGCGGGCGCGATCGGCGTGCTGTTCAAGCAGAACGCGTCGATCTCGGGCGCGGAAGTGGGCTGCCAGGGCGAGGTGGGCTCGGCATGCTCGATGGCGGCGGCGGGCCTCACCGAAGTCCTGGGCGGCACTCCCGAACAGGTGGAGAACGCGGCCGAGATCGGCATCGAACACAACCTGGGCCTGACCTGCGACCCGGTGGGCGGCCTGGTGCAGGTGCCGTGCATCGAACGCAACGCGGTGGGCGCGATCAAGGCGATCAGCGCCACCCGCCTCGCGCTGCGCGGCGACGGCCGCCACTTCGTGTCCCTGGACAAGGCGATCAAGACGATGCGCGACACCGGCCGCGACATGCTGGACAAGTACAAGGAGACAAGCCGCGGCGGCCTCGCCGTCAACGTCATCGAGTGCTAGGCGTCCGCGCGGTCGGCTCGATCGTCGTTCGCGTGGACGGGGGACGCCGGGAGCGGGGAAGGCCGCTACCGCATCCCACGCCCATGAGCCACGGAAGCCCGTGACGCTTCTTGCTCAGTGACTGCTGTAATTAATGGTCAATATCGCGACGACACGGTGCACATCCCCGTCAGGAGACGTCTGATAAGTATCGTTATATTGATAGTTGATGCGTCCGGGCCCGCTGATCTCGTAGTGAATCGTACGAGACCAGCCGACACCACGCGGCCTTCCGGCTTTACCGCGCAGATAGCAGGTGGCCGCGATGGGATCGGGGTTCCCAGGAGAGTTCGAGACATGGTCCCAGAACTGCTGGGCCATCTTGAGCCCGACGCGGTCCACCAGCTCATCCCAGTGGTCGCGGAACCTGCGGTGCACCAGAACGCGGTACTTGGGCTGACTGTCGGGCCGTCCGCCCGGTCGGCGGGCCGGCTCGAAAGGCCGGTAGTTACTCTCCGGCGTCATCCGGCTCAGCCGCCTCAACGTAGTCTTCCGAGCGGAAGTCCTCCAGCAGCACCCGCTTGCGCAGCGGATCTTCAAGTTCTCTGGCGGTGACCTGCCACTCGTGCAGGCATTCACGCAGCGGACTCAGGTCGCAATCCGCACGCGCGGCGAGGAGCGCGTCATGCAGCTCCTGAAGGAACTCGAACTGGTCATCACGGTCGAACCGGCGCAGCCACCCCAGTTCCCCCAGATCACTCAACGACGGCGGTGTCGCCGAACGATGCAGCGCGTGATTGACCTGCACGTATGCCGCACTCCACTTTTCGAGGCTCTCCAAAAGCTCAAGCCTGCTTTCAGGAAGCATCACGAGACTGGTCCCGTCCTTGTCGCGCAGCCGCGCGCCCCCCTCCCGGGCCTCCCGGATGAAGTCGGTCCGCTTGCTGCTGGCGAGGTCGGACGGAAGATAGATCGCTTCGTTCATGCCAAGCCACCCGTCTCCGCTTTCATGGACATGATGATACCCAAGATCCTGGTAATCTGACAGCCACTATCGTAAAGAATCAAGGTCCACCCTCTGGAGACGCCCTCCCGATGAGCACGGAGAAGCCCTTCGACGCCCATGAGGCGTACTTGTGCGACAAGGGACGGGAGCCGAGTTGTTGGCAGACGACAAGCTTGGTCAAATCCATCCGCAGCGGACTGGAAGGCGGCTTGTACTCCCCCACCGAGAGTGCCGACGGCCGTCTGTCCGCCGTTCGGACGGCTGCCCGCGAACTGAGCCGCCGCGGCCTGGATGCCCACTCCCTGATCCGGTACGGGATGGGGCAGCAGATCGTGGGATCGGTCGTCATGGCGGTGCTGTCAGCGCACGTGGTGCCCTACATCAGAATCCACCGCCCGCTGGAGATCGAGGACTTCGATCGGGACGGATGGCTCGCGGACTTCGACCTGGACGGCTGGCTCAAGGTGCTGGACCTCCAGGAGAAGCCCGCGCCCCCGGCGAACTCCGACGAGTTTCTTCGCTACGTCGGACAGGTGGTGACCGGCATGTTCGACTCGATCATGCCGTGGCTGGCCACCGCCCCGATCGAGGATCTGGTGCTCCTGAGGCCGCCGCACCGGATCGAGAAGCTCACTCAGGACCGTCTTCAAGGTGATCTGGAACTTCACCGGTACTACCGGTGGGCGGTGGATCACTTCTCGAGCACCTTCTTCCAGGAGTGGGCCACCAGCTCCCTCCATCTCGCTCACCGATGGCTCAGAGGGCACGAAACGCCACCGTGCGGCGAAGATCTCATGCGAGAGCGCGACATCGTCACCGCGCAACTGAACGAGGAGATCGCTCTTCGGGTGGTGGACGACCAGGGCGAAAGCGTCCCTTGGGAAAACGGCATCACCGTCGTCAACACGGCCGCCTCCGAGGGAGGCAACCTCGCGGCGACATCGGTCCAGCTCCTGGAACCCCAGATGTCCAACCACGCCCTACGCCTGCTGAAGCAGGAGAGGTTCCGGGAGGCGGCGGCGATTTTCGAGTTCGCCGTGCACGCAATCCCCCAGAACTCCCAATTTCACCATCATTGGGGATTCTGCCTAATGCCGGTTGAACCGTCGGAAGCCTACAAGCATCTGGTCGACGCCAACGAACTGGGTTACACCAACCGTGCCCGGAACATCTACCACCGTATGTGCTGCCTTACCGCCGTCGGCAAAGAAACGGTCGCTCTACAACTCGCCGACAGCGGCTGGCGGGTCATCGCCGCCGAACCTGCGGCGGACGCGATCGTCTGGGATCTGACCCGGCAGCCCGCCTGGCAACTTCGCGAGGTCGATGACATTCGTGCCGGTGTGGCCGAGCTGGCCGCCCATATCGCTCGGCGAAAAGGACAGGAGGAAGAGGAACGGCGCTGGCAGGCCCGGCTCGACGAGCTGTGATCGTGCCTTTCGACTCCAGCGACACACCGCTAGACCTGGCGGAGCGGTCAAAGCCGCGTCGGCCTCGCCGTCAACGTCATCGAGTGCTAGAACCCCTCGTGCGGCCCGACGCGGTGGATGAGGGACACGAACTCGTCCAGGGCGAGGCAGGGGCAGACGCCGTGCTGCCAGATGAAGGCCCGTCCGGACACCCAGACGCGGACGGTGGCGGTGCCCCACGCGTCGCGGTTGCCGGCGAGGACGGTGGGCACCTCGGTGCGGGTGTCCACCACGGCGACGCAACCGTCGAGATCGTTGAGGGTGCGCGCCAGAACGATCATCGCCGTCGCGGCCTGCACGGCGTCCAGGTGGTCGTCCGGCCGACTCACGCGATCACCGCCCACACGCACTTGCCGCCCGCGAGCCGGGTGTAGGTCCCCCACCGCGCCGCCAGCAGAGAGAGCATCGCCAGCCCCCGCCCGTCCTCGCTGGTGAGGTCGAACGGCTTGATGACGGGCAGCTCCGACGACGGGTCGAGAACCTCGATCACCACGCCCGGCGCACTGCGGTAGACGCACAGCTCGATCTTCTCGCCCGGGGCGCAGGCGTGCTTGAAGGCGTTGGTGACCATCTCGGAGACGGCGGTGACGGCGTCGTCCTCACTGGCGCTCATGGCGTGATCCTCGAACCACCGCCCAACGAATCCGCGCGCTGCCCTGACCGACTGCGGCTCGGCGTAGATCACCAGCACCGACGGCTCGGTGATCGACTCCGGCGGACGGAGTTCCTCTTTTATGATCATCATTTCCGCCTTTGATCGCTCTGACCTGCGCCCCCTTTCTAAGCCCTGACTCTGCAAGCTAGCCATCCAGCAGAAAGAACCATGCAGAAGACGAAGAACGGCTAGCATCCAGTCAACCCGGTAAGGAGAAGTGATCATGTCCCCCGCTCGCAAGACGCGCAGGTCAGAGCCCGCCCTGAAGGCTTTCGGGCGGCAGATGAAACGCGTGAGAATTCACGCCAATCTCACCCAAGAGGCCATAGCAGGACATACCAATACAAGCGACTCGTTCGTCTCGCAAGTCGAAACCGGCAAGAAGCGTTGCTCCCGCAATTTCGCGACCACGGTCGATCAAGTCACCGGCGCGGGCGGCGCGCTCCTGGAGCTGTACGACGACCTGACCAAGGAGGACGGCAGCCCCGTTCCCCTCTGGTTCGACTGGCCGCAGGTCGAAGCCGAAGCGGACATGGCGGTCACGTGGCAGCCGTCCGTGGTGCCCGGCCTCCTTCAGACTCCCGCGTACGCCGCACAGTTCCTCAGCGCAGAGGCCGTAGAAGCTCGCATCGCGCGCCAGGCGGTACTCACCCGCACCAAGCCCGCGCCCCTCACCCTGGTCGTGCTCCTCAACGAGCAAGTATTGACGCACGGCGTCGGATCGACTGAGATCATGAGGGCTCAACTGGAGCACCTGATCGAGCTGAGCGAGTGGCCGAACATCACGATCCAACTCGTCCCCAACAGTGGTCGGCCCGCCGCGTTCGGTGGCGCTTTCATTCTCGCGACGATGAACGACCGAAGCGAGATAGCTTATCTAGAAACCACCATCCGGGGTATCACTACCGATAGCCCGGATGACCTCGCGCAGATCGCGCAATCGCTGGTAAAGCTGCGAGCGAAGGCGTTGCCGGAAGACCAGACGCGAGACGCTATAAGAAAGGTGATTGAGGAGAAATGGACTTGAGCAACGTCGTGTGGCGCAAGGCACGCCGCAGCACCGACAACGGCGGTGACTGCATCGAGGTTGCGTCGGCGCCCACCACGGTGGCAATTCGCGACAGCAAGGACCCGGACGGCGGCAACATCCTCATCGGCCGTCAGGACTTCACCCACTTCGCAAAGGCACTCAAGAGCCTCTGACGAGCCAGAAACCCCCGCCACGAGCGCCCCCATATCCGTGACCGAATATGGGGGCATCTCCTTTGCCTCCACAGTCGAGAAATGATGGATTCGCACCCTGCCCGTCGCAGGTACGGCCCGAGCCTCCGGGCATCGACGTTCGGCATGCGATCGCCCATCGAGCCCCCGGCGCAGGTCATGACGACGCCGCGTCGGACTTTTCGCAAGTACCGCGATGGAACCGACAGAGCGCCCTAAAATGATCTTGAAACTGTCAGAACCATCGAGGGGTGTGGATGCGACGGACATGGGTTCACGGAACGATCGGGCTGGCCATGGCCGGCGTGCTGACCATGGGCGCGATGGGACCGGCCTCTGCGGCCCCCGCGCAGACCAGTGCCGTCGCCGAGCAGTTGCGCTCGACCATGGAGCGGCTGAGGTTCCAGGAGGTGCTGGACACCGCGCCGCCCAGCAGCGCACTGGCCAGGACGCTGGTGACCGTGGACAAGGAGGCGACCGCCGCCGGGCAGCGGTCGCGGCTCCTGGCGGCGGCGGCCGACGCCAAGCCGATCGTCCAGCAGCCGCAGATCGACGCCACGGTCATCGAGCTGGACAGCGGCGGCAAGCCCGCCAGGTCCGGGACCGTGCTGATGAGCCCGCAGTACAAGGACGGCGTGGTCGTCCCCGTCGACGAGAACCTCCGCACCGACGCGGTGCGGTGGCGGCAGTGGGACGACGCGGGCTGGTACGCCAACAACGCCCGGGGCACCGTCGACATCGTGCCCGGACGTGAGAACGCCGAGTACGACTTCATGTCGCCCTACCCGGCGTCCGTCCTGAAGCTCGCGGTGAACTTCGGTGTGCTGCGGATGGTCGACCAGGGCAAGATCCGCCTGACCGACACCTACGACTACAACCCCACCACGATCAGCTCCCTGTGCGGCGGGGCGACCAGCCGGACCGTCGAGTCGTACATCAACGACTCGCTGACCTGGTCGTCGAACGGCGCCGCGTGCGCGCTGGTCAAGCTGATGCACGACCACGACTACATCGGCACCCTCAACCAGACCTTCCAGGACCTCGGCCTGGAGACGATCCAGCTCAAGAACACCAACCCGGTGAACGGCGGCCGCTGGGGCAACCCGGTCACGATGAACTCGCTGGACACCGCCAAGCTCCTGGTGCTGGTGAACGGTTCCGCCGGGACGGTGTGGACGGCGCCGAACGGTGACCCCGTCAAGCCGAGGGCGGTGCTCAGCGAGACCTCGCGCAACGTCTTCAAGGCCAAGCTGGGGCAGCAGGGCTTCAACGACATGTTGTCCTCGGCCAACCGGTGCTCGGGCACCTACCCGGCCCGGGGCATCCCGCACGCGGTCGGCGCTCCCTGGCTCCAGGCGGACGGCACCGTGAACGTCAACGGCTCGAACTTCGGAGCCGACGTCCGCCCGTGCAACACCGCCGCCGAGGTGTCGTTCCTGCACAAGACCGGCTGGGTGAACAACTCGGCCTCGGACGCGGGCATCGTCAAGTTCCGCGGCAAGGGCGGCCGCCACTACATCATCACGGTGTTCTCCAACCTGGGGACCCAGTACGTGGACGCCGACCGGCCGCCCCTGCCCGGAGGCGTCTACCCGTACTCCTACACCGAGAAGTTCGCCAAGCTCGGCGCGATCATCGACGCCTACGAGAAGGAGTCGACGCCGGAGTGACACCACCCGGCTGACGTGCGGAAGGGCGGCGCCGGATGGCGCCGCCCTTGCCGAACCGGACGACGCCGAGGCGGGCCGACCTCCGTCCGAAGGACGGGGAGTCGCGACGTGAACGAGCAGATCGAGCGCGACGGCCAGCCGGACGCGCCCGCCCGGCTGCACGCTGACCAGCATGGCAAAGCCCGTCAAAGGGCCGCCCTGACCGACGCGCGTCCGCGATGATGCGAACTGATGTCCAGACCCTCCTCTTCCAGCGCCCAGGCCGCACGCCAGCGATTGGGCGAGCAACTCAGGGCGTTGCGTGAGGCGGCGCATATCTCCGGCGTCCGCTTCGCTGAGCTGGCGGGATGGCGGGACTCGTCGGTGGTGTCCAAAGTCGAAAAGGGACAGCGGACGATCACCGCCGACCATGTCCGGCTGTGGTGCCGGGTCTGTGCGGCGTCACCGCGCCGGACCGAGGAACTGCTGTCCGAGCAGGCGGCGGCAGAGCGCATGTGGATGACCTACCAGCAACTCAACCGAGGCGGGCTGGCCGGAGCGCAGAAGTCGGTGCGGGAGCAGTACGAACAGCTCACGCTGTCGCGCTCGTACCAACCCAAGCTGATCCCCGGAATGCTCCAGGTCGAGGACTACACGCGGCACGCGCTGACGGGCGTGATCATCGAGCAGAGCGTGGAGGTGCCCGACGCGGACGACGATCTGGCCGAAGCGGTGGCCGAACGGATGGCGCGTCAAGGGCTCCTCGGACGTCCCGACGCCCGCTGGCTGTACGTGCTCGAAGAAGCCGTACTGCGGTTCCGACCCTACTCGCGTCAGGTCCACGCGGCCCAACTGCGGCATCTCATGCAGGTCATGCGCCGCCCCAACGTGGTACTCGGGATCATCCCGATGGACGCCCGTCGCCGGGGAATCCACCCGGCCGAGGCGTTCAACATGTTCGACTCGGATCTCGTCACCGTCGAGCTCGTCTCGGGGTACCTGTCGGTGACCACGCCCGCCGAGATCGCAATGTACGAGTTCGAATGGAACCGCCTGTCGTCGCTGGCGGTGTTCGGCGACAGGGCGCGCGCGTTGATCGGCGAGGCGCTCAACGCCGCCGAGGATCAGGACGGGTCGTAGTCCTCGTGCGGGACAGCCCGTTCCCACAACATCTCGAACTGCCCGACGACGGGCACGATCTGGCGTGGGTCGGTCACGTACTTCATGTCGCCGGTGTCGGTGCCGTCCCCGGCGGTGAAGTTGTAGCGGATCAACCTCTGATTGAACATGAAGTAGTCGGCCACCGGCTGCGCCAGGTCGAAGGCCAGACGGCGGGGCAGCCAGCGCAGTTCCTCACCGGCCCGCACGTTGCCGTAGCTGATGGCGTGCTCCCACCGGATGTAGTCGCTGACCGGCTCTGACACGATCCGCAGCCGCCGGAACCGCACGCCTCGCGCGATCGCGTCGGACAGCTTCTCGACCCAGCCGTCCCAGTCGTACGAGGTGTCGCCGTTCTCGCGCCACTTGAGGAACGCGGGATCGGTGGCGTCGTAGGTGTCACGGGCTTCCAGGTGGACCACTGAGCGGCGGCAGCCGGCCAGCAGTTCGGAGAGCGTCGGCTCCCCTCTGCCCTGTCGGCCCGGCTCGTGGTCGCCAGTGACGGCCTCACGGAGGAAGGGCCCCATCCGGGCGGGCATCCAGATCGCCGTCTCGTCCTCTTCGATCGAGGCGTGTTCTGCGAGCTTGGCCAGCGTGGCGGGGTCGGTGACCTGACGGCCGACCAGGTAGAGGTCACCGGTCGCCGGCTCGACGTGGACGGCCGGGCACTTGTCCGCCGGACTGTGCGGATCCATACCGACGAAGTCCATACGCGCAACCTCCCGTTGAGACGACGCAACCGACCCTCGCCGTCACTCCGGGCAGCGTCAAGAGCCAGCAGCAGAGAGTTACTGCCAAAGACTGCCAAATTCATGGACCAGCGTGGGACGGCCTTCCTACCGTCATGTTCGTGACGAGACGACGGAGCGCGAAAATCCGGTGCCCGTAGAAGGGAACGTCATCATGGGCAAGAGGGAAAGGGACATCGACAAGAACGGACAGGAGAAGGGGCGGCCGGTACCACCCCCGGAGAAGGAGGACCCCAAGGGCGGCGGGAAGCACGAGAAGGGCAAGTAGGCGATGGACTCGGAGCGCCTCAACCAGGCGATGATCAGCGAGATCGAGAAGCTCGGAGATCTGGGCCCGTGGAAAGGAGCTCTCCGCGCCGTCCCCCGGCACCTCTTCATCCCCTCCCCCGCCTACGTTTCTCCAGATGATCGGCCCGGATATGTGATCGACCGAGAGGCCGACCCGGAGACGTGGTTGCGGGCCTGCTACGCGGATGAAGCGATCATCACGCAGATCGACGATGGAGCCTTCCCGATCACTGAGGCCGTCCGGGAAGGCGCCCGGTTCACCTCCTCGGCTTCGGCCCCCTCGACCGTGGTGGCGTTCCTGTCGCTTCTCGGGACCCGCGAAGGTCACAACGTGCTGGAGATCGGCACCGGTACCGGGTGGACGGCAGCGCTGCTCAGTGCCGTTGTAGGAGAGCCGGCAGTGACGACGGTGGAAGTCGATCCCCAGGTGTCGCAGCGAGCTTCGCGGAACCTGCACGCGGCCGGGCACGCGCCCCGGCTGATCACTGCCGACGGAACGAACGGATTCCCGGACGGCGCCCCCTACGACCGCATCCATGTGACGTGCGGGATCAACGATGTTCCACCGGCGTGGATCGAGCAGACGAGGCCGGGGGGAATCATCGTCGCCCCTTATCGGGGTGAGCTGGCGAGCATCGTCGTTCGCGAGGGCGGCGAACTCAGGGTGCGCACCTACGGGCGGGCCCGGTTCATGATGCTTCGCTCGCAAAGGGCGTGACGGGCCCCTTCGGGCAGGCGAACCACATGGCCCGACAACCTGCCAGTAGCCTGCCCGAAGGTCCGTCATTCACATTGCCGGTCAGCGGTGGGCGGCCAGTACTGCTGCGAGTCCTTCCTGCAAGTCCTTGACGAAGTACTCGGGGACTTCCAGCGACGGGAAGTGGCCTCCGCGTTCGGGTGACCTCCAGCGGACGATCTGCCGGTACCGCTCCTCGGCCCAGGGGCGCGGGATCTTCTCGATGTCGCGGGGGTACATGGTCATCGCCGTCGGGACGTCCACCCGGAGTTCGGGGTCGAGCGAGTTGTGGCTTTCGTAGTAGATGCGGGCCGCCGACGCACCGGTCCGCGTCAGCCAGTAGAGGGTGACGTCGTCGAGGACACGATCCCTGGAGATCGTCTCGAACGGGCTGTCCTCGGTGTCCGACCACTCGGCGAACTTGTCGAGGAGCCAGGCGAGCAGCCCGACCGGTGAGTCGACGAGCGAGTAGCCGATGGTCTGCGGCCGGGTCGCCTGCTGCTTCGCGTACGCCGCGCGGTGGTGCCAGAAGTGTTGGGTTCCCTCGGCCCACCTGCGCTCGTCCGCCGTCAGCCCGTCCATCGTCGCCCCGGGCACCGCCCCCGCGAACAGGGTGTGGATGCCGAGGACGTGCTCCGGGAACCTGCCCGCGAGGACCGTGGTGATGTTGCCTCCCCAGTCGCCGCCGTGCGCCAGGAACTTGTCGTAGCCGAGCCTTCCCATCAGCTCCACCCAGGCGGCCGCGATCTTCCCGGTGCTCCACCCGCTGGTGGTCGGCTTGTCGCTGTAACCGAAGCCCGGCAGCGACGGGACCACGACGTGGAACGCCGGCGCGCCCGCGTCCTCCGGGTCTGCCAGCTCGTCCACCACGTCGATGAACTCGGCGATGCTGCCCGGCCAGCCATGCGTCAGGACCAGCGGAGTGGCGTCCGCACGCGTGGACCGGCGGTGCAGGAAGTGGATTCCCAGCCCGTCGATGGTCGTGCGGAACTGGCCGATGTGGTCAAGGCGCTTCTCGAACGACCGCCAGTCGTACTCGGTGCGCCAGTAGTTCACGACATCGACGAGGTCGGCGAGAGGAACGCCTTGGCCCCATCGGTCAGGGCCGGGCGCGGCGCCCTGCACCGTTTCGGCCTCCGGTAGTCGCGCCGCGGCCAGTCGTGCGCGCAGATCTTCCAGGTCGGCGTCAGTTGCGTGGGCTTCGAATGCTTGCACGTCGCTGGTCGGGCGGGACATGAGACCTCCTGGCCATCGCGGAACCGGCTAAGACGGTTCTAACATGCCCCCACGCCGCCATGCAAAACCAGCTAAGGTGGTTCCATGCCTGCCGGTTTCCCTGACTTCCGCCTCGGCACCGTGCTGGCGACCAGCTTCACCGGGACCCTCTCGGAGCGTTACGGCACTCCCGTCGAGCGCATTCCCACGCCGCAACGACTCGTCGACTGGCTGGCGGTGTACGGCCTCGCCGTGGACTCCTGCACCGCTGCCCAACTCGACCTCGCTCGGGAGTTGAGGGAAGCGATTCACCTGGCCGCAACAGCGGCCGCGCTCCAGCACCCGCTGCCCGCGTCCGCCGTTCAGGTCATCAACGACCGCAGTGCCGAGGGGCGGGCCGCCGCGATCCTGACGCCCGAGGGCAAGCGGGAGTGGCGGCTCAACGCGGATTCCGGCGTGGAAGACGCCCTCGGCGTGATCGCCGCTGATGCGATCAACATCATCGCGGGTGAACGAGACGGCAAATTGGCCCTGTGCGCGTCACCCACCTGCCAGGCCGCCTTCTTCGACACCAGCCAGAGCCGCACCCGCAGATGGTGTGACATGAACACGTGCGGGAACCGCCAGAAGAAAGCGCGCTTCAACACCAACCAGCGCAAAAACTCCAGCTCAGCGGAGTAATCGTCGCGCTGGATAGACCTTGCACAGTTCACGTCCAAAACGGCCTGATCGTTCTCGCACTGCCGTGACGCGACTGTGCGGCGGAGCCGGTCTTGGGGGTGTGGGGGCGG
>NZ_BCRO01000085.1 GCF_001552635.1 Actinomadura hibisca NBRC 15177 | reverse complement strand
CGCCCTGGCCGGCGCCCCCTCCCCTGCCGGTGAGCCGGTGGGCGCCGGGGCCGGCGAGCCCGCCGGACGGCGCGCCGCCTGACGACCCGCTCCCGGACCGGGCGGCCCGCCGCGGGCCGCCCGGTCCGGAGCTTCCGGGCCCCGAACCGCGCCGCCTGCGCCGTCCTGCTAGTGCCGTGGGCCGCGCGGTGCCATAGCCTTGGGGACCGTGAGTACATCTAGCGTCACGGGGGACCTGGACGCCTGGCGCGACCTCCCCGCCCTCCAGCAGCCCGATTGGGACGACCCCGCCGAAGTGCGGGCGGTGGCGAGCGAGCTCGCCAAGCAACCTCCGCTGGTCTTCGCCGGCGAGTGCGACCAGCTCAAGGAGCGCCTCGCCGAGGTCGCGCGCGGCGAGGCGTTCGTGCTCCAGGGCGGCGACTGCGCCGAGACCTTCGCGGGCTCCAACGCCGACGCCGTCAAGAACAAGCTGAAGACCCTCCTGCAGATGGCGGTCGTGCTCACCTACGCCGCCAGCGTGCCGGTGGTCAAGATCGGCCGGATGGCGGGCCAGTTCGCCAAGCCGCGCTCCAAGCCCACCGAGGTGCGCGGCGGCGTGGAGCTGCCCGCCTACCGGGGCGACGCGGTCAACGGCTTCGACTTCACCGCCGGTTCGCGCCGCAACGACCCGCACCGGCTGCTGCAGGCCTACCACTGCTCGGCGGTCACGCTGAACCTGTGCCGCGCCTTCACCAAGGGCGGCTACGCCGACCTGCGGCAGGTGCACGCCTGGAACCAGGACTTCGTGGGCTCCAGCCCGGCCGGGCGGCGCTACGAGCAGCTCGCCGGGGAGATCGACCGGGCGCTGTCGTTCATGAAGGCGTGCGGGGCCAACCCCGACGAGTTCCACGGCGTGGAGTTCTACTCCAGCCACGAGGCGCTGCTGCTGGAGTACGAGCGGGCGCTGACCCGCGTCGACCACCTGAGCGGGCTGCCCTACGACGTGTCGGCGCACTTCCTGTGGATCGGCGAGCGGACGCGCCAGCTCGACGGCGCGCACGTGGACTTCCTCAGCCGTATCCGCAACCCCATCGGCGTGAAGCTCGGCCCCACCAGCTCAGCCGACGACGCGCTGGCGCTGATCGACAAGCTGAACCCCGACCGCGAGCCGGGCCGGCTGACCTTCATCACCCGGATGGGCGCGGGGCGCATCCGCGACGCGCTGCCGCCGTTGATCGAGAAGGTGGCGCAGAGCGGCGCGCCGGTCGCCTGGATCTGCGACCCGATGCACGGCAACACCTTCGAGGCGCCCAGCGGGCACAAGACCCGCCGGGTGGACGACGTCCTGGACGAGGTCGCCGGGTTCTTCGAGGTGCACCGGGCGCTGGGCACCCACCCGGGCGGCATCCACATCGAGTTCACCGGCGACGACGTGACCGAGTGCGTCGGCGGCGGCCACGAGATCGTCGAGGACGACCTGCACCAGCGCTACGAGACCGCCTGCGACCCGCGACTGAACCGCGGCCAGTCGCTGGACCTGGCGTTCATGGTGGCCGAGCTGTA
>NZ_BCRO01000084.1 GCF_001552635.1 Actinomadura hibisca NBRC 15177 | reverse complement strand
GGCCCGGCGCTTCGTCGTTGACGGGGGCGGGTCAGATGGTGACCTCGGCCCAGACGACCTTGCCGCCGGTCACCGGGTCGGCGCCCCAGGAGGTGGCGAACCGGTCGACGATGAACAGGCCGCGGTGGGACTCGTCCAGCGGGCCGGGCACCGTCATCCGCGGCATCTGGGCGGCGCGGTCGCGGACCTCGACCCGCACCCGGCCGGGGCCGCGCAGCAGCCGCAGCTCCAGGGCGGTGCCGGCGTGCCGGACGGCGTTGGCGACCAGCTCGGCCACGATGGCGGTCACCAGCTCCTCGCGCTCCAGCAGCGCCCAGGTGCGCATGGTGCGGGCGGCGAGCCGCCGGGCGTACTCGACGGCCTCGGTCTGGGGGGCGGCGCGCAGCGTGGTCTCGGTCATGGGCGCGTCCGGGTCCGGGGGCCGGGCGACGGCACTGGCGCGGTCATCCGCCCACCCCCTCCTCGGCGGGGCCGCCGAGCAGGAAGCGGTCCAGGCCGGTGGTGCGCAGGACGTTCTCGACGCGGCCGTAGGCGCCGGTCACGGTGAGCGTGGCGTTCTGCGCCCGCGCGTGCTTGTAGGCCCGGACCAGCACGTTGAGACCGGAGGAGTCGCAGAAGTCGACGGCGGTCAGATCGACCACGACCTCCCGCTCGCCCGCGTCCACCAGCTCGGTGAGCCGCGTGCGCAGCTCGTCCGAGGAGTGCAGGTCGATGGACCCGCGCGCGGCTATCGTCGCGCGCCCGTCCTGTCGTGTCGTGTGCAAGGCCAGCCCCACGCCACCCCACCTTACCGATTGTTGGGCTTCATCATGACGCCCTCAGAACGATGAGGGCAACGTCGTCGTTCGAGGGCTCGGGCCCGAAATCCCGCACGGCCCGCTGGACGCGGGCCGCCACGGCCCCGGCGCTGAGGCCGGCGCAACCGGCCAGCACCTGCTCCAGGCCGTGTCCGTCGCCGAGCAGCCGGGCGCCGTTGCGCCGCTCGGTCACGCCGTCGGTCACGCACAGCAGGACCTGTCCGCGCCGCAGTTCCACGGTGTCGGTGTGGAAGTCCACCCCGTCGAAGACCCCGAGCAGCGGCTGCGGCGAGGCGACCTCGTGCACCCGCCCGTCGGGGTCCAGCACCAGCGGCAGGGGGTGCCCCGCGCTGGCGAGCCTGATGGTGACCCCGTCCCGGGCGGGACGGGGGGTGATCTCGCCGTGCAGCAGGGTGAGCAGCCGGCCCCGCTCGCCCTCGCCGAGGATGAGGCGGTTGAGGCGGGCCATCACGTCGGGGACCGGCATGTCCTCGGCGGCCAGGATGCGCAGCGCGTGCCGGGCGAGGCCGGTGACGGCGGCGGCCTGCGGGCCGGTGCCGCACACGTCGCCGATGGCGAAGCGCCAGCGGTCGGCGGCGCCGGGCGGGGAGGCGGGGCCGCCGAGCTGGCCGGCGGCGGGGTCGCCGACCTCGAACACGTCGTAGAAGTCGCCGCCGACCTCGCTGCCCTCCCCCGCCGGCTCGTAGACCACGGCGGTCTCCAGGCCGGGGATGTCGGGGATGCCGGGCGGCAGCAGGCTGCGCTGGAGCGCGCTGCTCATCGCGGTCTGCTCGGAGTACAGCCGGGCGTTGTCGACGGCGAGGGCGGCGCGGCGGCTCAGCTCCTCGGCCAGCTCGATGGCGCTGCGCGGGAACCGGTCGCCGGGCGGGCGGCCGATGACGATGGTGCCGATGCGACGGCCACGGGCGATCAGCGGGAACGCGTACGCCTGGTCGCCGGTGGTCGCCCCGGCGACGGCGCGGACCTCGCCGGGGGCGGCGCCGAACCCGGTCCAGGGGCCGGCGGCGTCGGTGGGCGGCGGGACCTCGGCGCCCACCAGCAGCCCGCGCAGGCCGTCGGCGCGGGTCTCGTCGGCGTGCCAGACGTAGGCCAGGCGGGCCGCCTCGTTCTCGGTGGCGGTGTAGACCGCGCACCAGGTGGCCAGGCGCGGCACCACGAGCTGGGCGACCAGCGCCATGGTGCGCTCCTGGTCGAGGGTGCCGGCGAGCAGGTCGCTGGCCTCGGCGACGAAGCTGAGCCAGCCGCGCCAGGACCGCTCCAGTTCGCCGATGCGGGCCTTCTCCAGCGACAGCGACATCTCGTCGGCCAGGCGGGCGAGGCGGGCGGCGTCGGCGCTGGCGAAGCGGCCGGGCTCGGTGGCGGTCGCGACGACCAGGCCGGTGAGGTGGCCCTGGGCCTCCAGCGGGGCGGCGGCCAGCGAGCGGGCGCGCAGCGCGGCGGCGATGGGGTCGGAGGAGTCGTTGGACACCCACGGGGTGCCGGCGCGGGCGTCGGGGCCGAGGTTGACCATCGACAGCTCGCCCAGGGACGGCTCGCCGGGCAGCCCGGCGGCGGCGCCGAGGACCAGGCGGCCGTCGCGCTCGGTGAGCAGGACGGCGGCGGCGTCGGCGTCCAGGACGTCGCGGACGGTGACGATCGCGTTCCGCAGGGACTCGGTGGCGGCGGGCGAGCGCAGGATGCGGTCGGCGGAGGCGGCGGTGGCGCCCGCGTCGTGACCGGGGCGAGCGGGGATGAACCGGCTGGTCAGGGGTGCGGCGGCTGCGGCCCGGGACGGCTCGGCGGCGTCGGCGGGGACGAGGGTCTCGGCGGGATCGGCGGTCTCCACGGCACCGGACGTGCCGACGCTCCCCGGAGTACCGGCCCCGTCCCCCAGCGGGGCGGCGCGGGTGCCCGCGGGCCCGGCGACCGCCGCGGCCTCGCCGGAGTAGGTGGCCGGAGCGGCGCCGTTGGCGGCGCCCGAGCGCGGCAGCCGGAACCACACGCCCTTGCTGCGGCGGTCGTAGGTGACGCCCCAGGACGAGGCCAGCCGGGCGATGGAGGGCAGGCCGCGGCCGCTGGAGGCGTTCATGCCGGGCATCGCGATGGCGCGGGTGGGGTGCAGGTCGCGGACCTCGATCTGGACCTGGCCGTCGACCAGGCGGCAGGCGACCTCGAAGGAGGTCCCGGCGTAGGCGACGGCGTTGGTGGCCAGCTCGCTGGTGGCCAGCACGGCGTCGTCGACGGCCTCGGGCATCCCCCAGTCGGCCAGCACGCGCCGCACGAACCTGCGCGCGTCCGCCACCGAGACCGCGGCGGACGGGAAGGTGGCCGACACCGTCTGCCGTTCCAACAGTCGTCCCTCAATCGAAGCGTTACTAGCGAACCTGGCTATCGTGACAGACTGAGCGACCGTCTTGCCAGGCGAGCCGTGCCGGACGGGCACGGACCGCGCCACGCGCCGGGGCCTCCCACCGGAGTGTCGCGCCCGCGGGGTCGGCCGGTGCGGTGGAATGGGCGGTGGAGAAGTCGGCGGCCCGTCGCCACAACACGACAGACCGTAACACGAAGACTACAAGCCCCGCGTTCGCCCGGTTTCCGGTCTCCGCGAGCCCGGCCGTCCGGGACGTGCGGAGACGTAGAGTACTGGTGCTGCCCAAAGGAGGTGTCCGTCGTTTCCGGGTACCCGGCATCGCGGGCCAGGAGGATGAAGAACATGCCCCGCTCCCGTAACGGTTCGTCGCCCGACACCACGCCGCGCTACAGCGACGCCGACCTGGAGCCGCTGCTGAAGGCGCTGGTCGCGGTCCGGGACGGACGTCTGCAGTACGAGATCGAGCTGCCCGGCGAGGGCGTGCTGCGCGAGGCGGCGTCGCTGGTGAAGGACATCCGCGACCACGGCGGGCATCTCGCCGAGGAGCTGGCCCGCATCCGCCGGGAGGTCGGCCGCGAGGGGCAGCTCCTGGGCCGGATCACGCCGCGCGCGATGAAGGGCGGCTGGGCGGCGGCGGCCGAGGACGCCAACGGCGTCCTGGACAAGCTGACCGACCTCGCCACCGGCATGCACCACGTGGTGGAGGCCGTCGCCAACGGCGACCTGGGCCAGCGGATGGACCTGCGGGTGCACGGGCGGCCGATGCGCGGCGAGGTGCTGCGCATGGGCAAGTCGGTCAACGCGATGGTGGACATGCTCGACCAGTTCACCTGGGAGGTCACCCAGTTCGCGCGGGAGGTCGGCACCGAGGGGCGGCTCGGCGGGCAGGCGCCGGTGCGCGGCACGACCGGCCGGTGGCGGGACGCGACCACGGCGGTGAACGCGATGGCCAGCCGGCTGACCGCGCAGGTCCGCGACATCGCCGAGGTGACCACGGCGGTGGCCGAGGGCGACCTGACCCGCAAGGTGACGGTGGAGGCGACCGGCGAGCTGCAGGAGCTGAAGACCACCGTGAACACGATGGTCGACCAGCTGTCGGGGTTCGCCGACGAGGTGACCCGGGTGGCCCGTGAAGTGGGCACCGAGGGCAAGCTGGGCGGCCAGGCCAACGTGCGGGGCGTCAGCGGGGTCTGGAAGGACCTGACCGACAACGTCAACGCGATGGCCAACAACCTGACCGGCCAGGTCCGCAACATCGCGCAGGTCACCACGGCGGTGGCCGAGGGCGACCTGGGCAAGAAGATCACCGTGGACGCGCAGGGCGAGATCCTCCAGCTCAAGCTGACGGTGAACCAGATGGTCGACACGCTGTCGGCGTTCGCCGACGAGGTGACGCGCGTGGCGCGCGAGGTGGGCACCGAGGGCCGTCTCGGCGGGCAGGCGCGGGTGCCGGGCGGCAGCGGGGTCTGGAAGGACCTGACCAACAACGTCAACGGCATGGCCTCCAACCTGACCTACCAGGTCCGCAACATCGCGCAGGTCACCACGGCGGTCGCGCAGGGCGACCTGACCAAGAAGATCACCGTGGACGCGCAGGGCGAGATTCTCCAGCTGAAGGACACCATCAACACGATGGTGGACACGCTGTCGGCGTTCGCCGACGAGGTGACGCGCGTCGCGCGCGAGGTGGGCACCGAGGGCCGCCTCGGCGGGCAGGCCAAGGTGCACGGGGTCAGCGGGGTCTGGAAGGACCTCACCGACAACGTCAACTCGATGGCCAACAACCTGACGGTGCAGGTGCGCGGGATCGCGCAGGTCACCACCGCGGTCGCCAACGGCGACCTGACCAAGAAGATCTCGGTGGACGCGCAGGGCGAGATCCTGCAGCTCAAGGACACCATCAACACGATGGTGGAGACGTTGTCGGCGTTCGCCGACGAGGTCAGCCGGGTCGCCCGCGAGGTCGGCACCGAGGGCCGCCTCGGCGGGCAGGCGATCGTGCCGGGCGCCGGCGGCATGTGGAAGGACCTCACCGACAACGTCAACGGCATGGCCTCCAACCTGACCTACCAGGTCCGCAACATCGCGCAGGTCGCCACGGCGGTCGCGCACGGCGACCTGACCCGCCGCATCGACGTGGACGCCCAGGGCGAGATCCTGGAGCTGAAGACGACGCTGAACACCATGGTCGACACGCTGTCGTCGTTCGCCTCGGAGGTCACCCGCGTGGCGCGCGAGGTCGGCAGCGAGGGGCGGCTCGGCGGGCAGGCCGAGGTCGAGGGCGTGTCGGGCACCTGGAAGCGGCTCACCGAGAGCGTGAACGAGCTGGCCTCCAACCTCACCACGCAGGTCCGCGCGATCGGCGAGGTCGCCAGCTCGGTCGCCACCGGCGACCTGACCCGCACCATCACGGTCGCGGCGCGCGGCGAGGTCGCCGAGCTGAAGGACAACGTCAACCTGATGGTGGCGACCCTGCGCGAGACGACCCGCGCCAACGAGGAGCAGGACTGGCTGAAGACCAACCTGGCGCGGATCGGCGGCCTGATGCAGGGCCACCGCGACCTGATGCAGGTCGCCGAGCTGATCATGCGGGAGCTGACCCGCACCGCCAGCGCCCAGTACGGCGCGTTCTACCTGGCCGAGCACGCCGGGGAGGAGGCCGAGCTGACGCTGATCGCCGGGTACGGGATCCCCCGCGACCGCATCGGCCGGGTGCGGTTCGGGCCGGGCGAGGGGCTGGTCGGGCAGGCCGCCGCCGAGCGCCGCACGATCCTGATCGCCGACGCGCCCGCCGACTACGTCAAGATCCGCTCGGGGCTGGGCGAGGGCGCGCCGGTCAACATCATCGTGCTGCCGATCGTGTTCGAGGACACCGTGCTGGGCGCGATCGAGCTGGCGTCGTTCGGCCGGTTCACCGACGTGCACCTGGCGTTCTTCAGCCAGCTCATCGAGACCATCGGGGTCACCCTCAACGCCATCAGCGCCAACACCCGCACCGAGGCGCTGCTGTCGGAGTCCCAGCGGCTGGCCCAGGAGCTCCAGGAACGCTCCGACGAGCTGCAGCGCCAGCAGGGCGAGCTGCGCCACTCCAACACCGAGCTGGAGGAGAAGGCGGCGCTGCTGGCCCAGCAGAACCGCGCCATCGAGATCCAGAACTTCCAGATCGAGCAGGCCCGCCGCACCCTGGAGGAGCGCGCCGAGCAGCTGGCGATCTCCTCGCGGTACAAGAGCGAGTTCCTGGCCAACATGTCGCACGAGCTGCGCACGCCGCTCAACAGCCTGCTGGTGCTGGCCAAGCTGCTGTCGGAGAACCCCGGCGGCAACCTCACCGACAAGCAGGTGGAGTTCGCCCGCACCATCCACGACTCGGGCACCGACCTGCTGGAGCTGATCAACGACATCCTGGACCTGGCCAAGGTGGAGGCCGGGAAGATGGAGGTGCACCCGCAGCGGCTGGTGGTGGCGGGGCTGGTCGACTACGTGGACGCGGCGTTCCGGCCGCTGTCGGTGGACAAGGGGCTGCGGTTCGGCACCGAGGTCGCGGCGGACGTGCCGGGCACCCTGTACGCCGACGAGCAGCGGCTCCAGCAGGTGCTGCGCAACCTGCTGTCCAACGCGGTGAAGTTCACCTCCGAGGGCGAGGTGCGGCTGCGCGTGGAGCGGGCCGGCGACACCGACTTCACGCTGCCCGCGCTGTGGAACACCCCCGACGTGATCGCGTTCCGGGTGGTGGACACCGGCATCGGGGTCAGCGCCGACAAGCTCCAGGAGATCTTCGAACCGTTCCAGCAGGCCGACGGCACCACCAGCCGCCGCTACGGCGGCACCGGGCTCGGCCTGTCGATCAGCCGCAACATCGCGCGGCTGCTGGGCGGGGAGATCCACGCCGAGAGCGAGCCGGGCCGGGGCAGCGTGTTCACGCTGTACCTGCCCGCGCAGTACGCCGAGACCGACGGGCGGCGGCGCGCGCCGCAGCCGCTGGAGGAGGCGGTGGCGCCCGGCGGCGGCCCGCTGCCGGGGCGCCTGACCGCCTTCGACGGCCCGGCCGGCGCCGAGCGGCAGGACGGCGCGGCG
>NZ_BCRO01000083.1 GCF_001552635.1 Actinomadura hibisca NBRC 15177 | reverse complement strand
GCAGGACGGCGCGGCGGCGCCCGCCGAGCAGCCGGCGGCGGCCGCCGACCGGCCCGGCGACGGCGAGCCCGCGCTGACCGGGGTGCTGGCCGAGCCGCCGGCCGACTTCCTGGACACCGCCCTGTCGGGCCGCAAGGTGCTGATCGTCGACGACGACGTGCGCAACGTGTTCGCGCTCACCAGCGTGCTGGAGGGCTACGGCATGGAGGTGCTGTACGCCGAGGACGGGCAGGCCGGGATCGACCTGCTGCACCGCAACCCCGACGTGGCGCTGGTGCTGATGGACGTGATGATGCCGGGCCTGGACGGCTACGCCACCACCGCGGCGATCCGCGACATGCCGCAGTTCGCCGAGTTGCCGATCATCGTGATCACCGCCAAGGTCATGAAGGGGGACCGGGAGAAGAGCCTGGCGTCCGGCGCGTCGGACTACGTGCCCAAGCCGGTGGACGTGGACCACCTGCTGGACGTCATGCGCAACTGGCTGCGTCCCTCCGTGCACGGTGACAGGGCACGCTGACAGGGAGCGGGGAGAGGCACGCGTGGACGACAAGGCGAAGATCCTGCTCGTGGACGACCGCGAGGAGAACCTCATCGCGCTGGAGGCCATCCTCAGCTCGCTCGACCAGGACCTGGTGCGGGCGCGGTCCGGCGAGGAGGCGCTGAAGGCGCTGCTCACCGACGAGTACGCGGTCATCCTGCTGGACGTCGTCATGCCCGGCATGGACGGGTTCGAGACCGCGCGCGACATCAAGCGCCGCAAGAAGACCCGCGACCTGCCGATCATCTTCCTGACGGCGGTCAACAGCGACCCCGACTACGCCTTCCGGGGGTACGCGGCCGGGGCGGTGGACTTCATCTCCAAGCCGTTCGACCCGTGGGTGCTGCGCGCCAAGGTGTCGGTGTTCGTGGAGCTGCACAACAAGAACAAGCAGCTGCGCGACCAGACGACGCTGCTGCGTGAGCAGGCCGCGCTGCTGCGCGAGCAGGCGGCCCTGTTGCAGGTGCGTCCGGCGGAGGACGGCGGGGCCGCGACGCGGTCGGCCGACGTCACCGCGCGGCTGGCGGCGGTGGAGGAGCAGTTGGAGGCGGTCGGCAAGAAGGCTCCGGCCGGGCTGCGGGCCGAGCTGGAACTGCTCGACCGGCACGTCGCCGACCTGCGCGCGGCGCTCACCGGCGAGGAGGGCCCGGCCCAGGACGTCCCGGAGGGCGCGGACGAGGGTGGGAGCGGCGCCGGGGAGTCCCCGGACCAGGCCGAGGAGTAGTCCGGCCCGCCTGTCCATGGCCCGGCGGGCACTGTTGCCTGTGACGGATGGTGACGTACAGGTCACTGCCGGGGTGGCTTGGCCGGGAGCGGGCGTGGGGACGGTCCCGCTGCGGAGGTGGGGCCATTGGACACCGCCGCACTGTTCCTGTCGGGCGCGGGAGCCGGGCTGCTGGCGGGCGGCACGACCTGCGCCGCCGTCCAGCTGGGGTTGCTGACCGGCGCGGTACGGGGCGCACACCGCGCGTCCGGGCCGGTGACGGCGTTCCTGACGGCCAAGCTGGTGACGCATGCGGCGCTGGGCGCGCTGCTGGGCCTGGCGGGCGGCGTGGTGCAGCCGGGGCCGCAGGCGCGCGGCGCGCTGCTGGGGGCGGCGGCGGCGGTGCTGGCGCTGTTCGCGCTGGACCTGCTGGGCTTCGGCCCGGCCCGTCGGCTGCTCGGCCGGGGCCGCTCCCCCGCGAGGCACGCCGGGACGGCCGCTGGAACGAGCGAGAAGGCGGACAAAGACAAAGAGGCGGGCGATGGTCTTGCTCGTCAGGCGGCGGGGACGCTGGACGAAGCGAACGTCGCGGTGGACGGCGGGCCCGATGGTCATTGTGCGGCGGAGACGGAGCGGGTCCGGCGGCCCGTGACGCCGGGGGAAGCGGACGTCGCGGTGGACGGCGGGCTCGGTGATCATTGTGCGGCGGGGGCGGCGCGGTTCCGGCGGCCCTCCGCGTCCGGTGCGGCGCGGTTCCGGCGGCCTGCGGTGTTGGGGGCGGCTACGGTGCTGGTGCCGTGCGGGCTGACGTTGTCGGCCGAGCTGCTGGCGGTCGCCTCGCGGTCGCCGGTGGGCGGCGCGGCGGTGATGGCCGGGTTCGTGCTGGGCACCGTGCCGCTGTTCGGGCTGCTCGGGGTGACGCTGGGCCGGACGATGGCGCTGCTGCGCGGCCGCCTCACCGCCCTGCTGGGCGTGGGCCTGCTGGCGGTCGCGGCCTGGACGCTGGTGTCGGGGTTGCGGCTGGGCGGCTGGCTGCCGGACGGCGGCGGCGCGCGCGCCGCCGCCGACGCCGGGCGGTTCGTCACGACCGACGCGGCCGGGACTCAGGTGGTGACGGTGTGGGCGCTGGACCGGGGCTACCGGCCCGCGCTCGTGGACGCCCGCGCCGGGGTCCGCACGGTGCTAGTGCTGCGCACCCAGGGCACCCGGGGCCACACGCGGGGGTTCACGGTCCCGGGCCGCGGCCTGGACGTGATCCTGCCGGTGACCGGCGAGACCCGGATCGACCTGGGCACCCCGGGGCCGGGCCGGATGCGCTTCGTGTGCGCGTCCGGCCACTACCCCGGGGCGATCACCTTCCGGTAGGGCGGCGGGTCAGGAGGTCAGCTTGGCGCGGGCGGCGGCCATGCGCTCCAGGGTGCGCTCGCGGCCCAGGATCTCCAGCGACTCGAACAGCGGCAGGCCGACGGTGCGGCCGGTGACGGCCACGCGCACCGGGGCCTGGGTCTTGCCGAGCTTCAGGCCGCGCTCGGCCCCGACCGCCTCCAGGCGGTTCTTGAGCTCCTCGGCGTTCCAGGGCGCGTCGCGGTAGGCGTCCTCGGCGGCGGCCAGGATGTCGGCGGCGGGCTCCTTCATGGCCTTGGTCCAGGACTGCTCGTCGAAGTCCGGCTCGGGCAGGAACGCGAAGTCCACCATCGGCACGATCTCCGACAGCAGCGCCACCCGGGTCTGCGCCAGCGGCGCCAGCTCGTTGAAGACGGCCATGTCCACCTCGAACGGGGCCGCCTCCAGGAACGGCAGGCACTCGGCGACGAACTTCTCGACCGGCAACATCCGGATGTAGTCGCCGTTGATCGCGCGCAGCTTCTTGACGTCGAAGAAGGCCGGGGAGGTGTTGACGTCCTCGATGCGGAACTCGGCGACCATCACGTCCCAGGGCAGGATCTCGCGGTCGTCCGACGGCGCCCAGCCCAGCAGCATCAGGTAGTTGCGCATGGCCTCGGCGAGGTAGCCCTCGGCCCGGTAGTCCTCCAGCGCGACCTTGTCGCGGCGTTTGGAGAGCTTCTGCCGCTTCTCGTTGACGATCACCGGGACGTGCGCCCAGACCGGCGCGGCGCCGCCCAGCGCCTCCCACAACAACTGCTGCTTGGGGGCGTTGGACAGGTGCTCCTCGCCGCGCACCACGTGGGTGATGCCCTGGCTCATGTCGTCGACCGCGTTGGCCAGCAGGAAGGTCACCGAGCCGTCGGCGCGGGCGATGACGAAGTCCTCCAGCGCCGCGTTCTCGAACGTCGGCTTGCCGCGCAGCAGGTCCACCACGACGGTCTGGCCCTCGTCGGGGGTGCGGAAGCGCAGCGCCCGGCCCGGTCCGGGGCCCAGGCCGCGGTCGCGGCAGTGCCCGTCGTAGCCCCGGTGCTGGTCGCCGGTGCGGGCGGTGACGTCCTCGCGGGCGCAGTCGCAGTAGTAGGCGCGGCCCTGCTCGCGCAGGGTCGCGGCGGCCGCGGCGTGCTTGTCGGCGTTGGCCGACTGGAAGTAGGGGCCCTCGTACTGGCCGCCGTCCATGCCGAGCCACGCCAGCGCCCGGATGATGCCCTCGGTCCACTCGGGGCTGTTGCGGGAGGCGTCGGTGTCCTCGATCCGCAGGACGAGCGTGCCGCCCGACTGCGCGGCCATCGCCCAGTTGAACAGGGCGGAGCGGGCGCCGCCCACGTGGAACATCCCGGTGGGGGACGGCGCGAAACGTACACGGATCGAAGACGAGGTAGACATGCCCTCAAGCCTAGAGCGCGCGGGCCCCCGCTCGGGCCGGGACCCGCGCGGGCCGTCAGGGGTCCGGATCAGGGCGTCCAGTGCGGGTCGCGGCCCGCCAGGCCCAGCGTCCGGTCCAGCAGCGGGGCGTCGGCGGGCACCGGGACCTCCGCGCCGAACGCCTCGTACTGGCGCGCCATCTCGGCGATCGCGGCGGTGCCCTCGTAGGCGGCCCGGACGACGTCCTCGGGGAACCCGGCGCGCTGCCCGGTGGCGGCGGCCAGGTCCCAGCCGTGGACGACGAACTCGCCGAAGATCATGCCGCCGATGACCGTGGCGGGCATGCCCGGGGAGGATCCGGTCAGGCTGGTGTCCCCCTCCCACGCCGCCGGGTCGGACCACGCCTTGACGGTGCGGCGGGCCTGCTCGGCGAACCGGTCGGCCCAGCCGGCCTCGGCGGTGAAGTCGTGCTCCTCCGGCACGTCGTCGGGGGCCTGCTTGGCGGCGGCGCACTCGCCGCGCCGGGTCCAGAACATCAGGTGGTTGAAGGCGGCGCGCACGTCCCAGTCCGGGCAGGGCGTCGGCGCGTCCAGCTTGTCGGCCGGAATGCCGTGCACGATTTCTATGGCCGCTTCGGCGGCGGCTGGCAGCACAGTGCGAATGTCCATGTCACGACGGTATTCCAGCAGGTCCCAGGGTTCTTGAAGAAAAGCGACAGGCGGCGTCTGGGATGATCTGGCCATGACCGACCCCCTGCACGATCCGGCGGCCTTCCGCGCGACGGCGGCGGCGCGGCTGGCCGCGTTCCGGCGCACCACCGTCCCCGACTCCCCCGGGATGCGCCGCGCCGGGGTGGTGGTGTGCGTGGTGCACGACGGGGACGCGCCGTCGGTGCTGCTGATCAAGCGGGCCTACCGGGGCCGGAACGCGGGCCAGTGGGGGCTGCCGGGCGGGCGGGCCGAGCCTGGCGAGACGCCGGAGCAGGCCGCGCTGCGCGAGCTGGAGGAGGAGCTGGGGTTGCGGGTCCGGCCCGACGAGGTGCTGGGGGTGCTGGACGACTTCCCGGCCGCCTCCGGATTCGCGATCACTCCGGTGGTGGCGGCCCCGGCCGACCCGGGACCGCTGCGGCCGAGCCCGGACGAGGTGCACTCGGTGCACCCCGTCTCGCTGGCGCGGCTGGCCGCCGACGAGACCCCGCGGTGGGTGCCGCAGCTCGACGGCGGCCGGTTGTTGCAGATGCGGCTGGGCCCGGACTGGGTCGTGCACGCTCCCACGGGGGCCATGCTGTGGCAGTTCCGGGAGGTGGTGCTGCTGGACCGGCCGGTCCGGGTCGCCGACTTCGTCCAGCCGGACTGGACGCGCCGCTAGACCGCTGACGCCAAGCCGTCAGAACGTGCCGCCGTCCACCACCACGCGCTGGTCGGTGACGTAGGAGGCGGCGTCGGACACCAGGAACCGGACCACGTCGGCGACCTCCTCGGGCGAGCACACGTGCCCGTAGGGGGACGCCGCGTCCTGCCGGCGGATGTCGTCCACACCCAGGGTGGCGCGCACCAGGCGCTGCCCCATGTCGGTGTCCACCAGGCCGGGCGCGACGATGTTGACGTGCATGCCGTGGCCGCGCTCCTCCTTGGCCAGGGTGTGCGCCAGGGCCTCCATCGCGGCCTTGCCCATGGCGTAGGGGCCGCTGAACGGCGGGTAGATCCCGGTGATCACGCTGGAGACGAAGACGACGTCGCTGCGCTCGGCCCGCCGCAGCAGCGGCAGCAGCGCCTGGGTGAGGTGGTGCGGGCCGAGGGCGTGCACGCCCAGCACCCGGGTCAGCTCGGCGGGGTCGGTGTCGGCGACCGAGTGGCCGCGGCTGGCGATCCCGGCGCTGTGCACCAGGACGTCCAGGCGGCCGTGCTCGGCCTCGACGCGCGCGGCCAGGTCGCGGCAGGCGTCCAGGTCGTCGACCGACGCCCGGTAGGCGTGTCCCCGGGACCCGGCGGCCTCGATCGCCGCGACGGTCTTGGCCGCGGCGTCGTCGTCGCGCCGGTAGGCCACCGCGACCTCGGCCCCGTCTTCGGCCAGCGCCACGGCGACGGCCCGGCCGATGCCGCGGCTGCCGCCGGTGACCAGCGCGAGGCGACCCGAGAGAGAACCCATCGACCACTCCTTCGTCAGGTGCGTGTTCGGTTCCATCCTGCCGGTCGCGCCCGCCCGGACGTAAGTGTCCCCTGACGTCGGGGCGGCTCAGGCCGGTGCGGCCTCCAGGACGCGGTATCCCGACGGCGGCAGCGGCTCCGACACCGAGACCGTGGCGAACCCGGCGGCGGTGAGCAGCTCGCGGAACTCGGCCTCGGTGCGCTCCCGGCCGCCGGTGGCCACGAGCATGTTGAGGTCGCCCATCGCGACGCCCCGGTGCTCGGCGGTGACCACGGGCGGCATCAACGTCTCCACCAGCAGCAGCCGCGCCTCGGGGCGCATCGCGGCGCGGCAGGAGCGCAGGATCGCGGCGGTCCGCTCGTCGTCCCAGTCGTGGATCACGCTCTTGAGCAGGTAGGCGTCGGCCCCGGACGGGACCTCGGCGAAGAAGTCGCCAGGCACGATCTCGCAGCGGTCGGCGAGGTCGCCCAGGGTGTCCTTGGCGCTCTCCAGCGCGGGCGGGAGGTCGAACAGCACGCCGCGCGCGCCCGGGACGGCCCGCAGGACCGCCGCCAGCAGGGTGCCGTCTCCCCCGCCGAGGTCGGCGACCGTGCCGAAGCGGCCGAGGTCGGCGGCCTCGATCACGGCGGGCGCGACGGCGCGGGTGTGCTCGGCCATCGCCGCGTTGAAGGTGGCCGACAGCTCCTGGTCGCGGGCGAAGAACTCGAAGGGCGTCATGCCGGTGACGCGCTCCCAGGCGTACTCGCCGGTGCGCAGCGTGCCCATCAGGTCGCCCCAGGTGCGCCAGACGTCCGGGCCGCAGAACAGCAGGACCAGGTTGCGGACCGAGCCGGGCACGCCGCGGCGCAGGTCCTGGCCCGCCGGGGCGAGCGCGAACAGGTCCGGGCCGTGCTGCTCGGTCACGCCGAGGACGGTCAGGGCGCGCAGCAGCCGCAGCAGGGACGGCGCGTGCGTCCCGGTCCCGGCGGCCAGCTCGGCGCTGGAGCGCGGCCCGTCGGCCAGGGCGTCGGCGAGGCCCAGCTCGGCGGCGGCGTAGACGATCTGGGCGGGCATGTAGCCGTAGGCGAGGTCCAGCAGGGGTGATCGCGTCATGGTCGGCCTCCTCCGGAGCGGTGTGCTCGGTACGAGGACGACGCTAGGAGCGGGGGCCGGGGGCGGTCTTGGACGAATGTGACCCGTCGCGCGGGCTAGCGGTCCAGGGAGCGCAACCATCCGGCGGCGCGCTCGACGTCCTGCTCGGTCAGCCCCACCATCGGGTCGGTGGACACCAGCAGGTGGTCGCCCACGCCCTCCTCGGCGGCGATGCAGTCGGTGGCGTCCGGCTCGTCCTCGAACCAGACGAACGGCCGCCCCGCGACCCAGGACGCCACGTGCCGGGCCTTCCAGGAGCCCAGCGTGCCGCCCTCCTCGTAGCCCGGGAAGCGGGGGATCGGCACGAACGGCAGCTGCGGCAGCCCGACGCGGGGCGCGATCCACTCGTTGGCGTTGTCGCACCAGTAGCTGGCCCAGGCGAGTTCGGCCCCGGTCTCCTCGGCCAGCTCCCGCAACATCGGGCCGTGCCCGGAGTTGAGCCACAGCCGGAAGGTGATCCCGTTGGGCGAGCACCGGTGCCTGCGGAAGCCGCGGGTCGGACGTTCAAAGGGGTTCAGGACGCCATCAACGTCCACCAGCACCAACGGCGAGCCCATAACCGGACCGTACGGCATGACGGGCCGGGATCGAAGGGCTTTATCCGGTCGGCGTGTTCCAAGCCTCACTTTCGGGGCAGATCCCGGCATCGTGCACACCCGTTTCTTGCGTCACGGCAGCCTCGCGCGCCGTCCGGACCACGTCCGACGCCCGGCTTGGGCCTTTTTAGCCAGTCGTTTTGACACGTTTCGGCCCATGACCGAAACTTCACCGGGCTTCGGCCATGAGCACCCCGTGGAAAGGCGGTAACCAGGCGTGAGCGAGCAGGACCTCCGGGCGGCGGCGCCGCCGTCGCAGGCTCCCCCGAAGGCGCCCCACGCGGGCGGGCGGGTCGTGGACGCCGGCGACGAGGGCTACGACAAGTCCCTCAAGCCCCGGCACGTCAACATGATCGCCATCGGCGGGGCCATCGGCACCGGCCTGTTCCTGGGCGCGGGAGGGCGGCTGGCCAGCGCCGGCCCGTCGCTGGCCATCGCCTACGCGGTGTGCGGCTTCTTCGCCTTCATGGTGGTGCGCGCGCTCGGCGAGCTGGTGCTGCACCGGCCGTCCTCGGGCTCGTTCGTGTCCTACTCGCGCGAGTTCATGGGCGAGAAGGGCGCCTACGTCGCCGGGTGGATGCACTTCCTCAACTGGTCCACCACCGGCATCGTCGACATCACCGCGATCGCGCTGTACATCCACTACTGGAAGATGTTCACCGACGTGCCGCAGTGGACGCTGGCGCTGGTCGCGCTGGCGGTGGTGCTGACGGTCAACCTGATCTCGGTGCGGATCTTCGGCGAGCTGGAGTTCTGGTTCTCCCTCGTCAAGGTCGGCGCGCTGGTGGTCTTCATGCTCATCGGCATCGGCCTGCTGGTGACCGGGCACCAGGTGGGCGGGCACGACTCGGGCCCGGGGCTGGTGTTCGGGCACGGCGGGATGTTCCCGCACGGCGTGCTGCCGATGCTGGTGGTCATCCAGGGCGTGGTGTTCGCCTACGCCTCCACCGAGCTGGTCGGCGTGGCCGCCGGGGAGACCGAGAACCCCGAGAAGGTCATGCCCAAGGCGATCAACTCGATCGTCTGGCGCATCCTGGTCTTCTACGTCGGCTCGGTGCTGCTGCTGGCCATGCTGCTGCCGTGGGACGCCTACCAGGAGGGCGTCAGCCCGTTCGTGACGGTGCTGTCGAAGCTCGGCGTCCCGGCCGCCGACGGCGTGATGAACCTGATCGTGCTCACCGCCGCGCTGTCCAGCCTGAACTCCGGGCTCTACTCCACCGGCCGCATCCTGCGCTCGCTGGGCGCGGCCGGGTCGGCGCCGAGGTTCACCACCCGGATGAGCCGCACCCAGGTCCCCTACGGCGGCATCCTGCTGACCTCGGCGGTGTGCGTGCTGGGCGTCGGGCTGAACTACTGGGTGCCGGCCGAGGCGTTCGAGATCGTGCTGAACTTCGCGGCGATCGGCATCCTGGGCACCTGGGCGATGATCATGCTCTCGCACCTGCTGTTCGTGCGGCGGGCCGAGCGCGGTGAGCTGGCCCGGCCCTCCTACCGGCTGCCCGGCTCGCCGTGGACCGAGCTGGTGACGCTGGCGTTCCTGGCGGCGGTCGTGGTGCTGATGTGGTTCGACCGCGACGGCGCGGGGCACACGACCGTCATGGCCGTCCCGGTGATCGTGGCCGCGCTGGTGGTGGGCTGGTTCTGCTGCCGGGGCCGGATCCGCGAACTCCAGGCCGCCGGCGGGGGCGCCCTCTCGGAGCCGGACGCCTGATCGTGGGGGCCGCGCGGCCCGGTTACCGGCACCCCGGACTGACGCGGCCCCAGGGCATCCGCCATGGTGGGAGGATGTGCCGACTTTTCGCGATGACCACCGGCGGCCCTCGGATCGGGGCGACTTTCTGGCTGCTGGACGCGCCCCAGAGCCTGCACGAGCAGAGCCGCAAGCAGCCCGACGGGACGGGGCTGGGCTGGTTCTCGCTGGGCGACGAGCCGGTGCGCGACCGCGCCCCCATCGCCGCCTTCGAGAACGCCGACTTCGCCTCCATGGCCCAGCACGTGGTGTCCCACACGTTCGTGTCGCACGTGCGGTACGCCTCCACGGGCTCGGTGAGCGTGCACAACGCCCACCCGTTCGACATGAACGACCGGTTGTTCGCCCACAACGGCGTGGTGCAGGGCCTGGACGTGCTCAACTCGTGGCTGACCGACGTGGACCGGGCGCTGATGGAGGGGCAGACCGACTCCGAGCTGGTGTTCGCCTACATCACCGCCGAGATCCGCAGGCACGGCGACACCACCGCGGGGCTGGTCGCCGCGATCCGGCGGATCGCCGCCGAGCTGCCGGTCTACGCGCTGAACATCGTGCTGGCCGAGTCGGGCAAGCTGTGGGCGCTGCGCTACCCCGACCCCAACGAGCTGTGGGTGCTGGCCCCGGAGCTGGGCGGGGACGGCGGGGAGGTGCTGCACCTGGAGGGCGGGCACGAGCCCGGCAGCCTGGACCTCGCGGCCGGCGGCCGCCGCACCCCCGCCTACGTGATCGCCAGCGAGCGGATGGACGACAACCCGGACTGGCGGCTGATGGAGCCGGGCGAGCTGCTGGTGGTGGACGGGCTGACCGCCACCTCGTCGTTCCCGTTCGACCCGCCCGCGCACCAGCTGACCACCGAGGACCTGTCGGCGAAGGAGGCCACCTCCCAGGTGTGAGGAGGCAGGTGTGAGGAGGGACGGGCGGCGGGTCGTCGTACCGGGTCCGTAGAGTGGTCCGGACCGCCCTGCCGCCCCTCGGAGGAGTCCCGGAGTCATGGAACAGCAGCTCACCCTGATGGCGGTCCACGCCCATCCCGACGACGAGGTGCTGAGCACCGGCGGCCTGCTGGCCCGGTGCGCCGCCGAGGGGGTCCGGACGGTGCTGGTCACCTGCACCAACGGCGAGCAGGGCGACGACGACGGCGGGATCAAGCCCGGCGACCCGGGCCACGACGACGCGGGCGTGGCGCGCAAGCGGCTGGCCGAGCTGGAGGAGTCGGTGAAGCTGCTCGGCGTCGAGCACGTGGAGCTGCTGGGCTACCGCGACTCGGGCATGGACGGCTGGGCCACCAACGAGCATCCCGAGGCGTTCGCCAACATCCCCGTCGAGGAGGCGGCCGCGCGCCTGGCGGAGCTGGTGGAGCGCTACCGGCCGCAGGTCGTGGTCACCTACGACGAGAACGGCGGCTACGGGCACCCCGACCACATCCAGGCGCACCGGATCGCGGTCGCCGCCGTCGAGGAGACGGGCATCCCGGACAAGCTGTACTACACCGCCGTGCCGCGCTCGGGCGTCCGGGAGATGGGGCGGCGCATGGCCGAGTTCGGCATCGAGGGCTTCGACGAGCTGCCCGACGACTTCGGCGTGCCGGACGAGATGATCCACGCGGTGCTGGACGTGTCCGAGCACGCCGACCGCAAGCGCAAGGCCCTCCAGGCGCACGCCAGCCAGGGCGAGAGCATCTTCCTGCTGCGCCTGCCCGAGGAGGCCCAGCAGCTGGTGTTCTCCGTGGAGTCGTTCACCCGCGTATTCAGCCGGGTGGAGGTCCCCGACCACGAGGACGACCTGTTCACCGGCCTGCGCGGCACGCCCGCGAAGTGACCCGCTCCGGCTGACCGGCGACCGTCACCGGCCGCCGGTCAGCCGGAGCGGTCGCGGCGCGCCTGCGCCCGGTAGTGGTCCAGGACGTCCTGGCGCAGCAGGTGCCCGAAGCCCGAACGCTCCAGGCGCAGCGCCAGGGTCGCCTCGTCGGTGCCGAGCGCGGCGGCGGTCCGGCCCAGGTGCCAGTCGTGGGCGGCCAGGCGGCTCAGCAGGTGGCCGCGCCGGGTCTGGCCGTCCGACAGGCGGAACGACTTCAGGTAGGCGACGTTCCCGTCCCGGTCGGTGATGGCCTCGCCGATGTGCCCCTCGTGCTTGAGCCGGAACGACGGCAGGAACCGTGACAGCACGAACTCCCGCTGGTACTGCACCTCGTGGGCGCTGCCCTCCGCGGCGAACCGGGCGATCTCCACCAGGTCGAGCAGGTCCTCGGCGTCGCGGATGCCGCTGGTGGGCACGGTCGGGGCGAGCGCGCGCACCTGGAAGTCGGCGGCGTCGTAGACCGGGTTGAGGCGGTGATCTGGACGCGCCGGTCGGGGCCGAGGCGGGTGCGCCAGATCCGCGGGACCTGGGCGGCCAGGCCGGGCGGCGCGTGTCCCACCCGTCGGACAGATGATCAGCTGAGGGCCGCGTACAGGTCGTCGGGGGCCGGCCGGGGCATGGGGGCGCGAGCAGCGAATCATCGTTGTAAAGACGGGTTCCGGAAGTCGCGCCGGAGTCCCGCGGCCGGCTCCCGCACCGTGACACCGGGTGCGGTGAAGATCAGCCGGGTTTTCCGCGGGCGGCGTCGCGCTCGGCGGCCAGGCGGCTGGTCTCGGCCGACACCGGGGCGGCCAGCACGGCGGTGACCACGTCGATCAGGTAGCTGGTGAACAGCCGGTCGTCGGCGTGCGGGCCGGAGCGGGCGCGGCGGGCCAGCTCGGTGGCGGCCGTCAGGATGGCGGTGAAGCGGCGGTGCAGCCGGATCGCGTCGGCGCTCAGCAGCGGCTCGGCCAGCGCGCGCCAGCGGGCGATGCTGTCGGCGGGGTCGGCCTGGGCGGGGTCGGTCAGGGCCGTGGCCGGGATGAGCGGGCGGGGACGGCTGAGGACGGCGGCCCAGATCTCCAGGAACTCGCGGCCGCCCCGGTCGGCCAGCCGGGCGGCGAGCGGCCGGACCAGCGCCCCCGCCAGCGCCCGCACGTCGGGATCGTCGGCGGGGCCGGGGGCGGCCTCGTAGGCGTCCAGCAGGGCGTGCCTGCGCGCGTCCACCTCGGGCAGGTGCCGGGCCAGGATCGCCGCGACGATCCCGGCCCGGTCGGTGAAGTGGTACTGGACGGCGGTGGCGTTGCGCGCCCCGGCGGCCTGGTTGATCTCGCGCAGGCTCACCGCGTCCAGGCCGCGCTCGGCGTAGAGCCGCTGGGCCGCGTCGAGCAGGCGCTCGCGGGTGCCGGTACCGGTCGTGGTCACTCGTTCCCCATCACGTGCTCCAGGGCGGCGGCGTAACGTTCGCGGGCCGCCGCGCGCCGGGTCGGCAGGTGGGCGCTCGGCCACAACCCCTCGACGGGCTCGTGGCCGCGCAGGATCTGGCGGGCCACGGTGATCTTGTGGACCTCGGTCGGGCCGTCGGCGATCGCCAGCGCCTGCGCCCCCATCATCATGGCGGCGAACGGCATCTCGTTGGACACCCCGAGCGCGCCGTGCAGGTGCATGGCGCGCTGCACCACGTCGTGCAGGACCCTGGGCATGGCCGCCTTGACCGCCGCGATGTCCTTGCGCACCTTCCGGTAGTCGCCGTGCTTGTCGATCAGCCAGGCGGTGCGCAGCACCAGCAGCCGGAACTGCTCGATCTCGATCCAGCTGTCGGCGATCTTCTCCTGGGTCATCTGGAGCTTGGCGAGCGGCCCGAACCGGGTCTCGCGCGACACCGCGCGCTCGCACATCATGTCGAACGCCTTGCGGACCTGGGCGATGGTGCGCATGGCGTGGTGGATCCGGCCGCCGCCGAGGCGGGTCTGGGCGATGGCGAACGCGCCGCCCTCCTCGCCCAGCAGCGCGTCGGCGGGCACGCGCACGTCGGTGTAGCGCAGGTAGCCGTGCGAGCCCTCGCGCTCGCCGCCGACGCCGACGTTGCGGACGATCTCCAGGCCGGGCGTCCCGGCGGGCACCAGGAACATCGACATGCCCTGGTAGGCGCTGACGTCGGGGTTGCTGACGGCCATGACGATCACGAAGGCGGCGTGCCGGGCGTTGGAGGAGAACCACTTCTCCCCGTTGAGCACCCAGCCGTCGCCGTCGCGCTCGGCGCGGGTGGTGAACAGGGTGGGGTCGGCCCCGGCGTGCGGCTCGGTCATGGAGTAGGAGGAGGAGATCTCGCCGGCCAGCAGCGGCGCGAGGTAGCGCTCCTTCTGGACCGGGGTGCCGAAGTGGGCGATGATCTCGGCGTTGCCGGAGTCGGGGGCCTGGCAGCCGAACACCGACGGCGCCCAGCGGGAGCGGCCGAGGATCTCGTTCAGCAGCGCCAGCCGCACCTGCCCGTAACCCTGGCCGCCGAGGTCGGGGCCGAGGTGGCAGGCCCACAGGCCGCGCTCGCGCACCCGCTCCTGGAGGGGCCGCACCAGCGCCTTGAAGCGGGGGTCGGCCTTGTCGTAGGGGTCGCCCAGCACCAGGTCCAGCGGCTCGACCTCGTCGCGGACGAAGGCGTCCGCCCAGTCGAGCAACTCCTGGTAGCCGGGGTCGGTCTCGAAGTCCCATGCCATCGCCGGCCTCCTGGCCTCGCCGCCGCACCGTCCCGACGATAATCTGCATATATCAGGGAATAATGCAAGCGCATTATGTTACCCTCCGGTACGACCGTGGAACCGGAGGAGGGCCCGCCGTGCCGCAGATCGACCCCGAGCTCGTGGACCTCGCCGTCCTGACCGGGTGGATAGACGCCCAGGGGTTGCCGGGCGGCCCGCTGGAGGACGTGGTCCCGCTCGCGGGCGGCACCCAGAACGTGCTGCTGCGGTTCCGCCGGGGCGGCCGCGACTACGTGCTGCGGCGCGGCCCCAAGCACCTGCGGGCCCGGACCAACGACGTGCTGCGCCGCGAGGCGCGCGTGCTGGCGGCCCTGGACGGCACCGACGTGCCCGCGCCCCGCCTCATCGCCGCGTGCCCGGACGAGACCGTCATGCACGGCGCGGTGTTCTACCTGATGACGCCGGTCGAGGGCTTCAACGCCTCGGTCGCCCTGCCCGAGCTGCACCAGGGCGACGCGGGCGTGCGGCACGAGATGGGCCTGAACGCGGCCCGCTCGCTGGCGGCGCTGGGCGCGGTGGACCACGAGGCGGTGGGGCTGGCCGATTTCGGCAAGCCGGAAGGGTTCCTGGAGCGCCAGGTCGGCCGCTGGACCTCCGAACTGGAGTCCTACAACACCCTGGACGGCTACCCCGGACCCGACATCCCGGGCCTGGACAAGGTCGCCTCGTGGTTGCAGGACAACCGCCCGGCGACCTGGCGACCGGGGATCATGCACGGCGACTACCACCTGGCCAACCTGATGTACTCCTTCGACGGCCCGCGGGTCGCGGCGATCGTCGACTGGGAGATGTGCACGATCGGCGACCCGCTGCTGGACCTGGGCTGGCTGCTGGCGACCTGGCCCGACCAGGGCGACGAGAGCGCGCAGCTCGCCGGTCCGCTGGGCGCGGCGGGCGGGCTGCCCACCGCCGCCGAGCTGGTCGCCGCCTACGGCGAGCGCGCCGAGGCCGCCCGGGGCCGCGACCTGTCGGCGATCACCTGGTACGCGGTGCTGGCCTGCTTCAAGCTGGGCATCGTGCTGGAGGGCACGCACGCCCGCGCCTGCGCGGGCATGGCGCCCAGGGAGACCGGGGACCTGCTGCACTCCATCACGCTCGGCCTGTTCCGGCGCGCGGAGGCGTTCATCGCGGGCTGAGGCCGTGGCGTCGTCGCGCTCCCGTCGCGACCACATCCGGACAATCGCACCCCTGTAGTACTACGCAGCGTCGTACTACGTTCGGTCGTATTAGGTCATCGGCGACCGGGCACCCAGGGGGCCTTCCATGGCAGCCACGTCGGCATCCACCTCGGCATCCACGTCAGCGGCCGGGCGCGCGGCGGGCGCGCTCGACACCAGGTTCGGCGGGGCCGGGTTCGCGCGCCGCGCCATGCGCAAGGCGTTCCCCGACCACTGGGGTTTCCTGCTCGGCGAGATCGCGCTCTACTCGTTCGTGGTCCTGCTAGCGTCGGGGGTCTTCCTGACGCTGTTCTTCAAGCCGAGCATGGCCGAGGTCGTCTACGACGGCTCCTACGCGCCGCTGCGCGGGGTGGAGATGAGCGAGGCGTACGCCTCCACGCTGCACATCAGCCTGGAGGTGCGCGGCGGCCTGCTGGTGCGGCAGATCCACCACTGGGCGGCGGTGGTGTTCGTGGCCGCGATCATGGCGCACCTGATGCGGGTGTTCCTCACCGGCGCGTTCCGCAAGCCGCGCGAGCTGAACTGGCTGCTCGGCTTCACCCTGTTCACCCTGGCGCTGGCCAACGGGTTCACCGGCTACTCGCTGCCCGACGACCTGCTGTCGGGCACCGGGCTGCGGCTGGTGCTGGGCGCGGCGCAGTCGTTGCCGCTGGTCGGGTCGTACGCGAGCTTCTTCCTGCTGGGCGGCGAGTTCCCCGGCACCGACCTGGTGCCGCGCCTGTACATCGTGCACGTGCTGCTGGTGCCGGGTCTGATGCTGGCGCTGGTGCCGGTGCACGCGATCGTGCTGCCGTGGGTGCAGAAGCACACCGACTTCCGGCGCGGCCGCAGCACCGAGAAGGCCGTGGAGGGCAAGCCGTTCTTCCCGGTGTTCGTGGCCAAGACCGCCGCGTTCCTGTTCTTCGTGGCGGGCGTGACGGCGCTGCTGGCGACGTTCTTCCAGATCAACCCGATCTGGTTGTACGGGCCCTACTCACCCACCGCGATCAGCGCGGGCACCCAGCCCGACTGGTACCTGGCGTTCGGCGACGGCGCGCTGCGGCTGATGCCCGGCTGGGACGTCGACGTGGCCGGGCACACCCTCGCCCTCGGCGTGGTGGTGCCGCTGCTGGTCATCACGGTGTTCTTCACGGCGCTGGCGCTGTACCCGTTCCTGGAGCGCCGCGTCACCGGGGACCGCGCGCTCCACCACGTGCTGGACCGCCCCCGCGACGCCGCGAACCGCACGGCCCTGGGCATGGCGGGCCTCACCTTCTACGCGGTGTTGTGGGCGGCGGCGGGCAACGACGTGCTCGCCGAGACGTTCCACCTGTCGTTGTTCGCGACCACGTGGTTCTTCCGGGCGGCTCTTCTGGTGGGGCCGGTTCTCGTGTTCACCGTCACGCGCTGGATCTGCCTGGGGCTCCAGCGACGTGACCAACTGCTGCTGAAGCACGGCATCGAGACGGGAATCATCGTGCGGGAGGTGTCCGGCCGTTACCGCGAACGCACGCGTCCGCTACCGGCGGAGACCGCCGCGCGGCTGGAGGCCCGTGCTTCCACTCCCCCGGTGACGGCGGGGTCCGCACGCGAGGAGTGACGCGCCCCAGAGCGCCGTCAGGCGTTC
Source organism: Actinomadura hibisca NBRC 15177 (assembly GCF_001552635.1). Lineage (GTDB taxonomy): Bacteria > Actinomycetota > Actinomycetes > Streptosporangiales > Streptosporangiaceae > Spirillospora > Spirillospora hibisca. The sequence goes on along the minus strand of NZ_BCRO01000083.1, from coordinate 26,816 downwards.
GGTGGGACCCGGACGTGCAGCAGGTTCCGGCGCGGGCGGACACCGCAGCGGGCCAGCCGCACGTGCAGGTCGGCCATCAGCGCCCGCGTCTCGGGCTTGAACGCCCGCGCCCGGATCTCCGGCGGGACCGCCAGGATCACGAAGCGCGCCACGCGCAGGCCGACGGTGATGAGAGGCTGGACGCCGGGGACCTCCGGCAGCGCCCGGTACATCTCACGGGCCCAGCGCGGCAGCGTGTAGTAGGCCAGCAGGCCCGCCGGGACCCACAGCGGTTTCAGCGGCGCGAGGAAGCGCAGCTTGCGCGGCATCTTCGGCCACAGCAGGAACCGCATGGTGGCCCGTGACTCGGGGATCACCCGCAGGTCCAGGCCGGTGCGGGCCGTGCGGAAGTACTCGGCCATCTCGGCGGCGCTGCCGGGCACCTCGTCGGCGTGCAGGCCGACGTAGGTGGCGGTGTGCCGCTGCTCGTCGAAGTAGCGGTCGCGTTCGGCGGGGGTGAGGCGCAGGCCGCCGCGCTCGACGAGTTCCAGGTAGGACGACACCTCGGCGCAGTGCACCCACAGCAGCAGTTCGGGGTCGTCCACACGGTGGGTGCGGCCGGTGTCGGGGTCCTTGATGCGCAACCGCCGGTGCACGCCGCGGACGCGGGCGCCCAGCTCGTCGGCCTGCTCGGGCGTGCCGACGGTGGTGACGGCGACGAAGTTGGCGGTGTTGAACAGCCGGTCCAGCGGCTCCGCCAGGAAGTCGGAGTTCTGCCAGACGCCGCGCATCGTCGTCGGCTGGAGCGCCTGGAGCATCAGCGCCCGCACCCCGGCGATCATCATCAGCGGGTCCAGCACCACCCGCCAGGAGACGGTCTCGGGCCCGTGCACGATCAGCTTCCGCGTGTCCACCATAGTAAGCACAGACTTACCGCAGGGCGGGCGGAAATGGAAGCGCCGGCCGGGCCCGGCCGACCGTCGGTGAGCGGGTCAGCGGGTGGTGAGCAGCGCGTGCCAGCCGGCGAGCGTGGGGGCGTCGGCCAGCTCGGCGAAGCCGATCTCGGTGCCCTGGGCGCGCCAGCGTTCGATCAGCATCATCACCCGGATCGAGTCGAGCCCGGCGTCCATGAGGTTGTCGTCGAACTCCAGCTCGGCGGGCTCGACGGCCAGCAGCTCGGCGACGTCGGCGCGCAGGCCGTCAAGGGTCTGTTGCACGGCGGAGGGCTCCCGTTCGGGGGTTCAGGGGACGGGCACGGGCGCGAGGGCCCGGCACAGCGCGTCGGTGGCGGTGACGACCGCGCAGCGCTGCGCGGCGTAGGTGACGGCCGAGCGGTGGTGCTCGGCGGAGAAGTCGGCGACCGCGTCGGCGACCAGGAACGGCCGCACGTCGCGGCTGAACGCCTCCACGGCGGTGGCCTGCACGCCGATGTGGGCGTAGACGCCGGTGAGCAGGAGCTGGTCGCGGCCCGCCGGGAGGAGGCGGTCGGCCAGGTCGGTGCGCACGAAGGCGCTGTAGCGCCACTTGGTGAGCACGACGTCGTCGTCGGCGGGCGCGAGGGCGTCCACGATCTGCCGCTCGCGGGGGGCCGCGCCGATGCCGTCGCCCCAGAAGTCCGACAGCAGGCCGCGCTGCTCCTTGGTCTGCGCGCCGGGCTGCGCGGAGTAGACGACCGGGACCCCGGCGCGGCGGGCGGCGGCGCGCAGCCGGGCGATGTTGTCGAGCAGGGTCGGCAGCGGGTCCCCGGCGAAGGCGTCCAGGAAGTAGTTCTGCATGTCGTGGATCAGCAGGACGGCGCGGCGGGGGTCGGGCCGCCAGTCCACGCGCGGCTCGGGCAGCTCGTCCGCGGCGGGCATCGGGTAGGCGGCGATGGCGGGGAGGGGCATGGGGACTCCTGTCAGCGGGGGGTGGGCTGGCCGGGCAGGGGGTCACGGTTCTCGGAGGCGGCGTCGGGGGCCGCGGCGTCGCGGGCGAGGCGTTCGGTCAGGGCGGCGCGCAGCTCGCGGCGGCTCACCTTGCCGACGCCGGTGTGCGGGAACTCCTCGACGAACACGATCCGGTCGGGGATCTTGTAGGCGGCGATGCCGCGGCCGCGCAGGAAGCCCTTCAGCGCCACCGCGCGCGGGGCCGCGCCGCGCGGGATCACGAACGCGCAGGTGCGCTCGCCGAGCAGCGCGTCGGGGACGGCGACCACGGCGGCGTCGAGCACGGCCTCGTGGGCGAGCAGGTGGTTCTCGACCTCCTCGGCGGCGATCTTCTCGCCGCCGCGGTTGATCTGGTCCTTGGCGCGGCCCTCCACCACCAGGTGGCCGTCGGGGGTGCGGCGGACGACGTCGCCGGTGCGGTAGAAGCCGTCGGCGGTGAAGGCGGCGGCGTTGTGCGCCTCGGCGCGGTAGTAGCCGCGGATCGTGTAGGGGCCGCGGGTGAGCAGGTGCCCGGCCTCCCCCGGCGGGACGGGCCGGTCCTGGTCGTCGACGACCAGGACCTCGTCGTGCGGGGAGATGGGGCGGCCCTGGGTGGTGACGCGGACCTGCTCGGGGTCGTCCAGGCGGGTGTAGTTGACCAGCCCCTCGGCCATCCCGAACACCTGCTGCACGTCGCAGCCGAGCACGGGCCGGACGCGGGCGGCGGCCTCGGCGCCGAACTTGGCGCCGCCGACCTGGAGCACTTCCAGGCTGGACAGGTCGTAGCGGGTCGCGGGGGCGGCCTCCAGCCACACCAGCGCCAGCGGCGGGACCATGCCGGTGATGGTGACGCGCTCGCGCTCGATGAGCGGGAAGGTCTCGTCGGGGCTCGGCAGCGGCGCGAGCACGACCTTGGCCCCGGCGGTGAGCGCGCCGAACACGCCGGGCGAGCTCATCGGGAAGTTGTGCGCGACCGGCAGCACGCACAGGTAGACGCTCTCGGGCGTGAGGCCGCAGATCTCGGCGCTGGCGCGGAAGGAGTAGACGTAGTCGTCGTGGGTGCGCGGGATCAGCTTGGGCGTGCCGGTGGTGCCGCCCGACAGCTGCATCAGCGCGACGTCGGACGGGTCGGGCTCGGGCAGCTCGACCGGGTCGCGGGGCAGCGCGTCGAGCGCGGTGAACTCGGCGGCGTCCCCCACCACGATCACGCGCTCGGCCTTCACCTCGCGGGCCAGCTCGCGGTGGTCGAATCCGGCGCACCGGTCGGGGATGACGTAGGCGGCGGCCTCGGCGTGCTCCAGGAAGTAGCCGATCTCGGCGGCGCGGTGCGCGGGCAGCGCGAAGATGGGGATCGCGCCGATCCGGAACAGCGCGAAGCAGAGCTCGAAGAACTCCGGGACGTTGGGCAGTTGCACCACGACGCGGTCGCGGGGGCGCAGCCCGAGCCGGTGGAGTCCGGCGGCGAGGCGGTCGGCGCGGCGGTCCAGCTCGGCGTAGGTCCAGCGGACCGGTCCGTCGGCTCCGACGCCGATGACGGCCTCGCGCTCGCCGTGCTCGGCGGCGGCCTCGCGGAGAAGTCGGCCGAAGGTCTGCCCGCGCCAGTAGCCCGCCTCGCGGTAGCGGGCGGCGAACTCCTCAGGCCAGGGAACGGCTCCGGGCAGCATCAGCGGTCCTCCTCGTCCAGGCCCAGGGCCCTCAGCAGCGTGCGGAACTTGGCGGTGGTCTCGGCCAGCTCGTCGGCGGGCTGCGAGCCGGGGACGATCCCGGCTCCGGCGAACAGGCGCAACGAACGTTCGCCGACCTCGGCGCAGCGGATCGCGACGGCCCACTCGCCGTCGCCGTCGGCGTCGCACCAGCCGACCGCGCCGCCGTAGAAGCCGCGGTCGAACGGCTCCAGCTCCGCGATGAGGTCGCGAGCGGTGGCGGCGGGCGTCCCGCACACCGCCGGGGTCGGGTGCAGGGCGGTCGCCAGCGTGAGCGCCGAGACGGCGGGGTCGGCGAGCCGCCCGGTGACGCGGGTGCCGAGGTGCCACATGGTGGCGGTGCGCACCAGCGACGGCTGCTCGGGCACGTCGAGGCGGTCGCAGAACGGGCGCAGCGCCTCGGCGACGGCGTCCACGACGAAGGCGTGCTCGCGCAGGTCCTTGCCCGACTCCAGCAGCGCGGCGGCGCGCCGCCGGTCCTCGTCGGGGTCGGCGCTGCGGGCCGCCGACCCGGCGAGCGGGTGCGAGGCGACGGCGCGGCCGTAGCGGGAGACCAGCAGCTCGGGGCTGGCGCCCAGCAACGTCCCGGCCGGGACGGGAGTGGCGAACACGTGGCCGTGCGGGTCTCCGGCGGCGAGGTTGCGCAGCAGGCGGGCGGCGTCCACACGTTCGGACGCGGTCAGGTGCAGGGTGCGGGCGAGGACGACCTTCTCCAGGCCGCTCTCGGTGAGGCGGGCCAGCGCCTTCTCCACCGCTCTCTCGTAGTCGCCGGGCGCGGGGACGGGGCGGATCTCGGGGCGGGCCGTGGAGGCGGCGGGCCGCTTGTGGCCGAAGCGGGCGGGGCCGGCCCAGCGCGCGGCGGCGGGCACCGCGAGGCGTTCGGCGGCGTCGGGACGGAACGGCAGCGCGCCCACCACCAGGCCGGGGCGGCGGGCGAGGGCGTCCGCGAGGGAGATCTCGTCGTGCGTCCCGTCGGCGAGCAGGGTGCGGTCGGGAGAGGAGAAGAAGAACGAGGAGCCCGGCCGGTGGTCGGCCAGCAGCCCGGCCGGTCCGGTGTCGGCACCGGCGACGGGTGCGGAGGTCAACGGTCAACCCTTTCGGTCGGGAGCGGGGGAAGGGGCGGCGCCGGGGTCAGCCGCGCAGGGAGGCGCCGCCGTCGACGTAGAGGTCGTGCAGGGTGATGTGGCGGGCTTCGTCGGACGCCAGGAAGCGCACCGCGCGCGCCACGTCCTCGGGCGCGGCGATGCGGCCGAGCGGGATGCCGGTGCGGTAGGCGGCGGGGTCACCGGCCAGCGCCGAGCGGAGGCCCTCGTCGGGGTCGGGCCACAGGTCGCGCTGCATGGCGGTGTCGGTGGAGCCGGGCGACACCACGTTGCAGCGGATGCCGTGCTCGGCCAGCTCCAGCCCCAGGCACTTGGTGAACTGGACGGCGGCGGCCTTGGACGCGGCGTAGGCGGCGAGGTGGGTGCGCGGCACGCGCGCGGCGTTGGAGGCGACGGTGACGATGGCGCCCCGGCGGCGCGGCACCATGCGGCGCGCCACCGCCCGCGAGACGTGGAAGACGCCGGTGGCGTTGACCGCCAGCGTCGCCGCCCAGTCCTGCTCGGTCAGCTCCAGCGCGGGGCCGGGCCGCAGGATCCCGGCGACGTTCACCAGGACGCCGAGGGGGCCGAGCTCGTCTTCGGCGCGCTCGACGGCCCGTTCGACGGCGGCGGCGTCGGTGACGTCGGCGGGCAGGGCGAGCGCGGGGCCGGGCAGGTCAGCGGCGGTGGCCTCGGCCGCGGCAGCGTCGCGGTCCACGACGGCGACGGCCGCGCCCGCCTCGGACAGCGCGCGGGCGACGGCGGCGCCGATGCCGCCTCCGGCCCCGGTCACCAGGGCCGTGCCCGTGCTGCCGCCCGTCCTGTCGCCCGTCCTATCGTCGGTCCCGTTGCCCGCCTCGCTGCCGGTGGCGTTCATGCGGCTGCTCACCCGCTCCTTCCGGTACGACGACTAAGGCGAACCTAAGTTAGGAATGCCTAACCTAAATTCCCGAATCATGCCGGAGGCGTCAAGCCCCCGGCCCGGGTGATCGTGATCACTGGGCCCGAGGTCAGAGTTAGGTTAGCCTTTCCTCATGTCAACACCGTCCGCCGTCTCCGCCGAGCCGCGGGCGACCCCCCGATCCCCGTCCCCGGCCCCCCGGCGCGGGCGCGCGGGAAGCGCGCTCCCCCTCCCCGCCCTGCTGGCGGGCCTCGCCGCGCTGGTCGCCGTGCTCGCCGTGACCTCGCTGTTCGTCGGGGCCGGCGACACCCGGCCCGGCCGCGTCCTGGACTTCCTGCTGGACCGCCCCGGAGCCCGCGCCGACGAGCAACTGCACACCGTCGTCGCCACCCTGCGCGTCCCGCGCACGCTCGCGGGCGTCGCGCTCGGCATGGCGCTGGGCCTGGCGGGCGCGCTGCTCCAGGCCGCCACCCGCAACCCGCTCGCCGAGACCGGGCTGCTCGGCGTCAACGGCGGCGCGGCGCTGGGCGTGGTGGTCGGCATCTCCTACTTCGGGATCGGCTCGGGGTTCGGCTACGTCCCCTGGGCGCTGGGCGGCGCGATGATCGCGAGCCTGCTGGTGCTGCTGCTCGCCGGGGCCGGGCGCGCGGGCGCGTCCCCGCTGCGCCTGGTGCTGGCGGGCGCTGCCCTGACCTTCACCTTCACCGGCCTCATCAACTTCATCGTGCTGGGCTCGGGCCGGACCTACGACGACTACCGCTTCTGGGTGCTGGGCTCGCTGGCCGGGGTCACCTCCAACAACCTGCTGGGCGTCCTGCCGGTGCTGGCGGTCGGCGCGCTGATGGCGCTGCCCGCCGTGCGGCCGCTGTCGGCGCTGGCGCTCGGCGACGACGCCGCCCGCGCGCTCGGCCACCGGCCGCCGGTCACCCGCGTGCTGGTCGCGGTGGCGGTGACGCTGCTGGCGGCGGGCTCGGTCGCGCTGGCCGGGCCGCTGACCTTCCTCGGCCTGGTCGCCGGGTACGCCGCGCGCCGCCTGGCCGGGCCGCGCACCGGCGCGCAGCTCGCCATCGCCGCGCTGGTGGGCGCGGCGGTGCTGCTGACCGCCGACGTGCTGGCGCGGGTGGTGATCAAGCCGTTCGAGACGTCGGTGGCGCTGGTGCTGGCGCTGATCGGCGGGCCGCTGCTGATCCTGATGGTGCGCTCCCGGAACGTGCTGCTGCTCGGCACGCCCGCCGGGCTCGGCGAGTCCGGGTCGGGCCGCCGCGTCAAGGCGCGCCCCGACCGGCCGCGCACCGCTCCCGACGACAGCCGGGCCCTGCGGTTCGGCGGCCTGTCGGTGCTGGTGCCGGTGCGCGGGCTGGCCGCGCTGCTCGGCCTGGCCGCGCTGGCGGTGGTGGTGCTGGGCGGGTGCGTGGTCCTCGGCTCGTCGGTGCTGACGCCCGCGCAGTCGCTGAACGCGCTGTTCGGGCACGGCACCCGCGCGGCGGTGCTGATGGTGCAGGAGTTCAGCCTGCCCCGCATCGTGGCGGGGGCGCTGGTCGGCGCGGCGCTGGCCGTGGCCGGGTGCCTGACGCAGACGATGGCGCGCAACCGGCTCGCCACCCCCGACTTCCTGGGCGTCAACGAGGGCGCGACGCTGGCGATCCTGCTCACCCTGATCGGCTCCTCCACCGCCACCTTCGGCCAGTGGTGGTCGGGACCGCTCGGCGGGCTGCTGGCCGCCGTCGCGATCCTGGTGGTCGCCGGGGGCGCGGGCGCGCAGGGCTACCGGGTGCTGGTGGTCGGCATCGCGACGGCGGCGATCCTGCGCTCGCTGGTGGAGCTGATCCTCGCCAAGAAGGACCTCAACATGGCGATGGCGGTCTACACCTGGAGCGTGGGCAGCCTGAACGGCCGCGGCTACTCCTCCATCGTCGCGCTCGGCATCGGGCTCGCGGTGCTGCTGCCCGCCGCGCTGCTGGCCGGGCGGCGGTTGCGGCTGCTGCGCTTCGGCGAGGACGTGGTGGCGGTCCTCGGCACCGACGTGCGGCGCGCCCGGCTGCTGGCGCTGGTCACCGCGACGGCCCTGGCGGGGCTCGCGGTCGGCGTCGGCGGGCCAATCGGGTTCATCGCGCTCACCGCGCCGGTGGTGGCGTCCTGGATCACCGGCCCGGCGCGGGTGCCGCTGCTGGCCTCGGCGCTGATCGGCGGCATGGTCGTGGCGCTCGCCGACACCGTCGGCCGCGTCGTCATGGCCGACTCCGAGATCCCGGTCGGCGCGATCGCCGGGATGGTCGCCGGGCCGTTCCTGCTGTACGTGCTGCTGCGCGAGCAGCGCGCCTGACCCCGGGCTTTCGACCCGACGAGAAGGGACTGAACGTGGAACTGGTGGTCGAGGGGGTCCGGGCGGGCTATCCCGGCCTGGTGGCCGTGGACGGCGTCGACCTGACGGTGCCGACCGGGCGCGTGGTCGCGATCGTCGGCCCCAACGGGTGCGGCAAGTCCACGCTGCTGCGCGCCATGGCCCGCGTGCACCGGCCCCTGGACGGCCGGATCACGGTGGGCGGCCACGACGTGTGGGCGATGCGGCCCCGGCAGGCCGCCCACCACGTCACGCTGCTGCCGCAGGCGCCGGTCGCGCCGGAGGGCATCACGGTCGCGGGCCTGGTCGCCTACGGCCGCCACCCGCACCAGGGCCTGTTCCGGCAGTGGTCGCGCGAGGACGAGCGGATCGTGGCCGAGGCCATGACCGCCACCGGCGTCACCGACCTCGCCGACCGGCGCGTGGACCAACTCTCGGGCGGGCAGCGGCAGCGCGCCTGGCTCGCGATGACGCTGGCGCAGCAGACGCCGGTGACGCTGCTGGACGAGCCGACCAGCGCGCTGGACCTCGGGCACTCGGTGGAGGTGCTGGACCTGGTGCGCACCGTGGCGCGCGACGGCCGCACCATCGTGATGGTGCTGCACGACATCGCCTCGGCCGCCCGCTACGCCGACGTGCTGGTGGCGATGCGGGCGGGGAAGGTCATCGCGTGCGGCTCCCCCAAGGAGATCGTGGACTCCGCGCTGATCCGCACCCTGTACGACATCGACGCCGACGTGCTGAGCGCCCCCGGCGACGGCGCGCCCGTGGTGGTGCCGACCGCCACCGGTGGCGACGGCTCCGATACCGCACAGGCCGATACCGCGCCCGCCGACGCCGTGCAGGCCGTCGCGGCGGCCAAGACCCCATGATGGGTCCCGCCGCCGCGCAGATCGACCGGTTCGAGCCCCCCGCCGTGCTGCCGAGCCCGCCGCTGCCCGCCGAACCCGCCTCCGGTCCCCTGGTCACCGACCTCGGCGACGGCCACCACGCCGTCACGTTCCTGTGGCGCGGCCCGGCCCGCCAGGTCCTGGTGATGATCAACACCCTCGCGGAGGGGATGCTCGGCGATCTGCGCCCCGCGCTGATGGAACGCATCCCGGGCAGCGACCTGTGGCACCGCACCTTCCGGTTCCGGTCGGACCTGCGCGCGACCTACCAGTTCCACGTGTCGGAGGAGGCGTTCGAGGCCGCCACCCCCGAGGAGTGGGGGGCCGTGCGACGCACCGCCGTACCCGACCCGCTGAATCCCGAGACGCTGCCGTCCTGGTTCCCCGGCATCACCACCTCGGTGCTGGAACTGCCGGACGCGCCGCCGCAGCCGTGGGCGCGGCCCCGTCCGGGCGTCCCGGCCGGGACGGTCACCGAGCATCTGGTGTCGAGCGCGGCCCTCGGCGAGGACCGTGCCGTGCACGTCTACACCCCCGCCGTGCCCGTGGAGTCGCCCGACCTGCTGGTGCTGCTGGACGGTGATCTGTGGTCGGGGCCGGTGCCCATCGCGCCCACCCTGGACAACCTCATCGCTGAGGGCCGCATCGCGCCGCTGGTGGCGGTGATGCCGGTCTCCGGCGACTACGCCACGCGCAACCGGGAGCTGGGCGGCAGCGAACCGTTCCTGGAGTTCCTGGCCGACGAGCTGCCCGCGTGGGCCGCCGAGCGCTGGCCGGTGACCGCCGACCCCGCCCGCACCACGATCGCGGGCCAGAGCCTGGGCGGCCTGGCGGCGGCGGCCGCCGCGCTGCGCTCCCCCGGCCGGTTCGGCAAGGTGCTGGCCCAGTCGGGCGCGTTCTGGCTGGACGACGAGGCGCTGACCCGCGCGTACGCGACCGCTCCCCGCCATCCGCTGCGCTTCCGTCTGGAGGTGGGGCGCAACGAGTGGCGGCTGCGGCCCGCCGTCCACCGCTTCCACCGGACGCTGCGCGAGCGCGACTACGAGGCCGTGCTCACCGAGTACACCGGGGGCCACGACCTGGCCTGCTGGCGCGGCGGCCTCGCGGACGGCCTGCTCGCCCTGAACGGCACGCCCTGAGCAGCCTGGTCCTGGCAACCTGACGTCGGATTCCTGCCAGCACGGCTGGTCCCCCGCCCCGCAGCATGAAGGCATGAACGCCATCCCGCCGCTGCGTTTCGGTGTCGTCGCCGAATCCGCCCGGACCGTCGAAGACCTGGTCAGGACCGCCCGCCGCGCCGAGGAACTCGGCTACGCCACCCTGACGTTGCGCGACCACTTCGTGGCCGAGCCCTTCGGCGACCAGCCCGCTCCCCTGATCGCCCTCACCGCCGCCGCCTGCGCCACCCGGACGTTGCGTCTGGGCACGCTGGTGCTCGCCAACGACTACCGGCACCCGGTGCTGCTGGCGAAGGAGGCCGCCACACTGGACCAGGCGTCGGGCGGCCGGTTCGAGCTGGGCGTCGGCGCGGGCTGGCTGCGCGACGAGTACGAGCGCGGAGGGCTGGCGTTCGACCCGGCGGGCGTGCGCGTGGACCGGCTCGCCGAGTCGCTGCGCCTGCTGCGCGGCCTGCTGGACGGCGAGAAGGTCACCTTCACCGGCGAGCACTACGCGGTCCGCGACCTGGCGGTGTTCCCGGTCCCGGAGCGGCGTCCGCCGCTGCTGGTCGGCGCGGGCAGCCCCCGGATGCTGGCCCTGGCGGGCCGCTGCGCCGACATCGTCGGCGTCCTGCCGCGCGCCCTGCCCGAGGGGAGGATCTCCGAGGAGATCACCGAGCGGCTGCCCGGCACCATCGCCCGCAAGGTGGAGCGGGTGCGGGAGGCCGCCGACGGCCGTGCGGTGGAGCTGAGCATGCTGGTCACCCCCGTCTTCGGCGCCGACCCGCGCTCGACGGCCGCCAAGGTGGCGGTGACGCGTGGCTGGGGCACCTCCTCCACCGACCTGGTGCTGGAGATGCCGTCGCAGTTCGTGGGCCCGCCCGAGCACATCGCCGGTCAGATCGTCGAACGCCGCGACCGCTACGGCTTCTCCTACTACCTGGTCCCCGACCACCTGATGGAGGAGTTCGCCGCCGTCATCGCCCTGCTGTGAGGGTGGCCGGTCACGCGCCCTCCGCCTTCACCACCCGCAGCGCGGCGGGCGCGTGCGCGGGCACGGCGGGGCGGCGCGGCGCGACGGGGACGAGCCGCTCGTAGGGCTTGCCGGGTCCGGGGCGCGGATCCTCCTCGCCCCGGTTGGGCCAGAACGCCATGGCGCGCTCGGCCTGCGCGGTGATGGTCAGCGACGGGTTCACGCCGAGGTTGGCCGAGATCGCCGAGCCGTCCACCACGTGTAGGCCCGGGTGCCCGTACACGCGGTGGTAGGGGTCGATGACGCCGTTCTCCGGCGAGTCGCCGATGACGCAGCCGCCGATGAAGTGCGCGGTGGTCGGGATGTCGAACAGGTCGAACCAGGTGCCGCCCGGTGTGGCGTCCAGTTCCTCGGCGAGCATCCGGGTCGCGTCGTGCGCGATCGGGATCCACGTCGGGTTGGGCTCGCCGACGCCGTGCCCGGCGGTCAGGCGGCGGCCCCCGAACAGGCCCCGCCGCTCCGTCACGGTGACGGAGTTGTCGGAGGTCTGCATGACCAGCGCGATGACGGTGCGCTTGGCCCAGTCCCTCAGCGACAACCCGCGCAGGATGGTGCCGGGCTGCCGGGCCGCCGCGCCGAGGAACTTCAGCCAGCGCGGCCTGCCGCCGCCGTCGATGAGCAGCGTGCGGATCAGGCCCATGGCGTTGTTGCCCGCGCCGTAGCGGGTGGGCTCGATGTGGGTGCGCTCGTCGGGGTGGAAGGAGGAGGTGATGGCCAGGCCGGTGCCGTGGTCCACGTCGCCCTTGCGGTGCCAGCCGGTCATGCGCTCCACGCCCAGCAGCGCCTCGGAGTTGGTGCGGGTCAGCTCGCCCAGCCGGGGCGACAACCCCGGCAGCCGGCCGGTGGCGCGCATGCGGTGCAGCAGGCGCTGGGTGCCGTAGGTCCCGGCGGCCAGCACGACCTGTCCGGCGGTCAGGGTCCGGCGGCGGCGTCCGGGCAGCGCCCCGGCCCGGACGGCGGTGATCTCGTAGCCGCCGCCCGCGCGCGGCGCGACGGCGGTGACGGTGGTGTCGGGGATGACCGTGACGCCCGCCTGCTCGGCCAGGTAGAGGTAGTTCTTGGTGAGGGTGTTCTTGGCGTTGGACTTGCAGCCGACCATGCAGGACCCGCACGCGGTGCAGGCGTTGCGGCTCGGGCCCGCGCCGCCGAAGTAGGGGTCGGGGCTCGGCGCGCCGGGGGCGCCGTCGCCGAAGAACACCCCGACGGGCGTCGCGTGGAAGGTGTCGCCGACGCCCATGCGCTCGGCGACCTTCTTCATGGCCTCGTCGGCGGGCGTGACGATCGGGTTCACCGTCACGCCGAGCATCCGCTCGGCCTGGTCGTAGAACGGCCTCAGCTCGTCCTGCCAGTCGGTGATGTGGCCCCACTGCCGGTCGGTGAAGAACGGGCGCGGCGGCACGTACAGAGTGTTGGCGTACACCAGCGAACCACCGCCGACCCCGGCCCCGGCCAGCACCAGCACGCCCGCCTCACCGCGCACCAGATGGATCCGCTGGATGCCGCGCAGCCCGAGCCGCGGCGCCCAGACGTAGCGGCGCAACCGCCAGGAGGTCTTGGGCAGGTCCGCGTCCTCGAACCGGCGGCCCGCCTCCAGCACCGCCACCCGGTAGCCCTTCTCGGCCAGGCGCAGCGCGGTGACGCTGCCGCCGAATCCGGAGCCCACCACGATCACATCGAAATCGGAATCCATCGGCCACCTTCACCTCGACGTCGAGGACGACCCCCGGACTCTCGGTGACGGACCCCGCCCGCGGCCATGCGCGCCGGACAACAATCGGCGGCGGGGTTTGTGAACCGTCTGACAACCACGCCCAGCGTCCCCTGGTCAGGAGGCGCCGACGAGCCCGCTGGCCATGTGCGGCCAACGACAGGCGAACAGAGGGTGACCGATACGACCGCGCCGCCCGGAGCGGTCAAGGAGCTCCGGGCGGCGGGGGTGAAGGTGCGGCTCGTCTAGTGGACGGGCAGCGCCTCCGTGGCGGGGACGCGTCCGGCCAGCAGCGATCCCAGGATCTCGCCCGCGCGGACGGCCGCGTTGGACAGCAGCGACGAGGTGATGCCGTGCGTGTGCTCGGTGCCGCCCTGGAGGTAGATCCCGGCGGTGAGCGCCGGGTCGGTGGCGACGCGGTAGTCACGCTTCACCTGCACGCGGCCCATCTCGTCGCGCAGGCACAACTCGGCGGCCGGGCCGAGCAGCCCGAGCGCGTCGAAGGGCCGGTACCCGGTGGCGCACACCACGATGTCGGAGTCGAGCACGACCCGTTCACCGGTCGGCAGGAACTCGTAGGTGGTGCGGGCCCCGCCGGGGACCTCGCGCACGTCCAGCACCTCGCGGGCGTTGAGCATCTTGAGGCGCTCGACGCCCGCGACCTTCTCCTGGTAGACGCGGCGGTACAGCTCCTCGATGAGGTCCATGTCCACCACCGAGTAGTTGGTGCCCCGGTGGTAGTCGAACAGCCGCCGCTTCACCGTCTCGGGCGCGCCGTGGAACAGGTCCACCGCCTCGGGGTCGAAGATGCGGTTGGCGAACGGGCTGTCGTCGGCGGGGCTGTAGCCGTAGCGGGTGAACACCGAGCAGATCTCGGCGTCGGGGTAGGTGCGGTGCAGGTACTCGGTGACCTCGGCGGCGCTCTGGCCCGCGCCCACCACCGTCCACCGCTTCGGCGCGGGCCCGGTGTACTCGGCCAGCCGCGTCAGGAAGCCCTGGTTGTGCCAGACGCGCTCGGACTGCCGCACGCCCTCGGGCATGCACGGCTGGAGCCCGCCGGTGATCACTAGGTTGCGGGCGCGCAGCGCGCGGCCGTCGCGCAGGACCAGCTCCACCTCGGCGACCCGCCCGCCGTCGCCCGCGACCGGCTGGACCGCGACGGCCTCGCCGTCGTAGGCGACCAGGTGGGACACCCGGTCGGCGGCCCAGGAGAAGTAGTCGTGGAACTCGGTGCGGGTCGGGAAGAAGGTCTTGTGGTTGATGAAGTCGACCAGCCGGTCCCGGTCCTGCAGGTAGCTGAGGAACGAGAAGTCGCTGGTCGGGTTCCGCATCGTGACCAGGTCCTTCAGGAAGGACACCTGCATGGTCGCGCCGTCGATGAGCATGCCGCGGTGCCATCCGAAGCGCGGCTGGCGCTCCACGAACAGGGCGTCGATGCGCGCCTCGGGCGCGGCCTGGGCGTTGTGCTCCTCGATGGCGATGGCCAGGGCGAGGTTGGCGGGACCGAAGCCCACGCCGACGAGGTCGTAGGTGCGGTCTCCCGGCTGGGACACGGAGACTCCTTCGCTTTCGGGGGGTGCGGGGGGCGGGGCCGGCGGGTTCAGGAGGCGGCCGTGGTGCGCTCGGCCTGCTCTTCCTGGCCGGCCTTGTAGTAGTCCTCGTCCCGGTCGTTGTCGTGCTCGTCGTGGTAGGAGGTCTCGTTCATGCCGTGCTTCCAGTAGCCGATGGCGAGGTAGCGGCGGCGGTTGAGGCCGCGCTCGTCGCGCACGTGGGTGCGGATGGCGCGGACGGCCGAGGACTCCCCCGCCACCCACGCGAAGATCCGGTCGCCGGGCAGGTCGGTGGGCCAGGGCAGCTCGCGGACGGCGTCCGCCAGCAGGGTGGTGGTCCCGGCCTCGGCGCCGTCGCGCATGATCCAGCGCAGCTCGACGCCGGGCGGCGGCTTGAGATCCTGGATCTCCCCGGCGTCGGGGATCTCCACCAGGACGTGGCCGCGCGCGTGCTCGGGCAGCTCCTCGACGATCTTCCCGATGGCGGGCAGCGCGGTGTGGTCGCCCGCGACGGCGTACCAGTCGGCGTCGGCGTGCACGCGGCCGCCGGGACCGGCGATCCCGAGCACGTCGCCCGGCCTGGCCTGCGCCGCCCAGCGCGAGGCGACGCCATGGTCGCCGTGCAGCACGAAGTCCACGTCCAGTTCACCGGCGGCCTCGTCGTAGCGGCGCGCGGTGTAGGTGCGGATGGCCGGGCGGCGGTCCTCCGGCGGCCACACCTTACGGCCGTCCGGCCCGACGGTCGGCCACTGCGGGTCGGGGTCGCCGGGAGGCGGGATCAGCACCTTGATGTTGGGTCCGGTGCCGAATCCGGCGATCTCGTCGCCGCCCAGCGTGATGCGCCGCATCCGCGGGGTCACCTGCGCGGTCCGCAGGACGGTCAGGACCCGCAATCCGGGCATGCGGACAGGGGCCTGGTTCTGCGCGGACAATGGAACGCCTCCTTGTTGGGGGGATGTCAGGACTGCTTGGCGGGGACCGCGTCGGCCGCCGTGGCGGCGGGCGGTCCGACCTTGGTGAGCCGGTAGGCGAAGGCGGCCGCGACGACGGCGCAGCCGGCCGCCACGAGCATCGCGGCGTGGTACGGGACGAGCCCGCCGGCGGACTGCCCGGCGGCCAGGACCCCGGCGGCCAGGGAGACCCCGAGCGCCGAGGCCATCAGGCGCTGGGCGTTGTAGACGGTGGAGGCGGCGGCGGTGGCCGCCTTGCCGATGGTCGCGAACGCGGTGATCTGGAGCTGGATGGACGACTGGCCGACGCAGAAGCCCATCACCAGGTGCAGGACGCCGACGGCGGCCAGCGGCGTCCCGGCGGTGATCAGGTCGGTGGCGGCGATCGTCGCGGCCGCGCCCAGCATGCAGAAGGTGACCACGCGGCCCGCGCCGAACCGGTCCTGGAGCTTCCCGGCGACCTGCGAGGCGCACATCAGGCCCACCGCCTTGGGGAACATCGCGATCCCCGCCTCCGACGGCGACGCGCCGAGGCCCTGCTGGTACAGCAGGCTGAAGGCGTATCCGGCGGCCATGAACCCGGCCACCAGGAACACCATCGCGGTCCCGGCGGCGCGGAACGCCGCGTCGCCGAACACGCCGAGATCCACCAGGGGCTCTTCGGCGCGGCGCTCGACGCGCACGAACGCGGCGACCAACGCGACGCCGAGCACGCCGAGGCCGATCGGGAGCGGGCCCCAGCCGCCGGTGGCCCCGGCGTTCAGGGCGAACATCACCAGGCCCGCGCCGGGCGTGATCAGCAGGAAGCCCGGCACGTCGAAGCGGCGGGTCCGCCGCTCGGCCTGCCCGCCGAGCGCGATCGCGCCGATGACCAGCGCGAGCACGCCGACCGGGACGTTGACCATGAAGCCCCAGCGCCACGACAGGTGCTCCACCAGGAACCCGCCCACGACCGGCCCGACCGTGGGGGCCAGCGCGCCGGGCAGCACGATGGCCTTGGCCAGCCGGATGCGCTCCTCGGGCGGGTAGGCCAGGTACAGCAGGGTGAGGCCGACCGGGGTCAGCAGCCCGCCGGACACGCCCTGGAGCACGCGCGAGGCGATCAGGACGTGCAGGCTGCCCGCGATCCCGCACAACACCGACGCGGCGGTGAACGCGGTGAGCGCGACCAGGAAGACGCGCTTGGCGCCGAACCGGTCGCTCAGCCAGCCCGACAGCGGGATGCACACCGCGACGCTGACCAGGTAGGCCACGTCCACCGCGCCGGTCGCGGCGGGCTCGACGCGGAACTCGCGGGCGATCGCGGGCAGCGCGAGGTTCACGATCGTGGTGTCCATGCCGACCATGAACAGCACGGTCACGTAGACCACGCACACCACGGCGCGGCCGCGCGGGGCGCTCACCGGTCCGTCCTGCGCAGGCGCGCGTCCACGACGGCCCCGATCTCGGCGATCTCGGCGGGCTGGGTCATGTCCTTGTGCTCGCACTGCACGTCGTGGTTGACGAGCTCGCCGCCGACGTGGGGCTCCCACAGGTGGTAGGTCGGCGACGCCTTGCCCTTGCCGAGTTCGGCGGGGTTGAGCGCGGCGGTGAAGAACAGCAGGTCGCCGTCGAAGCGGCCGAACGCGGCGTCCTTCTCCAGCCGGGCGCTGACCGCGAAGTTGTCGATCATCGCGGCGGGGGTGAAGTCCTTCAGGTTGGCCAGCGCGCTGCCCTCGGCCTTGAGGATCTCCATCACGCGCTCGCGGCCGAGCGGCCCGCGCTCGGCCGACATGTCGTGGCCGACCATGTAGAGCAGGGCGCGCAGCGCGTCCTCCTCGCTGGGCAGCTTGTCCCACACCCCGCTCGGGTAGGAGTCGAGCATCACCAGCAGGTCGACCTCCTCGCCCTGCTCGCGCAGGGCGACGGCGACGTGGTGGGCGATGACGCCGCCGAACGACCAGCCCAGCAGCGCGTAGGGACCGTGCGGGCGGGCCTTGCGCATCTCGGCGATGTACTCGGCGGCCATCTCGGCCAGCGTGTCGGCCGGGTGGATGCGCCGCGCCAGGTTGCGGGCCTGCACGCCGTAGATCGGACGGTCGTGGACGTGCTTCATCAGCCCGGAGAAGCACCAGGCGATGCCCCCGGCCGGGTGGAAGCAGAACAGCGGGGTGCCCTCGCCGGAGGTGCGGAACGGCAGCAGGATCTCCAGCGCGTCGCCGTCGCCGCCGCTCTCCAGCCGGTCGGCCAGCTCGGCGGGGGTGGGCGCGGCGAAGATGTTGCCGACGTTCAGCTCGACGCCGAACTCGGTCTGGATGCGGCCGATGAGGCGCGCGGCCAGCAACGAGTGGCCGCCGAGGTCGAAGAAGGAGTCGTCGATGCTGACGCGCGGCACGCCGAGCACCTCGGCGTACAGCTCGCAGAGCATCTCCTCCTGCCGGGTGCGCGGGCCGCGCCCGGAGGTCCCGGCGGTGAGGTCGGGCGCGGGCAGCGCCTTGCGGTCGAGCTTCTCGCTGGGGGTCAGCGGCAGCGCGGCCAGCGTCACGAACGCCGACGGCACCATGTAGTCGGGCAGTTCGGCGGCCAGCGCGGCGCGCAGGGCGCGTTCGTCGATCTCCTTCTCGGGCACGACGTAGGCGACCAGGCGCGCGACAGCGCCCATGGTCGCGCTCGCTTGCTCACTCGTTCCTCGCTCCGCCACTCGCCGCTCGGGTGGCTGATCCTCCCGGACGATCACCGCGGCCTGCGCGACGCCGTCCTGCCGGGCGAGCGCCGACTCGATCTCGCCCAGCTCGATACGGAAGCCGCGCACCTTGACCTGGTCGTCGGCGCGCCCGGCGAAGTGCAGCACCCCGTCGCGGCTCCAGCGGGCCAGGTCGCCGGTGCGGTACATGCGGTCGCCGGGCGGCCCGTAGGGGTCGGCGACGAACCGCTCGGCCGTCTGGCCGGGGCGGCCGAGGTAGCCGCGCGCCAGGCCGTCGCCCGCCAGGTACAGCTCGCCGACGACGCCGGGCGGCACCGGCCGCAGCGCGCCGTCCAGCACGTAGGCGCGGGTGCCGGGGTCGGGGCGGCCGATCGGGACGGGCCCGGACGCGTCCGGGTCGCAGTCCCACAGGGTGGCGTTGACGGTGGCCTCGGTCGGGCCGTAGGCGTTGACGACGCGGTGGCGGCGGCCCCAGCGGGCGACCAGGTCCTGCGGCACCTTCTCCGCGCCGATCGCCAGCGTCGCGCCGTCGGGCAGGCCGACCTCGGGCGGGAACATCGCCAGCACCGAGGGCGGCAGGCCGAGCATCGTCACCTTGTGGCGGCGGGCGAAGTCGGCCAGCGGCGCGCCGGGGACGCGCTTGTCGGCGGGGCAGATCACCAGCGCGCCGCCCGACAGCAGCGGGATGCAGATCTGCCAGAGCGCGGCGTCGAAGCTGAGTGAGGCGAAGTGCAGCACGCGGCTGCCAGGGCCCGCGCCGAACCGCTGCTCCTGGGTGGCGACCAGGTCGGCGATGCCCGCGTGGGTGACCACGACGCCCTTGGGGCGGCCGGTGGAGCCGGAGGTGTAGATGACGTAGGCGGCGTGGTGCACCGACGGCGGTCCGGGCGGGTCGGTGTCGGGCAGGCCCGCCAGGTCCGTGTGGTCGATGGCGTCGATCACGTGGACGGGGCGGGCGTCGGTCCGCATGTAGGCCAGCCGGTCGGCCGGGTACTCGGGGTCGAGCGGCAGGTAGGCGGCCCCGGCCTTCATCACCGCCAGGACGGCCACCACCATGTCGGCGGTGCGCGGCAGGCTGATGCCGACCAGGTCCTCGGGGCGCACGCCCCGGTCGCGGACCAGGTGGTGCGCCAGCCGGTTGGCGCGGGCGTTGAGCTGGGCGTAGGTCAGCTCCAGCTCGTCGGTCACGACGGCGACGGCCCCGGTGTCCCGCTTCACCTGCGCTTCGAACAGCGTGGGCAGGGTCGCGGGCGGGAGGTCGTGCCCGGTGTCGTTCCAGGTCCGCAGGATCGTGGCGCGCTCGGCGTCGCCCAGCACGTCCAGCTCGGTGATCGGCCGGGCCGGGTCGGCGACGGCCTGTTCCAGCAGCCGGACCAGGCGCGCGGCCAGGGCCTCGACGGTGGCGCGGTCGAACATCTCCGCGCTGTACTCCACGGCCCCTTCGACGCCGTCGCGGCCCGCGTGCTCGACCAGGCGGAACGCCAGGTCGAACTTGGCCGCGCCGGTCGGCACCATCGTCACCTCGGCGTCCAGGCCGGGCAGGACGGGGGCCGTGGCCGGGTCGTCGTTCCAATAGGTCAGCATGACCTGGAACAGCGGGTGGCGCGCCAACGAGCGCGCCGGGCGCAGCGCCTCCACCAGGCGTTCGAACGGCACGTCCTGGTGCTCGAAGGCGGCGAGGTCGGTCTCGCGGACGCGCTCCAGCAGCGCGGCGAAGCCGGGCGCGCCGGAAGTGTCGGTGCGCAGCACCAGCGGGTTGACGAAGCAGCCGACCAGCGCGTCGAGCGCGTCGTCGGTGCGGCCCGCCGCCGGGGTGCCGACCGGGATGTCGGTGCCCGCGCCCAGCCGCGTCAGCAGCGCGGCGATGCCCGCCTGCACGGCCATGAACAGGCTGGCGCGGGCGTCGCGGGCCAGCGCCGCCAGCGCGCGGTGCAGGTCGGGGCCGATCGTGAACGGCACGACCTCGCCCCGGTGCCCGGCGGCGACCGGGCGGGGCCGGTCGGCGGGCAGGTCCAGTTCGGCGGGCAGCCCTTCGAGCACCTTCTCCCAGTGGGCGAGCTGCTCGTCCACGGGCAGGCGGCGCTGCCAGAGGGTGTAGTCGGCGTACTGGACGGGCAGCGGCTCCCAGTCGGGGGCGCAGCCGTTGCGGCGGGCGGCGTAGGCGGCGGCGAGGTCGCCGACCAGGCGGGTCTGCGACCACTCGTCGCCCGCGATGTGGTGCAGCAGGAGGAGCAGATCCTGACGGTCCGGCGCGGCCTGGTGCAGCACGGCGCGGATCGGGGGCTCGGCGGCCAGGTCGAACACGTGCCGGGCG
Organism: Actinomadura hibisca NBRC 15177; assembly: GCF_001552635.1. Lineage (GTDB taxonomy): Bacteria > Actinomycetota > Actinomycetes > Streptosporangiales > Streptosporangiaceae > Spirillospora > Spirillospora hibisca. Next base: position 6,621 of record NZ_BCRO01000083.1, on the reverse strand, counting down.
GCCTCGGCGAACTCCTCCCCGGTCGCGGCGCGGTGCAGCAGGGGCGCGGCGGCGGGCAGGACCTGCTGGTACGGGGTGCCGTCGTCGTCGGGGAAGACGGTGCGCAGGATCTCGTGGCGCTCCATCACGTCGCCGAGGGCGGCGGCCAGCGCGGCGGTGTCCAGCTCGCCGGTGAGCCGCAGCGCGATCGGGACGTTGTAGGTGGCGCCCGCGCCGGTCTGGTGCAGGAACCACAATCCGCGCTGGGCGGGCGACAGCGGCACACGTTCGGGGCGGGGCTCGGGCCGCAGCGGCGGGCGGCCGGTCGCCGTGTCGCCGAGGGCGGCGGCGATCGCGGCGACGGTGGGCGTCTCGAACACGGTGCGGATGCCGAGTTCCACGCCCAGCACGGCGCGGACGCGGCTGACGAGGCGGGCGGCGAGCAGCGAGTCGCCGCCGAGGTCGAAGAAGCCGTCGTCAACACCGGCGCCGGGCACGCCCAGCACCTCGCCGAACAGCGCGCACAGCGCCTCCTCGCGCTCGGTGCGCGGGGCGGTGCCGGTCGCGGCGGCGGCGTGGTCGGGGGCGGGCAGGGCCTTGCGGTCGAGCTTGCCGTTGACGGTCAGCGGCAGCGCGGCCAGCTCCACGACGGCGGCCGGGACCATGTGCGCGGGCAGCAGGTCCGCCAGCTGGGCGCGCAGGTCGCCGAGGGCGGCGGCCGGGGCGGGCACGACGTAGGCGACGAGGCGGCGGTCGCCCGGCCGGTCCTCGCGGACGACCACGGCGGCGTGCGCGACGCCGGGACGGGCCAGCAATGCCGCCTCGACCTCGCCCGGCTCGATGCGGAAGCCGCGGATCTTCACCTGGTCGTCGGCGCGGCCGGCGAACTCCAGCAGGCCGTCGGGGGTGATCCGCGCCAGGTCGCCGGAGCGGTACATGCGCGAGCCGGGCGGCCCGAACGGGTCGGCCACGAACCGCTCGGCGGTCAGGCCGGGCCGGTTGAGGTAGCCGTGCGCAAGGCCCGCGCCCGCCACGTACATCTCGCCGGTGCGGCCCGGCGCGACCGGCGTCAGGGCCTCGTCCAGGACGTGGACGCGCAGGTCGGGGATGGGGCCGCCGACGAGGCTGCCCCCGGTGAGGCGGGCGGGGTCCACCTCCAGGTGGGTGACGTGCACGGTCGTCTCGGTGATGCCGTACATGTTGACCAGACGCGGGGCGTCGGCCGGGTGCCGCCGGTACCAGTCGGCGAGGCGGCCGAGGTCCAGGGCCTCGCCGCCGAAGACCACGTACCGCAACGCCAGGGCGCGGCCGGGGTCGTCGGCGTCGGCGCGGGCGAGCTGGTGGAAGGCGGACGGCGTCTGGTTGAGGACGGTGACGCGCTCGTCCTCCAGCAGGCGCAGGAACGCCTCGGGCGAGCGGCTGGTCTCGTGCGGGACGACGACCAGGCGACCGCCGTGCAGGAGCGCGCCCCACAACTCCCACACCGAGAAGTCGAAGGCGTAGGAGTGGAACAGCGTCCACACGTCGTCGCGGGTGAACCCGAACCAGTGGTCGGTGGCGGTGAACAGCCGGACCACCGCGCGGTGCGGCACCACGACGCCCTTGGGCTTCCCGGTCGAGCCGGAGGTGTAGATCACGTAGGCGGGCAGGTCCGGGGACAGGGCCCGGCCCAGGTTCTGCGGATCGTGCCCGGCGGCCTCGGTGATCGTGTCGGGGGTGACGGTCAGGACGGGGCGGGCGTCGTCGAGCGTGGCGGCGATGCGTTCGGCCGGGTAGGCGGGGTCGATCGGCACGTACGCCGCGCCGGTCTTGAGGACCGCCAGGATCGCGGTGACCTGGTCGGGCGACCGGGGCAGGGTGAGCGCCACGAACGTGCCGGGGCCCGCGCCGCGTTCGGCCAGCAGATGGGCCAGGCGGTTGGCGGCCGCGTTCAGCTCGCCGTAGGAGAACGCGCCGGTCACCGCGACCGCGTCGGGCGTCTCGGCGGCGCGCCGCTCGAAGAGATCGACGAGCGTGGCGTCGTTCTGAGGAGTGGGCGGCTGGACGGGCTGCGGGGCCGAGCGCGGGCCGGGCGCGGTGACCTGGAGGCGGCCGATCGGCTGATCAGGGCCGCCCTCGGTGAAGTCGTTCAGCAGGGCGGTCAGGGAGCGGGCGTGCTCGGCCAGGTCGGCGGCGCCATAGAGGCGGGGGTTGGCGTCCAGTTCGAGCGGCAGCACGCCCGTCTCGGGGGCGGCGCCGTGCACGGTGATCGTCAGGTCGTCCACCGGGCCGGCCGACAGGTAGTGCGTGGTCGCGCGGCACCCGGCGAAGTCCAGCGCGGGCGTGAACGGCTTGATGTTGATCAGCGGGCCGGTCAGCCGCCGGTCCTCGCCGAGCAGCCGCAGGTCGCGGCGCAGGTCCTCGCCCCGGTAGCGGCCGTGCTTGCGGGCCTCGCGCAGCGCCCGCACCGTCTGGGCGACCAGCTCCCCGGCGGTGGTGGCCGGGCGCACCTCCAGGCGCAGCGGCACGACGTTGACGACCATGCCCGGCACGCGGGCGGCGGCGGTGCCGAGGCGGCCCATCAGCGGCAGGCCGAGCACCACGTCGCGCGCGCCGGTGCGCCGGTGCAGGTAGGCGGCGGTGCCCGCGATCATCACCTCGGGCCAGGTCGCCCGGGTCCGCGCCGCGAGGTCGTTCGGCCCGGCGGCCGGGACGCGGCCGGTGCGGCGCAGGAAGTCGTGCGCGGGCACCGGCGCGCCCTCGGCCATGCCGGTCACCTGGGGCCGGTCGGCGAAACGGGCCGTCCAGTACTCGCGGTCGGCGGCGAACCTGTCCGAGGCGCGGTAGGCGGCCTCGTCGTCGACCAGCGTCCGCAGCGGCCGGAAGGAGGTCTCGGCGGGTTCCGTCCCGGCGGCCAGCGCGGTGTAGATCTCGGCGACGCGCGTGGTGAGCTGCGAGTAGCCGTAGGCGTCCATGACGATGTGGTGGCAGCGCTGGTACCAGAAGGCGCGCCCGGGAGCGGTGATCAGCGCCTGGGTGAACAGCGGGCCGTCCACCAGCGGGACGGGGCGCGCGAGGTCGGCGCGCATCCACGTCTCGGCGGCGGCGCGCGGGTCGGGGGCGTCCCCGACGTCGGCGCGGCGCAGCGGCCACTCCCCCGGCTCGACGAGCTGCCAGGGCTCGTCGGCGGGGCCGCCGAAGCGCACGTTCAGCGCCTCGGCCTCGGCGACCGCGCGCCGCAGCGCGCGCTCGAACAGCGCCGGGTCGACCGGGCCGTGGATCTCCACGTACTCGGCGGTGTTGTAGGCCGGGCTGCCGGGGTCCAGCCGCTGGGCGAACCAGACGCCCGACTGCGCGCCGGTGAGGGGCAGCGCGCCGGCGGGGGCGGGGGGCGTGGCCTCGCGCATACTGGCAGGGGTCATGCGGACAGGCTCGGCAGGTCCGCCTCGGTGCGCGGGTAGATGAACAGCGCCGCGCGCTTGTGCGGCAGGTCGACCTCGCCGAGGAAGCGCAGCCCCAGCCTGGTGTCGATCTTGCGCGCGATCTCGTTGCCCGCGTCGGGCTCGGAGACGATGCGGGTGCAGGCGGGCTCGGCGGTGAACACGCCGTCGATGAAGGCCCGGAAGATCCGGCCGCCGACGCCGCGGCCGACGCTGTCGGTCTCGCCGATGGCGATGTGGAAGCCGACGTCGTGCGGCAGCGCGGGATAGGTGCCGGCGACCACGTCGCGGGCGGCCCGGTACAGCTCGACGTAGGCGATCGGGCGGCCCTCGTACTCGACGATGAACGGCCGGGCGAACTCGCCCGCGAGCTGGCCCTCGATGTCGGCGGCCCAGCGCTCGCGCGTCCACGCCTGGTCGTAGGTCGCCGCCACGTGCGGCAGGTTCATCCAGCGGTGGATCAGGTCCAGGTCGGCGCCCTCGGGGCGGGCGACGCGGCAGGAGAAGGGCGCCGCCAGCTCGGGGACCGGCGGCGGTCCGGCCGCCAGCACCGCCGGGCCCAGGCCCGATCGGATCTCCCGGGTGTACTCGCCGGTGGGTCCGGCCGGGTCGCTGTGCACGTTGCCTCCAGGGGGGTCGGGGGTCTCCGCACCAGGCAACTTAGGCAAGCCTAAGCTAAGTCGCCTTAGGTAAGCCTTAGCTAAGCATCGGGTGATCGGGGGGTCAACGGCGGCACCCGCCGATCGCGGTAAGAGCGATCTAGGCCACACCCCGTGACAAATTAGGCGAGCCTAACCTAAGGTCTCGGACCGAAGCGTTCCGTTGATCAGGAGAACCCATGACCACCACGACCCCCTCCCGCCGCGGCCGCCACGGCCGTCGCGGACTGGCCGGCCTCGCCGCCGGAATGCTCGCCCTCTCGCTGGGCCTGACCGCCTGCGGCGGCGACGGCGACGGCGGCGAGGAGGCCGGAGCGGCCGCCACGCGCGAGGTCACCGACGCCACCGGCGCCAAGGTGCAGGTGCCCGTCCAGCCCAAGCGGGTGGTCGTGCTCAACGAGACCGACCTCGACTCGGCCCTGGCGCTCGGCGTGCAGCCGGTCGGCGTCACCAACGGCCGCTTCGCCAAGGACGTGCCGGGCTACCTCAAGTCCAAGCTGACCGGCGACTACACGGTCGTCGGCGACCTCAGCACCCCGGCGATGGACAAGGTCACCCAGGCCCAGCCCGACCTGATCCTGGCCGGGTTCATCCCGGACGCCAAGATCGTCGAGCAGCTCAAGAAGATCACCCCGGCCACGGTGCTGACCACCAAGATGACCGAGGGCTGGAAGGACACCTTCACCCGCACCGCCGAGGTGCTGGGCAAGCAGACCGAGGCCAAGGCCGTGCTCGCCGACTACGACAAGCGGGTCGCCGAGGTGAAGGGCAAGCTCGGCGACAACAAGGACGCCAAGATCAGCATCGTGCGCTGGCACGCCCAGGGCCCCTCCTACATGCTGAAGGACCACTTCTCCAGCACGGTGATCCGCGACCTGGGCCTCGGCCGCCCCGAGGGCCAGCTCACCCCGGCCGGCGTCTCCCCCAGCGAGGCGCTCAGCCTGGAGAAGCTCCAGGTGCTGGACGGCGACTGGATGTTCCTGGGCACGCTGAACGCCGACGCCGACGCCGCGCTGGCCGAGGCCAAGAAGATCCCGGCGTTCAAGAACCTGGCCGTCACCAAGGCCGGGCACGTGGTCAACGTGGACGGCGCGATCTGGACCTCGCGCGGCGGCCCGGCGGCCGCCGCCTCGGTGCTCGGCGACGTCGAGAAGGCGCTCGCCAAGTAGGGCCCCGAAAGTAAAAAGTCCCGGAGACCGCACTCGGTCTCCGGGACTTTTTACTTTTCAGCTTTTACCTTCGCGGCCGTCAGGAGCCGAACGGGACGGGAGCGCCCTTCTTGCCCGCGCCCGAGCCCCACTTGACGATCTCGTACTTGACGCCCTTGAGGTGGCCTTCGCCACCGCCGGCGTTGTACTTGCTGGCGGGCTTCTTGCCGTCCAGCAGGTAGCGGAAGGTGTAGGTGTCCAGGTCGAGCATCACGCCGCGGTGGGACGGCTCGCCGGGGCCTCGGTCGCCCACGAAGCCGGTCACGCTGCGGCCGTTGTAGGTGACCTTCACCTTGGTGTGCAGCGGCCAGCTCGGCGAGGCGAACAGGCCCTTCTGCATCGGCTTGCCACCGGCGGGGGCGCCGGTGTCGCCGTTGACGCCCGAACCGTCGTCCCAGAAGTAGGAGGCGGTGGTCTTGCCGGTGAGAAGGGCGGCCGACTTCGGCGCCGCCTTCTTCTCGGCCTTCTCGGCCTTCTTCGCGGCCGCCTTGGGAGCGGCCTCCTGCTGCGCCGCCGCGGGCTGGTGCGACGGCATGTTCTGCTTTTCGGGAGCGTTGTCGTCGCTGGCGGCGGCGATGCCGGCCACCATGACGCCGGCCAGGCAGGCGGCCGACGCGGTGGTCAGCGCGACGTTGAGCGCTCGCTTCTGCATGAAAATCCTTTGTTCGGCGGACTGGGCAGCCGTTCCGCGCCGGACACGCCGGCAGTCAGGGGGAAACGGCCCGAGCATTGGCTCGAAAGTCGCCGTCGTGGAGAACCCGCTAAACAAAGGCCCCGAGTCAGGGCATGGGGGAGCCCGCGTGCGGCCGGGCATGACCGCAGGGGCGGGCACGCGCGAAGGACGCGAACGGTAAAGAGCGGGAATGGTGCCGGCCGGGGGCGCTCTGGCCCGACAAGGGCGACGACCGCTGCGCGGTGGTCGCGTTCCGGCTGGAAGACCCGCCTGGCGGACGGGACACGACGGCTCTAGGCGGAACCGGTCAATGGTGTCTCGACCGGGGCCTGACTACGAGTGTATGCGCGAATACCACGGTTTGGCCAAATCTCGGCTTTCTTTACCTTTGGGAAGGTAGATCCTTTTGCCGGAAGTGCTATGCCATAAGGGATTCGTGCATCCCGCCGGTGGGCGAAGAAGTCGCCGTAAGGATTTGCTGACGCTCTGGGCGAGCCCGGAACGGCGCCCTAAGGACGCCGGGAAAGGCCCTGACGCAGGACTCGGACACGTGCCCGGCCGCAAGCCCTAGACACAGGGACCTGGACGCGGGGCCGAGGACCTGCCTCAAAGACCTCAGCCGTCGCGCGAGTGCCTACCTGTCCCGGCGGGGCGACGCCGGAGGCGAGCCCCACCGGGACAGA
>NZ_BCRO01000082.1 GCF_001552635.1 Actinomadura hibisca NBRC 15177 | reverse complement strand
CTCTGCCCCCGCGCCCCCGCATTGGTAGGGCTTCGCCCTGCTGTATTGGATTCAAGAGGCAAGGGGCTCTGCCCCCTGCACCCCCGTCCCCGGTGGCCAGGGTTGTTGGGCATGTTCGGGCGCGGGGTTGCGGTTGCTGGTCACGTGCAGGGCGCAGGGTTGGCGTCGTTGGGCACGCGCGCAGCGCGGGGCTGGGGCAGTTGTTCGGGTGTGGAGTGCGCGGTTGAGGTAGTTGAGCAAGCGCGGAGTGCAGGACTGGGGCTGCCGGTCATCTACAGCATGCGGGGTTAGATCTGCGCGTCAGACCTCAACAATCGCGCGAGTGACTAACCGGCCCGGATCGCGAAGCGATGTGGCACTCGCCCAGACACGGTCAGGGGTGCGAGCCCCCCCAGGCGAGCGCCCCTGGGCCGAGGCTGCAATAAAACACGTGTCCTCCTCTTTCTTCCGGGTACGTGGCGCACATGAGCAGCAAGTCGCGCCGTCGCCCCTCCAAGGCCGAGCTCGCCGAGCAGGTCGACGGCTCTCTGGAGCAGAACATGGCCCTGGCCGAGCAGGTCATCAAAGCCGCCCAGCAGGAGATGGCGGAGAAGGCACGGCAGCGCATCCCCGCCCTCCGGATGGGGGCGGTCGCGGGCACCCTCGGGGCGCTCGCGACCGCCGCCTCCTACCGCATGAACATGGCGCTGCTGGAGAAGAAGTTGCCGCCCGAGCTGGCCGCCATGGTCGCCGCCGCCGTCTACAGCGGTGGGGCCGGGGCCGCCGCGCTCGCCGCCATCCACAAGTGGCGGGGGCTGCCCGCGCCCCTGCCCACCGAGACCGCGCGGCAGGTCGTGGAGGTCATCGCCGACTCGAAAGACTGAGCCGTGGCGTGTTGGCGCGGATCAGTTCCTCCTCCAGGTAGCGGGCCGTCTCGCGGTGCCATTTCAGGATGCCCGCCATCCAGTCGCGCAGCTCCTCCACGTGGTCGTCCAGCGCCGCGCGGGCGCGGTCGTCCAGGTCCAGGTCGTCGCACAGCAGCGGCAGCGCCGTCGCGCTCAGGTGCTCGAACTCCCGCAGCCGCGCCGTCATCAGGTCGTTGACGATCGCGACCGCCTCCGTCCGCCCGCACGACAGGAACCGTTCGACGGCCAGCACTCCGTTGTGCGTCTCGCCCTCGAACTCGATCTCCTTCTGGTACGAGAACACGTCGTTGGTCAGGCAGGCGTAGTCCATTGCGGCGTTCTCGATCGCGAGCATGGTGTCGGAGTCGTAGACGGCGTCCGGGATCTCGCCCAGGTGCCCGATGCGCGTCAGGCTCATCGTCAGGTCGGAGCCGAACGTGCGCCGCCGCATCTCGATGTAGTCCACCGGGTCGGGCACCCGCTGCTGGATGTGGTTGTTCAGCTCCCACAACCAGCTCGTGGTCATCTTCTCCACCGCCGTCCGGAACAGGGCGCGGCCCTTGTCCGGCATCGGGCCCGCCGTGCGCCGCCACAGGTCGGCCAGGCCCGCTTCGACGGGGTTCAGCGGCGGTGGCGTCGGGCCGCAGTCCAGCGGCATGAACAGGGGGAGGCGCGCGTTGAACACCTTCGCCCCGGCCATATCGCGGTCCCGGAAGAAGATCGCCGGGAAGTAGTCGTCGCCGTAGGTGCCCCACGCCAGCCACTGCGCCGACAGGTCCAGTTCCTCGGCCGTCGCGTCGGGGTCGATGGACGCCGAGCAGATCTCGAACGCGTACCCCGCCAGGCCGCGCTCGTCCCACACCGGCTCCGGCATCCGCGCCACCGGCCCGAACATCCCCATCTCGTCGCACCACCGGATGCACGCCTGCCGCGCCCGCTCGCGGTGCGGGTTGACCCGCACCGGATACGGCATCGTGAAGTCGGGCAGCCGGGTCGGCCCGACGCGCCGGAACGGCACGTTCATGTTGCTCGCCACGACGTTGCGGCGCGCGGCGCGCAGCACCGTCGGCAGGTGCGCGGCGGCGGTGCCCAACCCCGTCGGCCCGCCCAGCGTGATCGCGCTGCGGTCGCCGCCCCCGTTCATGTAGCGGCTGGAGCGCATGTGCCACTCGTGGCCGCCCGACTGCCAGTCCTGGAGCCCCTTGACGTAGGCGGCGACGGCGGCCCGCTCGGGCGGGGTGAGGGCGTGCTCCTCCAGCAGCGGCGGCAGCTCGGTGAACACCGTGTTCTCGAACTGCCGCAGTCGCGAGGTGATCAGCTCGTTGACGGTGTCGGCGGCCTGCTGCGTGTCCGTGTTCAGGAACCGCTCCACGACGAGGACGCAGTTGTTGACCTCTCCCTCGCGCTCGGTCTCGCGCTGGTAGGAGAAGATGTCGTTGCGCAGGTGCACCCCGTCGGAGAACGTGTCGCGCAGCACCCGCAACGGCCGCGACTCCGCCACCCGGTCGGGCACCTCGGCGTTCGCCGCGTGCTCGACCAGCCCCGCCGACCAGGGCGCGCCGCCCACCTTGCGGCGCATCGACACGTACTCGATCGGGTTCGGGACGCGCCCGTCGTTGATGTTGTGCAGCTCCCAGATCGAGGAGTCCAGCAGGTCGACAGTGTAGCGCCGGAACCGCTCCGCCCAGCCGGGCGTCCGCGCTGGGACGGTGCGCTCCCACAGGTCGATCAGGCCGCGCTCGACCGCGTTGACCGGCTCGGGCGGCGTGCCCGACGGGCCCAGCGGCATGAACGCGCCCAGCCGGCCCAGGTACGCCTTGGCCCCCTCCAGGTCGCCGGTCTTCTTGTAGACCTCCAGGAAGTGGTCGTCGAAGTAGAACACCCACACGTACCAGTCGGTGACCAGGTCGAGCATGGGGCCGTCGCAGTCGGGGTGGGTGTAGGCGCACAGGAGGGCGTAGTCCATCGCCTCCAGCTCGGCCTCGTCCCAGATCTCGGGGGTGCCGGGGTCGCGGGTGTCGTCCACCATGCCCATGTCGCGGGCCCACTGGCGGGTGTGGACGCGGGCGCCTTCGAGGTGGGGGTTGATGCGGGCCGGGTGCGGGACGTAGAAGTCAGGCAGTGTGAACGGCTGCATAGGAACGCAACGTATCGCGGTCCTGTCATCACGGAGAGTTACTGTCTGCTGTCTCCAGGGCTCGTCCGTCCTGATCGGAGCCGGGTACGGCTCCGCTTGATCAAGCGTACAGAGAACACCACGAGATCCGTTCAACCTGCGGTTTCGGGGTAGGACCCCGATCATGGACAGCGCGAACACCCGGGGCGGCGCACCGCCGGTGCCCGTTTCGATCACCCTGACCGTGAACGGGCGCGAGCACCGGCTCGACATCGACACCCGCGCCTCCCTGCTGGACGTGCTGCGCGAGCGGCTCGGGCTGACCGGCGCCAAGAAGGGCTGCGACCACGGCCAGTGCGGGGCGTGCACGGTCCTGCTGGACGGCCGCCGCGCCAACTCCTGCCTCGCGCTGGCGGTCGCCAACGACGGCGCGGAGGTCACCACCGTCGAGGGGCTGGCGGAGGCGGCGGGAGCGGCGGGCGAGGGCGGGCTCAGCCCGATCCAGGAGGCGTTCGTGGAGCGCGACGCCCTCCAGTGCGGCTACTGCACCCCCGGCCAGCTCTGCTCGGCCACCGGGATGCTCGCCGAGGCCGCCGAGGGCTGGCCCAGCTTCGTCACCGAGGACCTGGCCGCCGAGCCGCCCGCCCTGGACGACGCCGAGATCCGCGAGCGCATGAGCGGCAACCTCTGCCGGTGCGGCGCGTACGTCAACATCGTCGCGGCGGTGCGGGAGGTGGGGGCGTGAGGCCGTTCACCTACGAGCGCGCGGACAGCGTGGACGACGCGGTCGCGCTGCACGGCGAGCAGACCCGCTACCTGGGCGGCGGCACCAACCTCGTGGACCTGATGCGCCTGGGCGTGGAACAGCCCGACCGGCTGGTCGACGTCACGCGGCTGCCCTACGACCAGATCACCGTCGCACCGGACGGCGGCCTGCTCATCGGCGCGACGGTGCGCAACAGCGACCTCGCGGTGAGCTGGAGCGTGCGCCAGACGCACCCGCTGCTGTCCCAGGCCGTCCTGGCCGGGGCGTCGGGGCAGATCCGCAACCAGGCCACGGTCGGGGGCAACCTGCTCCAGCGCACCCGCTGCTCCTACTTCCAGGACATCACCAAGCCGTGCAACAAGCGCGATCCCGGGAGCGGCTGCCCGGCCCGCAAGGGCGAGAACCACAACATGGCGATCTTCGGGCACTCCACGGCGTGCGTGGCGACCCACCCGTCCGACATGGCGGTGGCCCTGGCCGCGCTGGACGCCTCCGTGCACGTGCACAGCCGCGAGGGGAAGCGCGTCCTGCCTCTCAGCGACTTCTACCGCTTCCCCAAGGACGACCCGTCCCGCGACACCGTCCTGAAGCCGGGCGAGCTCATCACCGAGGTGGAGGTGCCCCCGCTCGGGATGCCGTCGAGCTACCGGAAGGTGCGCGAGCGCGCGTCGTTCGCGTTCGCGCTGGTCTCCATCGCCGGTGCCCTGAAGGTCGAGGACGGCGTCGTGCAGGACTGCCGCATCGCGCTGGGCGGTGTGGCGCACAAGCCGTGGCGGGCCCACCGCGCCGAGGAGATGTTGCGCGGCGTCGCCGCCACCAAGGAGAACTACCTGCGCGCCGCCGACGCCGAGCTGGAGTCCGCGCACCCGCTGCGCGAGAACGGCTACAAGATCCCGCTGGCCCGCAACCTGATCGTCCGCACCATGCTGAGCCTGGGGGAGGGAGCATGACGAGCCTGGAGCGCGTCGAGGCCCGCGACAAGGTCACCGGCCGGGCCCGGTACGCCTTCGAGTACCCGGTCGAGGGCGCGGCGTACCTGATGGGGGTGCAGGCCGCAGTCGGGCGCGCGGAGATCGCGTCGGTGGACCACGAGGCCGCGCTGGCGCTGCCGGGCGTGCTGGCCGTGCTGTCCTGCGAGAACGCGCCCGAGATAGCGGAGGTGGACGACCCGGAGCTGCTGGTCTTCCAGTCCCGCAAGGTGTCCTATCGGGGGCAGTTCGTGGCGGCCGTGGTCGCCGAGACGTGGGAGACCGCGCAGGAGGCGGCCCGGCTCGTCCGGATCACCTACGCCGACGAGCGGCGCCCTGACGTGCGGCTGAGCGCCGACCACCCGGGCCTCTACGAGCCCGAGGAGGCCAACGGGGGCTTCCCGGCGGTGTCGGAACTGGGCGATCCGGACGCGGCCTTCGCGACCGCCGCCGTCCAGATCGACGCGACGTACACGACCCCGGCCCAGCACAACAACCCGATGGAGCCGCACGCGACCGTCGCCGCCTGGGAGGGCGACGACCTGACGGTCTACGACTCCAACCAGGGCGCCTCCACCGTCCAGGGCACCCTGGCCAAGATCTTCAAGCTGGAGCCGGCGCAGGTCCGCGTGGTGTCCCCGCACGTGGGCGGCGGGTTCGGGTCGAAGGGCACGCCGCGTCCCAACGTCGTGCTGGCGGCCATGGCGGCGCGCGCGGCCGGGCGTCCGGTGAAGCTGGCGGTGACGCGGCAGCAGATGTTCGCGACGACCGGCTACCGGACGCCGACGATCCAGCGGGTGCGGCTCGGTGCCGACGCCGACGGGCGGCTGACGGCGATCCTGCACGAGGTCGTGTCGCAGAGCTCCACCCTCCGCGAGTTCGCCGAGCAGGCGGCCGTCCCGTCGCGCGTGATGTACCGGGCGTCCAACCGGCGCACCGCGCACCGGCTGACCCGCCTGGACGTGCCGACGCCGTCGTGGATGCGCGCGCCCGGCGAGACGCCCGGCATGTTCGCGCTGGAGTCGGCCATGGACGAGCTGGCGTACACGCTCGGCGTCGACCCGGTCGAGCTGCGGGTGCGCAACGAGCCCGAACGCGACCCGGAGCAGGACATCCCGTTCAGCTCCCGCAACCTGGTGGCCTGCCTGCGCAAGGGCGCGGAGCACTTCGGATGGGCCGACCGCGACCCGACGCCCGCGATCCGACGCCGGGGCCGCAAGCTGGTCGGCACCGGCGTCGCGGCGGCGACCTACCCGGCGAACCGGATGCCCAACAAGGCGACGGCGCGGGCCGACGCGGACGGCACCTTCACCATCCGGATCGCCGCCGCCGACATCGGCACCGGCTCCCGCACGGCGCTGACGCTGGTCGCGGCCGAGACGTTGAAGGCCGATCCGGCGCAGGTCACCGTCGAGCTGGGGGACAGCGCGCTGCCCAGGGCGTCCCTGGCGGGCGGCTCCACGGGCACGGCGAGCTGGAGCACCGCCGTGGTCCGCGCCTGCGAGGCGCTGTTGGACGAGCTGGACGGCGAGATCCCGCCGGAGGGCGTGGAGGCGACGGCCGACACCGCCGAGGAGATCAAGTCGGAGCCGGAGTACTCCCGCCACGCCTTCGGCGCGCACTTCGCCGAGGCGGAGGTGGACATCGACACCGGCGAGGTGCGCATCCCGCGCATGTTCGGCGTCTTCGCGGCGGGCCGCATCATCAGCCCGACGACGGCGCACTCGCAGTTCGTCGGCGGCATGGTGATGGGCATCGGCATGGCGCTGATGGAGCAGAGCGTCATGGACGCCGAGTTCGGCGACTACCTGACCCACGACCTGGCGCAGTACCACGTCCCGGCGTGCGCGGACGTCGCCGACGTGCAGGCGACGTGGATCGACGAGGAGGACCAGCACCTGAACCCGATGGGGGTCAAGGGCATCGGCGAGATCGGGATCGTGGGCGCGGCGGCGGCGGTGGCGAACGCGGTGCACCACGCGACGGGGGTTCGGGTGCGCGACCTGCCCATCACCCCGGCCCACCTGCTGCCGGACTTCTGACGGCGGACGGCCCGTCCCGCCGAGGCGGAACGGGCCGTCGCGTTGTTCAGTTCAAGCGCGCGGCCTGCTCTACCAGGACACGACGAACTTGCCGGTGTAGGCGATCTTCTCCCAGTTCTTGGCGCTGAGCTTGCGCTTGCCGTACGCGGGGTCCCAGATCAGGTAGGTCGACTGGTCCCAGCGGGTGGTGTCGTCGAAGCCGTAGATCACCACGTAGTGCGCGACGGCCTTGCCCGCCTTGGGGTACCAGCTCTTCTTGGCGAAGACGGTGAGGACCAGCGGGCCCTGGCCGCGGGCGTAGGAGTAGCGCGTCGCGTTCCAGAGGTTCGGGTTCTTGACGCTGCGGGTCGCCTTGTACTTGGTGCCCTTGGTCTTCCACGCCTTGTTGATGTAGTTGGTCATCTCGCGGCCCATGGCTATCGGCGACGTGAAGCCGATCTTGTCGGTGGCCATCTTCTTCGCGAGGGACGCCTGCGTGCCGCTGCCGACCGAGGCGTGGTAGCTCAGGGCGCTGGTGGCGGCGGCCGGGCCGCACCAGTTGCCCTTCTTCTGCTTCTGCCCCTTGATGTCCATGGTCTTCCAGTAGGCCGCCGCGGTGACCTCGTCGGACGGCGGCTCCCAGAGGATCTTCCAGTTCTGCTGGGCGGGGGCCGCCTGCGCCTGTGGGGCGGCGGCGGGGGCCTGCGGGGCGGCGAAGGCGGCTGACGGGGTGGCCGTCAGGACGCCTGCCGCCAGGAGCACGGAAGCCGTGCGTGCGGTTGCGCGTGCCATGGTCTCTCCAGGGCGATGGGGGGATGGGGCGTGGATCGGTCCAAGGAAGACTATGGTGATCTTCGCCTTCGGCCCGATAGGTGCGCTGGAACTAACTTCCCGGCCCGCGCCTGGTCCCTGGGACCTACCCGGTGGCGAACGCTTCGCCCGACTCCTGGTCCGCCGGGCCGCCCGGCCGTTATGTTGATCGTGAGGGTGCCGGGGCGCTGAGCGGGGGTCGGGCGGATGAGCGGGACGGGCGGCGTGCGCAACGAGGCCGGCGGCCGGGTGCGGACCCTGCTCCAGGCCGGCCGCGTCGACACCGTCGTCAACAACTACGGCGGCGCGCTCGACCGCGAGCGCGCCGCGCTGCACGCCATCCCGCCCAACATCTCCGACTTCACCGACCGCGTCCCCGAGCGCGCCCTGATCGACGCGGCGTTCGGCGCGCCCCGCGCCACCGGCCAGCCCGCCGTCGTCGTCCTGTCGGGCCTGGCGGGCACCGGCCGCCGCGCGGTCGCCGTCCGGTGGGCCCACGAGCGCGCCGACGGCTTCCCCGACGGCCGCCTCTACCTCGACTTCGCCGGTTCCGGCCGCGACACCGCCGCGCCCGCCGACCTGCTCGCCGAGCTCCTGCGCCAGACCGGCCTCCCCGACGAGGACGTCCCCGCCTCCTACGCGGCCCGCCACGCGCTGTGGCGCGACCGCACCGCCGGACGCCGGATGCTGGTGGTGCTGGCGAACGTCCGCATGGCCGCGCAGATCGAGCAGGTCCTCCCGCCCTCGCGCGAGGCCGCCGTCCTGGTCACCACCGACCACGACCTGCCCGCCGGACGCTACGGCGCGACGCGCGTCGCGGTGCGTCCCCTGGACCCCGACGCCGCCGAGGAGTTCCTGACCCGCCTGGTGGGCGGCGACCGGATAGCGGCCGAGCGCGCTGCCGCCGACGCGCTGCTGGAGTTGTGCGACGGCTGGCCCGAGGCGCTCCAGCTCGCCGGGGCGTGGTTGCGAAAGCGTCCCGGCCGCGAGGTCGCGGCGGCGGTGCGGCGACTCCTCGCCGCCGAGCACCAGGACAACGGAGGAGAGTGGCAGGTGAAGGCCGTCAGCGACGCCGCCTACGAGGCGCTGCCCGAACCGGCGCGGCGCGCCTACCGTCTGCTCGGCCTGCACCCGTCGTCGGGCGACCGGCCCGGCAGGGCGGCGGCCGGGCCCGGCGTCTCGTTCGTCCTGCCCGCGGCGGCCGCGCTCCTGGACGAGGACGAGGACACCACCGCCGACCTGCTGGAAACCCTCATCGACTGGGAGCTGCTCAGCGAGGAGAACGGCCGCTACCTGCTGCGCGACCGCGTCCGGCGGCACGCCCACCGGCAGGCGCAGCGCCTGCCGGAGGCCGAACGGGAGCAGGCCGTCCGCCGTACGGTCGAGTGGTACCTGCTGGCGTCGGCGGCCGCTGACCTGGCCGTCAACCCCTACCGCGAGACGTTCGGCGCGGTGTACCGGGTGACGCGCCCGGCGTTCGGCACCGGGAGCGAGGCCAAGAAGCGCGCGTTGAGCTGGCTGGCCATCGAGCACCGCAACGTGTGCGCGTGCGTGTACGCGGCGGCCGACCGGGGCTGGAACGACCTGGTGGTCCAGCTGTGCGAGGCGCAGTGGGGCCTGCAACTGTCGACGCGCCCCTACGAGACGCTGACCCCCGTCCTGGAACGCGGCCTGGCCGCCGCGCAGGCGCTCGACGACCCGCGCTGGGTGTTCCGCCTGGGCACCCAACTGGGCCGGGCCCGCTTCGAGACCGGCCGTTTCGCCGAGGCCCAGGAGCCGTTGCGCGCAGCGCGCGAAGCCGCCAAGGATAGGCCCCTGGACCTGGCGACCGCCCTGGAGTTCACCGGCCGTGCCCATCTCGACGCGGGCGAGTACGCCGAGGCCCGGCCCTACTTCGAGCAGGCGCGCGAGCTGGAGGAACGGCACGACCGTCCGCGCGGCGTCGCCATCAACCTGCACCACATCGCCCGGGCGTATCTGGGCCTGGGCGACGCCGACGCGGCCGTCACCGCGTGCAGGGAGGCCCACGAACGTTTCGGGCAGGTCCGCGACCGCGACGGCGAACCCCGGCCCGACCGCTACAACCAGGGCCGCGTCTCCACCACCCTGGGCAAGGCCCTGCTGGAGGCGGGACGCCGCGATGCGGGCACGCAGGCCCTGCTCCGCGCGCTGGAGATCATGCGGGGCGAGGGGCGCGCCTACCAGGCGGCCCAGATCCTGGAGGCGCTGTCGGTCGCGGTCCCCGAGCAGCGGGACGCCTACCGCGAGCAGGCGATCCAGGCCTACGACAGCGTGCGCAGCATCCAGGCCGACCGGCTGCGCGCCGAGGGCTAGAGCGCCGAGGGCTGGAAGCGCACCGTCACACGCCGGGAACCCAGCTCCAGCGTCAGGCGCTCGGGCAGCGCGCCTTCGTGGTCCAGCCAGGCCAGGACGGCGGACGCCGCGACGTCGGGCTCCGGCACCCGCGCCACCAAGCGGCGGCCGTCGCGCAGCCACAACCGTCCCGACGGCATCTCCACGATGATCCGGCAGACGGGATAGGCCGCGAACACCTCGTCCGGCACCAGCGGCGACGTCTGCCCGGGGGCGTCGCTCCGCCGCACCAGCACCTCCGCCGTCTCCCGCAGCCGCTGGTCGGTCTCGGTGTCGTCCACGACCAGGTGCGGGCCGGACAGCGCCCGCCCGCGCAGCTCGGCCACCGCCGCCGGGAAACGCTCCACCCGCACCGCGTCGCCGCGCACCCCGGCCGTCACGACCATCGCCGGAGCGTCGTACCCCCAGGCGACCGGCTCGGGCTCGGCCGGCGGGACGGGCACGGTCCGCGCCGGGCCCACCGGCTCGGGCAGCTTCATCAGCTGGTACATCAGCGCCCGCAGCAGCCGCGCCGCCTGCCCCCGCTCGGCGACGGCGAGGTCGGCCAGCCGCTCGCTGCGCGCCGGGTCGTGGACGGCGATGGCGGCCTCCACCTGGGGCCGCAGCGCCGCGTCGTGGTCGAAGTGGGGGACGGTCCGCGCCAACTCCGCCATCGGCGACGCCGGATCGATCTCGGCCCGGCCGTAGGCGGCCAGCGCCACCGGACGACCGAGCGCGGCGGCGTACAGCCCGACCGAGCCGTGGTCGCCCACCACGCAGTCGGCCGCCACCACCGCCGCCCGCCAGCCCTCGCGCGGCGGGATCAGCAGCAGGCCCGCGCGCCGCGCGTCGGCCAGCCAGGCGCGGACCTGCCAGGCCCCGTGCCCGTGCCAGAGGTTGGGGTGCACGACCGCCGCCACCCGGTACTCGTCGGCGGGCAGCTCGGCCAGCAGCCGCGCGGGCAGGTCGGGACGGTCCGCCAGCACCGACGCCGGGCCCCACGTGGACGACACCACCACCAGCCGCTGCCCGCGCGCCACGCCCAGCCGGTCGCGGAAACGCCCGCGCCACGGGAGGGCGGCCGTCATGCGGTCCAGGCACATGTCCCCGGCGACCGCCGCGACGGGCACGGCCTGCGGGCACGACGCCTTCAGCCGCCGCAACTGCTCGTCGTGCGACAACACCACCGCCGCCGGAACGACCCGGCCCTGCCGCAGCAGTTGGTCAGGGGCGAGCCCGTAGACCGCCTCCCCGCCCCGCCGATACTTGTTGTAGCCGATCCCGTGCGGCAGCAGGATCAAAGGCGCGCCGATCCGGTGCAGCTCCCCGCTGTGCCCGGCGGCCACCGCGAGATCGAATCCCTCCCGCGTGGCCTGCGGCCAGGCCAGGGTCCGGGTGCCGAGCGCGCCCAGGAAGTCGGCGACGCCCTCCCCGAAGGACGAACCGGGGATGTGCGTGAAGGCCGTCTCCAGCCGCGGATCGTTCTCGACGACGGTGAGGACGTCGGCCAGGCGCGTCAGCGCGGTCACCGAGTGCGCGGCGACCAGGATGCGGTGCATGCCGCCGCCACGCCCCCTCCGTCGATCGGCCCCCTCTGCGATCGCGTCACTCTACCCGGGCGGCAAAAGGTGATCCATCCGCCCGGAACGGGTATCGGGACAACGACTCGGGGGCGAGCCGTCCACCCCGAGGTGATCACGTGTACCGACAGGTCCTCGACCCCGTCGCCGGTTCCCTGGCCTGGAGCTCCCTGCTCGCCGCGCTGCCGCTGGCGGTGCTGTTCGTGCTGCTCGGCGCGGTGCGGATGCGGGCGTGGACGGCCTCGCTGATCGCGCTGGCCACCGCCGTCCTGGTCGCGGTCCTGGTCTACGGAATGCCCACCGGGCAGGCCCTGCTGGCGGCCTCGGAAGGGGCGGCGTTCGGGTTCTTCCCGATCCTCTGGATCGTGATCAACGCGATCTGGGTCTACAACATGACGGTGGCGACCGGGCACTTCGACGTGCTGCGCCGCTCGTTCGCCCGGGTCAGCGACGACCACCGGCTCCAGGCGATCCTGATCGCCTTCTCGTTCGGCGCGCTGATCGAGGCGCTGGCGGGCTTCGGGACGCCGGTCGCGGTCACCTCGGTCATGCTGATCGCGCTCGGCTTCGCGCCGCTCAAGGCGGCGGTGCTGGCGCTGACCGCCAACACCGCGCCGGTGGCGTTCGGCGCGATGGCGACCCCCGTGCTGACCCTGGGCAAGGTGACCGACCTCGACAGCGACACCCTGGGCGCGATGATCGGGCGGCAGACCCCGATCCTGGCGGTGTTCGTGCCGCTGGTCCTGGTGGTGATCGTGGACGGCCGGCGCGGGTTGCGCGAGTCCTGGCCCGCGGCGCTGGTCGCGGGGGCGGCGTTCGGCCTGGCGCAGTACACCACCGCGAACTTCCTGTCGGTGCCGCTGGCCGACGTCGTGGCGGCCCTGGCCTCGGCCGCCGCCGTGGTGGCCATGGTGCGGCTGCGTCCCGCGCCGCGCCCGGCACCCGTCGCGGGAGGCGCGGCGGACGAGCCGACGCCGGAGTTCGCAGCCCGAGCGTCCGGCCGCGACTCCCGAGCCGAGACGGCCCGCGCCTACGCGCCCTATGCGATCATCATCGCGGTCTTCGTCGTCTGCCAGATCGCTCAGGTCAAGGACCTGCTGGACCGCGCGACCCGAACGTTCGGCTGGCCGGGCCTGCACCTGACCGACCCGTCCGGCAAGCCGCTCGGCCTGGTGACCTTCACCCTGAACTACCTGACGACGCCCGGCACGCAGATGCTGGTCGCGGGCCTGCTCACGATGCTGGCGCTGCGCGTGGGCCCCGGCAGGGCCGTCCGCGCGTACGGGACGACGCTGGCCCAGCTCAAGTGGGCGATCGTGACGGTGATGGCGGTGCTGGCGCTGGCGTTCGTGATGAACGCGTCGGGCCAGACCATCACGCTGGGCACGTGGATGGCAGGGGCGGGGGCGGCGTTCGCGCTGCTGTCGCCGGTGCTGGGCTGGCTGGGGACGGCGGTGACGGGCTCGGACACCTCCTCCAACTCGCTGTTCGGCGCGCTCCAGATCACCGCCGCGGACAAAGCGGGCCTGTCGCCGGTGCTGATGGCGGCGAGCAACAGCTCGGGCGGGGTGCTGGGGAAGATGGTGTCGCCGCAGAACCTGGCGATCGTGGCGGCCGCCGTGGGCCTGGACGGCAAGGAGGGCGACGTGTTCCGCCGGGTGGTCGGCTGGAGCCTGGTGTTCCTGGCGGGGATGTGCCTGCTGTCGTGGTTGCAGTCGACCCCCGTCCTGTCCTGGATGGTTCCCTGACCCCTCCGCTTGCCGTGCCTATCGAATAACGATAGATTCACATCGTGATTCGATAGAAGGAGCGGTCATGGGAAAGCTGACGGCGCTGGTGGTGCGCCCCGTGCTGGCGGTGCTGCTGGCGG
The DNA here is from genome assembly GCF_001552635.1 of Actinomadura hibisca NBRC 15177. GTDB lineage: Bacteria > Actinomycetota > Actinomycetes > Streptosporangiales > Streptosporangiaceae > Spirillospora > Spirillospora hibisca. The sequence continues at coordinate 44,348 of NZ_BCRO01000082.1, read as the reverse complement.
GCTCGGTGTTCGTGCAGACGGTGATGGTGTGGCTGCTGGCCGTCGACCTGAAAGAGGAGCTGGACCCGGCCAACGCGCACCTGCGCACCCCCATCCTGGCGATCGTGGTGTTGCTCATCGTCACGATCCAGGTGGTGCTGGTCTGCGTGTGGCGGCTGGTGACGCTGGTGCGCCGCGGAACGGTGTTCACCCGCGCGTCCTTCCGCAACGTGGACGTGGTGATCGGCGCTATCGTGGCGGCCGCGCTGCTGGTGTTCGCGCTGGCGGTCGTGCTGGCCCCGGGCGAGGCGGTGGCCCCGGGCGTGGTGCTGCTGCTGTGCGGCGCCGTGGTGGCGATCCTGGGCGTGGCACTGGTGGTGCTCGTCCTGCGGAAACTGCTGGCCCAGGCCGTCGCGCGCGAAGCGGAGGCGGCACGGATGCGGGCCGAGCTGGACGAGGTGATCTGATGCCCATCATCGTCGACATCGACGTGATGCTGGCCAAACGGAAGATGTCGGTGGGCGAACTGGCGGACCGCGTAGGAATCACCCCCGCGAACCTGGCAGTACTGAAGAACGGCCGAGCAAAAGCAGTACGCTTCGCGACCCTGGCGGCCCTGTGCGAAGCCCTGGCCTGCCAACCAGGCGATCTACTGCGCTGGGAAAAAGAACCCCCACCCGAGTAACCCGACCCCACTCACTCCACCTCAACGCTCTGAAGCAGCGCCCGAGAGAACACGACCCGGTACCGAGAAACAACCCCGTCCGGCGACCGGTAGGCAAGGCCATAGGAGCCATACGGAGGCCAGAGGTCGATCTCTTCCAGCGGACCGAAACGGTTCTCGGCCTCGGCCTTGGTCATCGCCCATGCACTCAACTGAGACGGCGCATCAACGCGCGGAACCCGGGCATCGACCGCCCGAACGAAGCGCTCATCCCAGACCATGCCGTCCGAGCGCCCGTACACCTCAAGATCGAACTCGCTCCAGAGACGAAGCGGAAAGGTACGGACCACGAACTCCCGCCCCGCTTCCGCACGACGTTCCTCACTCCGCGGCGGCCCGAGGATCTCGCTGATCAGGTTGAAGGCCGGCCGCAGAATGAAGTTCTCCTGCTCGACGCGCTGATACGCCCTCTCCATGACGTCCCGGCTCACACCAGCGCCCTCCAGCACCCGGCCAACCTGCTCAGCCGGAGCGTCCACCATCGTGCGCAGGATGAACAGCTCATAATCAAGCGCGGTCAACCGCTCGTCGCCTGCCATCACATCGGTCCCATCAATCCAGAAACTCGATTTCGAGCTTCTTGGTGTCCTGGTCGTACCAGCGGTGAGATCTGCGCAGGGTCATCTTGCCGTCCCGCGACACCACGAAGGTGTCGGGGACGGAAGGATGACCGGGGACCACGGCGATATCTCCGTTGGCCAGCTCTATCTGCCCGGCCTGTCCCCAGGTGCGTTGCGCCGCGTACATCGCAGCCTCTGCCGCCTCCCGTTGGGGCAGGCCCAGTTCGGTGACCCGTTGGACGATGTGGGCTCGCTGACCGGACTTGATTTGCTTCGCCTCGGCCCCGATCACCACGCCCGCGAGGCCCGCTCCATGCCGTTCATAAACGCCGGACAGGCCGCCTGCCGCGTCTGTGAGCTTTTGTAGATCCTCGGCAGGATAGTCGGCGTACTTGGCCTTGGGGGACGGCGCGGAGGAGGCGTCGCCGCCTGCGGCTTTGCGGTCTCCGGGGGCTGATGGGGTGTCGTTCTTGCTGGGGCCGGCCACCTTGATGTCGCCCTGCTCGGGGGGCTTTGTTGGGGTTTTGGAGGTCGGGGGTGGGGTCGGCTTTGATGTTTTGAGGCTGTCCGGCTTGATGGGGTGGCCTGTGCCGAGGAGGCCGTCAGTTGGTGGAGTGCCGGGGCGGGTGGGGTTGATCTTTCTGCCCAGGCTTTTCGCGCCGGAGCCGAATCGGGTCGCCGCGCCTGCGGCCGTGCCGCCGGTGATGACCGTCAGGATGATCCCCGGGCCCGCCTCTCCCAGGGCGCGGATCGGGTCGTGGGTCCATTCCTCCCAGTTGACCATCGCCTTGGCGAACGCCACGGGGTCCTGGACTCCCTGGTAGAGGCCCTTGAGTTGTCCGATCGGGCCGCGTTGCATCCATCCCTTCGGGGCCACGGCCAGGTACACCGGAGCCGTCCACGGGTTGGCGGCCAGGCCCGCGAGGCCGATGTCCTTGGCCCCGTTCAGGACGCCGGGCAGGTAGTGATGCAGGTAGCCCCGCCACGCGCCTTTCAGGGAGGGCTTCTCGGACCGGGGCCCTCCTGGTGTCACCGTCTTGATGGTGCAGATCGGCTGTGGTGTGGGTGGTTGGGCGTCGGCTTTGAGTAGTTCGGCGCGGCGGCGGTCCAGGTCCTGTTTCTGGTTGGTCAGCCAGTCGCCTGCGTGGCGGATCCTTGTGCCCGGTGCGGCGCTGAGGCCCAGGTTGGTGAGGGTCTGCGCGAGTGCGTGGCCTGCGTCTTGCCAGGATCGGCCCGCTTGGGTGAGTTCGGAGCCCAGGGAGTTCAGCAGTTCCGGGGAACCGGAACGGATGGCGTCGCTCTCGCGTGGCCTGCCGCGAGGTGGGCCGGGTATGTGGGGGTCGCTGATGCGCGGCGGCCCGCCTGCGGCTTGGGCCGCCAGCTTTTTCACCTGGTCGAACGCTTCGTAGAACCCGGCTCTGGCGGACTGGTGCCGTTCGGCCATTCCCGCGAAGAGGCGGTTGCCCGCGGGCCCCTCTAGGGCTCCGCTCGCCAGGATCGCGTATGCCTTCTGGAGCGCCGGGCCGTGTTGGTCGGCGAGCTGTTTGATCCGTTGCAGCTCTGCGGCCGCGCGCTCGGCTCGGGTCACGGCCTTGCCGCTCGTTCGGATCTCTTCGTATAGCGCGGCCGTCTCACGTCCGGACCCCCAACGTTGAGAAGGCGAAGGATCGGCGACCCGGTCAGAAGTAACGCAGAGTCAAGAGGCTCGTCAATGGCATGGCTTCCGGCTGGCGGGGACATAGGACGTCGGAGCAGGGCACATCGGGGCCGCCGTCTGCCGGAAGCGGTCATTCGGTGGACGGGGAGGTCGCCGCGGGCTATCAGAGGCCCAGTGGGGCGCCGTCCATCCAGTGGGCCAGGGCGTCGCGGTCGATGAGGAGCAGGTCGCCCTGTTCCTCCAGGGCCGGTTTGGTGAAGTAGGCGCTGGTTATCAGGACGCCCTGGTAGTCGCGGTAGAAGCCGTGTACTGCGCCGATCAGGTTGCGGACGCGGTCGGCGCCCACGTTCTTCTGTTGGCGTTTGCACTGCACCGCTATGCGTCGGCCGTCCGGCGTTGTTGCCGTTACGTCTATGCCTCGGTCGCCTGTTCGGCCTACCACTTGGACTGAGCGGTGGCCGTCGCGTTTCAGTAGGGACGCCACCAGTTCCTCGAACTCGGAGCCCGTCATGTCGTCCACCACGCTCAGGTGCGCCAGCGCCCGGACGCGTTCGGCCTCCCGCCGGTCCTGGTAGCGGGCCCAGCCCAGCGCGGCCGCGCCGATCCCCGCCACGACCAGCACCGCCAGCAGCCACGCCCAGTACGCCGCCACCAACCGGTACGCCAGGTAGGCCAGAAAGATCGAGGCGGCCCCGGCGGCCAGTGCCCCGACGGCCACCAGCGCCGGGTGCCACTCCCGACGCGCGGGCGGTTCCGGGGGAGAGGACGACGGGGCGGGTTCTGCCATGCGGGCCTCCGGGGTGCCGTTGCCAGCAGCATGGCACGTCACCCCGACGGTTCCGAGGGCCCACAATTTCCTCAGAAGTTTTTTCGCGGGGGACGTCGAGAACGTGTCAGCGGCTCCGACCCCTGATCGTCCAACGCCCGAGCACAGAGGAGTCGGTACCCATGAAGTACATGCTGTTGATCTACAACCGGCCCGGGTTCCTGGAGGAGCTGACCGAGGACGAGCGCACCGCCCTGTTCGGCGAGGTCGACGCCATCATGCGCGAGCTCACCGAGTCCGGCGAGCTGGTCGGCGGCCAGGCCCTCGCCGACCCCGCGCAGACCCGCACCGTCCGGCTGCGCGACGGCCTGCCCGCCGTCACCGACGGGCCCTTCCTGGAGTCCCGCGAGGTGTTCGCCGGGTACATCGCGGTGGACTGTGAAACTCCGGAGCGGGCCGCCGAGATCGCCGCGCGCTGGCCCGACGTCCGGTTCGGCGGCGCCATGGAGGTCCGGCCGATCATGGACGACGCCGGGACGGAGATGTGAGCACCGGCCCGTCCCCCGAGGACCTGCGCGCCCTCGCGCCGCGGGTCCTCGGGGCGCTGGCCCGGCGGCACGGCCAGTTCGACGCCTGCGAGGACGCCGTCCAGGAGGCCCTGCTCGCCGCCGCCACGCAGTGGCCCGCCGAGGGCGTGCCCGCCAACTCCTACGGCTGGCTCCTCACCGTCGCCACCCGGCGGCTCACCGACCAGTGGCGCAGCGAGAGCGCCCGCCGCGACCGGGAGGCCGCCGTCGCCGCCGAGGCCGAGCGCCTCGCCCCGGCCGTCGACGAGCGGCCCGCCGACGCCGACGACACCCTGACCCTGCTGTTCCTGTGCTGCCACCCCGCGCTGACGCCGTCCTCGCAGATCGCCCTGACGCTGCGCGCTGTGGGCGGCCTCACCACCGCCGAGATCGCCCGCGCCTTCCTGGTGCCCGAGGCGACGATGGCGCAGCGCATCAGCCGGGCCAAGCAGCGCATCAAGGCGTCCGGCGCGCGCTTCGAGCCGCCCCCGCCCGCCGAGCGCGACCGCCGCCTGGCCGCCGTCCTGCACGCCCTCTACCTGGTCTTCAACGAGGGGTACACCGCTTCCGGCGGCGCCGAACTGCACCGCGCCGAGCTGACCGCCGAGGCCCTGCGCCTCACCCGCGACCTGCACCGCCTGCTGCCCGGCGACGGCGAGGTCACCGGCCTGCTGGCGCTGATGCTGCTCACCGACGCCCGCCGCGCCGCCCGCACCGCGCCCGGCGGCGCGCTGGTGCCGCTGGCCGAGCAGGATCGCGGCCGCTGGGACCGCGCCGCCATCGACGAGGGCCTCGCGCTGATCGCCGACGCCCTCACCTGGTCGCCGCCCGGCCCCTACCAGCTCCAGGCCGCCATCGCCGCCGTGCACGCCGAGGCCCCGGACGCCGCCGCCACCGACTGGCCGCAGATCCTCGCCCTGTACCGGCTGCTGGCCCACCTGGCGCCCAACCCGATGGTCACCCTCAACCAGGCCGTCGCCGCCGCGATGGTCCATGGCCCCCAGGCCGGGCTGGACCTGCTGCGCCCGCTGGAGGAGGACGAGCGCACCGCCGGCCACCACCGCCTCGCCGCCGTCCGCGCCCACCTGCTCGAACGCGCCGGAGACCACGCCGCCGCGCGCGCCGCCTACCGCGAGGCGGCCCGCCGCACCACCAGCCTGCCCGAACGCCGCTATCTCGAAGCCAAAGCATCCGAAGGAACACGATGAACCTGAACGTCCCCGGCGCGACCCTCCACTACGAGACCCGCGGCACCGGCCCCGTCCTGCTCCTGATCTGCGGCGGCATCATGGACGCCGCCGGTTACTCCGCCCTGGCCGACCGTCTCGCCGACCGCTTCACCGTCGTCACCTACGACCGGCGCGGCAACTCGCGCAGCCCGCTGGCCGGTCCGGACGAGCCCCAGCGCATCGAGACGCACGCCGACGACGCCCACCGCCTCCTGTCCGTCGTCACCGACGAGCCCGCCCACGTCTTCGGCAACAGCTCCGGCGCCCTGATAGCGCTGGACCTGGCCGTCCGCCACCCCGGCCAGGTCCGCCGCGTCATCGCCCACGAGCCCCCGGCGTTCGAGCTGCTCCCCGACGCCGCGCACTGGCGCACGGTCGTCGAGCAGATCCGCGACGCCTACGCCACCGGCGGCGCGGGCGCGGCGATGCACGTCTTCGGCACGTCCATGGGCATGTCCGACGAGGAGCCGCAGGGCGAGCCCCACCCCGACGTGCTGGAGATGATGGGCCGCATGGAGAAGAACATGGACTTCTTCGCCGGCTACGAGGTCCCGTCGTTCAGCGGCTACACCCCTGACCTGGACGCCCTACGCGAGGCCCCGCTCGTGCTGGCCGCAGGCGAGACGTCCGGGGACGAGCCGCCCCACCGCGCGACCCTCGCGATCGCCGAGCGCCTGAACGTCGAGCCGGTCCTGCTCCCCGGCGGCCACGGCGGCTTCGGCACCCGCACCGACGCCTTCGCAGAACGCCTCGGTGGCCTCCTCACGCCGTAGCGCGCTTTTGCCCCATGCTGGTCTCGTGGACGACACACCGCCGTCCCTACGGGACTGCCGGGCGGCGGCCAAAGCCGTCCGGGAAGCCGAACGGGGCCGGGCCGCGCTGCGGAGCTTGCGCCCTCGCGGAAACGGCCTGCTGTACCGGTCGCGGCCCCCGGCCTGGTTGCTGCTCTATACGGCGGGGCGCAGCGGACGGCTCGTGTGGCGGGGACGCGACGCGTTCGCCGTGCTGCGCCCGCCGCTGCGCTCCCGGCGGGCCGGGGGAGCGGGCGTCCGGCTCCTGGAGGCCGCCGACCGCTGGTGGGACCTGCTGGTTCTGATGGTCCCGGCGGGCACGACCCTGGGCGTCGCCCTCGCCCTCGTCCTCGGCCTGTTCGCCGGAACGCCCGGCCGCTGGGCGGCGCTCGTGCTCGCGCTGCTGGTCATGGTGTACGTGGGCGTTCTGATCACCCTCTACACGGCGAGCAACCTGGTGTGGTTGCTACGCGGCCTGGAGGGCTGGCACGGCAAGGACCGCGAGACCAGGGAGGCTCTGGCCGGTCTCCTGACGGACAACTGGACGGTCGAGCTCTGGCACGGCCCCGGCGACGAAGCGATGGCCGCTGCCGTCACGGAACGTGCCGGGGGAGAGGCCAAGGTCGCCGTTCTCTGCGACGCGGTGCGGGTCACGAGCACGTCAGCGCTCTACGCCCTCCGCGCGCACGTGCTCTCTCGGCGGGTCGGCATTGAAGAGGTCCTCGTCCTCGGCACGGGACGGCCCCACCGCGAGGACCGCACTAACGCGGGCATGTCCGGAGGGCTGCTCCTGTTCGCGCTGGCCATCGCCGTCATCCTGCTCGTCCAGGCGGACATGGTCGCCGACGTCGAGCGCGCCGCGTGCTCCGGCTCGTGCGCGGGACGCCCGACCGGCTTCGGGCAGGCGCTGTCCTGGCTGCTGGAGGACCTGACGTGGGGCGGCTTCTCGCCCTACGAGGCGGCCACCGTCCGTGCCAACGTCTTCGGCATGCTCGACCGTGGACTGGTCCCAATGTTCCTGGGCTGTGCGCTGCTGGCCGCCCGCAGCCTCGCCCGCCGCGCCCGCGAGGCGAACGCGCGGGTCCGCGCGGGGTTGCTCGATGAACAGGACGTCGGTTCCGCGTCGCAGGTCAGGGCCGGTTTCCGCAATGACTTCCATGGCACCGTCCACGGTCCCGCCATCCAGGCCTACAACATCGAGATCCACATCCACGGCGACGAGCCGCCCCCCGACGACCGCTAAGCGGGCGGCCCCGGCAGCCGTTCCCGCGCCGCGCGGGCCGCCGCCACCACCGGCGGGTCGGGATGGTGGGCGATGATCGCGTCCAGCACCCCCGGGCCGCCCGGATGGTCGCAGTCGCCGAACAGCGCCACCAGCTTCGCCATCTTCGCCACGTCCTCGTGCACGTACCCCAGCCCGTGCAGCGACTCCGCGCTGGGCGGCTCCTTCTCGAAGTGCATCACCGCCAGGTCGATCAGCGCCCACACGTCGGCGTCCCGCCCCGCGCCGGGAGCCCGCTCCCGCTCCTCCTCCGGCAGCACGCCGCGCACCAGCGCCCCCAGCCGCGGATCGGCGGCCAGCTCGGCCAGCGCGCGGCGGCCCGCCGGGCCGAAGGTGTCGCCGAACGTCCCGGCCAGCAGGTCCAGCCCCGCGCGCCGGGCCGTCGGGCCGACCTCCGTCAGTGCCGCGCGGATCTCGGCGATGCCGCTCTCCACCGTGCGCTCGGCGACCCACCCGGCCGCCTCCTCCGGGATGAGCCCGACGGGGTAGGCGGTGAGCGCGCGCAGCAGCGTGGCCGCGTCGGCGCCCGCGTAGGAGCCGAGGACGGGGATCGTCTGCCCGCTCGCCTCCTGGAGCAGGGCGCGGCAGACGTAGCGGCCCAGCGGGGTGACGCCGATCCCGAACATGGCGTGCTCGACCAGCCCGGCGTTGGTCAGCGCGCCGATGTGCAGCTCGACGAGCGGCCGGGCCGACTCCACCGCCAGCGCGTCCAGCGGGATCCAGCCGTTGCGTGCGTACAGGCACACCAGCAGGTTGCCGGTCAGGGCCTCCTCGGCCGCCCGGCCCCGGCCCACGCCGCCCCACAGGTCGACCATGGTGATGAGGAAGCGCCGCCAGACCTCCAGCGCCTCGTCGGCGAGGGGGTCGTCGAGCGAGGCCGCGGCGGGGCCGGGCCACACCAGGCCGCGTCCGGCGTCGACGTGCAGCAGGCCGTGCTCGACCAGCGCGTCCCAGAACCGGCGCACCGCCTGCTCCAGCCCGGCCGCCCCGGAGGCGGCCGGACGCGCCCGGTCGCCCAGATGGTCGAGCAGGCCGGCGAAGCCGTCGGGCGGCAGGCCGCCGTCCGGCCCGACCTCGCGGCCGGGGCGCACCCACCCGACCAGCGCCCGCACCATCGCGTGCAGCTCGGTCCGGCGGGCGGCCAGGAGCAGTTCGGCGGGCGAGGCGAGCCGCACCGGCGGCAGGGGGCGCGGTCCGGCGGGCGGGTCGCCGTCGGGGAAGTCCCGCCGGGGCTCGCCCTGCTCGATGGCACGTTCGACCAACAGCTCATGAAGACCGTGATGGGGGGTCACAAATCACTGAGTGTAGTTCATTGGCCACGCAAAAGGACGTCTTTCGTGAAAGCCGTGGCGGCCCGATTCCGGTGCCGGGAAGGATCATCGGCGCTACGCTGCTGCCATCCATGATCAACCCTGCCCCCCCCGGGAAGTGCTCTCGATGACCGACGCCCCGCCTCCTGTGGACCTGCGCACCGACGAGCCGCACCCCGCCCGGGTGTACGACTTCTACCTCGGCGGCAAGGACCATTTCGGCGCCGACCGGGAGTTCGGCCAGCAGGTGCTGAACATCTGCCCGCAACTGCGGCCGCTGGCCCAGGCCAACCGCAGGTTCCTGGCACGTTCCGTCGGCCTGCTGACCCGCGAGCACGGGGTCCGGCAGTTCCTCGACCTCGGCACCGGGCTGCCGACCTCGCCCAACCTGCACGAGGTCGCCCAGAGCGTCGCCCCCGAATCCCGTGTGGTGTACGTCGACAACGACCCGATCGTGCTCGCCCACGCCCGCGCGCTGCTGACCAGCCGCCCGGAGGGCGCCACCGACTACATCGACTCCGACGTGGTCGACATCGACCGCATCCTGGAGCAGGCGACCCGGACGCTGGACTTCGACCGCCCCGTCGCCGTCAGCGCGCTGGCCCTGTTCCACTTCCTGCCCGACCCCAAGCCCGCCGAGCTGCTGGCGCGGCTGCGCGACCGGCTCGCGCCCGGCAGCTTCCTGACGATCAGCCACGTGCTCCCGGCGCTGCGGGAGGTCGCCGCGGCCTACCAGGGGACGATGGGGCTGGGCACGCTGCGCGACCGGGACGAGATCACCGCGCTGTTCGGCGACTTCGAGATCATCGAGCCGGGCCTGGTCGAGCCGTACCGCTGGCGGCCCGAACTGGAGCCCGCCGAGCAGGGGCCCGCCGACGAGATCGCCGACCTCGGGGTGTGCGCGGTCGCCCGCAAACCGGGGGAGTGAAAGGAAGGCGCCCGGCCCGCCGGGCGCCTTTTCCGCCGGGAAAGGGCCGGGAAATGGTGACGGGCATTCGCGTCGTGCTCGCGAATGCCCATCGTTGCGGTGCGCCGTCAGGGACTTGAACCCCGAACCCGCGGATTAAGAGTCCGCTGCTCTGCCAATTGAGCTAACGGCGCCTGTCACCTTGACCCCGGTGACGAGGGTGGCCACGTGGTGGCGGGTGCGCCGTCAGGGACTTGAACCCCGAACCCGCGGATTAAGAGTCCGCTGCTCTGCCAATTGAGCTAACGGCGCGTGTCGCCTTGGCGGCCCGGCTGGGCGGGACTCCCCGGCGACAGGAAGAACAGTAGCAGGCGGGGCGGACTCAGTGCGAATCGATTCACGGGGCCGTGACCTGTCGGTCCTTGGCCCGAGCCTTGCCCTCTCCTTGGCTCAGTCCTTGGCGGGCAGGGCGCTGACCATGCCCCGCCACAGGGCGATCGCGGTGGCCCGGGAGCCCACGCCGAGCTTGGCGTAGATGCGGTTGACGTGGTTCTTGACGGTCTTCTCGCTCAGGAACAGCTGGCGGGCGATCTCGCCGTTGGACCGGCCGCTGGCGATCAGGTCCATCACCTCGGCCTCGCGCGCCGACAGGCCCAGGCTGACCCGGCTGGCGTCGCGCACGCCGCGCAGCACGTCCCGGGCGGTGAAGTCGCCCGGGACCAGGTGCCCGCAGGCCCCGGCGCGCACGGCGACCTCGACGGCGCCCCGGTCGTCGGGGGCGGCCAGCACGAACACCCGGGCCGCGCGGCTGAGCGGCGCGGTGTGGCCGGTGCGGGCGGCGCCGGCGTCCAGCAGGACGATGTCGGGCCGCAGGCGTTCGGCCAGGTCGAGCGCGTCGGGGCCGCCGGCGGTCTCGGCGACGACCTCCAGCTCGTCGCTGGCGGCCAGCAGGGATACCACGGTGGCACGGGCGCGCGGGTCGCCGTCCACCACCAGAACACGGAGTGGGGCCGTTTCGTCGACGCTCATGCGGTCTCCGGCGTTCGCCCTTGGGGTGTCATTGGCGTGTATAAGGTCGGAGCATAACTGTCCGATCTTCCGGAGCCAATGTCCCCGAGGCGTGCGCCGGAGACCGGCGTCGCATGGCGCGGTCAGGACGCGGTGAGCGACCGCATGGGATCGGCCAGCTCATTGCGGTAGAAATCGAAGAATCCGTCCGGATCGGGGCCCGCGTTCATCAGCGTGAGATGGTCGAACCCGGCGTCCACGAACTGCCGCGCGGTGTCCAGATGGCGTTGCGGGTCGGGGCCGCAGCCGAAGTTCTCCCGCATGTCGTCCTCGGTCACCGTGCTCGTGGCGGCCTCGAAGTTGACCGGGTTGGGCAGCTCGGACTGCACCTTCCAGCCGGTCACGCCGAACCGCATCAGCCGGTGCGCCGACGCGACGGCCTCCTGCTCGCTCGGCGCCCACGACAGCGGCACCTCGCAGTAGCGCGGCCCCTTGCCCCCGGCCTCGGCGAACGCCTCCAGCACCTTGGGCTCGGGCAGCGTGTTGAAGATGCCGTCGCCGAGGTCGGCGGCCAGCTCGGCGGCGCGCGGCCCGCCCGCGGCCACGATGATCTCGGGCAGCTCGTCGGGCAGGTCGAAGACCCGGGCGTCCTCCAGGTCCAGGTACTTGCCCTCGTAGCTCTGGTAGCCGCCGGTCCACAGCAGCCGGATGATCTCCAGGGCCTCGCGGAACATCTGGTGCCGCACGGTGACCGACGGCCAGCCGCCGCCCACCACGTGCTCGTTGAGCCGCTCGCCGGAGCCGACGCCGAGCACGAAGCGGCCGTCGGACAGGATCTGGGTGGTCGCCGCGGCCTGCGCGATGATCGCCGGGTGGTAGCGGACGAACGGGCAGGTCACCCCGGTCATCAGCCGGATGGTGGAGGTCTGCGCGGCGGCCGAGGCGAGCATCGACCAGGCGAAGCCGGAATGGTGGTGGCTCTCCAGCCAGGGGTGGTAGTGGTCGCTGACCTCGACGAAGTCGAACCCCGCCTGCTCGGCCGCCACCGCCTGCCGGACGATCTCCTTGGGCGGGTAGGCCTCGGCGAACAGCTTGTAACCGATCTTCATGCGGGTCCTCCCGGAAATGGCGCGTCGTTCCTCTGCGGAAGGTGTCCGGGAGTGCGCGGCTTACACGTGCCGGGCGGCAAACAAGGCCCAAACATGACCGCGTTGTCGGTGTTCCCTCGTACGGTGTGGCGTCATGACCTCTCAGGACGTTCTGGAAATTCCCGTCGAATGGCGGGCATATCTGCACCCCTGGCGCGGCCGGCCGCCGGTGCCCGCCCTTGAGCCCGATCCCGATGCCGCCGCGTGGCTGCGCGAGCTGACCCGCGCCGCGTCGGGCACCGTCGAGGGCGTGGCGGCGGGCGCGGAGACCGAGCCGGAGATCGGGGAGCGGATGCGCGCCTGGTTGCGCGGCGAGCCCGACCCGGTGGGGGCGGCGGCGACGGCGCTGGTCCTGGTGCACGGGGAGCGGCCCTCGGTGTTCGACGAGGAGCAGAACGGGCCGGTCGCCGCGGCGGACCGGCGGAGGTTCGCCGACGCGTGGGCCGCCGAGCACGGCCTGGCGTTCGCGGCCTGCGCGTTCGCCGAGCTGAGCGGGTTGCACTACGGATGGGAGGCGAGGCGGCAGCAACCCCGGCCCCGGGTCGGTCTGACCGCGAGACTCGTCATGGTCCAGGCCGAGGGGGCGACGCGCGCCTACGCGGGCGTCACGAGCGTCCGGGTCACCGATCACCTTCCCTGGCGGACATGCTGGTGGGGAATGGGTGAGGACACGCTCATGTTGCGACTGCGCACTCTGCTGGCGGACGCTCCGGACGCCGAGTACGAGGAGGCCGCCGAGCGGCTGGCCGCGCACCGGGTCCTGGCGTTCCAGATGATGGCCGCGTCCTACCTGATCCCCACCAGGCAGGACTGGATGGACGAGTGCTGCTCGCTGCGCGCCCGGCTGTTCGCCCAGGACGTCGCCCGGCTCCAGTTCCTCTGCTCGATCAGCACGCCCGCCCATGTCGAGGCGTTCCACCAGCGCAGGGGGTCGCTGAGCCCGCAGGAGCTCACCATGGAGATCCTCGGGACGCTGCTGGTGGGGGCTGGGGCGGCGGCTTGGCCGATGCTGGAGGACAGCCTGTCGTACTACTACCACGGCACCGAGCAGGACCGGCCGGAGCGCGCCCTGCTGCTGGAGGCGCTCACGCTGCTGCCCGCCGCCGAGGTGTTCCCGCTGCTGGTGCGGTACCGCGCGCAGAAGGGCATCCACCCCGCCCTGCACGTGGCCGCCGGGCGTCATCCCGTGCAGGCCGCGCGGGGACTGGCCCCGATCGTCGCGAAGGGCACCACGGACTCGCTAGCGGCGGCCGGGGTACTGGAGGGGTGGCTGCGCGCCTACGGGAGCGGGCCGCCCGCCGAGATCGACGAGCTGCCCGCCGACGTCCGCAAGGTGATCGACCCGTACCTGCGACCGCGCCTCCCGGCCGCCGACGACCTGCCGGAGCTGCTGGTCTCCCCGCCCTGGACGCGCAAGGGCGCCCGGCCCAAGCCGCACACCGCCCCGGGCCTCGCCGCCCCCGCCGGGCGCGCGGCGTGGGAGCCAGGCGAGCGCGAGGAGTGGCAGGGCAATGTCCCGTTCTGGTCCGGAGCCAAGGACGTCGCGTGGGACGAGATCGCGCGGACCTGGGCTCCCGAGCACGTGTGGCACGCGGACGGCTGGCTGCCCCCGGTGATCGCGCGGTTCGAGGAGGCGGCGCTGCCGGTGGCGCTGGCCGTGGCCCGGAAGGCGCCCGTCCACCACGGGCACCTGCTGCTGCCGTTCCTGGACGTCGAGGTGGCGCGGCTGATGGCGGGCTGGCTGGCGCGCCACCGGAAGGCGGGCCCGATCGCGCGCCGGTGGTTCGAGCGGCACGGGACGGCGACGGTGCCGTTCCTGCTGCCCGACGCGTTCGGCAAGGCGACGGCCGAACGCCGCGCCGCCGAAGGGGCCCTGCGCCTGCTGGCCTCCTGCCACACCCCCGACGCGGTCGCTGAAGCCGCCGCCGAGCACGGCGACGCCGTCCGGACGGTCCTCGACCTGAACCCCTTGGACCTCGTGCCCGCCCGCGCCCCGAAGATCGCCTGGGCCGACCCAGCGCGCCTGCCGCAGATCCTGCTGCGCGACCGCCGCCGCGCGCTGCCCGACGTCGCCGCCGGGCACGTGCTGACCATGCTGGCGATCTCCCGCCCCGGGGACGAGTACGCGGGCCTGGAGACGGTCCGCGCCCTGTGCGGCCCGGCGTCGCTGGCGGAATTCTCCTGGTCGGTCTACCTGCGCTGGCAGGCCGAGGGCGCTCCCACCAAGGACGGCTGGGCGATGGCCCAGCTGGGCCTGCTCGGCGACGACGCCACCGTGCGGCGGCTGACCCCGCTGATCCGCGCCTGGCCGGGTGAGAGCGCCACCGCGCGGGCGGCCAACGGCCTGGACGTGCTCGCGGCGATCGGCACCGACGTGGCGCTGACGCATCTCTACGGGATCGCGCGCAAGCTCAAGTTCAAGGGGCTGAAGGCGCGGGCGCGCGCGAAGGTCGAGGAGATCGCGGCGGCGCGGGGCCTGACCCCCGACCAGCTCGCCGACCGCGCCGTCCCCCACTTCGGCCTGGACGCCGACGGCAGCATGGTCCTGGACTACGGTCCGCGCCACTTCCGGCTGGGCTTCAACGAGCAGCTTGCCCCGTTCGTCATCGGCGACGACGGCCGGGTGCGCAAGACGGCCCCCAAGCCGACCCCGACCGACGACTCGGAGCTGGCCCCGGCCGCGCACGCCCTGTTCGTCGCGCTGCGCAAGGACGTGAAGGCGGTCGCAGAAGAGGAGATCCGCCGCCTGGAACGGGCGATGGTGACCGGCCGCGAATGGACCCCGGCCGAGTTCGCCGAGCTGTTCGTGGCGCACCCTCTCCTGTGGCACCTGGTGCGCCGCCTGGTCTGGCAGGCCGGGGAGACGCCGTTCCGCCTGGCCGAGGACCGGACCTTCGCCGACGTGGACGACGACCTGCTGGCCGTCCCCGACGACGCCCGGATCTCCCTCGCCCACCCCCTGCACCTGGGCGAGTCCGTCAAAGCCTGGGCGGAGCTGTTCGCCGACTACGAGATCCTGCAACCCTTCCCGCAGCTCGGCCGCCCGGTCCACCTGCTGACCGACGCCGAACGCGCCGCGACGCGCCTGACGCGGATCGAGGGCATGACCGCCGACTACGGCCGGATGAAGGGCCTGTCCAAGGGCCGCTGGCTCAGCGACGACTCCGGCGGCTGGATCGCCCGCCGCGACGGGAACGGCCACCACCTGATCGCCGAACTGTCCCCGGGCCTCGGCGCCTACGACGGCTACAGCGGCTACGAGCAGACCTTCCGCGCCGTCCGCGTGGCGGCCACCCCCACCGCCGCCTCCGACGGGACCCTCACCCTGGACGACCTGGACCCGGTGATCGTCTCCGAGGCGATCGCGGACCTGACCCGCCCGCCCGCCTAGCACGCCGAAGGCCCCCGCCGCGTCGCGACGGGGGCCTTCCGGTGGCTATCGGGTGGTGCAGACCCAGCTGATCCAGCGGCCACCGCCCGCGTTGGAGATGGCGTTCCGCTGCGCCTCGGCCTTGGTCTCGCCGTGGCCGCCCCAGTACTTGTTGGTCCTGGAGTTGAACGCGACCGCGCCGCAACCGTTGACGAAGGTCGTGAGGACCTTGCAGCCGGAGGTGGGGCACTCGTTCAGCGCCCGCCGCCTGGCGGCGGAGGCGGAGTCGTAGTCCCACGCCTTGCCGACCGAGCCGTTGCTCCCCACGGCGATGGCCCCCCAGTTCTGCGGGGGCGGGGAGTAGGTGTGCTCCGGCGGGGACGGCGTCGAGCTCGGCGCGCTGAAGTTCGGCGGGCTGTAGGTCGGCGGCGTCGGCAGGGTGGGCAGCGTGGTGCGCCCGACCGTCGACGCGCGCGGCGAGTCGTCGCCGCCGCGCAGCAGCAGGAAGGCGCCGCCGCCGATCAGCAGCACGACGACCGCGCCGACGATGACGAGGATGAGGGCCGCCGGGTTGCCGTTCGGCGGCCGCGGAGGCCCAGGCGGCCCCCATCCCGGCGGACCGGGCGGCCCTGGCGGACCGGGCGGTCCCCAGCCGGGCTGCCCGGGCGGAGGTCCGTAGGGGGGACGGCCGCCGTGAGGCGGCTGAGGGGGTTGCACCTGACCGCTCCCAGAATGCGACGAATATCCGGAGGATCATAGCGATTCCCCCAGCAGGCTCGCACGGGGATAAACCACTACCCTCCGCCGCACAACCAGGACAGAACGCACCCAACCCCCACTCACCACGGCCATCGCCCCCACCCCGCGGGCCGGACGCCGCCCAAAACGACCGACACCGGTCACGCAACACCCGGGCATCCCCGCAGCTCAGCGGCGCAACAGCCGGGAAATTCGTGCACGGCGGGGACTGTGAGGCGAAAGACGGTCTACTTTGCGCCGAGATGGGCAATCACCGGTCGTGCTCCATGCCCGGCCCGCCGCACAACCGGCGGCGCGGGCTCCGCGACCATCCCGGAGGATGTTGTGATCACTGACGAGGCGCCGGCCCGGACGGCGGAAGGGCGCATCGAGGCACCGGCCCGCCCGGCGGACGGGCTCACCCTCGACGGGCTCAAGCGACGCTTCCCGGGAGT
Source organism: Actinomadura hibisca NBRC 15177 (assembly GCF_001552635.1). Taxonomy (GTDB): domain Bacteria; phylum Actinomycetota; class Actinomycetes; order Streptosporangiales; family Streptosporangiaceae; genus Spirillospora; species Spirillospora hibisca. The sequence goes on along the minus strand of NZ_BCRO01000082.1, from coordinate 27,858 downwards.
GCTGGTCTGGTTCGGCCGCCACACGGGCCTGTTCTGGGCGATGGTCGAGGTCCGCGGCGTCTCGCGCCTGGTGGAGGCGGCCTCACCGGAGCGCCTGGCCGACGCGATCACCCGAGCCGGCCGCCCCCCGGCCTGGTGACCCTCCGCGGAAAGGGCGAAGGGCCCGGCCACCTCGCGGTGGCCGGGCCCTTCGTCGTCTTTCTGTTCCCCACCTTGCGCGACGATCCCGCACCGAGGCGGAACGGGAACCCGAAGAGTCATTTCAGAGAACGAGAAGACTCGAATCCCTCAGACATCAAAGAGCCGAACCGGATTTCGGGGGACCGTCGCCGAAACGCTCGGTCAGGGCTTGACGCAGATTCCCTTGCCGTTCCTCTTGAACGTCTTGGCGACGCTGGCCAGCTTCGCGGTCGCCGTCGGAGGGTTGTACCGCGGGGGGAACTTGATGAGCACGACGCCCTTGGCCTGGTAGGCGCGCTTGCTCGTCACGCAGGCGAGGTCGCCGCCGGTCCGGGCCTTGCCGAAGCCCTTGCCCGTGCTCGCCTTGCCCGCCCGGCGGCCGTCGACCATCCGCGAACTGACCGTGACGTGCGTCGCTCCGGCGCCCGCGCCGGTGCAGGTGATCGACAGGTGCGCGTTGATCTTCCGCTTCTTCGAGCTCGCGCCGGGGTGCGGGGCGTCGTAGGCCTTGTTGCCCTTGAACGAGCCCCGGCAGTTGATGACCGCGGCGGCGGCCTGGGCGCCGACCCCGGCCGGCCGGGCGGTGAAGGTGAAGTCCTCCCCGTCGGCGACCGCGAGGTCCTGGAACGATTCCGCTGCGGCGACGGGCGCGGCCGGAGAGCCGGTGCCGGCGAAGACGGGCGACGGAGAGAATGAGACCGCGCTAATCGCGACGGCCGTGGAAAAGCAGGTCATCCTCAAAAGGGTCTTCACTTTTGCCTCCAGCTGCATCCGGATGGTCAAGGGGAAAGTATCAGGAGCTGATCATGTTATCAACTGGCGAGCCCGAAACTTCCCGAAATCCCCCTATCGCCCAGATGCAGTCCAAGGGTGTGATATCCGGCATCGCCACAAGCACGGCTTACCACATCGACAACGACGCCGACGAACGAATTAATTTTCAACAAACACCCGTTCCGCAGGGGTCTTGCACGTCAGGCGCGACAAACCCGGCACGGTCATTCCGCGACCCGCCCGCGCCATCTCCCAATACGAGAATGCGTTCGACCCCGGGGAAATATAGGTTTGTCCCATGCTCGAACGCATCGCCCCGGATCAGCTGGCCTGGTTCACCGCCTGGGCCGTCGCCTCGGCCGAACAGACCGACGGCCCTCCGCTGCCGGCGGCCTACGACCACACGATCGCGGTGCTCCACCCCGGTGCCGAACCGGCCACCGACGACCTGACCGCGCCCTTCCAGGGACCGTCCTCGGCCGAAGGGCACCCGTCCGACGGGCAGAAGACCGCCCTCGACCGGATCCTCCTGGCCACCACCGGCCCCGGCGCCCCTGCCTGCCTGGCGTCCTACGACGCCGACCCCGGCTCCGGCACGGAACTCCTCATCACTTCCACCGGCCCCGGCCCGGCGTCACCGCCGCATGACGCCGTGTCCGCCGACGGCCCACCGCTCGACGACATCGCCGAGCGGGTGAGCGGGCACATCGCCTACCTCCTGGTCGCCGGCCCCCTCCAGGACCTGGTGTACTCCGCGTGGGAGGCCCGCTGGGACTACGAGCAGCCCGTGACGATGCTCTGGCCCGCCGACCGCGCCTGGTGCCTGTCGAGCGACCCGGACCTCCCGTACACCGTCATCGGCTGCGCCCGCCCACTCGCCGAGCGCCTCCTCGCCGAGCCCGTCCTGCGCGCCCGGCGGATGCGCTCCGGCGAATGACGAAGGCCCTGGTCATCTCTACGATGACCAGGGCCTTCGGCTGGGGTGAGTGACGGGACTTGAACCCGCGACATCTTGGACCACAACCAAGTGCTCTACCAGCTGAGCTACACCCACCACGGCCGGAATCGCTTCCGGCTCAAGTAAGTGTAGCGGCTTCCAGGGGGCGGTTCGCCACTCCGGCCGTGCGCTCGATCACTGAGCCGCCTCGGCCTCGGCGACGACCCGGGCCGCCACGGCGCGGGCCGTCTCGGTGTCGGGGCCGGGCTGCTCCACGAAGACGGCGGCGCGGTAGTAGCGCAGTTCCCGGATGCTCTCGGTGATGTCGGCCAGGGCTCGGTGGCCGCCCTTCTTCTCCGGGCTCGCGAAGTAGACGCGCGGGTACCAGCGGCGGGCCAGTTCCTTGATGCTGGACACGTCCACCATGCGGTAGTGCAGGTAGTCGTCCAGCGCGGGCATGTCGCGAGCTAGGAACGAGCGGTCGGTCGCGATCGAGTTGCCGCACAGCGGGGCCTTCTTGGGCTCCTTGACGTGCGTGCGCACGTAGGTGAGGACCGCGTCCTCGGCCTCGGCCAGGGTGACGCCGCCGGGCAGCTCCTCCAGCAGGCCGGAGGTGGTGTGCATGTCGCGCACCACCTTCGACATCTGCTCCAGGGACTCCTGCGGCGGCTTCACCACCACGTCGACGCCCTCGTCCAGGATGTTCAGTTCGCTGTCGGTCACCAGCGCGGCAATCTCGATCAGCGCGTCCTCGCGCAGGTCGAGCCCTGTCATTTCGCAGTCGATCCACACGAGCCGCTCGTTCATGGGTTTCACCCTACGACCATGAACGACTGCGCGGGGCATCGAGGTGCCGGGGAAGTCACCCCGCCAGGTGGGCGGGGACGGGGATGCCGGGGCGCAGGCGGGGGTCGGGTTCCAAGGGGCCGTAGGTCTGGCGGATCGGCCGCACGCCCGCCCAGATGTCCAGCTCGTAGTCCGCGTCGTCGTCGGAGGGCGGGCCCTGGCGGGTCTTCACGCTGGCCTCTTCCAGGGAGAGGGCCAGGACCTTGGTCGCGGCCAGTTCCTTGCGGGTGGGCGCGCGGAGCGCGTCCCACTGGCCGGGGGCCAGGTTCTCGGTGATGGTGCGCAGGCCCGCCAGCTTCTCGTCGGGGTCGGTGACGACGCGGGGGGTGCCGTAGACGATCGCGCTCCGGTAGTTCATCGAGTGGTTGAACGTCGAGCGGGCCAGCACCAGGCCGTCCAGGTGGGTCACCGTCACGCAGACCTCGGCGCCGGTGGCCAGGCTCGCCGAGCCCGTCGAGCCGTGCAGGTACAGGGTGTCGCCGCTGCGGCCGTAGCCGGTGGGCAGCACGACCGGCGTCCCGTTGATCAGCACGCCCAGGTGGCAGATCAGGCCCTCGTCCAGGATCTCGTACAGGGCGGTGCGGTCGGTGGCGGCGCGGTCGCGGCCCCGGCGCAGGCGGGTCCGGGGCGTGGGCGACAGGGGGGTGCTGGTCATGGCGATTACGCTAGAGGGGGCGGTGGCCTGGTCAGTAGGGCCACTTGGTGGGTGATGGCGGGAGACCACTTTGGCGAACCACGATCTGCCTCTGGTGGTCGAGCGGGGGCGGGACGTCCCGATGAGCGTCCAGGTCGTGCGGCAGTTGCGCGCCGCGATGAGCGACGGGCGGCTCGTCGCGGGGGAGCGGCTGCCGTCCAGCCGGGCGTTGGCGGGCGCGTTGAAGGTCAGCCGGACCGTGGTGACCGAGGCGTACGAGCAGCTGTACGCCGAAGGGTGGCTCGAAGGGCGGCACGGGTCGGGCACGTTCGTCAGCGACGTCAGCGCCGTGCCCCGGCCCGTCGAGCGGGCGGCGGCCCCCGCGCCGCCAGAGCGGAAGGGGATCGACCTGCGGCCGGGCGTCCCCTGGGTCGGGGCCCTCGACACGCCCGCGTGGCGGCGCGCCTGGCGGCTCGCGGCCACCGTCGAGCGGGTGAACCGGCCCGATCCCGGCGGCCTGCCGGGGTTGCGCGCCGCGCTCGCCGAGCACGTGCGGCGCGGGCGCGGCGTCGCCTGCTCCGCCGACCGGGTGCTGGTCACGCGCGGCGCCACCAACGGGCTGGACATGCTCGCCGCCACCGTCCTGCGGCCCGGCGACCGGGTGGGCGTCGAGGACCCCGGCTACAACGGGGCCAAGGCGGTGCTGGCCGGGCGCGGGCTGGAGCTGGTGCCGTGCCCGGTGGACGAGCACGGGCTCGTGGTGGACGCGCTGCCCGACGACCTGCGGCTCGTCTACACCACCCCGTCGCACCAGTACCCGCTCGGCGGCGTGCTGCCCGTGCCGCGACGGCAGGCGCTGCTCGCCTGGGCCCGCCGCACCGGCGCCCTGGTCGCCGAGGACGACTACGACGGCGAGTTCCGCTACGACGTGGCCCCGCTGCCCGCCCTCTACGGCCTCGACCCGGAGGTCGTGGTCTACCTCGGCACCACCTCCAAGATCCTCACCTCGGACGTCGGGGTGGGCTGGCTGGTGGCCCGGCCCGACCTGGTGGCCGCCGTCGCCGCCCGCCGCAGGCTCCTGAACGACCGCACCGCCGTCGTGCCGCAGGAGGCGATGCGGCTGCTGCTGGAGCGCGGCGACCTGGACCGGTACCTGCGGCGGATGCGCGCCGAGTACGCCCGCCGCCGCGCCGTCGTCGCCCAGGCCCTGGCGGGCCTGCCCCTGCGCGGCGACACCGCCGGGCTGCACGTCGTCCTGGCGGTCCCCGACGCCGAGCGTGTCGCGGCGGAGGCGGCCGCGAACGGCGTCCTGGTCGACACGCTGACCCGCCATCACGCCGGGCCGTGCACGATGTCCGGGCTGGTCATCGGCTACGGCTCGGCGGCGACGCACAGCGAGTTGCGCGCCGGATGCGCCGTGATCCGGCACGTGGCGCGCCCCTAGGAACGGAGGCTGGCCGGTTCCGGGGCCACGATGTTCGGGATGCGGGGGGCGAGCAGCGGCGGGTTGGAGACCTCGCGGGCGCTGGGCGCGCTGCGCGGGCGGGGGATGGGCGCCAGGGGCGTCTCGGGGCCGGTGATGCGGCGGATGTCGATGCCGCCGGGATCGGGCCGGGCCGCCTCGGGCACCTGGGACGCGCCGTAGTGGCCGCCCCGCGCCCAGGACCGGCGGTCGCGCCCGGAGTGGTAGGAGTAGGGCACCGACAGCGGGGGCCCGGCGGGCCAGCGCCGCGCCACGTTCCACGAGTCGAGCCAGCGCACGATCGTGTCCAGCCCGGTCATGGCGGTCCCGGTGAACGGGTCGCGCGCCTGCGCCACCACCATGATCTGCAGGCAGACCCGGCCCTCGCGCCCGACCCCGCCCAGCAGCCGCCCGGCGCGGGTGGCCGGGAGCAGTTGCACGGTCTCGCCCGAGCACGGGTTCCAGACCAGGTGCGCGGCCAGGTCGGCGCGGATCAGGTCGGCGGCCACCGAGCGGGCCGAGACCCGGCGGGGGTCGGATTCGCTGGAAAGCCAGACGACGCGCGGCGCGCCTCCCCGCAGCGCCCCGCCGTCCCGTCGAACCGGCATGCGGCCGGCGTCCGGCAGCCATGCGTCAGCCACTGCGTCCCCCCAATCGGGCGGTCAGGCCCCGAATTGGTGTAGTCCTCTTCGTAGTCCAGGCGGGCCGCCAAGTCCAGCCGAGGACCAGGACCGTTATCGGGGTGTAGCGGATAGTTAGTCCGTGAGCCACCACTTTGGCCCGGGGTCGTCGCTGATGCGTACCCCTCCCACCGTGAGATTCCACCTTGCCTCGGGGTCGTTCTGGTGACCTTTCCGGGCTGGCGGGGCGTTCGGGCCGGTCACGGCCTTGCGGACGGTCCGGTGGCGCTGGGCCGGGCGGCGGCCGGAAGTGGCCGGGGGGTTACGGACGGTCCGCTCGGCCGGGGGCGGCCTTCACAGCCCGGACCGAGCCGCGTTCTAATAGGGCCTCATGACGGTTGACGCTGAACTTCCAGCCGGGGTCCCCGGCATCGACGTCCCCCGCCTGGCCGCGTGGCTGGCGCGCACGCTGCCGGGCTCCGGCGGCATCACCACGATCGACCTGATCGCGGGCGGGCGCTCGAACCTCACCTACGGGATCACGCTGGCGGGTGGCCGCCGCATCGTGCTCCGCCGCCCGCCGCTCGGCCACGTGCTGCCGACCGCGCACGACATGGGCCGCGAGTACCGCGTGCTGAGCGCGCTGGGCGCGGGCAGCGACGTCCCGGTGCCCGCCACGCTCGCCTTCTGCGACGACGAGGAGGTCATCGGCGCCCGCTTCTACCTGATGGACTTCGTCGAGGGCCGCGTGCTGCGCACCCGCGAGGACGCCGCCGACCTGCGCTCCGAGCAGGCCGAGGCGCTGAGCGGGGCGCTGGTGGACGCGCTGGCGGCCGTGCACACCGTGGACGTCGAGAAGGTCGGGCTCGCCGACTTCGGACGGCCCAGCGGGTACATGGAGCGGCAGCTCAAGCGCTGGGGCAAGCAGTGGGACGCCTCCCAGGACGCGATCCGCGCCACCGGCACCGTCCGCGACCTGCCCGAGTACGCCCGGCTGACCGCGCGCCTGGCCGAGCGGCTGCCCGCCGACGCCCCGGCCCGCCTGGTGCACGGCGACTTCCGGCTGGACAACGCGCTGGCCCGGCTGGAGCCCCGCCCCGAGATCGCCGCCGTGGTGGACTGGGAGATGTCCACCCTGGGCGACCCGCTGTCGGACCTCGGCCTCACGCTGGTCTACTGGGCCGAGTCCGGCGACGCCGAGCAGCTCCCGGTCGGCGCGACCATCACCACCGCGCCCGGCTTCGTCTCCCGCCGCGACTTCGCCGAGCGCTACGCCCGCCGCACCGGCTTCGACCTGGGCGGGATGGACTTCTACGTCGCTTTCGCCTGCTTCAAGCTCGCGGTGATCCTGGAGGGCATCCACGCCCGGTTCCTCCAGAACGCCACGGTCGGCGAGGGCTTCGACCAGATCGGCGATGCGGTGCCGGTGCTATTGGGCCGCGCGCACGCCGTCCTAGACCCCAACGCCGACTGGTGGTGACGGGGAAACGGGACGGGTCCGGCTGAGGCGCGGGCGCCGCACCACACCGCGCCCCAACCGGGGTTCTTCAGCAGTAGGACACGGCGGCGTACCCGCCCGGAGCGAACGAGACCGACCCGCTCCGGCTGCCCCAGCACATCCGGTTGGTGCGCTCCACCGCCACCTGCGCGGACTGCCCGGCCGCCAGGTGGCCCGCGCCGCCCGCCGCGAGCGAGCCCGACGTCCCGGTGACCCGCCAGTCCACCGGCCCGCCGACCGCTGTGATGGTGATCGTGCACGACCTGTCCCGGTCCATCCGGCAGCCGGTCACGCTGAGGCCGCCCGGCTGCGGCGGCCGGGGCCGCGACGGGGTGGCCGACGGGGCCGGGCGCGACGGCGTCCGGGTGGGCCGTGCCGAGGGCGTGCGACTGGGGGACGCCGACGGCGTCGGGGTCGGCCGCTCGGTCGTCGGCCGCGCGCTGGGCGTGCGGGACGGCTTCGCCGACGGGCTGGCGGACGGGCTCTCCTTCTCCGGCTCCGGCGGCAGGTCCTCCATCGTCTCCGACGCGGCGGCCGGGCCCGGCGCGGCCGATGGCGTCTCCGGCGGTCCGCTGGGCAGGATGGCGATCACCCCGGCGACCAGCGCGATCACGACGGCCCCCGCGCCCAGCGCGGCGGGCAGCCCGCGCCTGCGAGAGCCGGACGGCGCGTGCCGCTCAGGCTGCGCCCGGTAGGGCAGCGGCCAGCCGTCCGCGCCGAACGGGCCCGCCGCCTCCGCCACCGCCCGGCGCGCCTCGCCGCGTTCGGGATTCGTCGCGGCGTCCAGCACCTCCAGTTTCAGGTCGGCCGGGACCGCCGCGACCGGCAGCACCGCCAGCAGCCGGTCCACCGGCAGGTCGGGCACCTGCTGCGCGCCGCAGGTCGGGCAGCCCGACACGTGCCGGGTCAGCGCCCCGGCCTCCTGCGGCGACAGCGGCCACGGCCCGGCGCTCAGCGCCGCCGCGCTCGCGCAGCCGTCGTGGTGGGCCTGCGCGACCAGGACGGCGTGCAGTGCGGCGGCCAGGTCGCGGTGGGCGCCATCGAGCAACTGCTCGGCGTCCGACGGCGACGTGCCGAAGACACCGGCGAGGTCGGCCGCCGTCAGCTCGTGCCGCACCGCCAGATCGATCGCCTCGCGCTGCCGCCCGCTGAGCGCGGCCAGCGCGGTGAGCGCCAGCGTCCGGTGCTCGGCGCGGTGGGCGCGCTGCTCGGGCGTCAGGTCCGCGTCGCCGGTCTCGGCGGCCTCCTGGCCCAGGTGGCGGCTGGGGGAGTCGCGCCGCCGCAGGCACTCGCGGCGCGCGATCGCGTACAACCAGCCGCGCAGCCGCTCGGGCTCGCGCAGCCCGCCCACCCGCTCGCGCGCGGTGACCAGGCAGCCGCGCAGCGCCCCGGCGGCCTCCACGCGGTCGCGCAACATGCCGTGGCAGTAGTCGAACAGGAACGGCGCGTAGGCGTCGTAGACCCGGGTGAGCGCGATCGCGTCCCCCGCCCGCAAGGCGTCCGCTAAGCGGGGGTCATCGGGTTGGCCACCGGTCACGAGAGATCCTCCAGGGCGGTGCGACGGCTCACTTCTCGGTCGTGCTCAGAAGGGTCCGACGCCGGGACCCCGTCCTCGGTTGACCGATCTTGCCATCGAAACCGGGAGGTTCGTGTGTCGAAAGGGACAGGTGCGGCGCGCCGGAGCGGCGCGCGCCGGGACACGGCGCGTTGACCACGACGTTCGGCGGCGGGTGTGATGTGGGTCTCGTTCCGGCGGTCCGGGGCGGGCGCGGCACCCCCGGTGATCAGCGCACCGGCCTCTGGTCGCCGTCCGGCGGGCCGTCGCCGCCCCCGCCGTCCGCGCACGTCCAGAAGACCGCCGCCGATCCGCCCGGCGCGAACGACACCGTGCCGCTGCCGCCCTCGCCGTCGCACGCGCCGCTGCGCGTCGCGGTGACGGTGGCGCTGCGCCCGGCCGCGAGCGTGCCGCCGCCGGCCGCGCCGACGCCCGCGGCCCCGATGACCCGCCAGTCGACCGGCCCGCCCACGGCGGTGACGGTGACGCCGCACGACCGCGCCGGGGCGTTGATCGTGCAGCCGGAGACCGCCAGCGTGCCCTGCGCGGGCTCGCGTTCGGGCGTCCGGGGGGCCCGCGTCGTCGGCCGCGTGGTGGGCTTCCGCGACGGCGTCGGGACGGGGCTGGAGGTGGTGGGGGTGGGCGACGGCGACTCGCTGGGCGTCGGGGAAGGGGATTCGCTGGGCTCGGGCGGCTCGGTGTCGTCGCTGCTCTCGGTCGGGTCCGGCGCGGACACGGTGCCCGGTGGACGCTGCGCGCTGGTGCGCTCGGTGCCGCCGTCCGGCATCAGCATGAACGCCGCCGTCACCACGAGGATCACCGCGGCGGCGGCCGCGAGCGCGGGCCACAACCGGGGCGGCGCGGAGCGGCGGCGCTTCTCCGGGACGGCGGCCGCGCCGTCCACCGGGACCGGCCAGCCCCAGGTGTCGAACGGCTCGGCGCGGTCGGCGATCCATTCGCGCAGCTCGGCGGCGCCGGGGTCGGCGGCGTCCTGGAGGATCTCGTTGCGCAGCTCCGGCGGCATCAGCGCCACCGGCAGCACCTGGAGCAGCCGCGCGGTGGAGACGGTGCGGTCGCGGCGCTCGGTGCAGGTCCGGCAGGACTCGATGTGCCGGACGAGGCGGCGCACCACCGGCGGTGTCAGCGGGCCGTCCCCGCCGTCGGCCAGCGCCGCGACCTCGGGGCAGCCGTCGCGGCCGGTGCGGGCGATGAGCGCCGCCGCCAGCGCGTCGTCCAGCCGCCGTTGCGCCTCGCCGGTCAGGTCGGTGGCCTCCTGCGCGTCGATGCCGAGCACCCCGGCGACCTCGGCGGCGTCCAGGCCGTGCCGGGACATCAGGTCGAGTGCCTCGCGCTCGCGGCCGTTCAGCCCCGACAGCGCGCCGTGCACGAGGCGGCGCGTCTCCAGCCGCCGGGCGCGTTCACCGGCGTCCAGGAACATGTCCTCGACTTCGGGTGCCTCGCGGCGCTCGGTGGGACGGTCCGGGTCGCGCAGCCGTCTGAGGCACTCGTTGCGCACCAGCGTGTACAACCACGCCCGGAACCGGACGGGTTCGCGTAGCAGCGCCACGTGCGCGGCGGCGGCGAGCAGCGCGTCGTGCAACGCGCCCGCCGCCGACTCCTGGTCGCGCAGCAGCGCGTGGCAGTAGTCGTAGAGCCGGGCCGCGTAACGATCGACGATCTGGGGGAGCGCGCCCGCTTCCCCGGCGGCCAGGGACAGCGCCAGGCGCTCGTCGTCGGCGTGGTCGAGATGGGGCCAACCGGACACGAGGTCCTCCCGCGAGCTTCGAGGGGTCGAGCCGTCACGGCTCAGGGGTCCAGGCTCAACAGATGGGGAAGTCGCTTCTCCCGGCGGCCTGGATCGCCGCCCGTCCCTGTCGCGGGTCAGGGAGCGCGGAGAGAAGGTCGGAGGCCCGACGGCCCCGCTCCCCGTCGGGCCTCCACTAGATTGACGGGCGACCCCGGCATCCGGTTGACACCGGTTGGCAAAGAAATTTGGGTTTTGGGGTTTTCGTTCCGGGACGACGGCGACGGCCCCCGTCCGCCGGGGCGGACGGGGGCCGTGTCGGCCGGTGGGACGGCTGGTGGGACGGCTACTCCTTCATGCGGCGGGCGAGCATCAGCAGGAAGATCTTGGAGATCTCCTGCGGCGTCTGGGCCACCTGCACCGAGCCGTTGGTGACGTCGGCGATCTTCTTCAGCTCGTTCGGGTCCACGCCCTTGCCGAAGCCGATCATGTTGATCTGGATCGGCCGGTTGGGGTCCTGCTCCTTCTTCAGCGCCGCGATCGTCTGGTTCAGCGTGGGGCCGCCGGGGTCGTCGTTGGCCCCGTCGGTCAGCAGCAGGATCGAGTTGCCGAACTCGGCCTTGTAGGTGCGCTTCATGTGCCGGTAGGCGGCCAGCACGCTGTCGTACAGGCCGGTGTCGCCGTCGGGCTTGGGCCGCATCTGGTTCATCTGGGACAACACGAGGTTGCGGCGGGTGATGGAGCCGATCCGCTCGCCCAGCGGGCCGACCGAGACGGCCTCGCGGTAGTCGCGGTCGCCCTGGAGCTTGGTGGAGAACAACCACACGCCGAGCTCGGTGTCGTTGGACATCATGCTCAGCCCGCCCTGGGCGATCTGCGCGGTGGCCTGCATCCGGGTGGCGGTGGGCGAGACCTTCTCGGCCATGGAGCCCGACACGTCGATCAGCGTCAGCATGCGCAGCCCGAGCGCGATCTTGGCCCACGCCTGCATCACCTCGGTGACCTCGGCGGGCTTGGGCTGCGGCAGCTGGCGCGGGCGGGCCGCGCTGACGCCGTACCGGGCCGAGAACCCGCCGGGCGCCTTGCCGTCGGGCGAGCGGAAGCCCAGCTCGCGCACGTCGCTCCGGGTGGTCTCGGTGTTCATCGCCTGCTCCAGCAGGCGCGCCGCCTTCTGCTTGTCGCCGTCGCCGCTGGTCACGGCGAACGGGTAGTCCATCAGCAGCGTGCCCTCGCGCGGGTACAGCGCGACGGCGGGCTCCTGCGGGGAGCGCTTGTTGTAGGTGTACAGCGCCTGCTCCGACGACAACGACACCGGCTGCCGCCCGGTGCGGCCCTTGCGGAACTGGGCGAACTGCGCCTGCTGGGTCGGCGCGGTGCTCTCCCGGACGGTGCGCACGATGCCGGTGAAGATCGACTCGCGCGCCGGGTCGTTGGTCAGCAGCGCACTGGTGATCATGAGGGAGCCCATGCCGGCCGCGTTGCGGGTGGGCTCGGGCACCAGCAGCCGCACCGCGTTCGGCGGGATCATCTGGTTCTTGGTCACGCCGCCGCCCGCCACGCCGCCGGCGGCCTTCAGCAGGTTGTCCCACGAGGGCGTGGCGGTGATGCCCTGCTGCTTGAGCTGGTTGGCCAGGGTGCGCGGCAGGCCGACCACGATCGGGCTGGCGGCCACCGAGGTCTTGGTGGTCTGCACCGCGTCGCGGCCCTTGGGCGAGCCGCGCACCAGCGAGGTCCACAGGGAGGAGTCGGGGATCCACACGTCGGGGCGCTGGTCGCCGCCGGACGGCACGCCCTGGCCCGACAGCAGCGTGGCCACCGCCGACGGCTCGGAGCGGGCGACGTTGGCCTTGACGCACTTGCCGCCGACCTTGTGCTTGGCGTCGTTGAAGCGCCCGGCGGCCTTGACGACGGCGGGCTCGATGTCGGGGGCCGCCGCCACCGCCAGGGTGATGGCGTCGTCACCGCCGCAGTCGCCGCCGCTCTCGGCGAACGCGTAGACGCCGACGCCGAGCAGCAACATCAGGCCGACCGCGCCCGCCATCGGGCCGATCAGCGCCGACGCCCGGCGCTTCTTCTTGCGCCGGGAGAACTCGCCGGACCCGCCGTAGGAACCGCTCCCGCCGTAGCCTCCGGAGCCGCCGCTACCGCCCGCCTTGCCGCCGAAGAAGCCAGTGGGGCTCTCGTCGGAGCGGCTGATCGCGTCGTAGTCGTCGTCGCGCCGCCCGGCGAACGCGCCGCTCTCGCCGTAGGGGTCCTGGCGGGGCGGCTGCTGCTGGTCGCCGTAGGAGCGGCCCAGGCCGTAGCCTCCGGCGTCCGACGCGCCGGTGAAGCCGCCCTGCCCGTACACCGACTCCTCGCGGGAACCGCGCGAGGTGAACCACTCGGGCGTCTCCGAGGACTGCCCGGGGGCGGGGCCGCCGGAGGGATACTGCCCGGACGGGTCGTATCCGGAGGGGCTCTGGCCGGGGGAGGGCTGTCCCGGGCCGGGTTGTCCTGGGCCGGGTTGTCCTGGGCCGGGCTGACCCGGACCGGCGGGCTGCCCCGGGCCCTGCTGTCCCTGGACGGGCCGGTCGGACGGGGGCGTCGCCGGGGACCCCTGGCTGTCCCGTGGCCCGAACCAGGCGGACGAGCCGTCGTTGGCCGGGCCGAAGACCGGCCGCGACCCCGGGGCGTCGTGCTCGCCGTCGCCCGGCGTCCCCTCGGGGAAGTCATTGCGATGACGTCCGCTCACGGCTGCCCTCGATTCACCAGAAACCCGTCGATGTTCCCCGGCACTGTAGTAGTACGGACCTGAGGTTACAAAGAACTCAAAAATGATAATGACGCAGGTCATCAGCGTATGTCAGCCGGACAGCGGCATCGAGGGGGCCGGTGACGATCCGCTCACACTCCGCGCGGCAACTCCCGGGGCGGGCCGATCGTCCCTAGAACTAGGGGACGAGGACTGCGGGCGGCGAGCCCGGCCGGGCATCTCCGGTCGGCGAGGGGGCGGGTGCCGGTGGGCGGGACGACCGGGCAGAAAATCGATGTGAACGGGGCCGGAACGGGGGACGCCGGGCGCGGTTCGCTGGCCGGGCGGGCCCGGACCGTCCTGGCCTGGACCGGGGTGGCCGGATGGGGCCTGTGGGCGCTGGTCCGCTGGGCCGGGGGCGACCGGCTGCCGGTGATCGGGGAGCTGGCCGCGCCGTTGCTGGCGGTGACGCCGTTCGTGGCGGTCGCCGCCCCGGTGCCGGTGGTCGCGGCGCTGTTGCTGCGCCGCCCGGCGGCGGCCGTCGCGGCGGCGCTGGTCGCGGTGAGCCTGGGCGCGGCGGTGTTGCCCCGGGCGTTCGGCGGCGGCCAGCCCGCGCCGCACGGCCCGGTGATCAGGGTGATGAGCGCCAACCTGTACTTCGGCGAGACCGACGCCGACCAGCTCGTCGACCTGGTCCGGCGCGGGAACGTCGACGTGCTGAGCCTCCAGGAGCTGCCGCCCGAGGCCGTGGGCCGCTACGAGCGCGCCGGGCTGGCGCGGCTGTTGCCGTACAAGGTCGTGGACGCGCGCGTCCAGGCCGCCGGATCGGGCCTTTACTCGCGGTACCCGCTGCGTGCCCTGCCCGCGCTGCCCCGCACCCAGATGGCGATGCCGAGCGCGGAACTGGCCGTTAGTGGCCGGAAGATCGAGATCACGGCGGTGCACCCGGTGCCGCCGATCTCCGGGGAGAGCCACCGCGACTGGCGGCGCGACATCGGCGAGCTGCCCGCCGCGAGCGGCGCGGACGGTGCGCCGGTCCGCATCCTGGCGGGCGACTTCAACGCCACCCTCGACCACGCCACCCTGCGCGCCCTGATCGGCCGCGGCTACGCCGACGCCGCCGACCGGACCGGCAAGGGCCTGGTGCACACCTGGGGCACGGCGATCCCGCTGACCCTGGACCACGTCCTGGTGGACCGGCGGGCCCGGGTGCGCTCCTACACCGTCCACGACCTGCACGGCAGCGACCACCGCGCGGTCGTCGCCGAGCTGGGGCTGCCCTGACCGGCACGTCCCGGCGGGTCGCGGACGGTCGGCACAATGGGGGGATGGCCCAGCTCGTTCCCGTCACCGACCCCGCCGACCCGCGCCTGGCCGACTACACCCGGCTGCGCGACGTCAACCTGCGCAAGAGCCTGGAGGCCGAGCACGGGCTGTTCATCGCCGAGGGCGAGAAGGTGATCCGCCGCGCGGTCGGCACCGGGCATCCGGTGCGGTCGTTGCTGATGGCGCGCCGCTGGGCCGACCCGCTCGCCGACCTGCTGGACGGCGTGGACGCGCCCGTCTACGTCGCCGACGACGCCGTGGTGGAGGCGGTGGCGGGCTTCCAGGTGCACCGCGGCGCGCTCGCCTCGCTGGTCAGGCTGCCGCTGCCGCCGGTCGCCGATCTGGTCGCCGGGGCGCGGCGGCTGCTGGTGCTGGAGGACCTGGTCGACCACGCCAACGTCGGCTCGATCTTCCGGTGCGCGGCGGCGCTCGGCGTCGACGCGGTGGTGTTGTCGCCGCGCTGCGCCGACCCCCTCTACCGGCGCGCGATCAAGGTGTCGATGGGCGCGGTCTTCGCCGTCCCCTACGCGCGGATGGACAACTGGCGCGACGGCCTCGGCGCGCTGCGCGAGGCCGGGTTCACGCTGCTGGCCCTCACCCCCGACCAGGCCGCCGTCCCGCTCGACGACGCCAAGACCGGCGACCGGGCCGCGCTGCTGCTCGGCTCGGAGGGCGACGGGCTGACCTCGCACTGGCTGGCCGAGGCCGACCAGCCGGTCTGCATCCCGATGAGCGCGCAGGCCATGGCCAACGGCGTGGACTCGCTGAACGTGGTGGCCGCCGCCGCGATCGCCTGCCACGCGCTGATGCGCGCCTGACGCCCGTCCTGGCCGGGCGCCCGCATGGCGACGCCTGGCCTGGTCCTGCTCGCGGTCCTCCTCGCCAAGCGCCTACTTGCCGAACACGCCCTTGCGCGGCCGCCGGTGGGTGCCCTTGGCGCGCCGCCGGGCCTCCACCACGGCGGCCGGATCGGCGCGGCGGCCCAGCCGGAGCTGGGTCAGCAGCAGCGAGAACGCCACCAGCAGCGCCGCCAGCCACGCCACCTGCGTGCTGGCCATCCGCTCGAACGTGAGCTCCTGGGCGACGGGCGTCTGGTTGTTGCGCAGGCGGCTCTCGGGGGCGCTCGTCATCGTGGCGGTGCTCGGCGGCGCGACCGAGGGGCTCTGCGCGATCGGCGGCAGCGCGACCTGGGGGGTTTGGGCGTTCTCGGACTTGAACGAGCCGTTCGGGGACGGCGGCGTGTAGTCTCCGCCGCCGGTCGAACCGGAACCGCCGGAGCCCGACCCGGAACCGCCGCTCGAACCGGACCCGGAGTTCGATCCGCCGCCCGACGACCCCTTGTCCTTGTCCTTGCCGTCCTTCCCGTCCGACGGTCCCTTGCCCGACCCCGGTGACAGGGACGGCGAGGGCGACGGCGTGGGCTTGGTCGGCTTGGTCGTGGGGGGCTTGGTCGGCGGGACCGGCGACTCCGGATCGGTGGGCGTGGGTGTGGGCGTGGGTGTGGGCGAGGTCGGCGACGGTGAGGGCGACGGCTCGCCGGGCTCGTCGTCCTTCACCGGCGTGAAGGTGACCTTCGCGACGCCGGACGCCGATGTGCCCGCCTTGGTCGCGGTCACGGTAAGGGAGAGCGTCGTCTTCTCCTTCACCGCGCTCTCGCCCAGCGTCACCGACGCCGTCGCGGCGGCCGTGCGGGCGGAGACCGCGCTCAGGTCGCAACCCGCCGCCGTCTTCACCGCCGGGGCGCGGCAGGTGAACGACACCGCGTCCGGTCCGGTGACGCGCAACGTCGCGCCCTTGAAGTCGCGGGTTCCGCGCGTGACCAGCGCGGTCACCGTAGCGGTCTGCCCCGCCGTGCGGACCTGCGCGGGCGGCGACACGCTGACCGCGAGCGCCGCCGCCGAGGCCGCCTGCGCCGGGACCGCGCCCGCGGCCAGCACCGCGGCCGCGCCGAGGCCGAGCAGCATCGGTCTGCCTGCCGGTGGGGGGAACACCGCGTCAGCACCTCCTTGTGCGCCTGAGCCTCGCCCTACCCCAAGGGCCGTCGCCGAAATCATGCGAACACGGATCTACGGCTCGAATCAACCCCCGATGTCCGGATCACCCCGTCGGGAGGTGAGTGTTCACGCCCGGTTCAGGTCGACTCCTCGCGCACGTCCTCGAGCTCGTCGCGCGGCGCCCAGCTCTGCCAGACGCCCTGGTCGACGCGGTCCAGCCCGAGCCGCCGCGCGACCGGCGCGCGGCCGCCGGCGTACTCCACCCGCAACCAGCCGTCGTGCTCGCCGACGATCACGAACGGCTCGCCGCGCCAGGTGCACACCGTGCGCACGTACCGCAGCTCCTCCACCTCGAACGCGGGCACCACCCGCCGGTAGCGGCCCGGCCGCAACTCCTCGAACCCGTCGGTCGGCCCGTCGCTGTAGAGCCGGATCTCGCCGTCGGCGCCCGGCGCGGCCTCGAAGTCGCGCCCCAGCCAGCGCGCCTGGTACCCGTCCCGGATCACTGCGCGACCTCCGTCTGGTCCTCCTGCCCGGCCGGCCCGGCGGTCTCGGGCCGCAACCAGGCGAGCCGGTCCGGGTCGTACATGGCCACGAACCGCTCCGAGCGGTCCATGCCCAGGAAGTACATCTCCGCACCGTAGGGCAGGCGGACGCTGTCCACCTTGTATTCGCGGATGGAACCCGCGCTGCCCGGCGCGAACCCGCCGCCCTCGAACGGCGCGTCCTCCAGCACCCAGCCCGCCTCGCCCCAGGTCGCCAGCTCCTCCTCGGTACGGCCGCCGAAGGGGATGCGGTACAGGTCGGGGCAGTAGGCGGGCCAGCGGATCACGTAGACGCCCTCGTCGTCGGGGGCGAACGGCGCGTCGGTGTACAGCAGGCCCAGCGCCTCGTAGAGCTGGACCGGCGTCTGGAGGTCGGCGACGTCGGAGGTGAGGTGCACGAACCCGCCGACCCGGTCGTAGCCCTGCTCCAGGTACCAGGTGACGTGGCCGTGCGGCACGACCTTCTGCATGATGGCCGGTTGCGGCACCGGCTCGCCCTCGGGCTCGGGGAGCGCGGCGGGGGCGCGGTCGTCGGGGTACTCGTCGTACCCGTCGGCCGCCAGCGGCTCCGCGTCCTGCGCGGGCGCGGCGAACGAGCGCGGCGCGCCCGGCGACGGCCCGTCGTGCGGGACGTCTCGGACGGGCGGCTCGTCGCGCAGGGTGTCCTGGGCGGGCGGCACGTCGTAGGCCGCCAGGTCCTGGTCGTGGACGGTCGCCAGCGGCGAGCCGTCCGCGCCGGACGGCTCGGGCGCGGGCTCGCGCGGCGCGACCGGCGGCACGGGCGCGGGCGGCGCCGGGGCCTCCGGGCGCGGCTGGACCAGCCCGACCCGCACCGCCCACTCGCTGAGCGCCCGCACCTGGTCACCGCGCAGCGACGCGCCGATCCGGGTGCCGGGGTTGAGCAGCATGGCCCAGTCCTCGCGCGGCCAGGACCCGATCAGCTCGCGGAAGTCGGCGTACACGAACCGCGACTCCGGCAGCACCTCGCGCAGCCGGACCAGCGAGGTGAACACCCGCACGGCCTCGTCGCCGCGCAGCGCCGCCTCCCAGCGGAACTCGCGCTGGACGGGGGTGACCTCCAGCGGCGCGTCCTGCGGGATCGGGACCAGCACGTTCGCGGCCAGCAGCACGCGCAGGAAGGCGTCGGAGTCGCCGCCGAGCGCGGCCTCGTAGAGCTCCTGGTCGATGCGGTTGCCGGGCTCGAAGAGGGGCTCCTCGGCGGCGGGCTCGGGCTCGGGTGCGGCCTGCGGGACGGCCTGCGGCTCGGGTTCGGGCACGGGCGACGCGGCGGTCTCGGCGGCCTCCGGAGCGGCGTCGGCGTCGGCGTCATGGACGGTCTGCGCCACGCTCGGCGGCACGGGCTCGGTGCGCGGCGGCCCGCTCAGCGCGCGGACCTGCTCGGCGGGCAGCGTCGCGTCCACCGGCGTGCCCGGGTTGAGCACCAGCGTCCACTCGCCGTCCGGCCAGGCCGCGACCATGTCCAGGAAGCCCGGCATCACGAACCGCGACGACCCGATGGCGTCGGTCATCCACTTCAGCGAGGTGAACACCTGCACCGCCGGGCGGCCGTGCACGGTGACCGGCCGCCACGGGAACTCCGGGTCGTCGGGCGCGATGCCCCACGGGGTGTCGGGATCGGCGGCGACCAGCACCTGCGCGCCCAGCAGCACCTTGAAGAACGCGTTGGTGTCGCGGCGCAGCGCCGCGTCGAACAGCCGCTGCTCGACCTCGTTCTGCGGCTCGAAGCCCTCGGCCATCCGCCGCGCGGCGCGCTGGTCGGCCCAGGCCGCCAGGCCCGGGAGCTGCTCGGCCAGGATCGTGCCGCCGGCCGGGGCCCCGGAGTTGATCGCCAGCAGCCAGCCCAGGTCGGGCCAGTAGCGCAGCACCGAGGTGAACGGCAGCTTGATGAACTCGGTGCCCGCGCCGGACGCGCGGGCGGCCTCGACCAGGCGCTCGGGCGAGGTGAACACCGGCACCGTGACGGCGCCGTCCACCTCGCGCGTCTGCCACGGGAAGCCGGGACGGCCGGGCCGCAGCGAGTAGTCCATGTCCTCGGGGATGGGGAGCAGGACCTCGGCGTCGGCGAGCGTCTGGAGGAACAGGTCGTGGTCGTTGGCGGCGGCGGCGCGCAGCAGGCCGCGCTCGATGTCGTTGGCGGGCTGGAACTCCGGCCGGGGCTCCTCACGCGGGAGCTCGCGGTGCTGCTCCTGGAGCTCCTCCCACTGCGCGGCGTCGTCGGCCTGCTGGTCGGCGGGCGGCTGGGGGGCGTCGGCGGGGACGGCCGGGAGGTCCAGGCGCGTCTCGTCGGGCGAGGGGCCGGACGGCTCGGGGAGCGGCGTCGCGGCGGTGGGCTCGGGGACGGTGGGCTCGGCGGGCTGGGACGCGGCGGACTCATGCGCGTCGGGCTGCACGGCGCCGAACGGCGTCGCGTCCGGCCCTGGCGAAGCCACGGGCGCGACGGGCTCCTGCGGAACCGCAGGCGTGACCGGCTCCTGTGGAGCCACGAGCGCGTCCGGCTCTGGCGGAGCCGTGGGCGCGAGGGGTTCCAGCGAATCCGCAGGCGTGACGGGCTCCTGCGGAGTCGCGTGCCCAATGCGTCCTTGCGAAGCCGCGGGCCTGACAGACTCCTGCGAATCCGCGGGTGTGACCGGTCCCTGCGAAGTCGCAGGCGTGACGGGCTCCTGCGGAGTCGCGGGCCTGACGCGTCCTTGCGAAGCGGCGGGCGTGACCGGCTCCTGCGGAGTCGTGCCGTAAGGGACCGGAACCGTCGGCGCGTTCGCCGCCGACACCGCCCGCCCCGCCACCGGCACGTCGCCGGACGGCAGCGGCTCGTTCCCGCTCTCCACGTCCCCGAGCAGCTCCGGACGTCCCGCGAGCGGCGGCATCGTGTCGCCGTCCGCGAGCTGCCGCACGAACCACGACGGCAGCCGCGCCTCGATCGCCAGCCCGCGCGGCTCCGCCCCGCCCAGCACCGTCGTGCCCGCCGGCGCGTTCACCGCCAGCCACCAGCGCGGATCGGGCCAGGTCTCGGCCAGGTCGCTGAACTTCAGCTTCAGGAAGTGCCGGTACCCCGGCCCCAGGCACGCGCGCATCGCGGCGGCCGAGGTGTAGACCAGCACCCACATGCGGTCCCGGTCCCGGTAGGCGGGCCAGGTCGGCTGGGCCTCGTTGGCCAGCACGTCGTCGATCATGTCCGGTGGCACGGGCACGACCAGCTCGCCGCCGGCCAGGAGCCGGAAGTACCCCTCCGGGTCCCCGGCCCGGACCGCCTCCTGCAACCGGCGTTCGAGCTCGGACGTGGGCCGCCAAGCGTCGGCCACTGCCGCCACCCCCTGTGTCATCCCGCGCTGCCTTCGTCCCGCCCGGACAAGTTACGGACCTGCTTACGCTACATGGGCGAACAGGGCCAAAGCTCCCCGCCGCCGGTCGGCGCGACCGTCCGGGCGGGACCGCGGTGGGACCCCCGGATCAGCCGCGCGGCTCGCCCGCCAGCTGCGCCAGGGCCGCCAGGAGCCGGTCCACGTGCCGCTCGGTCGAGCCGATGCCGAAGCTGGCGCGCACGGCGGTGGCCTGGCCGTCCGCGCAGCCCCCGCCGTCCCCGGCCGCCACCGGGCTGTCCAGCAGGTGGCGGACGAAGGGGTGGGCGCAGAACTTGCCGTCCCGGACTCCGATGCCGTGCTCTCCCGACAGCGTAAGCGCCACATCGCGCGCGTTCCAGCCGTTGACGACGAAGGACACGATTCCGACGCGGGGGTTACGGTCGCCCCACAGGGTCAGCTCCCGCACGCCCGGGATGGCGGCGATGCCCCGCCGCAGCCGGGCCAGCAGGCGCTCCTCGTGCTCGACCAGGGCGTCCCAGCCGGTCGCGGCGAGCGTCTCGCAGGCGGCGGCGAGCGCGATGACGCCGAGCACGTTGGGCGTTCCGGCCTCGTGCCGCAGCTCGGGCTCGGCCTGCCAGCGGGTGGTGTCGCCATGGTCGTCGACCGAGGCGCTGGCGCCGCCGCCCTTGAGGTAGGGGTCGGCGGCGCGCAGCCAGTCCGAGCGGCCCGCGAGCACGCCCGCGCCGAACGGCGCGTACAGCTTGTGCCCGGAGAAGGCGACGTAGTCCAGGCCGAGCGCGGTCATGTCGAGCGGCCGGTGCGGGACGTGCTGGGCGGCGTCCACCGCGATGCGCGCGCCGTTGCGGCGGGCGACCTCGGCCAGCTCGCGGATCGGCCACAACTCGCCGGTGACGTTGGAGGCGGCGGTGACCACCAGCAGCCGGGGCCCGGCCGGGGATGCGGCGAGCGCGCGGTCGGCGGCGGCGATCGCCTCGGCGGGGGTGGCGGGCGCGGGCAGCCGCACCGCGCGCTTCCACGGCAGCAGCGACGCGTGGTGCTCGGTCTCGAACACCACGACGGTGGTCCCGGCGGGCACGGCGTGCGCGAGCAGGTTCATCGCGTCGGTGGTGTTGCGGGTGAACAGCACCGAAGCGCGCCGCCACGCGCCGAGGAACGACCGCACGGTCTCGCGCGCCTGCTCGTAGGCGGCGGTGGTGACCTGCGAGGCGTACCCGGCGCCGCGGTGCACGCTGCTGTAGTAGGGCAGTGCGCGGGTGACGGCCTCGTGCACCGCCTCTAGACAGGGGGCGCTGGCCGCGTAGTCGAAGTTGGCGTAGGGGACCTGGCGGCCGTCGTCGAGCGGCACGAGCGCGTCGGCGCCGATCACGCGCGGCACGACCGTCGCGGCGGGCGCGCCCGCCGTGCCGCGCTCCGCACCGTGATCCACGATCTGCGCCGGACGGCGAACCTGGGCGGGGGAGTACGACGTCACATCGGGGGTGACGGGGACGGACGTGAGCGTTGCGGACATGGGCGACCTCCTCGGGGTCCTGGGACCCCGGAAAGGTGCCGGCGGGGCCCGCGCTTGCCGGAACACGGTGTTGTGTCCGGCCTGGTCCTCACCCGGGGCACCCCATCGCAGGCGAAGGGTTGCCGGCCAGCGAGCCGGGGCTTGACGCTGGCGCTCATGACCTGATGCGGAACTATATACCGACGCGGCCGTCGGCTATCAAGTTGGAGGTTTTTGTGCGAAACGGGACGTTCCGGGCAATCGCCGGGGTGTTGCTGCTGGCCGGGGGCGGGCTGCTGACCGGCTGCGGGGGCGGCGACAACTCCGACAAGGTCTGCGCCGACGCCAAGCAGGCGTTCCAGCAGTACGTGACGCAGGTGCAGAGCGCGCCCGCCAACAAGTCCGAGCCGTGGAAGCAGGCCACCGAGCAGCTCGCCGGGAAGATCGACGGGCTGGCGGCCAAGGCCGAGAAGGCGGAACTGAAGAAGGCGCTGAAGGACGAGGCGAACCGTTTCCGCACCGCCGCCGGTCCGGTCGGGAGCGGCGACGTCTCCCAGCTCGACCAGGTGCTGAAGAGCACTCCCGAGCAGATCGGAAAAGCCTGCTCCTAGGAGGACGGCGGCCTCCGGAAAAGGAGCCGGAGAACGTGGCGCGGCACCGAATTCGTGACCACGACTTCCCTACGGCATGACCTGTTCCTACCGGCTTGTAAAACACCCCCGGACATGCGGAGAGGGGCCCGGCGAACGCCGGGCCCCTCTCCGTTTTCCGATTCTCACGTGCTATCCGGCACGGCGTCCAGGAAACACCGGCTAATCGTGTTCCCGGAAGCGGATGTCGGGGCGCTGGCCGCCGCCACCGTTGTCACCGCCGCCGTCGTTGTCGCCACCGCCGTTGTTCCCGCCGCCGTCGTTGTCGCCGCCACCGTTGCCGGGGCCGTCACCGTTGCCCGGCCCTTCGCCGTTCCCGGGGCCGTCACCGCCGCCCGGCGTGGACGGGGAGGAGGGCCTCCCGGTGGGGGGCCGGGAGCCGCCCGGCTCGGTGGGCCGCACCGTCGGCTCCCGCGTCGGCCTGCCGCCCGGCGCGGGGTTGACCGGCCCGGTCGGGCCGTCGTTCTCGGCGGGGCCCTCGTAGCCGCCCATGTCGGACGAGGGGTCGCCGAACTCCTTCTGCTCGTAGCCCTTGATGTTCACGGCCTCGGACATGTAGTTGTTCCAGATCTGCGCCGGGAGCTGCCCGCCGTAGATGCTGTAGCCCGGGATGCTCAGCGGCTTGAAGTCGCTGCGGAACATCGCCACGGTGGTCGCCATCTGGGGGATGAACCCGTTGAACCAGATCGAGCGGCCCTCGTCGGTGGTGCCGGTCTTGCCGGCGACCGGGCGGCCGTCGGGCAGCTGCGCGCCGCGCCCGGTGCCGTTCTGGACGACCTTCTCCATCGCGTAGGTGGCGTCGCGCGCGGTCTGGGTGCTGAACACCCGCACGCCCTTCTCGGTGAAGTCGCGCTTGTCGTCCTTGTTGTTGGTGACCGACTTGACCACGAACGGGGTGCGGTGGGTGCCCTCCCCGGCGAAGGTGGCGAACACCCCGGCCTGCTGCACCGGGTGCACCGAGACCACGCCCAGCGGGAAGGTCGGCGCGGTGTTGGCGCCGTTCTTGACGAGCTGGTCCCGGGAGATGCCCAGCCGCTCGGCCATCCTGGTCACCTTGTCGAGCCCGACCTTCTGGCCCAGGTTGACGTAGGCGGTGTTGACCGAGTTCTGCGTGGCGGTGACCAGGTTGATCGAGCCGTAGGAGGTGCCGCTGTCGTTCTCGACGCGGGAACCGGCGTAGTACTGCGGGGAGCTGCCGTCCACCGTGGTGCCGAGGCCGAGGCCGTTCTCCAGCGCGGTGGCCAGCACGATCGGCTTGAAGCCGGACCCGGCCTGCGCCCAGTCGCCGAAGGCGCTGCTGAGCGCCTCGTCCAGGTAGTCGCGGCCGCCGTAGAAGGCCAGCACCTGGCCGGTGCGCGGGTCCACCGAGACCGCGGCGGTGCGCACCTTCTTGCTGGTGCTCTTGGGCACGTTGTTGTCGACCGCGTCCTTCAGCGACTTCATCAGCCGCTTGTCGAAGGTCGTGGTGATCTTCATGCCGCTGCGGTTGATCTCGTCCTCGGTGTAGCCGCGGCGCTCGATGAGCTCCTTCTTGGCCACGTTCACCATGTAGCCGCGCTGCCCGCGCAGCACGTTCTGGATCTTGAGCTTGCCCGGCTTGGGGAAGGTCATCGCGGTGGCCTCGGCCTGGCTGACCGCGCCGTCGCGCACCATGTTGCCGACGACCGCGCGCCAGCGCTGCTCGGCGTAGGCGGCGTGCGCGCCGGTCGGCTCGGCGAAGTTGGTGGGCTGCTGGATCGCCGCGGCCAGGTAGGCGCCCTCGGCGGGGGTCAGCTGCTTGACGTCCTTGTCGTAGTACGCCTTGGCCGCGGCCTGCACCCCGTAGGCGTCGCGGCCGAAGAAGATGGTGTTCAGGTACTGCTCCAGGATCCAGTCCTTGGACTTCTCCCGGCCCACCTTCAGGGAGACCATGATCTCCTTGAGCTTGCGGGTGACCGAACGTTCCTTGCCGATGCCGCCGTAGTAGTTGCGGACCATCTGCTGGGTGATGGTGGAGCCGCCCTGGAGCTGCTCGCCGGTGACGGTGGTCCAGAACGCGCGCGCGGTGCCCTTCACCGAGACGCCGGGGTCCTGGTAGAAGCTGCGGTTCTCGGCGGCGATCACGGCGTCGCGCACGCCCTTGGGCACCTGGCTGAGCGGCACGACCTCGCGGTTGGTGCCGGTCTTGGCGATCTCGCTCTTGCCGTCGGAGTACAGGAACGTGGGTCCCTGCTCGACCGCGTCCTGCTGGGGGGAGGGGACCGGGGTGAACACGTAGGCGATGCCGAACGCGGCCACGCAGAACCCGATGAACGCCAGCACGCCGAACAGCGCGCGGCGCGCGTAGCGGGCGCGGCGGCTGCGCGGCTTCTTGGGCGGTTTGGCGGGCGGTTTGCCCTTGCCCGCGGCGGCTCCCGTTCGTGAGGCGCCGGACGTGCGCGGCGGGGCGCCTTCGGCGCGCGAGGCCGTCAGGGTCTGGGTGGCCTTGCCGGAGGAGGCGCCCGCGGCGGCGGCGGTCGCGCCGCCGCCGAGGATGGCGGTGGAGCTTGGGGCGCCGTCCGCTTCCTTGGCGTCGTCTGCGTCCTTGGGAGCTGCGTCCTTGGAGGCCGCGTCCTTTTCGGGAGCCGCGCCCTCCTTGGCCTCCGCGTCCTTCTCAGGGGCCGCGCCCTTCTGGACGTCCGCCCCCTTCGCCTCGTCCGCGCCCTTTCCGCCGTCCGCGACGTTCTCGGTGTCCTCGGCGTCCGTGACGTCCTCGCCGGAGGCCGCGGACCCGTCCTCGACGGACGAGGCGGTCCCTCCGACGGCGCCGTCCCCGCCCTTCGCGGGCGGCGCGGCGTCCCCGGCGGTCTCGAACTCGGTGGTGTCGCCGTCCCGGCCGATCGCGGCGTCCCCGGGCGTCACGTCGTCCGGCCCGGTGGGCCGCTCGCCCCCCGGGCTCCTGTCCTTGCTACTCACAAGCCCCCCGTGATGATTTCGTTACCGACGATACCTGAGGAGGTCCGTGCGTTCGGCCGGTCAATGCACACTCCTATGGCTTCCCATTAGAAAGACGATCAGCGTCTCCGAAGGGTTGACGTGACGCTCCTCGCGCGCCCCCGCGTCGGCCGCAGGCGTCCCCGGAACGGGAACGGCGGAGCACTCGTCCGAGTGCCCCGCCGTTACTGCTCGCTGGGGAGGTGATTATGCCCGCGTCACTTGGGCAGCTTGCCGAGGATCTCCACCAGGAACACCAGGGTGTCGTCGCCCTTGATGCCCGCGTCCGGCGCGCCCTTGGTTCCGTAGCCCTCCTTGGGCGGCAGCACCAGCAGCACGCGGGAACCGACCTTCTGGCCGGTCAGGCCCTTGTCGAAGCCGGGGACGGTGCCGCCGGTGCCGACCGGGAAGCCGACCGGGGTGCCGCCCTTCTGCCAGCTGGAGTCGAAGATCTTGCCGTTCTTCCAGAGCTGGCCCTGGTACTGCACGATCGCGGTCTCGCCCTTGGCGACGGCCGGGCCGTTGCCCTCGACCAGCACCTTGGTCTGCAGCTCCTTGGGCGGCGCGGTGTCCTTGGGCACGGTCACCTTGGGCGCCTCGCCCGGCTTGCCCGCCTCGACCTGGGGCAGCTTCTTGTCGTCGAGCTTGTGCTCGGTGCCCTGCGGCCCGGCCTTGGGCGACACGCTCTCCAGGATGTCCAGCGCGAACACCAGCCAGTCGTTCTTGCCCAGGTTGAGCTGCTGGCCCTGCTCGCCGAAGCCCTGCGACGGCGGGACCTGGAGCAGCACCCGGCTGCCGACGGTCTGGCCGACCAGGCCCTTGTCCACGCCCTTGACGCCGCTCTTGCCGATCAGCAGCGGCTGGATCTGGCCCCCGGCCTCCTTGAAGGTGGAGCTCAGCTCCTTGCTGGTGCTCTTCTTGGCGTTGTCGCCGGTGCCCTTGGCCCACTGGTAGAAGACGTGCCGGGCGTAGACCATGTCACCGTCGGCGATCTTCTTGCCCGTGCCCTGGATCGGGGCGCTGACGTCCAGCTCGTCGCCCTCGGGGACCAGGTCCTTGGGGATGGTGACCTCGGCGTCCTTGCCGAAGTCGCCGGACACGGTGATCTCCGGCCCGGGCCGGGTGAGGTACCAGGTCGCCACCGCGCCGACGGCCACCGCCACCACCAGGACGCCGGCCACGATCGCCAGCCGCCGCTTCTTGGCCTGGGCGGCGGTCAGCCCGGAGGGCTTGGGACCGCGGTTGCGGCTGTCGCCGCCGAGCCCGTGCGGCTTGAACTCCGGACTCCGGATGTTCTTGGCGTTCGGCAGCTTCGCCTTGACCGCCGGCTCGCCCCGGGGCTTGTCATCCTCAGCCATTGTTTCCTCACTCGCTCCGGGATCGACGACATCACCAAAGGCCACCACCCTGCCAGCACACATCTAAGGAGGCCGTGAAAACAGGGCAAAGAAGACCGGCTCCGCAATCTACCGGTCCGGGGGCCGCCGTCGAGACGCCAGTGTGGTGGAGGGACGGGGCCCTGTCATCCCGGCTCGCGCACCCGCCGCGAGGCCGGGCGCGCCCCGCGGCGGCCCCGCCGAAGGGCGGTCAACCCGAAAACGGTCTTGTTCGTGGCCGTTTTCGGCATTCCTGGCGCGCGGCGGGACGGCGTGTTTATGTTGATGACTGTCAGCAGTCTTCCTTGCACGGAAGGAAGTGTCCGGCCGTGACCGACGCCACCCCCGACCCGGCGCAGACCCCCCTCCCCAAGATCAACACCGAGGTGCCGCAATCGGCCCGGATCTGGAACTACTGGCTGGGCGGCACCGACAACTACGAGGTCGACCGCGTCGCGGGGGAGCAGTACAAGGCGGTCTTCCCCGACATCGAGGTGATGGCCCGGCACAGCCGGGTCTTCCTGTCGCGGGCGGTCACCCACCTGGCCGGCGAGCTCGGCCTGCGGCAGTTCCTGGACATCGGCACCGGCCTGCCCACCCACGACAACACCCACGAGGTCGCCCAGCGCGCCGCGCCCGACGCCAAGATCGTCTACGTGGACAACGACCCGCTGGTCCTGGCGCACGCCCGCGCCCTGCTGACCAGCACCCCCGAGGGACGGACCACCTACATCGACGCCGACGTGCGCGAGCCCGAGAAGATCGTCGAGCTGGCGGGCGAGACGCTGGACCTGACCCAGCCGATCGTCGTGATGTTCATGGGCATCCTCGGCCACATCCAGGACGACGACGAGGTGTTGTCGATCGTGCGCCGGACGCTTTCGCTGGTGCCCTCGGGCAGCTACCTGTGCACCTACGAGTGCACCGACGTCGACCAGACCTTCCTGGAGGCGCAGGAGGGCTACGACGACACCGGCGCGGTGCCCTACAAGCTGCGCAGCCCCAAGTTCGTCGAGCGCTACTTCGACGGGCTGGAGGTGGTGGAGCCGGGCGTGGTCCCGCTGCCGCGCTGGCGTCCCGAGGGGGAGCTCACCGACAGGGAGAAGAACGAGGCGACGCTCTGCGGCGTCGCGCGCAAGCCCTGACGGCCCGCCCCGATCTTCACGGTGTGTGCCGAAACGTGCACACCGGAGACTAGACGAGT
>NZ_BCRO01000081.1 GCF_001552635.1 Actinomadura hibisca NBRC 15177 | reverse complement strand
GGCAAGGGGCTCTGCCCCCTGCACCCCCGTCCCCGGTGGCCGGGGTCGCTGGGCATGTTCGGGCACGGGGTTGAGGTTGTTGGCCAGGTGCGGAGTGCAGGGCTGGGGTAGCTGGTCAGGTTCGGGCGCGGGGCTGGGGTTCTTGGTCAAGCGCGAAGCGCGGGGCTGGGGTTATTGGCCGGGTGCAGGGCACGGGGCTGGCGTCGTTAGGCACGCGCGGAGCGCGGGTTGAGGTAGTAGCGCGGAGCGTGCCTTTAGCGCGGAGCGTGCCCTTAGCGCGGAGCGTGCCCTTAGCGCGGAGCGTGCCCTTAGCGCGGAGCGTGCCTTTAGCGCGGAGCGCGGGCTTGGCGCGGAGCGTGCCTTTAGCGCGGAGCGTGCTCTTGGCGCGGAGCGTGCGTTTGGCGCACAGCGCGGGGTTAGCACGGAGCGCGAACTTAAGGTCGCTGGTCACGTGCAGCGCACGGGGCTGAGGTCGCTGGTCACGTGCGCAGCGCGGATTGAGGTAGTCGCGCGGAGCGCGAGCCTTTAGCCCGACCACCACCCCACCACCCCACCACCAGAAATTCCACCCCCGCACCCCCTCCCCAACCATCCACCCCCACCTGGGAGAATCAAAGGGTGATTGAGCGCTACACCCTCCCCGAGATGGGCCGCGTCTGGAGTGACGCGCACAAGTACGAGCTGTGGTGCAAGGTCGAGACCCTCGTGGTCGAGGCCCATGCCGCGGCCGGCACGATCCCGGCGGAGGTGGTGGAGCCGGTTCGCAACGCGCCGCCGCCCACGCCGGAGGCCGTGCACGAGATCGAGGCCGTCACCCAGCACGACGTCATCGCCTTCCTGTCCGCCTGGGCCGACAACACCGAGCCCCGCGAGGCGGCGCGGTACGTGCACTTCGGGATGACCTCGTCCGACCTCCTCGACACCGCGCTGGCCCTCCAGCTCGTCGAGGCCACCGACATCCTGCTGGCCAAGGCCGACACCCTCGTCGCCACGTTGCGCGACCACGCGCTCGCGCACCGCGCGACGCTGCGCGTCGGGCGTACGCACGGCATCCACGGTGAGCCCGACGTCTGGGGGCACCGGGTCGCCGACTTCGCGTTCGGGCTCGCCCGCTCGCGGGACCGGCTGCGCCGGGCGCGTGAGGCGGTCGGCGTCATGGCCATCTCCGGGGCCGTCGGCACCTACTCCAACATCGACCCCGAGATCGAGCGGCACGTCGCGCGCAAGCTGGAGCTGACGGCCGCCGACGTGTCCACGCAGGTCGTGCTGCGCGACGGCATCAGCGAGTGGGTGTCCAGCCTGGCGATCATGGCGACGGTGCTGGAGGCCATCGCGCTGGAGGTCCGGCACGGGCAGCGCACCGAGGTGCGCGAGTTGTGGGAGCCGTTCGGCAAGGGGCAGAAGGGCTCCTCGGCCATGCCGCACAAGAAGAACCCGATCATCTCCGAGCGGCTGGCGGGGATGGCGCGGATCGTGCGGGCCCAGATCGTCCCGGTCATGGAGGGCATCCCGCTGTGGCACGAGCGGGACATCTCGCACTCCTCCACCGAGCGCATCGCGCTGCCGGACGCCTCCGTCGCGCTCGACTACATGCTCAACCTCACCAACCGGCTCATGTCGGGCCTGGTGGTGGACGCCGACCGCATGCGCGCCAACCTCGACTCCACCGGCGGCCTGATCTACACCTCCACCGTGCTGCTGGAACTGGTCGAGGCCGGGATGTCGCGCGACGACGAGGCGTACCCGCTGGTGCAGCAGGCCGCGATGGAGACCTGGGAGACCGGCGTCCCCTTCCGCGAGACGCTGCGCAAGCGCGCCGCCCTGTGGCACGACGGCGCCGGGCTGGTGCTGGACGAGGCCCGCCTCGACGAGGTCTGCCGCCCCGAGCGGTTCGTGGAGCGGCTCGCCCCGATGTTCGACCGCCTCCAGGCGCTCACCTGAGCACCGCGCCCCGCCTCGCTCCGCCCCGAACAGGAGAACCGTGCCCGCCACCCTCACCGAGCTGACCGTGTACCCGCTCAAGAGCGGTGGCGGCACGGCCCTGTCGAGCGCCGAACTGCTTCCGACGGGGTTGCGCTTCGACCGCGAGTTCATGCTCGTCAACCCGGAGGGGCGGTTCCTGTCCCAGCGGGACCACGCCGCCATGGCCCGGCTCCGGCCCGCCTACGACGGCACGGAGCTGACCGTGCGCGCCGACGGCCGCGAGCCCCTCGTCCACAAGGCCGTGGACGAGGGCCCCGTCCGGGACGTCACCGTGCACCGCAGCGACTGCCAGGGCGTCGACCAGGGCGACGAGGCCGCCGCCTGGTTCGCGGGCCTGCTGGACACCGAGTGCCGCCTGGTGCGCTTCACCGGGCACCGGCCCACCTCGCGCGGCGGCGGCGAGGTCGCCTTCGCCGACGGCTACCCGCTGCTGGTGATCTCCGCCGAGTCGCTGGCCGACCTGAACGGGCGGCTGGCCGAGCCGCTGCCGATGAACCGGTTCCGGCCCAGCCTGGTGATCGACGGGCTGGGCGCGTTCGGCGAGGATCGGGCGCGCCGGATGCGGATCGGCGCGGGGCCGGACGCCGTCGAGATCGAGCTGGTCAAGGCGTGCGCCCGGTGCGTGATCACCACCACCGACCAGGACACCGGCGAGCGCGGCCGCGAGCCGCTGCGCACGCTGGCGACCTACCGCACCATCGACCGGGGCATCCGCTTCGGCCAGAACGCCGTGCCGCGCGTGCAGGGCACGCTGAGGGTCGGCGACCCGGTCGAAGTTCTGGAGACGGCCTGACGGTCCAAGGACCTAACGGCCGGATGACCGGACGCTCTGACGGCCGGACGGCTCAGCCGACGATCTCCCCCGTCTCCGCCCCGTACTGATCCCGCATCGCCGTGGGCACGATCTCCACCGACACCCCCGGCAACGACCGCACCTCCCGCACCCCCGCCTCGGGCACCAGTGCCGCCACCAGGTCCTCCAGCGCGGCCTGCGGCACGGCGACCACCAGCGACGTCCCGTCCACCTCGCGCAGCGCCGGGGTCTCCTCCGGCTGGAAGTACAGCGCCGACTCCTCCGCCTGGAGCAGCAGGTCGCGGCCGAACGGCAACCGTCCGCGCAGCGCCTGCGCGATCGCCGGGGCCTGGAGCGCGCCCACCTTCAGCGTCGTGGCCGCGCCGTCGCGCTCCCAGCCCGCCGTGGTGACGTACAGGGCGCCGGAACTGGAGCCGTCGCGCTCGATCCCGGCCTCGACGGCGGCGAGCAGCTCCGGGTCGGTCAGCAGCGAGCCGCGTCCGGAGTCGGTGACGTGCAGCGGCGTCCGGGGCGCGAGCAGGTCCAGCACGCCGTCGGTGTTCCAGCGCTGCGCGGCGTCGTACTCGTCGGCGGTCAGCCCTACGACCTGGAGGAAGTCCACGGTGCCGTGCGGGGTGTCGATCCGGTCCAGTTCGGGGTCGCGGACGAAGGCGAGCGCGCGGATCTCGCAGTCCTCGCGGTCGGCCTCGATCGGGCCGTTGATGTTCATGTGGTGGCCGGGCTCGAACCAGTTGCCGGAGTTGAAGACGTAACGGCCCAGGTTCTGCAGCAGGTTCAGCGCCCACGCGGGAGGCGTCTCGTCGGCGGCGTCGCGGGCCACCCGGAAGGTGAACTCGAATCCCCAGCCCGATTCTTCGAGGTTCTCCGAGGACTTGTCGTACAACTCGCTCATCCCGTACGACACCAGGTGCCAGTGCGGAACGGGAGCGTCGCGCTTGTAGGCGCTGATCCCGTCCAGCGGATCGGGACCGCCGAGCGCCCATTTGTGGATGGTGCCGTAGTGCACCGGCTCGGTGTCCCCGTAGAGCCGCCGGCACGCCTGGTCGATGGCGTCCCATCCGGGCGAGGCGTCGTCGGGCCCGTCGAGTCCATCGAGTCCGTCACGTCCGCCGCGTTCGTCTTCCATGGCACCGCACCCTAGCCCTGTCCGAAAGGACACATACCCCTATTGCCCCTTATCGCGCTATCCGTCCCACCTGCGGGTAACGCGCACACCGAGTCGGGCACGGAACAACTTTCCCGGCGATCCGAACCTTTGGCGCTCCGCCCGCCATCTCAATGATCGGACCGTGGCGCGGCGCAGGCGCGCGGCGGCCGCCTCACCCTCGGTGCGGTGGTTTACTGGGGTCGCGTCGGCACGGAGGGGACACCTTCTCGGCGCGCTCGGCCCTGGTGGCCCGCCGCCCCGGCGCGGGGCGGCCGTGCGGTCCCCGTCGACCGGTCTGCGCCGTACCCCGTACCCCGCACCCGGGCATCCAACAAGGCACCTAAGGAGTCACACGGCATGAGCACGGGCCACGAGGTTCGCTATCGCGTGCGCGGCGGCCGCCGGTTGCACGGCACCGTCTTCGTCCAGGGCGCCAAGAACGCGGTCCTGCCCATGATCGGCGCCTCCCTGATGGCCAGCAAGGGCCGCACGGTGCTGCGCAACGTCCCGATCATCGAGGACGTCAAGCGCGCGGTGGAGCTCGCCCAGGCCATCGGCGCCAAGGCCGAGCTGCACGAGGCCGAGCGCACGCTGGTGATCGACGCCTCCTCGTTGTCCAGCCCGGTGCTGCCGGCCGACATCGCCGCGCGCTTCCGCGGCTCGTTCCTGTTCGTGCCGGCGCTGCTGCACCGGCTCGGCGAGGCGGTCATCGAGGGCGTGGGCGGCTGCAACCTCGGCAGCCGCAACCTGGACTTCCACTACAACGGCTTCAAGCGGATGGGCGCCACCGTCACCGAGCAGGTGGCCGACAACGGCGAGGGCGTCATCCACATCAAGGCCGGCGACCTGCGCGGCGGCACGTTGTACTGCGACACCCCCTCGCACACCGGCACCGAGAACCTGATCATGGCGGCCGCGCTGGCCCAGGGCACCACGCTGATCAAGAACGCGGCGCTGGAGCCCGAGGTGCTGGACAACATCAAGATCCTCCAGGCCATGGGCGCGAAGATCACCGGTGGCGGCACCGGCTTCATCACCGTCGAGGGCGTGGACGAGCTCACCGCCGTCGAGCACACCGTGATGCCCGACCGCATCGACGCCGGCGTGTTCGTGATGGCCGCGGCCATCACCGGCGGCGACCTCAACCTGGTCGGCGCGTCCCTGGAGCACCTCGGCGTCGCGGCCGACAAGCTGGAGCAGATGGGCGTGGAGTTCCACCAGCAGGGCGCGGTGCTCCAGGTGCGGCGCGACCGCCCGCTGCGGCCGATCAACGTCATCACCGACGAGTACCCCGGCTTCGCCACCGACCTCCAGTCGCCGATCATGGCGGTGTCCTGCCTGGCCGACGGCCCGTCCTACATCTACGAGCGCATCTTCGACGGCCGCTTCAAGCTGGCCGGCGAGCTGGCCAAGATGGGCGCCGCCATCGAGGTGGACGGCAACCGCGCCAAGGTGAACGGCCCGAACACGCTGCGCGGGGCCGAGGTCGAGGCGCACGACCTGCGCTGCGGCAGCGCGCTGGTGCTGGCGGGGCTGGCCGCCGAGGGCGAGACCACGATCACCTCCGCCTACTACCTCGACCGGGGCCACGCGCACACCGCCGAGCGCCTGTCGCAGCTCGGCGCCGACATCGAGCGCGTTACGGGCTGAACGTTCTCAACAACCGCCTGAATTGCCCTTACCACCGCAAAGTGGACTAACGGTCAGACCGTTAGAAAATCACCAGGTCAGGGCGGACCGGTTCGGCCGAACGGATCACTTGGCTTTCCGGTCCGCTTGGAGCCGGGTCGGCCGGATTTCGGCCATCGGGTAAACCAAACGGACGCCGCAGGGGTCTCCTCAGTGCGCATCAGCGCCAGGGGAGACCCCTCGCGGCGTTTTCGGGTCTTGTTTTTCAACTTCGGACGACCCAAGATGCAGGATCAAGGCTGGCCGAATGGTGACAAATTACTGACCAAGGGGTCGCGTAGGTTACTTTTTCGCCGCACTCTTGATTCGATTTCGCGTCTGGGCGTCACACACGGTCGCCCTGACCCGATCTGCCCACTGAGGAACGAATCGCACGGGAACTGCGGTGCTGGGTCAGAAGGCAGGGGCGACAAGCCATGAGTCAACGGTTGGGCGGAGCGTGCGCGAACGCATGGCCGGGGGTGGACCCTCGCCACCATTCCGGATGGGAAGCGAGCGGCCGGTGACGGCCGCGCGGACGGGGTCGGTCACGCCCGACCTCACGATCGGAGTCGTCGGGCCGCATGACCTCGTCGAACGGGTCATGCTGATGGGCCACGGCCCCACACCGGTGCCGAGCCGGCTGGTGGCCGCGGCCTACCGCGACGAACAGGAGGCGGCCGACAAGGTCGTCCGGCTGGGGTCGGGGGTGGACGTGTGCCTGTTCGCCAGCCCGGTGCCCTACGACTTCGCCCGGAAGGCGGGCGTGCTCACCATGCCCGCCACCTACGTCCCGCTGAACGGCGCGGCCCTCCAGGGCGCGCTGCTGCGGGCGTCGCTGGACGACCGGTTCGACCCGGCGCGGGTGAGCATCGACGTGCTCGGCCGGGCCGAGGTCGAGGAGGCCTACGCGGAGATCAGCCTGGGCACCGAGCAGGTGCACCTGCGGGAGGAGGCGGCCGGTCCGGGAACGCTGGCCGCCTTCCACGAGCGCCTGTGGCGGCGCGGCGCGACCACGGTCGCGATGACGTGCGTGCACGCCACGGCCGAGCGCATGGAGATGGCCGGGGTCCCGACCATCCGGGTGCGCCCGACCGGCGCGGCCATCCGCAGCTCGCTCCAGACGGCGGCGCTGCTGGGCGCCCACCACCGGCTGGAGGAGTCGCAGCTGGTGGTGGTGCTGGTGGACGTCCCGACGCTGCGCGAGACGCCGCGCCGGGTCACCCCGCGGTACTGGCGCGACGAGCTGAAGCTGGCGCTGCACCGGGTGCTGCTCCAGGAGGCGCACCGGATGAACGCCTCGGTGTGGCCGCTGGACGACCACAGCTACCTGGTCATCGCCACCCGCGGCTCGGTCACCGCGACCACCGAGGGCTTCCGCACCCCGCCGTTCGTCGAGCGGGTGCGCGAGGAGCTCGGGCTCGCGATCGAGGTCGGCATCGGCATGGGCCGCACCGCGCACGAGGCCGAGTCGCACGCGCGCGCGGCGCTCGCGCGGTCGCAGAGCTCGCAGCGGGCCCAGGGCTTCGCCCTGGACCGCGACGGCCGGGCCCTGGTGCCCGCGCCGCGCACCCCGCCGCGGGCGCAGCCGCAGGCCAAGCCGAAGGGCCTGGAGATCCTGGCGCGGCTGGCCGACAAGCTGGGCGACCAGGAGCAGCCGCTGATCGTGGACGCGGAGAACGCCGGCAAGATGCTCGGCGTCACCCCGCGCACCGCGCGGCGGTTGTTGCGGACGCTGGTGGAGGAGGGCCTCGCCTGGCCGCTGCCGCCCAACCGCACGCCGCAGCCGGGACGCCCGCGCCAGCTCTACCGGCTGATCGTGGAGAAGCTGGGGCCGAAGGCCGCCACGTGAGCCGGGCCTGAGGGCCGGGCGCGAGCGCCGGGCCCGAAGGCCGGGCCGAAGAGCGTTGGCGGGCGGCGCGACGGCACTTCGCCGTCGCGCCGCCCGGCCTTGCCCTGCTCAGCCCTGTCCTACCCGAAAGCCGGCTAGTTGCGGTGCGGGAACGCCTCGGCGACGGCGATGAACTCGTCGTTCTCCTCCGGCGACCCGATCGACACCCGCGCGCCCTCGCCCGGGAACGGCCGCACGCTCACGCCCCGCGCGTCGCACGCGGCGGAGAACTCCATCGTGCGCTCACCGAGCCGCAGCCACACGAAGTTGGCCTCGGTGGTGGGGACGGTCCAGCCCGCCGCCAGCAGCGCGTCACGGACGCGCTCACGCTCCTTGACGGTGCCCTCGACCCGGTCCATCAGCTCGCCGGTCGCCGCCAGCGACGCCACCCCGGCGGCCTGGGCGATCGAGTTGACGCTGAACGGCAGGTAGGTCTTGCGGATCGCCTCGGCCACCTTCGGGTGCCCGACGACGAAGCCGATGCGCAGCCCGGCCAGCCCGTACGCCTTGGAGAAGGTGCGCAGCACGACCACGTTCGGGCGGTCGCGGTACAGGGTGAGGCCGTCGGGGACCTCCTCGTCCCGCACGTACTCGCGGTACGCCTCGTCCAGCACCACCAGGCAGTCGGCCGGGACGCGGTCCAGGAACGCCTCCAGCTCGGCGCGCCGCACGACCGTGCCGGTCGGGTTGTTGGGGTTGCAGACGAACACCAGCCGCGTGTTCTCGTTGATCGCCTCGGCCATCGCGTCGAGGTCGTGCGCCTCCTCGCGCAGCGGCACCTGCACCGACGTCGCGCCCGACAGCCCGACCAGCAGCGGGTACGCCTCGAACGAGCGCCAGGCGTAGACGATCTCCGCGCCGGGCTCGGCGACGGCGGCCAGCAACATCTGCGTCACGCCGACCGAGCCGCAGCCGACCGCGACGTGCGCGGCGGGCACGCCGTA
This sequence comes from Actinomadura hibisca NBRC 15177, assembly GCF_001552635.1. GTDB lineage: Bacteria > Actinomycetota > Actinomycetes > Streptosporangiales > Streptosporangiaceae > Spirillospora > Spirillospora hibisca. Next base: position 50,226 of record NZ_BCRO01000081.1, on the reverse strand, counting down.
CTTGGCGGAGATCGCCTCGATCAGCGCGGTGGCGTTGTTGTCGGGGTAGCGGTTGACGTCGCGGGCGGCGCGCTCGACGGCCTCCTGCACCGACGGCAGCGGGCCGTGCGGCGACTCGTTGGACGACAGCTTGAACGAGCGGCCTTCGGGCGACACCACGACCTTGCCGGGCTTGTAGGCCACGAACCGCTCCAGCACGGAACGGAAGCGCACCGGGGCGTTCTGGCCGTCGGCGGTCTGGTCTGCGCTGACGTCGGACACCGTTGTCCTCCTGAAGACGGGGCGGGGATGATCCCAGCTTACTGAGCCGAACTTTGCCGCATCAGCCAGCAGACGGCCACAATCCGGACGAACTCCCAGTCCCGGGTGTCGTCCGGCCACCAGCCGCGCCGGAAGGCGTCCTCGGCGAACCCGTGCAGGTAGCCCATCAGCGCGTCGTGCCCGAGGTCCGGCACCTGCGCGCGGAGGGCGGCCACGTGCTGGTCCACCGCCGCCGCCAGCCCCGGCGAGCAGGCCATCTCGGCGACCCCGGCGGCCCCGATGTCGCGGACGATCAGGCCCAGCTCTTCGGACAAATCGCTCATAACGGCAAAAGCTAGCAATGACCCGGCCATGCGTCGTCCACCGGCGTGCCCCGAGGCGTCCCGGTTCAGCGCGGCATCGCCGCCAGCGCCGCGCGGACGATCGTGCGGGCCTTGTCCTTGCAGGTCGCGGGCGGGTTCTGGTCGCCGCCGAGGGTCACCGTCACCTGGAGGTTGCCGTCCCGGACGGAGAGGTCGCAGTGGTCGTCCACGGCCAGGGTGGTGTCCCAGAACGCCTCCTCACCGATGCCGCTCTCGCGCTCGCCGTCCTTGGCGAGATCGGCGAACTCCCGGCGCTGCCGGTCGGTCCCGTTGCCCCTGCCGCCGATGCTCCGCTCCAGCCGCCAGCGGACGGTCGTGTGCGCCCTCGGTGCCCAGCGGTCCTTCGAGGAGGCTCCCCATTCGCAGGAGGTCTCGGCCTCGTCGGACCGCTCGGAGTAGGCGTCCCTGTCGGTCGAGCGCGGCGGCAGCGGCAGTTTCGGCGCGGCCTCGGAGCAGATCGGGGCCTTGGTGTAACGGTCGGGGTCCGACGAGAACGACCCGTTGGCCGCAGCGCCGCCGGAGGTCACGACGTACACGGCGGCCACGACGGCCAGGGACAACGCGCCCGCGCCCGCCGCGAGCAGGGCCGCCGTCGGGCGACGCCGGGCGGCAGGCGTGCCGATGGTGGGCATGGCCCCCGGCGGCGCGATCCTGGTGGCCGCCTGCTCCGCCACGCGCGTCGGCGCTTGGACGGGCCCGCCCGGCACCAGGGTGCGGTCCGGGTCGCCGAGCAGTCCGGCGATCTCGGCCTGCCGCGCCTGCGCCATCTGGTGGATGCGCGGCGGCCAGCGCGGCGCGGCGGGCGGGACCGGGCCGACGAGATCGCGCAGTTGCTCAGGCGTGGGCCGGGCGGCGGGGTCCTTGGCCAGGCACGCCGCGACGATCGGCCGCAACGAGGGCGGCACGGCGCTCAGGTCGGGATCGGCGTGCACGACGTTGTAGAGGGTCCGCGCGGTGGAGGCCCCGGCGAACGGGCTGGCGCCCGTCGCCGCCAGCGCCAGCACCGCGCCGAGCGAGAACACGTCCCCGGCCGGGGACGGCTCGCGCCCGTCGGCCTGCTCGGGCGACATGAACGCGGGCGACCCGACGACCCAGCCGGTGCGCGTCAGCTCGGTGGCGTCCCCGCCCTCGGCGGCCCGCGCGATGCCGAAGTCGATGACGCGGACGCCGTCCTCGGCCAGCAGCACGTTGTCGGGCTTGAGGTCGCGGTGCACCAGGCCGGTGCGGTGGATCTCGGTGAGCGCGGCGGCGAGGCCCGCCGCCAGGACGCGCACGGCCGGTTCGGGCAGCGGGCCGAGGGCGTCCACCACCTCGCCGAGCGACGGCCCGGCGACGAACGCCGAGGCCAGCCATGGCGCGGGCCCGTCGGGGTCGGCGTCCATCACCGCCGCCGTGTAGGCCCCCGACACCCGGCGGGAGGCGTCCACCTCGCGGCGGAACCGGGCGCGGAACCCGGCGTCGGCGGCGAGCCGGGCGTGGATCTGCTTGACCGCGACGAGGCGGCCGTCCGGCGCGACGCCGAGCAGCACGCGCCCCATGCCGCCCCGGCCGACCTCGGCGAGCAGCCGGTACGGCCCGGCCTGGCGGGGGTCGGTGTCGCGCAGCGCCCTCATCGCGGCACCGCCTGCACCGCGCCCTTGGCGAACGCGTGGGCGTCGGCGTCGCAACCGCCGCGGGGAAAGCGGGGGCCGCTGAGGGCGAGGAAGACCGTCAGGTTGACGTCCCGGACGTAGTACACGCAGTTGTTGTCGCTCAACGACTTCTCCGCCGCCAGCCGGTGCACCTCCTCCGCGTACCCGACGTCCTTCTCGCGCTTGCTACGACCTCGGAGGTAGAGGCCTTCGTGTCGGTCCTTGGCCTGCTCGGCGCCCGTGCCGGGCCCCTTGCCGGTGCTGAAGAGCTGCCAGTCAAGGACGATCTTGTCGCCGGAGCGGCTGGTCCAGGTGCAGCCGCTGTGCAGGCTCGTGCCGTCCCCGCTCTTGAAGACGGAGTTGGCGACGCCCTTGCCGAAGGGCGCGAACCCGCCGGGGATCCGCACGGCGGCGGTGGCCTGCTCGCAGTCCGGGAGCTTGCCGGTGTAACGGTCGCTGACCTGCGACAACGGCGTGCCTCCGGGCGTCGGGACCTCCTCGGGGACCACTACCCAGAGGGCGCTCGGGACGCCGTTCTCGTCCTTGTCCCCCAGCAGGAGCACGCCCGCGCCGACCGCGACGAGCAGCAGCGCGACCCCGCTGAGCACCGCGAGCTTCCGGCCGCGCGCGGGCCGCGTCCCCGGGACGGTCGGGTCCATCCGCGGGACCGGGGCCGCCACCTGCCGCGCGACCTCGGCCCGCTGCCCCGCGATGAGCCGGTGCACCGCCTCCGGCCAGGGCCGCGCCGCCGGAGCGACCATGCCGACCATCTGGAGCACCTGCTGCGGCGTCGGCCGCGCGGCGGGGTCCTTGGCCAGGCACGCGGCGACGACGGGGCGCAGTCCCGGCGGCACGGCCCCGAGGTCGGGCTCGGAGTGCACGATGGCGTAGAACATCTGCGGCGCGGACCGGCCGGGGAACGGGCCCTTGCCGGTGCAGGCCGTGACCAGCGTCGCGCCGAGCGCGAACACGTCGGAGGCGGGCGTCGGGTCCCGGCCCTCCACCTGCTCGGGCGACATGAACGCGGGCGACCCGACCAGCGCGCCGGTGTGGGTGATGCGGGTCTGCCCGCCCTCCTCGGCGGCCCGCGCGATGCCGAAGTCGATGACGCGCACGCCGTCCTCGGCCAGCAGCACGTTGGACGGCTTGAGGTCGCGGTGCACGAGCCCGGCCCCGTGGACGTCCAGCAGCGCCCGCGCCAGCCCGGCCGCGAGCCGGCGCGCGGCGTCCTCGGGCAGCGGCCCGGTGTCGTCGAGCACCTGCCGCAGCGACGGGCCCGGCACGAACTCCGAGGCCAGCCAGGGCGTCGCGGCCTCGGTGTCGGCGGCCACGACGGCGGCGGTGTAGGCCCCCGACACCCGCCGGGACGCCTCGACCTCCCGCCGGAACCGCGCCCGGAACGCCTCGTCCTCGGCGAACTCCTCGTGCACCTGCTTGACCGCGACGAGCCGCCCGTCCCGGCCCGCGCCGAGCAGCACCCGCCCCATGCCGCCCTGCCCGAGCTCGCCGACCACCCGGAACGGTCCCACCGTGTCCACCGTCACGCGACAGAACCCTACAAACAAGGCTGTTCTTTTGTCGCTCCCCGAGCGTTGTCGGCTGTACCACTCCCGGCGGAGGCGGTGTCAGTGCGCGGCGGCGGCGCGTGCGGGCGAGACGTTCTCGGGGCGGGGGCGGAGCATCGGCGGGCGGAGCTGCTCGGCGTCGCCCCGGACGTACAGGCGCGCGGGTCGGCCGCCGTCGCGGGTGGTGGTGTGGCCGGTCGGGATCAGGAAACGGTCGGCCCCGGTGACCTTCCGGTGGAAGTTGCGCGGGTCCAGCGGGGTGCCCCACACGATCTCGTAGACGCGGCGCAGCTCGGCCACGGTGAACTCGGGCGGGCAGAACGCGGCGGCCAGCGAGGTGTACTCCAGCTTGGCGCGGGCGCGCTCGACGCCGTCGCCCAGGATGCGCCGGTGGTCGAAGGCGGGCTTGTCGCGGTGCATCAGCTCGGCCACGTCGGCCCACAACACCTGCGCGCGCGTGGAGGCGGGCAGGTTGGGGGCCAGGCCCAGGTAGGCGACGCTGACCACGCGCTGGCGGGGGTCGCGGTCGGGGTAGCCGTAGGTGGCGAGCTGCTCCAGGTGGATGCGCACGTCGGCGAGCCCGGCGCGCTCGGCCATCAGCCGGGACGCGGCGGCCGGCAGGTCCTCGTCGAGCTGGATGAAGCCGCCCGGCAACGACCACGCGCCGTCGTAGGGGGCCCGGTCGCGCCGCCACATCAGCGCGCTGAGCCGCTGCTCGCGCACGGTGAGGACGACGAGATCGACGGTGACGGCGAGCCGGGGCACGGGCATGCCCCAAAGGTACCGACTGGAGAACGGCGACGGGCCGCCCTCGCGGACGGCCCGTGCGTTCCTCGCACCGCTGGAGTGATCAGCCCTCGCGCGGCGCCTCGACCGGGGTCGTCCTGTCCAGCGCCGGGGCCGGGACGTGCCCGTTCTGCTGGCCGTTCTGCCCGCTGACGTTCGACAGCAGCGAGCGGGCCAGGCCGAGCCCGGTGCCGCCCAGGGTGAGGGCCTTGGCGAGCAGGTCCTCCACGCCGTCGGCGCCGTTCAGCACCACCATGTTGTCGACGTTGCCGAAGACCCGCGCCCCGGCCTCGACGATCTGCGGCCACTGCTCGGCGAGCTGCTGGGCGATGACCGCCTCCTGGTTCTGGGCCAGCGCCTCGGCGCGCGCCTTGATCGCCTCGGCCTCGGCCAGGCCGCGCTTGCGGGTGGCGTCGGCCTCGGCCTCACCGAGCAGGCGGGTGGCCTCGGCCTCCCGCTCGGCCTTCAGCTGGACCTCCTTGGCGGCGGCCTGCGCCAGCGCGAACCGCTGGTCGCGCTCGGCCTCGGCCAGCTTCACCTGCTCGTAGGCGCGGGCGTCGGCGGGCTTGCGGATCTCGCTCTCCAGCCGCTTCTCGGTGCGCTCGGCCTCCAGCTCGGCGTTGCGGGTCTCCTTGAGGATGACCTCCTGGCGGGCCTGCTGGGCGGCCTGCTGCACCTGGCCCTCGTACTCGGCCTTCTTGATCTCGGTGTCCCGGATGACCGCGGCGTTCTCCCGCATGGTCTCCTGCTCGCGCTGGGTGGCCTCCTGGTCGCGCTCGGCCTCGGCGATGCGGGCGGAGGCGGCGACGCGGGCGGCGTGCGGGCGGCCGAGGTTGGTGATGTAGCCGGTCTCGTCGTCGATCTCCTGGATCTGGAGCGAGTCCACCACCAGGCCCAGCTTGTTCATCTCGTCGGCGGCCGAGCTGCGGGTCTCGCCGGTCAGCCGCTCGCGGTTGAGGATCAGGTCCTCGACGGTGAGGCCGCCGATGATCGAGCGCAGGTGGCCGGTGAACAGCTCGTGGATCGCGCCGTCCATCGAGCCCTGCTGCTCCAGGAAGCGGCGGGCGGCGTTGGCGATCGACACGAAGTCGTCGCCGACCTTGTAGATGACCACGCCGCGCACCTTCACCGGGATGCCCTGCTGGGTGACGCAGTTGACCTCCAGGTTGGCCGCGCGGCTGTCCAGCCGCAACCGCCGCGCCACCTGGAAGCCGGGCAGCACCGAGGTGCCCTTGCCAGTGATGATCTTGAAGCCGAGGCTGTCCACCCCGTCGATCGGCTTGGACCGGGCGCCCAGGCCGGAGATGATCAGCGCCTCGTTCGGCTCGGCGACGCGCCAGACCATCTTGAACAGGACGATCAACACGACGACGGCGACCACCACCGCGATCGCCACACCGATCAAGGGCATACGGACCTCCTACGGGCTGGGGGCGGCCGCCCCGGGACGGCAGGGCCGGGGCGGGCCGTCGTGCACACATAGACGCAGGACCGGGAGGAACGGTTCAGCCCACTGGAGATCAGGCCGGATCAGGCCAAAGGTCGGCGAATCACCCGAGGGCGGGCGCGACGTAGACCGTGCGCGGCGGGTGGTACTCCACCACGACCACGATGGTGCCCACGCCGATCTCGTCCTGCGGCACCACCGGGTGGGCGTAGAACGCCTCCACCCCGCCGCGGATCGGGATCATGACCTCGCCGACCAGCCCCGGACCGATCTTCCCGGTGACCCGACCCTCTTTGCCGATCAAGGGCACCCCCGCTCCCGCGCGTCGTTGTAGGGCGAACGCTATCCGCTCGTCCCGCATGGGCGCACCACCCGCCCGCACCGGACGCGCAGGCGGGAGACGGCGGCGGGGCGCGGCGGAACGCGCGGGCAGGGCGCGACGGCCGGGTCAGGGCAGGATGCGCTGGGCCTGCTCGTGCGCCTGGCGGGCCAGCCCCTCGGCCTCGGCGCGGGTGGCGGTGGGGCCGTAGAGGCTGATGGTCGCCAGGTAGCGGCGGCCGCGCAGCACCACGTACCAGGTCCGGGTGTTGGAGCCGCCCGTGGTGGTGGTGACCCCGACGGTGCGCGAGCCCGCGCCGATGGTGCCGGGCGGCGGCTCCACCACCGTGTGCTCGGACCACTGCGCGCCCACGCGGGTGCGGAAGGTCTGGCACCCGGCCGGGACGCGCGCCTTGACCTGCTGCTCGGCGTCGTCGTCGGGCATCGCCATCAGCGTCTCGGTGACGTACTGGCTGCCGCCCTTGCTGAAGGTGGCGAGCGCGGCCGGGATGCTCTTGTCCACCTTCTGGCCGGCCTGGACGGCGGCGCAGCTCTTCTTGTCGAGCTGGACCTCCCGCTGGAGCTGCTCGAAGTTCTGGATGGCCTTGCGGGTGCCGTACTCCCCCGAGTCGGGCTCCCCGGCCCGCTGGTAGCCGGGCAGCTCGCGCAGCAGCGCCTCCTTGAGCTGGTCGGAGGTGTAGCCGGTGCCGGCCAGCGCGGCGCGGCCGGTGGCCCGCGCGGGCTCGGCCGGACCGCCGCCGTCGCCGCCGCAGGCCGTCAGGGCGGCGGCGAGGGCGGCCAGTGCCGCCGTGGTCGGGAGGAGACGGTGCGCCATGTCGGCGACCTTACGGCGCATCCGTCCGGTTCCGGGGGCGGCGACACGCGTTCCGGGTCGCCCGTGCACAAGGCGGGCACAGTGGGTAGGAGTGCCGTTGCGTTCCGTGACCGGGACGCGGAACGACACTCGGGGGATAAGCGATGTTCCGCAGAATTCTCGTGCTGCCGGTGCTCCTGCTGGCACTGGCGGTGTCGTCGGCGTGCGGCGGCAACAGCCAGAGCGCCGACACCAGGGGGGCCGTCGGGAGCACGACGACACCGGCGACCAGCATCACGCCGACGGCGTCGGACTCGCCGGAGGTCTGCCCCAGCGAGCAGACCAAGAAGTTCGCCAAGACGCGCTTCACCGCCGACGCGGGCCTGGCGTTCGGCGCCTTCCATCGCTGGATCTACAAGCCCTACCAGGCGGGCACCTTCAACAAGGACGCCGAGGGCCGCACCAAGGCGTTCGTGAAGGCGGGCGCGGCGGCGGCGTTCGCGGCCAACCGGCTGAACGCCGCGCGCAAGATGGTCAACGCCGACCCCAAGCTGTGCGGCGCGCTCAAGAAGCCGCTGGACTCGCTGACCAACAGCCTCGGCGGCATGGTGGACAAGCTGAAGTCGGGTGACATCAACCCGGCCGAGATCGGTGCGGTGGGCGGCGCCATCGACTCGTTCAAGAGCGACGCGAGCAAGAACGGCGCCGGGATCACCGAGCGCACGCCGCCCTCGCTGGACACCAACTGACCGAGGCACGACGGCCACAGCGCGACGGCCACCGCACGGCGGCCACGGCACGGCGGCCACGGCACGACGGGCGGGCGGACGCCGCCGGGACTACCCCGGGGTGTTCGCCCGCTCGTTGTACACGCCCGTGAACTCCTGGCCCGACAACTTCTGGATCTCGGCGACGATCTCGTCGGTGATGGCGCGGCGGGCCTTGGCCGGGGGCAGGTCGCGGTAGTGCGAGAAGTCCATCGGCTCGCCGATGCGCACGGTGGGGCGCGGCCCGAAGAAGCGCGGCCAGGACGCGCCGATCGGCTGCACGCGCTCGGTCCCGGCCAGCCCGATCGGCAACACCCGCGCGCCGGAGGCCAGCACCAGCCAGCCCGTGCCGGTGCGGCCCCGGTACAGGCGGCCGTCGGAGGAGCGGGTGCCCTCGGGGTAGATGGCGAACGCGCCGCTGTTGCCGAGGATCTCCACCGCCTGCTCCAGCGCGCCCATCGCCGCGCGCCGCGCGCCGCGCTGCACCGGCACGTGCCCGAGCGTGGTCATGAACCAGCGCACGAAGCGGCCCTTGAGCCCCCGCCCGGCGAAGTAGTCGGCCTTGGCGATGTAGGTCACCGGGCGCGGCACCGCCAGCGGGATGATGAAGCTGTCGATGAACGACAGGTGGTTGCTCGCCACGATCAGCGGCCCGTAGCGCGGCACGTTCTCCACGCCCTCGATCCGCGGCCGGAAGAGCAGGCGCAGGATAGGGGCGACCACCCGCGACATGAACGTGTAGAACACCTGTCCTCCAGAAATCGGCTCCGCCACTGTAACGTCTGCGCCGGACCGCGCCGGGGTCAGCGGTGTCCGTTGCCCCGCACCGGTGCGCCAGGAATGACTATCGCGCAGGTCACGCCCGGGAACGGTGGCATATCCCATAACGACCGGCAGGTCCTGCGCGGCACTATCACGGGACTATTTCTTACCCATTAGTAAGTTCCCGGTGAGTAGCTTTTTCCCGCGGGCGCTTGGAATGCCGCGCGCCGTGCGCGATCCTGGGAAACCGGACACGGGTCGCGGGCTCTCGGCCGGAGCGGGAGGTAGCCCATGGACTTCGACGTGCACCTGATGCGGCACGACCGCTGCACCCTGGTACGGGTGCAGGGCGAGCTCGACGTGGTGACCCGCGAGCGGTTCGAGGAGGCCATGCTCGGCGTCCTGGACCTCGGCTCGCCCCTGGTGGTGGACATGCGCCAGGTCACCTTCTGCGACTCCACCGGGCTGAACGCGATCGTGGCGGCCAACCGGCGGGCGGGCGAGCGCGGCACGCCGATCGCGCTGATCGCGCCGCCGCCGCGGATCGCCCGCATCCTCCGCATCACCGGCATCGACCAGTACGTGCCGGTCTACGACACGTTGCGGGCGGCGATCGGGGCCTTCCCCTCGCCCGCCCCCTGACGGCCACCGCACGCCGGGCCCCATGCCTCGGGCCGCGCGGCTCCAAGTCGCAGGCCCCGAGCCGAGCGCGCCCCAAGCCGAGCGGCCCGGGGCCGCGGGCCCGGCGTCAGGAGCAGCCCTCGAACTGCGGGACGCTGCGCACCGTGCGCAGCTTGGACCGGGCGAACCACCGGTCCAGCAGCTCGCCCGCCTTGCCGTCCTGGTACATCTCGGTCAGCGCCCGGTTGACGGCCTCGCAGCCCGCCAGGTCGCCCTTGCGCAGCCCGACGCCGTACTTCTCGTCGGTGAACGGCGCGTTCACCATGCGCACCGCCGCGCCCGTCGAGGCCATGCCCGCCAGGATCAGGTCGTCGGTGGAGATCGCGTCCACCTGCCCGGCCGACAGCTTGGCCAGGCAGTCGCCGTAGTCGGCGGCCTCCACCGGCGCGGCGGCGACCTTGCGCTCCTCGGTGACGCGCTTCCAGGAGTTGGACCCGGTCACCGCGCAGATCCGGCGGCCCTTCAGGTCGCGCACGCCGGTCACCGCCTTCTCCCCCTCGCGCACCAGCGTGTCCTGGTGCGCGACGTAGTAGGGGCCGCCGAAGGTGACCTGCGTCTTGCGCTTGGGCGTGATGGAGTACGTCGCGAAGATCATGTCGACCTTGCCGTCGCGCAGCGCCTTCTCCCGCTCCGACGACGGGGTGGTGCGGAAGGTGATCCGCTCGGGCGGCACGCCCAGCTTCCCGGCGACGTAGGTGGCCACGTCCACGTCGTAGCCCTCGTAGCGGTCGCCCTTCTTCAGCCCGAGGCCCGGCTGGTCGGCCTTCACGCCGATGACCAGCGAGCGCTTGTGCACGATCGAGTCGTCCTCGGGGGCGGTCAGGCCGCACCCCGCGAGTACGCCGCCCGTCAGGACGGCGAGGGCGGCGGCGACCGCCACGTTGGTGGACACGCGCATCTGCACTCCTCAGCGGAATTCCGCCAGCCGGGGCCGCAGCCCGGCCAGCACCAGCACGGCGATGACGGCCGCCCCGGCGGGCGGCACGGCCCGCCAGCCGCCCAGCCCGCCGTCGGCGTCGGCGATGGCCCGGGTGAACGCGGCGTGGTGGGCGTCGCTCAGCTTCACCAGCGCCGCGTCGTAGGCGTCGAAGTCGCGGATCGCGCCGCGGTCGCGGCCCATCCGCAACCTGATCGCCCCGGCGCGGTCGTTCCGGGCGGCCAGCTCGCGGATGCTCCGGTCGTTGCGCAGCACGGTCCGGTAGCCCTGGAGGGCCTGGCCGAGCGCCACGCTCTCGGCCCCGGTCGCGCTCTGCCGCGCCTCGTCGCCGAAGAAGCCGAGGAAGCGGATGGTGCGGGGGTTGGCGGCGAAGTCGTCCAGTTCCTCTTCCAGCCGCGTGTAGTAGCTCTCCAGGTTGACCGGCTTGTTCGCGCCCGGCTCGACGTAGAGCACCGACAGCGCCTTGTCGAGGTAGACCTGCTCGTAGGTGTCGGCGCGGCCGGGGTCGAGCAGGAAGCGGCTCTCGTCGGCGAACGCGCTGTGGCTGATCGCGCGCGCCCGCGACAGCGCCAGCACCGAGTCGAAGCCGTCCTCCTTGGCGCGCTGGAGGTGCCCGGCCTGCGCCGACAACATCCCGAACGCGACCGCGACCAGCCCGACGGTCAGCAGCGTCGCCGCCGCCAGCGCCGGGTTGACCAGGCGGCGGAAGCCGCGCGCCAGGTAGATCTGGGCGGCCAGCAGGATCAGCAGCACCAGCGCGCCGGTCAGCGCGACCCAGGCGCGGCCGGTGAGCACCGCCGAGCGCTTGGACTCGTAGGACTGCCGGACGGTCGCGCCGCTGTCCAGGGTCAGGTTGTACGCCTTGGGCAGCAGCTCCAGCTTCATCAGGTCGGTGGCCTGCCGGTAGGTCGTGACGACGTTCGCGGGCAGCTTCCCGGCCTCGTGGTCGGCCTGCCGGTCCAGCAGCATCGCCTCGCCGACCAGGCGCTCGTAGCGGCCGAGGCCGTCCAGCACGTCCTGCACGTTCTTGCGGCGCTTGGGGTCGTTCCCGGCGAGCTGCGCGGCCTGGACGGCGGCCAGCCCGGCGGCGGCGCGGCGCTGCTCGTAGCGGCGCAGCGAGCCGTCGTAGCCGATGCCGAGCGAACGTTCGCGGCCGATCAGCAGGATGTCGGCGACCTGCGCGTCCATGTCGCTGAGCGCGAAGTACAACGTGCCGGTCGCGACGACCTGCGGGCCCGCGTCGTGGCCGATGGTCTGCACGCCGTCGCGGGCGTTGTCGACCGCGACCGTCAGCACCACCGTCAGCACCGCGACGGCGACGAGCGCGGCGGCCGCGTAGGCGCGCAGCCGCCCGGGGATGGTGCGCAGCCAGTGGCCGCGCACGAACGTCGTCACCCGGCTCGGACGCCGCGCCGGGACGGGCGGCGGTGACGACGGCCGGTCGGGCGCGGGCGGGCGGATGGTCGGCACCGCCGGTTGCCGGGTGGTGGTCATCTCGGGTCCTCCGGGCGCGACGACAGCGTGATGGTGGTCCAGGCGCCCACGTGGACGCGGTCGCCGTCGCCCACCTGGACGGGAGTGTTGACGGCGATCGGCTCGGTGCCGCCGTTCAGCGTGGTGCCGTTGGTGGAGCCGGGGTCGACCAGGTCCCAGGTGCCGTCGGAGCGGGCGCTCAGCACGGCGTGGGTGTGCGAGACGCCGGGGTCCTCCGGCGGCAGGCCGAGGTCGATGTCGGGCGCGATGCCGCGCGAGGCGCTGCGCCGTCCGATCAGCACCTTGCCGCCGGTCATGCCGCCCAGCAGCGGCACCCGCCGCTCGGGGTAGGCGGGCGGGAACGCCAGCGTCGCCGCGTCCGGGCCCTCCTGCGCTACCACCGAGTCGTAGTAGGCGCGGTCGGCGCTGACCACGGCCGTCCATCGGGGCGCGCCGGGCGGCGGGGGCAGCGGTTGCGGGACGCGGACGGGCTCGCTGTGCAGGTCACCGAAGAAGCGCTCGGGCGTCGTGCCCAGCTCGAAGTCGTAGCCGTCCTCCTCGCAGAAGCGGCCCGACTTGGGCGTCCCGCAGTTGGGGCAGGACTCGACGACGGGCCCAGGCCCGCTCATGGGCGGCGAGGCCACCGGCTCCCGGCCGCCCGGCCCGCTCATGGGCGAGGCCCCGGTGCCCCGGTCCGGCGACTCCGACGGCACCGACAGCTCGGCGCGCGGCGCGCCCTCCATCAGCTCGCCGCAGATGTCGCAGAAGTGCGCGTCGGCGGAGGTGTGCCCGTTGGGACAGCGCGGCATGGCTCAGCTCCCGGCGTTCGGCGCGCCCGGCCCCGCGGGGCGCGCGCCCCGGCCGGTCCGCACGGTGCGGACCGAGCGGGTGTCGAGGGACATCTCGTCGGCCTTCTCCACGTCCTTCTTCAGCCGGACCGTGCCGGACTCCTCGTCGATCACGTCCACGACCCGTTCCAGCAGCTCGGCGACCTGCTCGTTGCCGACCTGCTTGGCCAGCACCACCGCGCGGCCGAGCCGGGCGGTGGCGCGGTCCTCGTCGCCCGCGCGGCGCGCCTCCAGGCCCGTCTGCACGGCCTCGGCCAGCTCCGACTGCCCGGTGTGGTGCGCCACGCCCTTGCTGATGCGGGTGGACTTGGCCTCGTCGTCGGTCCACTCGGCGAGCACGTTCACCGGGCCGACCGCACGCTCGACGGGCGCGGCCCCGCTGCCGGGCACCACCAGCTTCACCCACGCCGCGCGCATCTGGCGGCCGACGTCGCCGGGCTGCACCTCCACGCACAGGTGGTAGTCGCGGTCCTCGGTGCCCCACGCGCCCAGCGGGTAGTCGCCGGTCTGCTGGCCGGACGCCACCCGCCTGTCGGTGAGGTCCTCGACGGTCGGCTCCATCTGCTTGAGGAACCGGACGCGCGCGGTCTGCGGCGTCCAGAGCCGTAGCGACACGTCGGCGACCTCCTTGCCCATCGCCGCCTCGGTGATCTCCCGGAAGCGCGCCTCCAGGTCGGCCGGATCGGGCACGTCCAGGAACGTGCCGAGCAGCGCCGAGGAGATCTTGCGCAGCTCGGCGACCTCCCAGTCGGTGCCGACGCCGAACGCGTCGCACACGAAGCCGCCCGCGCACTGGGCGAGCGCGGCGTCCAGCTCGGCGGCGGTCTCGTGCTGGTTCTTGCCGTCGGTGAGCAGCGTGGCGTGCCGGACGTCCTGCCGGTCCTCGGTGAGCAGCCGGTCGGCCAGCCGCAACCAGGTGCCGATGGCGGTGCCGCCCGCCGCGTCCAGCCGGCCGACCGCCGCCAGCGCGGCCTTGCGGGTGCCCGCGTCCATCTTGGCGAGGCGCTCCCCGGCCGGATAGATCATGCGCGGCTGGTTGGCCCCGGCGACGACCGCGAAGCGCACGCCGTCGCGCAGCACCGTCAGCGCCGCCTTCGCCGCCTGCTTGGCGGCGGCCATCTTGCCGCCGTAGGACATCGAGCCGGAGGTGTCGATGATGATGATCTCGGCGGCCTCGGCGGGCCGCGCCCGGACGGCCGCGCCCGCGGCGCGCACGGTGACCACCGCGTGCATCTCGCGGCCGCCCGCCGGCAGGTAGGGGTTCTGGTCGACGTCGATCGTGAACTCGGGAAGGTCGCTCATCGAGGGGGCTCCCTGGTCGGTTCGGCCGATGGGTAGGGGATCAGCGCCACCGTGACGTTGTCGTGGCCGCCGGCGTCCAGGGCCGCCCGGACCAGCTCCCGGGCGGCGGCCAGCGGCGCGGCGGCCGGGTCGGGGCCGGCGTCCAGCACGGCGGCCAGGTCGGCGGGCCCGGGGAAGTGGTTCCAGAGGCCGTCGCTGCACACCAGCAGCACGCCGGGCCCGCGCGGCGCGAACGTCACCACGTGCGGGTCGACGGTCCCGGCGTCGGCGCCCAGCCAGGCGGTCAGCAGGTGGGCGCGCGGGTCGGCCCAGGCGTCCCGCTCGCTCATCGCCTTGCGCGCCACCATCCGCACCGCCCAGGTGTCGTCCCGCGTCAGCACCTCGCCCCGTTGGACGCGCGCGGCGCCCTCCGGGAGCCAGTAGGCGCGGCTGTCGCCCACCCAGCCCACGGTGATCATGTCACCGGCGGCGATCGCCGACACGTAGGTGCAGGCGGGGGCGGTGTGCGGCTTTCCCGCCAGGTCGCCGACGGCGTCGGCGGCGCGGCGGGCGGCGGCGCGGGTGGCGTCCTGGTGGTCGGAGCCGACGGCGAGACGGCGGGCCAGCACCGCCGCGCCGGTCTCGACGGCCGCGAGCGCCGCCGCCTCCGAGCCGGGGGCCGACGCGACGCCGTCGCACACGACCGCGCAGACCGCGCCGGGCGAGGACGTCATCGCGAACGCGTCCTCGTTGCGGCTGCGGCGGCGGCCGATGTCGCTGATCCCGGCGGCGCGGGACGGGCCGGACGGCGCGGCGCCCGGCCCGGCGAGCTCGAACTCGATCCGGTCGCGGGGGCCCGGCTGCCGGAGCCCGCACGCCTCGCAGAACCCGTCGTCGCTCACCAGGGGTGCGCCGCAGTCCACGCACCCGGCGGGCGGCACCCGGCCCCGGCCCTCGTGCAGCACGAGCGTGGCGGGCACCAGCGGCTTGGCCGGGCGGGGACGGCCGCACGCCTCGCAGAAGCGGTCGCGCGCGTGCAGGGCCTCCCCGCACCCGGCGCAGACCGCCAGGACGATGCCGTTGCCGCTCTCGGCGTCCGCGCCCATCGTCAGAACAGCGTCCTCGGGCGGACGGCGTTGGCCCGTTTGACCAGGACGTGGCGCTCGCCGGGACTCGCGGCCAGCTTGGCGAGCTGCCGGTAGGTGCCCTCCAGCCTGCGGCGCAGCTCGGTCTCCTTGAGCGGCACGCCGAGGACCTCGTCGAGCCCGGCGGGACGGCCGCCCGGCGCGCCCGCACGCAGCCAGGCGAGGGCCGCCTCCAGGACCTCGGCGGCGAAGCGGGCGTAGCGCTCGTTGTCCAGGCGCAACGACCGCAGCCTGCGGCCCGCCTCGGCGAGCAGCGCGGCGTTCAGCTCCTCGGGGCGGCGGCCCCGCACGGCGGTGGCGACGGTGGCGAGCTGCGCGGGCACGTAGTAGCTGGAGATGCGCGGCACCGCGTCCAGCTCGCGGCCCGCCGCGCCCCGGTCACCGGCCGCCAGCCGCACCCGCGACAACCCGAACGCCGCGCTCACGAACGTGGGGTCGGTGCGCCACACCAGCTCGTAGTAGCGCTCGGCCTGCCCGGCGTCGCCGCGCAGCTCGTGGCAGAACGCCAGCGCCAGCTTGGGGGCGGTCTCCCCCGGCATCAGGTCGTACAGCTCCGCGAAGATCACCGACGCCTGCTCGGCCCGGCCCGCCGCCAGCGCGTGCACGCCCCGGTACCAGTCGATGCGCCAGTCCTCGGGGTGGTCGGCCTCGTACTCGTCCAGCAGCTTGGCGGCCGGGTCGAGGTCGCCCAGCTCGATCCGGGCGCGCGCCGACGCGAGCCGCACCTCCGGGGAGTTGATCGGCGCGGCGTCGAGCGCGGCGGCCAGGTCGCCGGGGTCACGCGCGGTGAGGCCGCCGAGGAAGCCCGCGGCCGGGTCGGAGGCGTAGATCAGCGGCACCGGCAGCGCGGCGGCGGCTGCCGCCGGGACCAGCGGGGGCAGTACCGCGCCCGGGGAGACGCCGCCCTCGTTGTTGGACGCCGTGCCCGCCTGGACGGGGACGACGTCGGTGCCCGCCGCGTGCTGCTCGGCCCCGAACAGCACCGACGGCGCGGACCGCGACAACCCGTCGTCGGTGGACAGCACCTCGCGCAGCACGCCGGTGAGCTGCTCGGCCATCTCGGCGGCGCTCTGGAAGCGGCGCGCCGGGTCGGGGTGGCAGGCGCGGCGCAGCAGCCGGTAGTACGACTCGTGCCGCAGCAGCAGCGGCACCTCGGTACGTGGCGGCAGGCTGCGCAGGTGGCGACCGGTGTAGCCCTTGAACGGGAAGCTCAGCACCGCCAGCGTGCGGCCCACGGTGTAGAGGTCCGAGCAGACCGACGGGCCCCGCTCGGAGATCTCGGGGGCCTGGTAGCCGGGCGTGCCGAAGATCGGGCTGTTGACGTCGAAGGCGCGCCGCACGCCGCCGAGGTCGATCAGCTTGAGCTGCTCCTCCGACTGGATCGCGTTGTCGGGCTTGAAGTCGCAGTACAGCAGCCCGACGCCGTGCAGGTAGCCGAGCGCGCGCAACACCTCCAGCCCGTAGGCGATCACCTGGCCGAGCGGCAGCGCGACGTGCTCGCCCTCGGCCGTGCGCCGCTGGAGCAGGATGTCCTTCAGCGACTCGCCGCCGACGTACTCCATCACGATGTAGCCGGAGCCCGCGTGCCGCACGAAGTTGTAGATCTTGACGATGTTGGGGTGCTCGACCTCGGCCAGGAACGCCTGCTCGGCGGCGGCCGCGGCGAGCGAGTCGGCGTCGCCGGTGTCGAGCAGGCCCTTCAGCACGACCCAGCGGTCGCTGACGTTCTTGTCGCGGGCCAGGTAGACCCAGCCCAGGCCGCCGTGCGCGAGGCAGCCGAGGACCTGGTACTGGCCGCCGACCAGGTCGCCCTCGTGCAGCTTGGGGGTGAAGGAGAAGGGGTGCCCGCAACTGCGGCAGAAGCCCTCGGTGCGGCCGGGCTTGCCGTCGCGTCCGCGCCCGACCGGCTCGTCGCAGCGGCTGCAGAAGCGGCGGTTCTCCGGGACCTCGGGCTTGTCCATGACGGCGGTGGCGGGGTCGCGCGAGGGCACGGGCGGGATCTCGACCAGGCCCGCGCCGAGCATGCCGCGGCGGGCGGAGCCGGTGGAGTCGGAGCCGTGCGAGCCGGTGCCGGAGCCGCGGGTGGCGGTACGGCCGGAACTTCCGGTCCCGCCGGAAGCGGACGGCCCGGAACCCCCGCTCTCGCGGCGGGGGCCGGGGACGCGGGCGGGGGCGGGGGTGGTGGGGGCGACCTGCCAGGCGGAGGACGAGGCGAGGGAGACGCCTGCGGCCCTGCCGGGGGCGGCGTCAGGGGGACTGCCGGGAGGACCACCGTCGCCGAACCCGCCGCCGGGCTGCGCACCGCCGGACAGACCGCCTGCCGGGCCGGTGCCGGAAGGGCTGGGGCTGGACGGGCTGCCTGCTGGGCCAGCGCCGGACGGACCGGTACCCGCTGGACCGGTGCCCGCTGGACCGATGCCCGTTGGGCCGGTGCCTGCTGGGTCAGCGCCGGACGGGCTAATGCCGGACGGGCCGCCTGTTGGGCCGGTGCCGGACGGGCCTGCACCCGTCTGGCCAGGGCCCGTCGGGCCTCTGCCCGTGCCGGGCCTGCCGCCGGGGTCCAGGACCGTCGCCGGGGGCGGCGCGGGCAGCGGGGCCATGCCGCACGTGTCGCAGAAGCCGTCGTGGACGGCGCCGGAACAGCCCGGCTGGGTGCATCGGGTCATCGGCGTGTTCCCGTCCCGTTCTCGCACGCCTTGATCGCGCGTTGGTAGTCCGCCACCGCGGCGGTCGCCCGCCGCAGGTCGCAGGGTGCCGTCCAGAGCAGGTCCCGGGCCTGCCCGTGCAGGCGGGTGAGGCTGTCGTCCTCGGCGAGGCCGAGCCGGGCGGCCTTGGCGCGGTAGGCGTCCAGGCGACCGCGCAGCTCCGCGCGCCGGTCCAGCAACCCCTGACTGAGACGTACGTGCTCGGCGAGACGTTCCCGCGCGGCCTCGGCGGCGCGCTCCAGCTCGGCGACGCGGCCCGCCAGCTCGGCCCACCGGCCGCCCTCGCGCAACCCGGCCAGCGCCGCCAGGCGTTCACGCAGCGCCGCCGCCAGCGGCGGGGGCTCCGGCGGCCCCGGCGAGTCGATCTTGACCAGGACGTCGGCGCGCACCGCGCGGGCGCGGCCCTCCACCTCGGCCACCTCGGCGACCGCCGCCTCCAGCCGGGCGGCCTGCTCGGCGTAGGAGTCGCGCAGCCGGACCGCCTCGGCCAGCTCCCCGCGCAACGCCTCGATCCCGGCGCGCAGCCGGTCGAGCCGGACGGTGTCGGGACGCCCGCCGCGCACCAGCGACAGCGGGTCGGTGCGCACCACCTGGCCGAGCGCGGTCAGCTCCCGGCCGAGCCGGTCCAGCTCGGGGCGGCGCGAGCCGTCGAGTTGCTGGGCGAGCCGCGCGGTGGCGCGCCAGCCCTCCTCGGCCTCCTCCAGCGGCACCAGCAGCGCCGTCCAGGCGGCGTCGGCCGCCGCGACGACCTCGGCGGACCGCTCGTAGGACTCCGACATGATCGCCACGGCCTCGTCCAGCGTGACGCGCTCGCGCGGCGGCCCGAGCAGGGTGCGCCGCTCCAGCGGGATCTCGCCGCCGGGCACCTCCACCGACGTGCCCGCCAGCAGGCCGGTCAGCTCGGCGAGCACGCCGAGGCCGGGGCGGGGGTGCCGGGCGCGCAGCTCGGCGGCGGTGTCCAGCACCGTGCGGTAGGACTCGAACAACCGCCACAGCAGCGCGACGCGGGTGCGCGCCTCGTCCCAGCGCTGCCAGGTCTCGCCGGCGAGGCTGGCGCCGTTGAGCAGGCGGAAGCCGTCGTGCCGGTCGAGGTCCAGCAGCGCCGCGGCGATGCGGTCCCGCTCGTCGCGCAGCTCGCCGAGGGCGTGGTCGACGCCCTCGCGGCTCATGGGCGCGGCGGCGCCGGGCCCGCTGTCGTTCACTGCCACCCCGCGTTCGCTGTCGCCCGTCCCCTGGTGGTCGTGGATGTGGTGTTCCCCGTGGTCGTTCCGGCGTCCGGCCGTCCCCAGCATGGGCCGGGCGTCTTCCGTTCAGTGTGATCGGTGACACTTTTCCCGACAAGCCGCTTCTCCGGCTCCGGCGGCCACAGGCGGGATACCCCGCTCGCGGGCGCGGCGGCACCGTTGGCCGCCATCGGCCACTTGCGCGCCGTCCGTATCCCGTTTCACTCTGGTTACGGCCTCGACCTGGGGCTTCATCCGCCGTCGCCCCGTTTTTCGCGCCAGCGGGGATTCCTCCTCTCTGATACCGCTCTGACCTGCGAGTCTGAGGCGTTCATCACATCGGGGGCGCTTGTGCGGCGGGAACGTCCTGGTGTGGAGTGACGTTCCGCAGTTGAAGACCGTCTCTTGAGAAGGAGTTGAGAGTCCGCAGTGTCGGACCCCAGTCATAGACCCGGTGGCCCATGCTGACCGCGGTCCTCGGCGTTCTCGCCGTCCTGCTGCTCACCGCGGCGACCGGATACTTCGTCGCCCAGGAATTCGCGTTCGTGGCCGCCGACCGGGCGCGCCTCACCCAGGCCGCCGACGAGGGGGACGCCGCCGCCGGCCGCGCCCTGAAGGTCATCGGGCGGCTGTCGTTCATGTTGTCGGGCGCGCAGCTCGGCATCACCATGACCACCCTGATCGTCGGCTTCATCGCCAAGCCCGCGCTGGCCGAGCTGATCGAGCCGCTGCTGCGCGTCGCCGGCGTCCCGGCCGGGGCGACGGGGGCGATCGCGCTGGCCACCGGCTTCGTGCTGGCCACCCTCGTCCAGATGTTGATGGGCGAGCTGTTCCCCAAGAACCTGGCGCTCGCCAAGGCCGAGCCGCTGGCCCGCGCGCTGGCCGCCTCCACGCTGGTCTACCTGGCGGTCTTCGGGCCGCTGATCCGCTTCTTCGACGCCGCCTCCACCCGGCTGCTGCGCGCGGTCGGCGTCGAGCCGGTCGAGGAGCTGCACAGCGGCGCGACGCTGGAGGAGCTGGGCGAGATCATCGACCGCTCCCAGGTCGCCGGGCACCTGCCCGCCGACCTGTCCGGCCTGCTGGAGCGCGCCGTGTCGTTCGGCGACCTGACCGCCGACGAGGTGATGGTGCCGCGCCCGCAGGTGCGCGCGCTGCCCGGCGACGCGACGGCCGCCGACCTGATCGCGCTGATCCGGGAGACCGGCCACACCGCCTACCCGGTGTACGACCGCGAGGTGGACGACGTGCTCGGCGTCGCGGGCGTCCGCGAGGTCGCCGACGACGAGCTCGACCCCGCCACGCCGTTGCGCACGATCGCGCGCCCGGCGCTGATGGTGCCCGGCAGCCAGCCGCTGTACGGCGTCATGGAGCGGATGCGCGACTCCGGCGAGGAGTTCGCGTGCGTGGTGGACGAGTACGGCGGCCTCGCCGGCATCCTCACCTTCGAGGACGTGGCCGAGGAACTGGTCGGCGAGATCGCCGACGAGACCGACGCCCGCGAGACCGCCCCGACCTCCGCGCCCGACGGCTCGTGGCTGGTGGACGCGGGCCTGCGCATCGACGAGATCAACCGGCTGACCGGCCTCGGCCTGCCCGAGGGCGACGCCTACGACACCCTCGGCGGCCTGGTCATGGCCGAGCTGCGGCGGCTGCCGTGCGCGTCGGACCGGCTGACGCTGGACCTCGGGCCGGGAGGCCGGGTCGAGGTCGAGGTGGTGACGGTGGCGCGGCGCGTGGCGGCCGAGGTCCGGCTGCGCGCGGTCACCGGCGACGCCGAGGCCGCCGCGCCCGACGCGACCGGCCCCGGCGGGTTCGGCACGCCCTGCGAGGCGGCGGCCGCGGCCGAGGCGGCGGTGGCCCGATGACCACCCTGCTGATCACGGTCCTGCTCCTGCTGGGCAACGGCTTCTTCGTGGCGGCCGAGTTCGCGCTGGTGGCGGCCAACCGGCCCGCGCTGGAGAAGGCCGCCGCGACCGGCGGCCGTCCGGCCGCCGCCGCCGTGGCCGGGGTCCGCGAGCTGTCGCTGATGCTGGCGGGCGCGCAGTTCGGCATCACCATGTGCTCGCTGGGCCTCGCGATCGTCACCGAGCCCGCCTTCGAGCACTTCCTGGAACCGCCGCTGCACGCGCTGGGCGTGCCCGAGGCGGGCACCAAGGCGATCGCGCTGGCGGTGGCCCTCGCGGTGATCACCTTCCTGCACATGGTGGTGGGCGAGATGGCGCCCAAGTCGTGGGCGATCGCCAACCCGGAGCGGTCGGCGCTGATCCTGGCGCTGCCGTTCCGCGCGTTCGCGAAGGTGTCCCGGCCGGTGCTGGCGGCGCTGAACACCACCACCAACGGGCTGCTGCGGCTGGTCGGCGTGACGCCCCGCGACGAGCTGGACGACCACACCGACCCGCAACGACTCAGCCACCTGCTGGGCGAGTCGCGGCGGCTCGGGCTGATCGGACGGCACGACCACGAGCTGCTGCGGCGCTCGATCGCGGCGCGCGAGGCGACGGTGGGGCACCTGGTCGTCCCGGCCGACCGGGTCACCACGATCGACGCGGGCGCGACGGCCGCGCAGATCCGCCGCACCGCCACCGCCAAGGGGCACAGCCGCCTGGTGGTGCTGGACGGCGGCGTCCCGACCGGCATCGTGCACGTGCGGGCGGCGATCACCGACCCGGACGCGCGGCACGCGGCGGAGCTGGCCCACCCGGCGCCGACGCTCACCACCGGCACCACGGTGCTGGACGCGGTGACGCGGCTGCGGCGGGGCCGCGCGCAGCTCGCGGTCGTCAACGACGACACCGGTTTCGCGGGCATCGTCACGCTGGACGATCTGCTGGCCGAGCTGCTGGCCACCAACCCGCACTAGCCCTTCGGCGGGCGTCCGGCCGGGCGCCCGCCGAAGATCGTTAACGTGTGGGACGTTAGACGCGGGCAGAAGGGGAGAAATACGGCCCCGAAGCGACAGGGAACGGAATGGGTGCGGTGTCGACCAGCGAAGACCTCTACGGCCCACTGACCGACCTCTACGCGCGCCTGGAAGAGTCCCTGCGCGAGAAGGACCTGGCCCCCGTCGGCTGGGCCCCCCACCTGGCGGCGCTGCGCGCGCTGCGGCCGGGCGACGCCCTGTCCACGCTGCTGTTCGCGCCGGAAGAACTGCCGGAGGACGCGCCGGTGCGGCTGGTGCGCGGCGGCGACGCCCCCGGCCCGGTGGTCCGCGCGCTGGTGGACGGGCTGCTGGCGAAGGGGGAACGCGCGCTGGTGCTGGCCCCGACGCCCGAGCACGTCACCGAACTGTTGACGGCGCTGGACGAGAACGGCTTCGTGCTGGAGGCGGCACCGGAGTACCTGCCGAAGCCGCTGCCGATCCCGCCCGTCAAGGGGCGGGGCGAGCAGGGCTCCAACGGGACGGTGGAGTTCCGGCCGCCGATGCGGACCGGGGACACGGCCGAGGAACCGGCGGCGGCGCTGCTGGAGGACCGGCCGAGCGCGATCACGGACCCGCTGGAGGCGGCCGAGGAAGCGCCCGCGCCCGACGCCTCTCCCCTGGACACCCAGTCACCGTCCCTCATCGGCCCCGGCGTGGAGACACAAGCGCCCCCGCCCGTCGAGCCGAGCCTGCAAACGCAGGCCCTGACCCCCGTCGAGCCCGACGCAGGGGAGCAGGTGCCCCCGCCGCTTGAGCCCAGCGTGGAGACACAGTCGCTCTCGCCCATCGAGCCCGACTTGGCGGAGCAGGCACCTCCGCTGGCCGAGCCGAGCGTGCAGACGCAGGCCCTCCCGCCCATCGAGCCGAGCGTGGAGGAGCAAGCACCTCCGGCAGCCGAGCCCAGCGTGGAGACGCAAAACCTCCCGCCCGTAGAGCCCGCCCCGGAAGCCCAGGTGCTCCCGCCTGTCGAGCCCAGCCCCGAAGAGCAGGCGCCTCCGCCCGCCGAACCAAGCGTGCAGACGCAGGCCCTCCCGCCCCTTGAGCCCGTGGCAGAGGCCGAGGCCGTCGAGCCCGTGCCCGTCGAGGCCCCAAACCCCACCGGGACGATGCCGCTGGAAGAACTCCCGGCCGATGCCACGCCGTCGCCCGCCGTCCAGGCCCAGCCGCCGCAGACCGTCCCGGACCTGCCGCCCGTAGACGTCCCGCCTCCCACGGACGCCGACGCGCCCGCAGCCCCGGAGCCGGCCGAGGAAGCGGTGCCCGAGCCCCTGGCGGTAACGCCCATCATCGGCGCGGAGTCCGAAGGCACCGACGAGGACACCCAGGTCGCCTCGGCGGTCCCCGAAACCGACCGAGCCCCCGAAACCCGCGTGCGCCGGGCCGTGGTCCGCACCGTCGGCAACGCCTGGCAGGAAGCCTGGCAGAACGAGCTGCGCCTCCTCCAGCGCGGCATGTTGTGGCTGGAGCAGTGGCCCCGGGACGTCGCGGCCATGGAAGCGTTCCAGGAGGGCCGGACGCAGCGCGAGACCGAGGACGAGGCGACCCTCGCCCAGCTCACCGCGCAGGTCGAGCGCGCCAGGAACGACGTCACCGCCGCGCAGGAGGCCATCGAGTCCTCCCGCCAGGAGGTCGAGCGCCTGGCCGCCGAGGAGCAGACCACCGCCGGGGAGATCACCGAGCCGCGCGCCGAGGCCGCCCGCCTCCACGACGTCGCCGAGACCGCCGCCGCCGAGGCCGGGAACCTCACTCGCGCCGCCGACGCCGCCCACCAGCGCTGCACCGCCCTCGTCGAGCAGACCGGCCGCACCCAGTCCGAGCTGGACGCGGCCCGCCAGCAGGAGCAGTCGCTCACCGGCGAGCTGGCCCGCGCGCGCGAGGAACTGCCGCGCGCCGTCGAGGAGGCCGAGCGCCTGGTCACCGAGGACGCCGACGCCGTCGCGGAGGGGCACGCCAGCTACTACCGGATGGTGTCGGCGGAATCGGCGTTGGGCGCGCTCCGTCAGAAGATGACGCTGGGCCAACGCCTGCACGTGGCCGCGCCGCCCGCCGAGATGAAGCGGCTGCGCGCCGAGGTGAAGGCGCGCTCGCGCGAGGCCGACGAGGCCGCCAACCGGGCCCGCCGCACCAAGGACGCCGCCGAGCAGGCCGCCGCGCGCCGTGCGGGGCTCGAACGTTTCATCTCCGAAGGCGGAGCGGGCCTGGTCGCGGCCCAGCAGGCACAGCAGCGCCTGGGCGCGGAGCTGGAGCAACTGGCCGTCGAGCGCGAGTCGGCCGCCGTCGCCTACCGCGACCAGGCCCGTCTGGCGGCCGAGGCCGTGGACCGCGCCACGCAGACCAGCGCGACGGCCCGGTTCGCCCAGCAGTCCGTGCGCGCCCTGGAAGAGAAGCTGGCGGCCCTCCGCACCGAGCACGAGGTGGCGCAGTCGGCCGCCGCGCGCGCCCAGGCCGACGCCGAGACCGCCGCGCACCACCTCACCGAAGCGGAGACGGCCCTCAAGGACCACGAGGCCGCCGCCGAACAGCGCGCGGAGGCCGACCGGACCGAGCTGGCGGCCCTCACCGAAGCCGAGCAGCGTTCCCGCGAGCAGGTCGAGCAGATCTGCGGCCCCGACCCGGCCGCCGACCCCGAGTCCCTGGCCGTCGAGCAGGAACGGGCGATGCAGCGCATCGAGAAGTTGTCGGCCTATCTGGCGGCCGACGGCCACACCGAGACCGAGGTGCTGTTCCGCACTGCCGAGGTCGTGTGCGGCACGCCCGTCACCGTCGGGTCGGCCGACCCCGGCGACGACTTCGACGCGCTGATCGCCGTGGGCCCGCTGACCGACGCGGAGTTCCTGGTCGGCGCGGTGCGGGCGCGCCGCTGGATCCTGGTGGGCGACGCCGCCGAGCGGCCCGCCGAGCACCCCGAGTACGGCGAGCCGCGGCACGCCCTGTTCGAGCGCGCCGCGGCGGTGTTGCCGGTGGAGGACCTCAGTCGTCCTTGATGAGCAGGTCGAGCAGCCAGCCGACCACGCCCACGACGATCGCGCCCCAGAACGCC
The DNA here is from genome assembly GCF_001552635.1 of Actinomadura hibisca NBRC 15177. GTDB lineage: Bacteria > Actinomycetota > Actinomycetes > Streptosporangiales > Streptosporangiaceae > Spirillospora > Spirillospora hibisca. Next base: position 25,260 of record NZ_BCRO01000081.1, on the reverse strand, counting down.
GCCCAGAACCCGGCGACGTCGAACGGCAGGTCCAGCCGCTGCGCGACCTCGCCGGTCAGCAACATCAGCAGCGCGTTCACCACCAGGCCGAACAGCCCGAGGGTGAGCACGTAGAACGCGCAGCCCAGCGTCTTGACGATGGGCTTGATCACGCCGTTGACCAGGCCGAAGATGACGGCGACGCCGACCAGCGTGAGCACGCGGCGGGCGGTGTCGTCGCCGGTGAGGGTGATGCCGTCGATCACCAGGGTCGCCACCCAGAGCGCGACGGCGGTGATGCCTACCTTCAGAAGAATCCGCACATCTCGATCATGGTCGGGCACGGTGCCGGTTTCATCCCCCTGCGATGCGATATCCGCCCGCCGGGACTCATCATCCGGTACGAGCCCGGAGGGTCACTCGGAACGATCGAAGAACGGCGAGGCGGCCGTGACCTGCGAACGCGGGGCCGCCCCGGCGGGGGTGCGCTGCCGCGCGGCGGCCGGGTCGGCGCGGCGGGCGTGCGCCAACTCCTGCTGGAGGCGGCGCTTCTCCATCTCCAGCGTGGTCAGCGAATCCTCGTGCTCGGCGCGCAGCTCGCGCAGGTCGCGACGGGCCCGCCGCGAGCGCCCCGCGCCCACGAACGTGATCATCATGCCGACGACGAAGACCACGGCGACGGCGACTCCGGCGAAGAAGACCTGCCAGACCTCGGTGACGCCGGGCACGTTCTCGCCGAACACCGTCAGCGTCACCGGCCCGGCGTCGGCCAGCGCGACGCCCACGGCGGCGGCGACGGCCGCGCCGACCAGGACCAGTCCCAGGAACAACACCATGTGCGGTTCTCCTCTCCAGCGGGGTCGGGAGGCCCACCACCCTGCCAGATCCCGACTGGATCATGCTTCTCCGTCCCGGTCGGCACGGTTTTGCGCGGTCGCCGGGCGGGCAGTGATCGCTGGGGTGAGAGGAGGCCCGATGGCCGTGCGGGCGGTGGTGTTCGACCTGGACGGGGTGCTGATCGACTCCGAGCCGGTGTGGGAGGAGGTCCGCCGCGGCTTCGTCGCCGACCACGGCGGCCACTGGCAAGCCGACTCGCAGGAGCGGCTGATGGGCATGAGCACCGAGGAGTGGTCCGCCTACCTGGCCGAGGACCTGATCGGCGGCATGGACCCCGAGGACGTCGCCTACCAGGTCATCGACCGGATGAGCGCCCGCTACGCCGAGCACCTGCCGCTGCTGCCGGGCGCGGTCGGGGCGGTCCGGCGGCTGGCGTCCGATCGCACGCTGGGCCTGGCCAGCTCCTCGCCCCGCGCGCTGATCGACCTCGTGCTCGGCGAGATGGGCGTGGCCGGGCTGTTCCGCGCGACGGTCTCCACCGAGGAGGCCGACCGCGGCAAGCCCGCCCCGGACGGCTACCTGCTGGCCGCCGCCCGCCTGGGCACGCCGCCGGAGCAGTGCGTGGCGATCGAGGACTCCAGCAACGGCCTGCGCGCGGCGCACAACGCGGGGATGCGCGTGATCGCCGTCCCGCACCCCCGCTACCCGCCCGCCGAGGACGCCCTGGCCCTGGCCGCCTACGTGGCCGACGATCTGGCCGACCTGACCCCCGAAAAGATCGACTCCCTCTGACGCCGTCGCCCATCCGGACCCGGAACGTCACCGGGTGTTCGTAGTATGGCGCGATGACTTCCCCCGCGAACGCCCCCGAGGTGTCCGAAGCGCTGGAGACGCTGAGCCGCGTCTTCGGCTACGACGCCTTCCGCGGGGACCAGCAGGAGATCATCGACCACGTGGTGGCCGGGCGGGACGCGCTGGTCCTGATGCCGACCGGCGGCGGCAAGTCGCTCTGCTACCAGATCCCCGCGCTGGTCCGGAAGGGCACCGGCGTCGTCATCTCGCCGCTGATCGCGCTGATGCAGGACCAGGTCGACGCGCTGCGCAACGTGGGCGTGCGCGCCGGGTTCCTCAACTCCACCCAGGACTTCGACGAGCGCCGCGTCACCGAGGCCCAGCTCGTCGCCGGGGAGCTGGACCTGCTCTACCTCGCGCCCGAGCGGCTGCGCCTCGGGCAGACCGTCGAGTTGCTGGACCGCGCCTCCATCTCGCTGTTCGCCATCGACGAGGCGCACTGCGTGTCGCAGTGGGGGCACGACTTCCGGCCCGACTACCTCATGTTGTCGCACCTGCACGAGCGCTGGCCGGAGGTGCCGCGCATCGCGCTCACCGCGACCGCCACGCAGGCGACCCGCGAGGAGATCGCCACCCGGCTCGACCTGACCGAGGCGCGGCACTTCGTGGCCAGCTTCGACCGGCCCAACATCCAGTACCGCATCGAGCCCAAGACCGACGCCAAGCGTCAACTCCTGCAACTGCTGCGCACCGAGCACGCCGGGGACGCGGGCATCGTCTACTGCCTGTCGCGCAACTCGGTGGAGAAGACCGCCGAGTTCCTGACCTCGAACGACATCCCGGCGCTGCCCTACCACGCGGGCCTGGACGCCCGGGTCCGCGCCGCCAACCAGGCGCGGTTCCTGCGCGAGGACGGCCTGGTCATGGTCGCGACCATCGCGTTCGGCATGGGCATCGACAAGCCCGACGTGCGGTTCGTGGCCCACCTCGACCTGCCCAAGTCGGTCGAGGGCTACTACCAGGAGACCGGCCGCGCGGGCCGCGACGGGCTGCCGTCCACCGCGTGGCTGGCCTACGGGCTCAACGACGTCGTCCAGCAGCGCAAGATGATCGACGGCTCGGAGGGCGACGCCGCGCACCGGCGGCGGCTCTCCCAGCACCTGGACGCGATGCTGGCGCTGTGCGAGACCGTCGAGTGCCGCCGCGTGCAACTGCTGAACTACTTCGGCCAGTCCGGCGAGCCCTGCGGCAACTGCGACACCTGCCTGACGCCGCCCGAGACCTGGGACGGCACGCTGCCCGCGCAGATGGCACTGTCGGCGGTGTGGCGGCTGGACCGCGAGCGCCGCCAGAAGTTCGGCGCCGGGCACATCATCGACATCGTGCGCGGCAAGAAGAACGCCAAGATCATCCAGTTCGACCACGACGCGTTGAACGTCTTCGGCAAGGGCGCCGACTGGAGCGAGGGCCAGTGGCGCGGCATCGTGCGCCAACTGCTGGCGCAGGGGTTGCTGGCGGTGGAGAGCAACTACGGCTCGCTGGTGCTGACCGACGCCAGCGGCGAGGTGCTGGGCGGCAAGCGCAAGGTCATGATGCGCCGCGACCCCGAGCGCGCCGCCGCGCCCAAGACGACGCGGGCCGCGCGCGAGCGCAAGGCCCCGGTGGACATGCCGGCCGAGCTGGCGCCGCTGTTCGAGCGGCTGCGCTCCTGGCGCGGCGCGACCGCCAAGGAGCAGGGCGTCCCGGCGTACGTGATCTTCCACGACGCGACGCTGCGCGAGATCGCGACCGCACGCCCCGCGTCGCTGGCGGAGCTGGGCTCGATCAGCGGCATCGGCGAGAACAAGCTGGCGAAGTACGGCGAGCAGGTGCTGGAGGCGCTGGCGGAGTTCGACGCCGAGGGCGGCGCACCGGCGTCGGGCGGCTCGTCCGCATCGGGTGGCTCGGCCACGCCAGGCAGCGCGTCCACGTCGGGCGGCACGGCCCCGGCGGGCGGTTCATCCGCGTCGGGTGGTGCTTCCACACCAGGCGGTTCGTCCACGTCAGGTGGCACGCCCACGTCGAGCGGCTCGGCTCCGGCGGCTGATCGACGGCCCGCCGCCAAGCGGTCCGCCTCGTCCGCCACCCCGCCCGCGCCCCGGCCCGCCGTCCACGACGATGACGACCCCGGCCTGCCCCCGGAGCCCGACTTCTACGACGACGGCTACTACGACTGAGGGCCCCTCAGTCCAGCGTGATCGCCTCGCCCGGCGCCAGGACGCGCACCTCGGTGCCGGGCGCGCTCTCCGCCGCGTACCGCACGAAGTCGTCCTCCGGACCCAGGAACAGGCCCGGCCGCACCCGTTCCAGCCCGACCGGCCACAACGTCCCGTAGTGGATCGGCACCGCCACGGCAGGCGCGGCCCGCCGCACCGCCTCGGCCGCGCGCCTCGGGTCCAGATGCCCCGGCCCCAGGCTCGGCCCCCAGCCCCCGACCGGCACCAGCGCGACGTCCAGCGCGCCGAGCCCCGCCATCCCGTCGAACAGGTCCGTGTCCCCCGCGAACCACACCGTGCGATCACCGCTGACCACGTAGCCCACGGTGTCCGCATGGTGCTTCGACCAGGGCGTACGCCCCCCGTCGTGCGCCGCCGGGACCGCCCGCACCGTCAGCCCGCCCATCGGCACCTGCTCCCCGGCGGCCAGCTCCACGCACCTCGGCGCCAGCTCCGGCGCGACGGCCTCTAGGAACGCCCGCGCGCCACGCGGGGCCAATAGCACGGTCGTCTCCGGCAGCCGCCGCAACGACGGAACATGCAGGTGATCAGCGTGCAGGTGCGAGATCAGCACCGCGTCCGCACGCAGCGCCGCCCCACCCGGAGCCGGTCCCCGGCGACGCCGCAGGTGCCCCAGACGGCCGGTCAGCACCGGATCGGTCAGCAGCCGCACGCCCCGGTCCTCGATCGTGGCGGTGCTGTGCCCCCACCAGGTGATGTTCACGTCCGGTGCCCCAGCCTCTCCAGCCAGCCGACCAGCACCCGGTGCACCGCCTCCGCCCCCACCAGCGGCTCGTCGGGCAGCGGCCAGTCGGCGGGGTGCACGAGCATCGCCTCGGTCTGCCAGCCGCCCAGGCCGCCGTGGTTGCCCACCAGCTCCTCGAACGCCGCCACCTCGCCCGTCGAAGGGTCGTACACGCTGCCGACGTAGATGTCGGGGGCATGATCGAGGCCGGAGACGCGCAGCAGGTCGTCGGCCGCGTTCGCGGGGAGCGCGGCCAGCGGGTCGGTCCCGTCCAGCCGCCCGTCCCGCAGGTACCGGATGCCCGCGTGCCCGATCGCCATCGGCCCCTCCAGCGCCGAGTCCATCACCAGGAACCCGACGCCGGGATGCGAGGCCAGCCCCGCGACCAGGCCGGGCCACAGGCGCTCCACATCTTCGAAGGTCAGCCGCCCCGGATGGCGGGGGAAGTAGATCAGGCCGAGGTTGCCCGATCCGAACACCGTCAGCTCGGGGCGGTCCGCGGCGTCGGGGACCTCCTGCGGGCCGAGGCCGGTCTCGGCGCGGTCCCCCAGGATGCGGCGGGCCAGTTCGGCGCTGACGCTGTGCTGCCGGGTGAGCTGGGCGAGGAAGGTGTTGACCGGCCCCCACTCCTCCACCGGCCCGGTCCCGGCCGCAACGCTCGGCGCGCCGCCCATCAGGTCGCGGACGACGTCCTCCAGCGGCGCGCCGAAGCGTTGCCGGAACGTCGCGCCCTGGCTCTGCCCGTGGTCGGACAGCACGACCAGGTGGTAGGGGCGCGGGGCCTGCCCGGCGACGCGTTCGAGCTGGCCGAGCACGCGGTCCAGGCCGTCCAGCGAGCGCATCGACTCCGGGCGCACCGGCCCGGCGTGGTGGGCGATCTCGTCGTAGTCCACGAAGTCCACGTAGACCGCCTTCGCGCCGCGCATGAGCTGCTCGGTGACCAGCGCCATGTTCAGGTCGCGCAACATCACGTTGGTGACGCCGCGCAGCAGCACGTACGAGCCGCCGCGCCGGATGCGCGGCTCCACGCCCCGCACCCGCTGGCTCCGCCCCTGGTACAGCTCCTTGATCATCTCGCCGACGGTGAGGATCAGCGCGCGGCTGAACCCGTACGGGTGGGTGAAGAACGACGCGTAGGACGCCGACGGGCCGAGCCCGCCCTCGGCGCGGTCGCCGACGCCGCTCATCGCCAGCAGCCTGACCTGCGCGTCCCCGGAGAACAGGTTGCTGACGCTCACCCCGTCGTCGGCCAGCAGCCCGCGCCCGTCGGAGATGCGCGCCTCGATCTCGGCGGCGTCGCGCGGCCGGTTGGCGACCATCGTGCGGTCGGCCTTCTTCTCGTACCAGCGGAACGCCGGGATGCCCTCGGTGGTGCCGTGCAGCAGCCCGGCCTGCGACACCGGCGTGGTGGAGGGCACGCGCGCCGTCCAGCCGGTCACGCGGTGGCCGCCCGAGCGGGTCCAGCGCGCCAGCGTCGGCAGGTTCCCGGCCCGCAACGCCCAGTCCAGCACCGGTTTCGGGACGCCGTCGAGCTGCACGAACAGCACGCCCGGCACGTCGCCGGGCTCGACGGCGCGGCGGCCCCGGGTCGCCTGCCGGACGCAGTGGGCGAGGAAGGCGTCCTCGGAGTCCACCGACAACAACCAGCCCAGCACGGTGGCGGCCAGCGCGTACAACCACGACGCGACGAGCGCCTCCCAGAAGCCGTTCACGTGGATGCCGGGCGCCAGCAGCAGCCCCGCGTAGGTCGTCACCGCCTGGGCCAGCAGCCCGATGGCGAACACCCCGAACCAGCTCAGCGCGACCGCCAGCAGGTTCAGCACCGGCAGCAGCACGGCGTTGACCAGCGCCAGCACCAGCGCGGCCAGCACCACCCAGCCGGGCCCGTCGGCCTCGATGCCGCCGCGCAACGCGATGATCGCGCCGAGCACCGGCACGCCCGCCAGCCAGTTCCACAGCAGCCTGAGCAGGTCGCCGGGGCGGGGCCGGCGGCCGCGCAGCAGCCGCCCGGCCAGCCGCCGCCGGCGGCGCCCGGCGGGCTCGGTGATCATGCCATCGAGTAAATCAGGCCATCGACCTGCGCTTTCGTCAACGGTGTGCCAGTTCCTGGCAAGGCCGCCCTGACGAAAGTCGGGGTCGGTCCCAGACGTTCGGGCACTGCGCCGGGCCCGTCCCGCTCCCTAGCGTCACACCCATGATCGAGTTGCGTGAGCTCACCAAGCGCTACGGCGACAAGACCGCCGTGCACGACCTGACGCTGACGGTGGAACCGGGCAAGATCACCGGCTTCCTCGGCCCCAACGGCGCGGGCAAGTCCACCACCATGCGCATGATCCTCGGCCTGGACCGGCCGACGTCGGGCACCGCGCTGATCGACGGCCGCCCCTACGCGGCCTTCCCGCACCCGCTGCGCGAGGTCGGGGCGCTGCTGGACGCCAAGGCGCTGCACCCGGGCCGGTCGGCCCGCGCCCACCTGGTGGCGCTGGCGCGCAGCAACGGCATCCCGACCGCCCGCGTGGACGAGGCCCTGGAGACGGTGGGCCTCGCGGCGGTGGCGCGCCGCCGCGCCGGGACGTTCTCGCTCGGCATGGGCCAGCGCCTCGGCATCGCGGGCGCGCTGCTGGGCGACCCCCGCGTGCTGCTGTTCGACGAGCCGGTCAACGGCCTGGACCCCGACGGCGTGTTGTGGGTCCGGCGGCTGATGCGCACGCTGGCCGCCGAGGGCCGCACCGTGTTCGTCTCCAGCCACCTGATGAGCGAGATGGAGCTGACCGCCGACCGCCTGGTGGTGATCGGCAAGGGCCGGCTGATCGCGGACGCGCCGGTCGCCGAGGTGATCGCGCGCAGCTCCCGCAACGCGGTGCGGCTGCGCAGCCCCCGCGCCGACCTGCTGCCCCCGCACCTGCCCGACGCCGACATCCGGCGCACCGGGCCCGACACGTTGACGATCTCCGGCGTGCCGATCGAGCGCCTCGGGATGCTCTGCCACGAGCTCGGCGTCCCCGTCCTCGAACTCAGCCCGCAGGCGGCGTCCCTGGAGGAGGCGTACATGGAACTCACCGGCGGCAGCGTCGAGTACGGCGTGCGCGGGAAGGCGGACGCGCGATGACCTCCCGACCCCGCGACGGCGGGCTGCCCGGCGCGGTCGCCGCCGAGTGGACCAAGCTCTGGTCGCTGCGTTCCACCTGGTGGACGCTGGCGGGCGCGTTCGCGCTGTGCGGCCTGATGACCTCGATCCTGGCCACCGACACCGTGCACGACAACACCAACGAGCTGACCCAGGACGACCCGGGCGTGCTGGTCACCAGCGACCTGGTGGTGGCGGCGATCGACATCGTCCAGTTCGTGGTGCTGGGCCTGGCCATCCTGACGATCACCGGCGAGTACGCGACCGGCTCGATCCGCACCACCCTCCAGGCGGTGCCGCCGCGCGGCCGCGTCCTGGCGGCCAAGGCCGCCGTGGTGACCGCCGTCGTGTTCCCGCTGGGCGTCCTGCTGGGCCTGACCGGCACCGCCGTCGCGTCCGTGCTGATGGGCGAGTGGGGACGCACGACGCTCGCGCAGACCCTCGGCGACTCGCTGGCGATCGGCGCGTACCTGGCGCTGATCAGCGTGTTCATGCTGGGCGTGGGCGCGCTGCTGCGCAGCACGGCGGCCACGCTGACGCTCTCGTTCCTGCTGCTGATGGCGCTGCCGATGTTGCTGACCAACGCGGGCGTGCCGCTGGTGCGGCACGTGGGCGACGCGCTGCCGTCCGCCGCCGGGCGCTACTTCATGAACGGCGAGGACAGCCCGTACGCGCCCGCCGCCGGCCTGGCGATCCTGGTCGCGTGGGCCGTCGCCGCGACGGTGGCCGCCCGCACGTCGATGCGCCGCCGCGATGCCTGAACGGACTCTCGCCTGGCTCTCAGGTTCCGTTCAGGTCCGTCTGGTTTGGTACTTGCCATGAGAGCGAACAAGAAGACCGTGGCCGCCGGCGTCGGCGCCGCCAGCCTGCTCGGCTTGGGCCTCTACCTGGCCGTTCCCGCGGCGGCCAACCCGTCGCCCGCCCCGTCCCCGTCGGCGAGCGAGCGGCACGACCGCGCCAACCGCCATCCGGGCGACGCCAAGGGCAAGCACAAGCTGGCCCGTTGGGGCCAGCGCGGCGTGCACGGCGAGGCGACCGTCAAGGCCAAGGACGGCAAGTTCACGCTGCGCACCTGGCAGCGCGGCCAGCTCACCGCCAAGTCCGGCGCGACGCTGACCGTCAAGAGTGAGGACGGCGTGACCTGGCAGTGGACGACCGACGCCAAGACCCGCGTGGGCAAGAAGGGCGCGAAGTCGTCGGTGGCCGCGCTGGCGACCGGTGACCGGGTGATCGTGGTGGGCCAGCGCGACGGGAACACGCGCACCGCCAAGCTCGTCCGCGCGCCGAAGAAGTGAGCCAGGCGGCCCCGGGTCCCCCGCTCGGGGCCGCCTCCCCCTTCAGTCGAAGTCGTAGACGGTGACGGGCACCTCCCGGCCGCTCAGACGCTCCTCGATCAGCGGCTCCACCTGCGACCACTTGCCGCCCGCCAGGCCGCAGCCGATGCGCGGCATGTGCACCGACGCCCCCAACTCCAGGGCCTCGTCCCCCAAAGCGGCCAGGCAGCGGCCCAGCGCGTCGTAGCGGATCGGCACGCCCTTGCTGCCGCGCTTCATACCGCGCTGCCCGACCATGTTGGCGACCCAGATGTACGGCTCCACCCGCACGAACCGCACCGCGCCCAGCCCGAAGTCGTTGCGCGCCCGGTCACGGTGCCAGGCCCGGTAGTCGGCCTCCGGCTCCGGCCAGCGGCGCGAGATCTCCAGCACGAAGCCCTTGCCCCATCCGCCCAGGTCGTTGCAGACATGGGCGACCACCTTCACGCCCTTCGCCTGCGGCGAGGTGGCGTCGCCCCGGACGTAACGGATCTCCCTCACAAGCCGCACCCTAAGGGTCGCCTCCGACGGATCCATCGCGCGACGGCCCGGACGGGTGGGACGATAAAGCCCACGATGGTCGATCTTGCCGGGCCGAGGACGGGGGAACCGCGTTGCTGAAGCTGGTCGTGTCGCGAACCGCGCCGCGCGCGTACCGGACGGTGCTGGACGCGCTGCGCGCCCCGCTGCCGCCGTACGGGCCGCAGACCAAGCACATCCTCGTCGAGCCCGGCCAGTACCCCGGCACCGGTTTCCAGAGCTCGTCGGACTTCGTGCTGACGGCGGTCGGCGGGCCCGGCACCGTCACCCTGGACGGCTCCACCGACGACGCCGTCATCCGGCTGACCGGCAGCGTCACCCTCCAGGGCCTGGTCGTCCGCAACTGGAGCGCCCAGGGCAGCGCGCTGCGGGTGCCCGGCGGGAACGTGCTGGCCGAGCAGTGCGAGTTCGTCAGCCGCCCCAGGACCGTGGCCGTCAACTGCTGGGACGGCGCGACCGTGGCGCTGCGCTCGTGCGTGGTCCGCGACGGCGCGGTGCTCTACCACGGCGCGAGCGGCGTCATCGAGGACTGCGTGCTGCGCGACTGCGCCGAGAACGCGCTGACCATGACGCTGGGCAGCACGGTGACGGTCCGCGCCAGCCGGTTCGCCGACGCGGGACTGTCGGCGCTGTTCGCCGGGGAGGGCGCCCGCGTGGAGATCGAGCGGTGCACCGTCACCGACCCGGCCAACGCCGCCGTCCTGGTCGCCGACCGCGCCGACGCCACCATCCGCGACACCACGCTGGAGCGCAGCGGCGAGAGCTCGCTGGTGGTGCGGGACAACGCCACCGCGCTGGCCGAGGACGTCCGGATCACCGGCGCGACCAAGGACGGCGTGTGGGTCACCGAGGGCGGCCGGCTCACCGGCCGCCGGATCACCGTGCACGGCGGCGAGCGCATCGGCGTCAGCGTCGGCGAGCGCGGCACGGCCACGCTGGAGGACTGCGAGATCCGCGGCACCAGGGACAACGGCATGGCGATCGGCGAGACGCGCGGCACCACCGTCACCGGCGGGATCATCAGCGGCGCGGGCATCCTCGGGCTGCGCGTCATGCCGGGCGCGCGCGTCATGGTGACCGGCACCACGATCTGCGACAGCGGCCTGTTCGGCGTGGAGGCCGACCGGGACACCGACGTGCTGCTGCGCGACTGCACGATCACCGGCAACGCCGACCGCGGCGTCGTGACCTCCCGCGACGCCCGGTTCCGGATGCAGGGCGGGTCGAGCGAGCACAACGGCGGCCCCGACCTGACGGGCTTCGAGGACGTCGCGCAGGTCCGCACCGCCACCGCGGCCGGGCCGCAGCCGGTCGTGCACGAGCCGGTCCCGGCCCCGGACCCGTCCGCCAAGACCCAGGCGACGCCGCGCCCCGCCGGACGGGCCGAGGCCGCGCCAAGCGGCGACCCCTGGTTCGCCGAACTGGAGGCGATGATCGGCCTGGCGGCGGTCAAGCAGCAGATCAAGAAGATCGCCAACCTCCAGAAGATCGCCGAGCGGCGGCGGGAGGCGGGCCTGCCGCCCGGCCCGGCGATCAGCCGCCACATGGTGTTCGCGGGCCCGCCCGGCACCGGCAAGACGACCGTCGCGCGGCTGTACGGCACGATGCTGGCCGCGCTCGGCGTGCTGGACGGCGGCCAGGTCGTGGAGGTCAGCCGCTCGGACCTGGTGTCGGAGAACGTCGGCGGCACCGCCATCCAGACCCGCGAGGCGTTCGAGCGCGCCAAGGGCGGGGTGTTGTTCCTCGACGAGGCGTACACGCTGTCGCGCAAGTCCAGCGGCACCGACTTCGGCCAGGAGGCCATCGACACGCTGGTCAAGCTCATGGAGGACCACCGCGACGAGGTCGTGGTGATCGTCGCGGGCTACACCGCCGAGATGCGCGCCTTCCTCACCGCCAACCCGGGCCTGAAGTCGCGCTTCTCCCGCACCATCGACTTCGAGAACTACAGCCCCGCCGAGCTGGCCGACATCATCGAGGCGCACGCCGAGCGCGACGGGTACCGCATCGCCCCCGAGACGCGCGAGGCGATCGTCGCGCACTTCACCAGCGTGCGCCGCGACGCCGACTTCGGCAACGGCCGCGAGGCGCGCCGCATGTTCGAGGCGGCGGTGGAGCGGCAGGCGCAGCGCCTGGCCGAGGAGGACGACCCGTCGGTGGAGAGCCTGACGCTGATCCTGCCCGACGACCTGGACGTCGCGGCGGGCCTGGCCGCCCGGTTCGGCGAGGCCCGCGACCCCGAGCAGGTCGAGGCGGTGCTCGGCCGGCTCACCGCGATGATCGGGCTGGCCGAGGTGAAGGCGCAGATCCGCGACCTGCTGGCGCTGCTGGAATCGGCGCGCCGCCGCCGCGAGGCGGGGCTGGAGGCCGACCCGGTCACCGGCCACCTGATCTTCGCGGGGCCGCCCGGCACCGGCAAGACGACCGTCGCGCGGCTGTACGGCGAGCTGCTGGCGGCGCTCGGCGTGCTGGCCGGGGGACAGGTCGTGGAGGCGGCGCGCGGCGACCTCGTCGGGCAGTACGTCGGGCACACCGCCGCGCAGACCGGCGAGGTGTTCGAGCGGGCGCGCGGCGGGGTGCTGTTCGTCGACGAGGCGTACACGCTGTCGCGCGAGACGGGCGGCGGCCACGACTTCGGCCAGGAGGCCATCGACACGCTGGTCAAGCTCATGGAGGACCACCGCGACGAGGTCATCGTGATCGCGGCGGGCTACACCGACGAGATGACGGGCTTCCTGGCGGCCAACCCGGGCCTCGCCTCACGCTTCGCGCACACCATCACGTTCCCGTCGTACCAGGTGGACGAGCTGGCCGAGATCTTCGCGGCCAAGGCCGGGGCCGCCGACTACCGGGTGCCGGACGAGACCCGCGCGGCACTGTTGACGCACCTGCGCGCCGAGCGGGCCCGCTACCAGCAGGGCAACGCGCGCGAGGTCGACAAGCTGTTCCGCGCGGCCGTCACGGCGCACGCCCGCCGCACGGGGCGGCTGGCGGACGGCGGGCGGCGGCTGAGCGCGGAGGAGCTGTCGACGTTCACGCCCGAAGACCTGGCGGGCTGACCCGCCGCCCCGTCCGGCCCGGCATCGTCAGCCGACCTGGGATCAGCCCGGCCTGGGGTCAGCCCGGCACCGCCTCGCCGGGCAGCACGGTCGGAGCCGCGCCCACCACGGCCTCCAGCGCCCGCACGACCACCGACGACCCGTCGGCCACCACGATCGACCGGTCCGGCACCGTCACCCAGTCGTCGCCGTCGTCGTGCGGCTCGCTCGCCACCAGCACCCCGCCGGGGGCCTTGCGGTAGCAGAGCGTCTCGGCCCACGTCGTGGCGACGGCCCGCCGCCCGTCCGTCGCGAGCATGTTCAGGCAGGCGTTGGGGTCCAGCGCGACGATGTCGTACAGCAGGTCCTCGATCGTGACGTCCAGCGGCCGCCCCGCCTCCAGGCGCTGCCACAACACCGCCGCCAGGAACGCCGAGTCGCACCCCGACTCGGGGATGCGCCCCGCCTCCAGCAGCGCGCCGGTCTTCTCCACGTTGAGGTGCCCGTTCAGGCTCAGCAGGATCTGGCCGTCGGTGAACGGCGCGTTGGCGGTCTCCTCGATCGGCATGCCGGGGCTGGCCGCGCGCGCCGCCGCCAGCACGCACCGGGACTCCACCTCACGCGCCAGCGCCGGGAAGGTGGCGTCCTCCCAGATGGAGGTGGTGGTGCGGTAGACCGTGGCGGTGCCGGGGGCCGGGTGCCAGCCGACGCCGAAGCCGTCCTTGTTGACCAGTCCGATCTGCTGCCACCGCGGCACCTTGGCCTGCTCGACGAGCCCGTATCCGGGGCCGTACACCAGCGCGTGCAGGTTCGTGGGCGCTCCGACCCAGGCAAAGTGACGGCACATCTAACGGGGGCTCCTTCGTCGGGGGACGACTGTCGCCGTCGTCGTTCCCTTCACATGCCCCGCTCACACGCCATGCCCCTGTAGCCACAGTTCCAACAAGGCGACCTGCCACAACTGGCTCGCGCCTAGATTTGTGCGGTGCGCGCTGGGCGCGTCCATCAGCTGTTCCAGATATTCAGCACGGAACAGACCACGCGCCTTAGCCGCGGGTGCGTTCAACGCCTCGCGCACGAGCTCCAGATAAGGGCCGGACAGATGCCGGATGGCCGGGACTGGAAAATAGCCCTTAGTACGGTCGATGACCTCGTCTGGGACGATGCCGCGCGCGGCGTCCTTCAGCACGCCCTTACCGCCGGAGGCCAGTTTCAGGTCCGGCGGGCACGCGGCGGCCAGTTCCACTAGGTCGTGGTCCAGGAACGGCGTGCGGGCTTCCAATCCCCACGCCATCGTCATGTTGTCCACGCGTTTTACGGGATCGTCCACCAGCATGACGGTGCTGTCGATTCGCAAGGCCGCGTCCACGGTCGTAGTCGCGCCCGGCATAGCAAAATGCTCACGGACGAACTCACAAGCCGCATCGTGGTCCAACAAATAGGACGGGCGCAGAATCTGAGCCAGCTCCCCATAGGAACGGTCGAAGAACACCGTCGCGTACGCGTCCACAGCGCCGCCCCGCGAAACCCCGGCCAGCGGCGGATACCAGTCGTACCCAGCGAACACTTCATCAGCGCCCTGCCCCGACTGCACCACCTTGACGTGCTGCGACACCTCCTGCGACAGCAGGTAGAACGCGACCACGTCGTGGCTGACCATCGGCTCGCTCATCGCGCCGATCGCACCGGTGAGGGCGGGCAGGAGCCGCCTGTCGTCGATGCGGATCTGGTGATGATCGGTCCCGAACCGCTCGGCGATCAGATCCGAGTAGACGAACTCGTCGCCCGACTCGCCCCCGGCCTCCTGGAACCCGATGCTGAACGTGCTGAGCCCGCGCTGCCCGGCCTCGGCCAGCAGTGCGACGATGAAGCTGGAGTCCAGCCCGCCCGACAGCAACACGCCGACCGGGACGTCGGCGACCATCCGCCGGTCGACGGCGGTGCGCAGCCCTTCCAGGACGGCGGTCGTCCACTCCTCTTTCTCCATGCGCTGGCCGCGCGTGAAGTCGGGCCGCCAATACACGCGGTCATCCGTCCGTCCATCCGGCCGGATGACGCGCACCGTCGCCGGAGGCAGCTTCTCGACGCCCTTCAGGATCGTGCGCGGCGGCGGCACGATCGAGTGGAACGACATGTAGTGGTGCAGCGCGACCAGGTCCAGGTCGGTGTCCACGCCGCCCCCCGCCAGCAGGGCGGGCAGCGTGGACGCGAAGCGGATGCGGGACGCGTCGCGCGTCACGTACAGCGGCTTGATGCCGAGCCGGTCGCGGCCCAGCACGACCATCCCGGAATCGCGCTCCACCAGCGCGAACGCGAACATCCCCTTGAAGTGATCGACGCAGTCGAGCCCCCACCGGTGGTAGGCCTTCAGCAGCACCTCGGTGTCGGAGGTGGAGAAGAAGCGGTAGCCCTCCGCCCGCAACGTCTCGCGCAGCTCGCGGTAGTTGTAGAGGCAGCCGTTGAAGACGCCGGTGACGCCGATGTCGTTGTCGACCATCGGCTGGGCGCCCGCGTCCGACAGGTCGATGATCTTCAACCGCCGGTGCCCGAGCGCGACCGGCCCGGCCGACCAGAGCCCCGCCCCGTCCGGGCCGCGCGGCTCCATCACCGCGGTCATCCGCGCGACCGCCGCGGCGTCGGCGCTCCCGCCGTCCAGCCGCACCTCGCCACTGAGCCCGCACATTCTCCATTCCCCCTTGTCAGCGCATCAACCAGGTGTCCTTGGAGCCGCCGCCGCGCGAGGAGTTCACGACGCGGCTGCCCTCCGGCGCGACCCGCGTCATGGCGACCTGGAGGACCTCCGGCTCGGGACACAGCGCCACGAACGCCCGCAGATCCACCGCGCGGGGACGCAGCCGCCCGTCCACGAACGTGGGATGCGTGGACAGCCGGACGGTCTCCTGCGCGATCCAGCCCGCGGGCTCGGCCAGGATCTTCTCCCGCACCTCGGCCAGCTCGACCTTGGAGGCGTCGGGCCCGATCAGCACACCGTTGCCGCCGTAACCGTCCACCGGCTTGACGACGAGCTCCGCCAACCTGTCCAGCACCTGCTCGCGCTGCTCGGGATCGCGGCACAGATACGTGGGGACGTTGTCGATCAGCGGTTGCTCACCGAGGTAGTACTCGATGAGCTTCGGAACATAGGCGTACAGCGCCTTGTCGTCCCCGACGCCGTTCCCCGGAGCATTGGCGAGGCGCACCGCACCACGCTCGATCGCGGCGCGCAGCCCCGGGCCAAGCGGACGGCCGTCCTCGCCGACCGCGTCGAACAACTCGTCCTCGTCGATGCGCCGGTAGATGACCTCGATCCGGCGGCCGTCCGCCCACACGCCCGACTGATCCGCCCGCAGCTGGCAGGGCGTGAGCAGCGGAACGCTCATCTCCCGGGCCAGCAGCTCGTGCTCGAAGAAGGCCGAGTCCCCCTCACCCGACGTGACGAGCGCCAAGCCTTCACTATCGCCGCCCAGCGCCTCCCGCAGCGTGTTGACCGCCCGAACAGGACTGGGCGTAGGCGCGGCGCGGACCAGCTCAGGCAGAACACGCGCAGCGAGCCACCGGTTGGCCAAGGCGTAACCGATCCCCGAGGGCACCCGAAGGTTGTCCTCCAAAATGGCCCAGCGCCCTGCCCCGTCCCGCACCAGGTCAACACCCGCAACGGCGATCCGAGCGACCGACTGAGGCACAAGCCGCCCATCTGCCTTCATTCCGGGCGAATCATCCACAGCCCAAGCAGGCAACACCCCGTCGTGCACGACCTGCCGCCCGCCATAGGCGTCGTGCAGGAACGCCTCCAATGCCCGCACACGCTGGATCAGCCCGGCCTGCAAGGGCGTCCAGTCCTCGGCGGCCACGATGCGCGGAATGACGTCCACCGGGAAGAGCCGTTCCTCTTCACCTTCCACCTGGAAGGTCATGCCCAGCTGGCGCTGGACTTCATCCCGCCGCCGCTCACGTTCGAGCAGCCCGTCCCGGCCCATGCGGTCCAGGGCGTTCATCAGCAGGCCGTAGGGACCCCGGGCGCTGCCGTCGAAAACAACGGCCTCATCGACCTCGGTGTCGTACCCGGACAACATCTCGGTGACGTGCCGACGCGCGGGCCCGGCCCCAGCCGTCCACTCGGTGTTGGCCCGAGTCTCGGCCAAGAGAAGCTCAGTAACCCGCCCAACACCCCCCTCAGCGAAGGCGGCGCGCTGCCGAGCAGCGGACCCACCGCTGCGCAGCACGTCCTCGGTCAGCTCGGCGACGAGATCCCAGTCGCCCAGCCGCTCCAGCGTGGGCCGCAGCGCGTTCACCATGCCGCGCACGTACTCGGGCGCGGCCATCGGCACCCCGTCAGTGCCGATCAGCTCGCTCTCCAGGCCGGACCGGGCCGCCCGCCAGGTCATCGCCCGCACCATCTCGGGCCGGACCGACGGCGCGGGCCGCCCGGCCTCCGCGCCCTCCAGCTCCTCGATGACCATGGCGCGGAACAGCCCCGCCAGCAGCACCACGTCGGTCACACGCGGGCAGGCATCACAGATGCGCAGCTCAACCGTCGGCAGATGCGCCGAAGGCCGCACGTCGAAATAGATCATCCCCGGATCGGTGATGACCCCGGACCGCACCAGATCAGCCACAACCCGGTCGTACTCAGCAGCCGACCCATACTCCCCAAAAGGCCCAGCCGTAGGCCACCGCGACCAGATCAGCGACCGATAGCTGGCATACCCGCTGTCGGCGCCCTGCCAGTACGGCGAGCTGGCCGACAACGCCAGCAGCGCGGGCAGCCGCGGTCCCAGCCGATGCGCGACGGCGACCGCCAGATCGCGATCCCCCACGTCCACATGAACCTGGGCGCCACAGATCAGTTGCTCGCGCGCCAGAGCCTGGTATTCCTCCAGCATGTTCTCGTAGCGGGGATCGGGCGTGACCTTGAGCGCCTCCAGGTCAGCCACGGGCACGGTGCCCGCCGCGACGATCCCGAGCCCGAGCGGCTCGGCCGCCGCGACGACCCCGCGCCGCAGCGCCGCCAGATCCTCGGCCAGGTCGACCAGCCGCACGAACGGCCGGCTGTTGGTCTCCACGACCGAGCGCTGGAGTTCAGCGCCGAACCGGTCGGGAGGAAGCTGTTGCAGCAGGCTGTCCGCCCGAGGCAGCAGCCGATGCGTGTCCAGGTCGACGGTGTGGAACTCCTCTTCGACACCGACGGCCACCACTTCTGCACGGTCGCCCATCACGCGAGCGTAAGTGCCCCTTGTTACGCGGAAATATCACATGGAGGCGAAACTGTTTCAGTCTTTTGGGGCGCGAGACTGTCAGAGTGATGCTTGAGGACGACGGGAAACTGTACGAGCTCCTGGCCTTCTACGCGGTGCCGGACGACGCGTGGAGCGTGGAACTGACCGACCTGACCGACGGCCGCCCACTCGCGCACACGCTGATCCCGGACGAGGACCCGGGCCGCCCGTGCGAGGTGCGGACCCTGGCGCCGGACATCCCCGTCGAGGTGCTGAGGCACTACCTGGTGACGGTGGCGGAGATGGGCGTGGCCGCAGGCCGAAGCCTGGAGAACACCAGAAAATGACGAGGATCTGATCACTGCATGGTCTGGACGATCTGGATGAGGTTGCCGCAGGTGTCGTCGAACACAGCGGTGACGACAGGCCCCTGCTCCAGCGGCTCCTGGACGAACCGCACCCCGAGCCCCTGAAGCCGAGCGAACTCACCAGCGACATCCTCGACAGCAAAGGAAGCCAGCGGAATCCCGTCCCCCACCAGCGCCTCCCGATAAGGCCCCACAGCCGGATGCCCAGCCGGCTCCAACAGCAGCTCGACCTCCTGCCCAGGCGCAGCAACCGTCAACCAGGAAGTACCCTCCCCGAGCGGAACCTCGGTCCTCTTCTCGAACCCGAGGACCTCGGTGTAGAACCGCAGCGCCTCAGCCTGGTCGTCCACGAAGACGCTGGTCACGTAGAGCTTCACGTTTCCTCCTTGAGCCACCGCTCGCCGATCTGCCGAAGCGGCCCGACATCGAGGTAGTGGAACTTGTAGCGCCCCTCTTTGCGGACGCCGACGAGCCCGGCCTCCTCCAGCACGGCGAGATGCTGCGAGATGGCCTGCCGAGACGACGCGACACCGTGCCGCATCGTCAAGCGGGTGCAGATCTCGAACAAGGTCTGCCCGTCCCTCTCAACGAGCTCGTCAAGAATGACCCGCCGCGTAGGGTCGGCCAACGCCTTGAAGAGATCGCCCACACCCCCACCATAGGCAAGCAACGACTTGCCTATCAACCCCCGAGCTGCAAAATCCGCTCCCCCAACCGCTCCTCAGCCCACTCGACCTCAACCTCAAGATCGACCCAGACCCGATCCCGCCGCCGAACCCCCCAGACAGCAGCCCAGGAAAAGACCCCAAGCAGCAGAACCCGCTCCCCAACAGGCGGCCGAACAGACAGAGCAAACGCAACAGCAAACCCAGCCGCCCCGTCCCCCTCGACAACAGCGACCCGCCCCCGAAGCAACATCCACTCAACAACCGACCCCTCAACCTGCCGGTTAAGAAGATCAGCAACCTGCTCCCGAACAGCCGCAGCAGGCTCATCCCCAACCCACCCCAGCGGCACATCCCGCAACACCCCGAAGTCGTCCCCCGGCGGCCCATACCGCTCGTTCCGCCGATACTCCCCAGTCAGAGCACCGCCGTCATCAACCTTCCACCCACCCCGAACCGCAGCCGCCGGCACGAACCCCCCAGGATCATCAACCCAAGCAGGATCAACCTCGTAAACCCACCCCCCAGGCCGAGCGGCAGCAGCAGCGACCAACTCAACAGGCGGCTCCCGCCGCTCCCCGGCACCAACACCCACGAAGCCCCCAACCCACACCCACCCAACGGAAGCCCGACGATACTGACACCCCCCACAACCAGCCACGCCCCCACAACAACCGCTCGGTCCCAATGAGCAACCGACACAAGCCGGCGGAAGAAGCAGCCGAGAACCGGCGATCTGAGAGACCTCGAAGATCCAAAGCATCCGCCCACGCCCGACCCCGAAAGCCCGAAGGCGCCCAGACGCACGCCCTTCCCTGGGCGCAGCAGCCTCGGCCACCGGTGCCCCACCCAGCGCTGGAGCGGACCGCCCGAGCTCCGGAACACCATCCCGCCGACCTCGACGGTGATCCTTCAGCACCGCGGCCCACGGCTCCAGGAACGAGCGAACTGCACTTCGCAGCCGTACATGAAATGACGAAGGCCCTCTCCGCCTTGCGGAGAGGGCCTTCGTTCTGCTGTGCACCCGAAGGGATTCGAACCCCTAACCTTCTGATCCGTAGTCAGGTCAGGGCTGTCCATACTCATCCAGACCTGTCCTCTGACCTGCACTAAGGCCGCTCCTCGACGCACAACCGTCCAAGGTCATCCAGAGCCGTTGTTAGCGCCTCCGTTAGCAGCCCACCTCGCCGCAACCCCGATCCGGAGTAAATGATCGCGCGAACGATCGTCATGTGTGACAGACAGTCTCGCGCGATCATGCACTCCGGCCCGCGAGGAGTCCAGAGGGCGGCGCGCCCTTTGGTTCGAGTTCGCCCAACCCTCCTGACCACGAGGCTGCCCCGGCTCGCCGCCCGATTCCGCGAGCGCCGCACCACAAGCTTCACCCTCCTGCTCTGCCAAGCACGTCTGAGATAGGCAGCAAAGCTTATTTTGACTACATAGAGTTACGAATCATGCGCAAATATAATATCAGACCCCTTCTTTGCTTGTCAGTGCCAGCCTTAGATACCAGCAACTGGACAAGACTCGTCTTCGCTCCGCCCCAGAGAGGCATGATTTGCATGAGGCTGTGTGACTTCGTCAGTAACGAAGGGGTACCCTGTGGACGAAAGCACACCGCAAACGGTTGGTGTTCAGCCCACTACCAGCAGGAAGTGCGTGGCAGGGAGCTTCGCCCCATCCAGATCCGAAGCAACAGCCCCGAGACGAAGCACTCGCCAGCCGAGAGAACTTGTGACACCAAAAAGTTATCGCCTGTTGAGTCCCCCGAGACTCCAGCTATCTGCAACGAATGTCCTGTCAGCGGCTGTGAGTCACGGATGACTGGATGGATCCGCGACGACATCCCCATACCTGTGTGCGATAAGCACCGTGCGATGGTCCACCATATCTTTGGAACTGATCGAGAGAATCTAGTCACCAACCTACTCAGAGCCTACTCAGAGGGTCGCCGCCACACGCGAGGGATCACTTATCTTGTACGGCTCCCAAACGGGAACGGCAAGATCGGTTGCGTAACACGTAGCGACTCTGAGCAACTCGCCCATCGGCTCAATGAACTCGAACTTGCCTTCGGAGGCGAAGTTGAGCTACTTGCCACGGTTGGGGGTGGTGAATCGAAGGAAGCTGAGCTTCATCACCTCCTCCGCCCGCACAGGCTCACCTCTCTCCTCAAGGAGCAATTCGAGCTAGCAGCAGTTGAACAACTCGCCTCAGAACTTGGCGGCGTCCGGGCAAGGGGAAGGGAAGCAGTACGGCGCAAGGCAGAGATCCAGCGTAGTCACAGGTGGCCGCAGAAGCTGGAAGGCTCTGGTCTCACTCCCCTGGTTAGATCGGTGGGGTAACTCGCATCCGGAACCTTGGAGACCTTAGCCTGGGAGCCAACGAGGGGCTAGAACCCCTAACCTTCTCTTTACAAGAGATAGGCAGCACAACCCGGCGGTCTCCCGCCGCGGCTCTAAAAGTGTGTGGGGCCGTACGCAGTCAGAAGCCTCTGTAGCTGTACACCACTGTACTCTTGCGGCTCTGACCTGCTCTGACCTGGCTCTGTCCGCTGTTCTCCGTGCAACGCAAAAGTGCAGCTTTCTTCATCGACAGTGGCCGACATATCTAACAGCGAGTAACAGGACTGGTGAGCACTCTCCAGAGTCGGACAATTTACTCACCTCGCCGGTCCGATAGCTTTAGTTCAGACAGGTTCGGGCGGAGATAGATGGTCAAGATCCAACTCTTCAGATCGCCGGTAACGGTCAAAGGTGAACTCATCCTCGGCCAGTACCTCGGCCTCGATCGACGCAACCGCATCGCTATACCGGTCATCTGACTGGCCCGAAGCATAGCACTTCTCTGCCAGTGAGTCGCCAAACATTTGCCAGAGGTGAAGAAGATCCGGGCCCGTCTTCGCTTCAACAAGCTTTTGAGCAACCTCGGCCGGCTGGCGAGATAGGGCGCCTTCCGTGTAAGCCCAGCGACTGAGCTGATCAGGTATAGGAGTCAACGGGTCCGCGAGCGTCGGCAGGACTCCCGGCTTGACAATAATCAGCAGGACTAGCTCAAGGGGAGGCGTCTGACGCCAACCCCCTACGCACTCCAATCGTAGAGTCGTCACTGAATCCATTATTTTCCCAATAGGACTGGCCCTCTTCGCCGCCTTGCTCTGCAGCAATTCTTGCAAAGGACGGATCCACGAGTATATCTCGTCCGGGAAGGGAAATCGCGAGAAGCGACGCCCTACCGCCCTTCCAAACCATCCGCCTGCATCATCACCTTCAGGTATTCCTGGCTTTCTACCAAGGGAAGCGAGTTGCGCCTTGGAGATCGTGCCAATGACTTCGAGGTCAGCAACTAGATTTGCCTCGATCATGGGAAGAGCAACAAAACGAGGACGCTTCCCTGCAACTACCTCCTTGTAAATCTGTGGCGACAGTTCTCGAATAGTGGCGAGTTGAACGGTGAGGCGATCAGCCTGAACAAGGTCGCAGGTTTGAGATATAACGACGGCGCCAAAGGGGGTCTTAGTCGTTTCTATCGCTCCATCATCACCAATCACTGGAATTGACTTTACTGAGACAATGTCACCTTGACGAAAGAAGCGCATGCGCGACTGCGTCAGCTTTGCATCGCACTCGCCTTCTCGGGGGAAGTCAGCAGTGTCCACCTTTTCTCGCAAGCCACCTTTCAGAGTCCGATTATTCAATCATCTCGATCATGCCTAGCATCAATAAGCGCCTCCACTCGGAAAGAGCTACCAGTGATGGGATCGCCACGATTTACGAGAGATCGCAGGATGTCAAACATGCTACGTCCATCGTCGCGGGGAGCCAGCAATTTTGCGCGTCGCACGGCTGGCTCGGTCGCTGGGAGGCTCTGGATCACTGATGTAAGCATGGCAAGGCGTTCGGCATGGCCAGCACTGATTCGGCCCCCCACAGCCCAGTGATGCAATGCACGGCGGCTAACGCCGAACAGACGGCTGAGTTGTTCCCATGTAAGACCAGATTCTTCATGCAGTCTAATTACGGAACTAGCCAGATCGTTCTCTGCATCGACATCCTCGTCCTTTGTTGCTGGCGGCCAATGAACTCGGCTTGGCGCTACCGGTTTGGCATCAAAATTGCCAGAAGAAGTCCAGTCGGTAACATTGCGGATTGCCGATAGAGGCTGCTGGGTTCCTACACTCGTTACAGTCGAGCCGCTCAAGGCTACGACGATCATCCCACCGGTAATCAACCAGACGCCAACACGTGCTTTGTCCTGGCTATTTTCTCCAGCTCCTATTGAGACTTGCCCTCCAGTCGGGATACCGCCGATGTTAGAGAACCCGTCCATTAGGACCCCCTGAAGTGATCGATGAAGTGATCGGTGACCATCCATCGAAACATTCGATAAGCTTGCTCGGCAAGCTCTTTTGTTTTCAGCTCTATTTCTCGAGGGGCTGATGACATTCGTTCAGTCGTAAAACTGTCGAGATCGGCGATCCAGCTAGGTCTATCGACTGGAGCGAGTGATGGGTCAAGCACTGCGCGGGCTGGCAACAGACCCCATCTGACCTGAATGGACCTACCTTTGAGGTGGAATAGAGCATCACACAATGCGTGACCTTGAGTCACGTTTGAGGGGAGGGGTATTGCTGCCCCACCCATAACTGCTGGCTCAAAGAAATCTTTGATTCGCTCGACCAGGTCAGCTTGCTCGATCCTGTTCGTGTACCGAATTCCCAGTCGCTCAATAAATGGCATACTGACAATGTCGAAAAAGACTGCCAATGCCTTATTGAATCTGGCGACGAAGTCTGTACGCCCTTCGTATTGAGAAGTCTCAATAGCGAGCGATCCGGAAGCTATAGTGACAGTCCAGCATTCATCGAGACTGCGGATGCGCCAAATAGGAACCTCTTGCTGCTGCTGCGCTATTGATCCCGGAGAAACGATTAGGCTTATTTCCTTGCTCTCTTCAAGAAGGGGATAATCTTCCGACATCTTTGACGTAAATTGCCGGATTGTCGCAGGGTCATCCAGTGCGGTGAGGCGGGGGAAGCGAACCTGGGCTAGTACGCGAACTAGCGGGGCGTGTGCAAGGGGAATCTCTTCGATGGGGTGATCATCGAAGGGGCTGAGCCAGCGCGGAGCACTCATGCTTCACACCGTACTTCACACTCTCGGGTCTGCCTAGCTAAATCTGGAGACTATGGATGAACCAAACCTTGTTCAGCATGTGTGATTGCTAAGACATGGCCTGACCTGGCCGCTTGCTAGATCTTTGGTCTCTTCGAAGGCGGTTGCGCGACGCGGTGCGGCGGGACCGGACGGAACAGGCCGCATGCCCGGCGTGCCGGGGCGGGCGGCCGCCGGCGGCCGCGTAGCGGGCGCCCTTGAAAACATAGAGAAAGTTCTCATCCAGCCCTCCGGTCCTGCTGGTCTCAGTTGATGAGTCTGCGGAGGGTGGTGCGGGTTTGGTCTGCGAGGCTGGCGGCTGCGCCTAGGCGGTTGTCGATCGTGGCTGTGATGCCTGGTGGTGGGTCTTCTGTCAGGGTGCTGGTGTAGTGGTCCCAGTGGGACAGCTTCCAGCGGTCGCGTGGGGCGTCGCGGGTTTCGATGTATTCGTGCATGGTGTCGATGTCGCTGTTGATCCACACGGCGGCGACTTCTACGCCTCGGCCCTGGCACCGGTGGGTGAGGCGGTCCAGCCATCCGGGGGTGTGCAGCTCGGTGATGAACGGGGCCGCCAGGATCATCGACACCCCGCAGTCGATGTTGCCGTGGGCGGCGCTCATCAGGCATCGGTATTCGTGCGGGCGGACCTCGGCCCGGTAGAAGTCGGTGTGCCGGTCGTGCGGGTCGCCGCCCAGCGAGAGCAGCAGGCGTTCGGTCATGCGGCGGGTCAGGGCGTCCTTGTCCAGCACCGCCCAGCCGGTCAGGTCCGACAGGAAGCGGGCGAACTCGGTCTTGCCCGAGCCGGCGTAGCCCCCTACCAAGACCAGGATCGGGCGGCTTCCCGCGTTGGTGGCCGCGCGGGCGTGCAGGGCGCTGGCGATGCGGGCCTTCAACGCGTCAGCCTGAGGGAAGAACGGCGACAGGTCGACGGGCAGGGAACCCGTCTCCGAGTCGGCTCCTCGTGCCCATGCCGCCTTGTGCTCCAGGACGGCCAGTGGAACGCCGTAGCCGCGGGCGATGTGGGGAAGCCAGTCGTCAGGGACGCGTCCGCCGCGCTCCCATCGGGAGATCTCGTTGCGGGTCAAGGTGCTGGAACCTGACAGGTCGCACAGGAGCGCTGCGGCGGCGCGCTGGCTGCGGTCTCCGCGTAGCCGAGCCAGGTAGGTGCCGAACTCCTTGCGTCGCTGAGTGGTCATCCAGTGGCCTCCCGGCCTTCCAGTCTGGCCCCCTCC
>NZ_BCRO01000080.1 GCF_001552635.1 Actinomadura hibisca NBRC 15177 | reverse complement strand
AAAAGCGGAAGGCGCGGAGCGCCTGCCCTGTCTTTTAAATGCTGCTGGGACTTTGTCCCCCGCTGCCCCTGGCATGGGGCTCTGCCCCCTGCACCCCCGTCCTCGGGGGCTGGGGTCGGTGGGCATGTGTGGGTGCGGGCTGGGGTTGTTGGTCGGGTGTGGAGCGGTCGTGGTCTGCGGCGGCTACGCGGACGTGATGGCCCTGACCGCCGAGAATCCCCGTCAGAAAGCCAATGGTCCGGCATTCGGCGGTCCAGTAGCCTCCGCAGGGTGAAGGAGATCGTTACGTATGTCGAGATGACATCCCTTGACCAGTTCGTCCCCGCCAAGCCTGTGCCCGGTCTTGTGCTGGAGCCCCTGGAGCGGGAATCGCCGCTCGTCACCGAAGTCCAGGCCAGGATCGGTGCTCCTTACGGCTGGAAGAGTGCGAGCCGCAGCCAGGATGAGTGGGCCGCCTGGTTCCAGGAGAAGCCCGAGCGGGTCTTCTGGCTCCTCTCCTATCAAGGTGAACCGGCGGGCATGGTCTCCTACGAGCCCCACCCGGGTGGCGAAGTCGAGATCGAGACCTTCGGGCTGCTGCCCGAGTTCGTCGGCAAGGGGCTCGGGGGCTTCGCCTTGACGCTCGGTGTCCGGCGCGCCTGGGAGCTGGCTCCTGCCGTGAACAGGGTCTGGCTCCACACCTCGACGCTGGACCACCCCAACGCCCTGCCCAACTACCACCGGCGCGGCTTCCGCACCTTCAAGACCGAGGAAGGCGAGCGCTAACGGATCAGGACGACCTTTCCTTCCGCGCGGCGTTCCTCCAGACACGTGTGCGCCTCGCTCGCCGTCTCGAACGGGAAGCGCGTGATGAGCGGCGTCAGCGCGCCCGTGGCCGCCTGCTCCAAGGCTTGAGTCTCCAGCGCTCGCCAGCCGTCGGGCATCAGGTGCGGGCCGATCGCCCAGCCGACTGTGAGGCCGCGCTCGATCAGGTCTTGCACCGTGAACGCCGTCGGTTCCCCCGACGCCCAGCCGTGCAGCAGCAGACGGCCGCCCGGACCCACCAGTTCCAGCGTCCGGCGGCCGATCTGCCCGCCCACGCCGTCGAACGCCAGGCTCACCGCGCGGTCGCCCAGCGCCTTGGCTACCTGTTCGGGCCAGTCGTCGCGGCGGTAGTCCACCGAGATGTCGGCGCCCAGGTTGGTCACGCGGGCGGTCTTCTCCGGACCGCCTGACACTCCCACCACCGTCGCGCCCGCCGCCTTGGCCGCTTGGACGAGGAGGCCGCCGATCCCGCCCGCCGCCGACGGGATCAGGACGACGTCGGCGGCCGTCGGCCGCGCCAGGCCGAGCAGTCCCATGGCGGTGGCGCCCGTCGTGATCATGGCCACCGCGGTCGCGTCGTCGAGCCGGTCGGGGAGGGGGTGCACCGCGTCGAGCGGTGCGGTCGCCTGTTCCGCGTAGCCGCCCTCGCCTCCCAGCGAGGCCACGACCCGGCGGCCGATCCAGGCGGGGTCCACCCCCGGGCCCACCGCGTCGATGGGGCCCGCGACCTCATCGCCCATGATCGTCGGCAGGGTCGGCGGCTCGTGCGGGCCGACCCGGAGGCCGCTGCGTAGTCGCGTTTCGATGAGATGGACGCCGCTTGCGCGCACGTCGATCCGCACCTCGCCCTCGGCCGGGCGCAGGTCGGGCACCTCCTCGTAGGTGAGGTGATCGGCGGGGCCGTAGGCGTGCAATCTGACTGCCTTCATGGTGATCTCCCAAGGGGTGAGTGATCACCATCCTGGAAGATCAAGCTTGGTTGAGGTCAAGCGGGCGCCGAGAGCTCGATCGCCTGCTTCATCTCCGCCGCGCCGCGCTCGACGCGGACGCGGATCTCGGCGGCGGACGTGTGGGGCAGCACGTCGGTCACCCAGATCAGCCGGCTGGCCCCGGTGCCCTCCGGCCGGACCTCGAACGAGGCGTGGTGGTGGTCGAGCGGCGGGCGCGCGCCCTCGGCGACGGAGTAGGCCAGGCGGCGGGCGCCGTCGTCCACCGCGACGATCAGCTCGCGGATCACGTGGCCGTCGGGGAAGGTCAGGAACCGCTGGTCGCCCTCGATCCGGGTGTCGGCGACGCGGCCCGGCAGCAGGCGTTCGTGCACCGCGCCGACGTCGCGCAGGACGTCCCAGGTGTGCTCGGGGGACGCGTCGATCACGATCTCGTGGCGGACGGAGGCCATCGGGCTCCTTCGGGGAGGGGGAGGGGCTTGATCAAGCTAGTGGAGCGCGGGATGTCACATCTCGCCGGGCCGTGGCGTCTTGGGTGTGTAGCCAACGGCAAAAGGTAGGAGAGCACCATGGACGCCCGGTTGAACCTCTTCGACAGCCCCGTCGCCGCCAAGGTCCTGAAGCACCTCATCGCGGCCAACAAGGCGATCGCGGAGTCGTCGTTGCCGGTCGCGACGCAGGAGCTGGTGAAGCTGCGCGCCAGCCAGATCAACGGGTGCGGGTTCTGCACCGACATGCACGCCAAGGACGCCGTGCACGCCGGGGAGGAGTGGACCCGGCTGAACCTGGTCGCGGCCTGGCGCGAGGCCACGGTGTTCACCGAGGCCGAGCGCGCCGCGCTGGAGCTGGCCGAGCAGGGCACCCGCATCGCCGACGCGGCCGGGGGCGTCAGCGACGAGGCCTGGGCCGAGGCCGCCAGGCACTACGACGAGGAGCAGCTCGCCGCGCTGGTGTCGATCATCGCGCTGATCAACGCCTTCAACCGGGGGAACGTCATCATCCGGCAGCCCGCCGGGGACTACCAGCCCGGCATGTTCGGCTGAGGGGTGTTCGGTGGGGCGTCATCCCTGGTCGCCAGGGATGACGCCTCTTTTCACCAGGTCTTCCCGGCCTGCTCCCGGATCGTGTGGTTGATCCGGTTGAAGAAGTTGGTCAGCGCGATGTTCAGGATGATCGCCGACAGCCGCCCGTCGTCGAAGTGGGCGGTCGCCTCGGCCCAGATCTGGTCGGTCACGCCGGGCGCGCCGTCCTGGATGCGGGTGGCGGCCTCGGTCAGCGCGAGGGCCGCCCGCTCCTGCTCGGTGAAGAACGGCGTCTCGCGCCAGGTGACCACGTTGTGCAGCCGCTCGTCGGTCTCGCCGTGCTTCTTGGCCGACGCGACGGCGGCGTGGACGCACGGGCTGCATCCGTTGATCTGGCTGGTGCGCAGGTGGACCAGTTCCAGCACGCGCGGGTCGACGCCGCTGGAGTGGATCGCCTTGTAGAGGTGCTGGACCGCCGTGGTGACGTCGGGGTTCGTCGTGGACTTCAGGCGTGCTTGCATCGGTCGTGCTCCTTCGTCGGTTACCTGAGCCCGTTCGGGCCCGTCATCACCCATGACGGAGCAGATCTGCGGGAGGTAACACCATGTCCGATGTGATGGCCGAGACGTTCCAGACCCAGCGCGACCGGCTGCACGCGGTCGCCTATCGCATGCTCGGCTCGCACGCCGACGCTGAGGACGTGGTGCAGGAGGCGTGGTTGCGGCTCAGCCGCCAGGACGCCGCCACTATCCACAATCTGGGCGGATGGCTGACAACGGTGGTCGGCCGGATCAGCCTGGACGTGTTGCGGTCGCGCCAGGTCCGTCCGGAGGCGTCCTACGAGGAGTTCGTGGTGACGGCCGATGACGGGCCTGCGCCAGAGGACGATGTCGCACTGGCGGACTCGGTCGGGCTCGCGCTGCTGGTCGTGCTGGACTCGCTCGGTCCGGGGGAGCGGCTGGCGTTCGTGCTGCACGACCTGTTCGCGGTGCCGTTCGAGCAGATCGGCCAGATCCTGGGCCGGTCCACCGACGCCGCCAAGATGCTCGCCAGCCGGGCTCGGAAGAAGGTGCGGGCGACCGATCCGCTGGCGGTCGTCCGGCGGGAAAGGCGGGAGGTGGTGCAGGCGTTTCTGGCGGCGGCGCGTCATGGGGACTTCGAGGGCCTGCTGCGCGTGCTCGATCCCGAGGTGAAGCTGACCGCCCACACTCCCGGCGGCGTGGTCGTCACCCTTGGGGCCACCGAGGTCGCCGCCGGCGCGAAGCTGGGCGGTGGCACGGCGACGCGGGGGCGGCCGGTGCTCGTCAACGGGCTGCCCGGGATCGTGTCCTGGCGCGAGGACGGCACTCCGCTCTCGGTCGTGGCGTTCACTGTGGTCGATGGCCGGATCACCGACATCGCGGTCGTCGTCGACCCCGCCCGGCTCGCGTCGATGGACCTGCCGGACCCGGAGTGACCGGCTGACGTGAGGTGGCCTGCCAAGCCGGAACCTCGCGAAGCTGTCGCGCCCGGAACCGGGCTTCCGTTCCTTGCGGCATGGGCGCGGGCCTGCTGACGCCGTCTGGCCGACCGTGCCGCATGGGCGTATTGACAGCCGGACCGCTGTTGATCATGATCATGATCAACAGCGCGCAGCAGGGAGGTCGGCGGAGTTGCAGACCTTGGTCGCTTTTTCGTCCGCTTCGCCGGTCGGAGCACCGTGAACCCTTCCGGCGACGGCTCGACCATCAGCCCGCTGGAACGGCTGGCCGTGGCCGCGTTGTGAGCTCGTCGAACGAGCTTGGCCGCTCTTCCGGACGACCGGTTCCGGCGGTCCGTCGTCGCCCGGTCGTGATCGGCGCGGGCCGCGCACCGCCCGCCGCCGCTTGTTGGCCGCGACTCTCTCCCTCCCCCGCCAGTGCCAGCGAAGCGTCGGGTTCCTGCTGGCCAGAACCGTCAAAAGGAGTTGCTTGGTGTCGACCACCGGTCACGTCAGCAGGGCCAAGACCGTCCCCTTGCGCAGTGTCGCGCCCGCGCTCGCGGCCCGCGATCCCCTCAAAGTGGTCGAACTCGTCCAGGCCGTGTCCGACGGTGGCGACATCGTGCAGGTCAACCTCGGCGGATTCCGGCCCTACGTGGTGTCGCGCCCCGAGCACGTCCAGCACGTGATGGAGGACAACCCCGGAACCTACGTGCGCGAGGGCTACCTGTGGGAGCCGCTCGAAGTGCTGGTCGGCAAGCCCGCCGGTCCGTTGTGGCAGGCCAAGCGCGAGGTGTTCCAGGAGCTGATCTCCGGTCCCGCCATCCGGGGCTTCGCCGACGAGATGGCCCGCACCATCGCCTCGGCGGTGCGGGAGATGGCCGCCCAGGCCGACGGCCGTCCCATCAACGCCGCCGTGGCCATGCCCCGCATCGTCTACCGCGCCATCACGCGCGTGCTGCTGGGCGACAGCCTGACCAGCGAGCAGGCCGACCGGCTCGGCGCGGCTTTGCAGACGGCGTCGGCCTCGATGCGGCCCCGGCTGCTGATGCCCTTCCTGCCCCGCTCCGTGCCGCTGCCCAGCGACCGCACCTTCCGGCAGGCCCTCCAGGTCATCGACGGCCTGGTGTTCCCCATCGTGGAACAGGCCCAGCGGCGGGTCGACGCCGGTGGACGGATCGAGGGCGACGACATCGTCTCGCGGCTGCTGCGCGCCCGCAGCCCCGAAGGGGACCGCTTCAACGCGCGGCAACTGCGGGACGGCATCGTCAGCCTGTTCGTCGCGGGCACCGAGACCACCGGCGTCGCGCTGACGTTCCTGTGCGGCACCCTTGAGGCCAACCCGCAGGTCGCCGCGCGGCTGTACGAGGAGATCGACCGGGTCGTGGGACGCGACCCGGTGACCGGCGCGCACCTGCGCGAGGTGCCCTACACGCGCAAGGTCGCGCTGGAGATGTTGCGCCTGTACCCGCCGGGCTGGATGTTGCCGCGGATGGTGGCCAAGGACGACGTGATCGACGGTGTCCGCATCGAGGGCGGCGGCCTGGTCGTGGTCAGCCCCTACCTCACCCACCGGCTGGCCGACGTGTGGCCGCGGCCGCTGGAGTTCGACCCCGAGCGCCACGCCCCCGGGAACAAACGGCACCGCCTGGCCTACATGAGCTTCGGCGCCGGCATGCACGCCTGCGTCGGCAAGCCGTTCTTCCTCGCCGAGGCGCAGTTGCTGATCCTGACGCTGCTGAGCCAGTACCGGCTCCACCTCCAGGAGCCGCTGCCCGCCCGCCCCCGCCTGGGCCTGACCCTGCACCCCCGCGTGGACGTGCGGTTCACCCTGACGCCCGCACCCGCTCTGGCCTCTGACCGGTAGACGCTCCACGGGAAACGGCGAGGCGATCGCCCGCAGACTGTTGGCCGGTTCGCGGTGCCGAGTGCGCCTGGCCGTCCCTGCTCGCTTCTCGGAGGCGCTTTCTGCGGGTGCTCACTAGCCGGAGATCGGTATGGCGGCGCCCGAGACGTGGACGCGGGGGTCGCCGTCGCGGAGTTCGACCGTGAGCACTCCGGGGCGGCCCATGTCCTCGCCCTGGTGGAGCGTGAGCGTGGTCGGGGAGGTGACCTTGCCGAGTTCGCGGAGGTAGGCGCCGAACGCGGCGGCCGCGGCGCCGGTGGCGGCGTCTTCCACCACGCCGCCGACCGGGAAGGGGTCGCGGACGTGGAAGACGTGCTCGGAGGCGCGCCACACGAGCTGGACGGTCGTCAGGTCGTGCCTGGTCATGTAGGCGGCGAGGCGGTCGAAGTCGTAGTCCAGGTCGGCCAGGCGTTCGCGGGTGGCGGCGGCCAGGACGAGGTGGCGGGCTCCGGCGTAGGCGAAGCGGGGCGGGAGGTCGGCGTCGAGTTCGTCCTTGCTCCAGCGGAGGATGTCCAGCGCTTCGGCGAGGTCGGCGGCTTCTTCTATGCGCGGTTCGACGCTGGTGAGCGTCGCTTGGAGGACGTCGTCGGCCTCGACGACGTCGACGGGGACGGTGCCCGCTTGGGTGGCGAACGTGAGCGCGCCGGGGCCGATCCGTTCCGCCAGGGCGACGGCGGTGGCGACGGTGGCGTGGCCGCAGAAGGAGACCTCGGCTTTGGGGCTGAAGAAGCGGATGGTGAAGGCGCGGCCGGGCTCGCCGAGACCCTCGGGGGGCGGCGTAAGGAAGGCGCTTTCGGAGTAGCCGAGGTCGGCGGCGATCGCGAGCATGGCGGCGTCGTCCAGTGCGGAGGCGTCCAGGACGACGCCGGCGCGGTTGCCACCGGCGGGGTCGGTGGAGAAGGCCGTGTAGCGCAGCACGTCACTGCTCAAGTTGCTCATGTCGCTATCGAACACCACGAAACGGCTGTGGATTTCCCGCGCCGACGCGTTCGCTCCCGGCGGCTGACTGCTTTGTCCAAGAACACAGAACGGCCCCGGACGTGTGTCCGGGGCCCGTCGTGCGTGAGGGGTTACGAGTGCTTCACGGCTTCCAAGAGCGCCTTGAAAGCGGCTCGCTCCATGGTGAGGTGGCCGGACTCCGGGGCCTTGCTGTCCCGCACGCCCA
Source organism: Actinomadura hibisca NBRC 15177 (assembly GCF_001552635.1). Taxonomy (GTDB): domain Bacteria; phylum Actinomycetota; class Actinomycetes; order Streptosporangiales; family Streptosporangiaceae; genus Spirillospora; species Spirillospora hibisca. The sequence goes on along the minus strand of NZ_BCRO01000080.1, from coordinate 52,087 downwards.
CAGCCGTGCCAAGGTCACCCAGTTCGACGCAGTCGCCACCCTGCGCGTTGGAACGGCTCGCCTTTCGCCACACGATCACTTCAGGTCCTCCATAGCTTCCTCGATCCGGCTTCGTGCCGCGCTCTCCGGGAGAGCTTGCGCGCCGATCCTGTCCCACCGGACGCCGTACTGGCGCACTTCGCCACTAGTGAGGATCAGTCTCCCGCCCCCATGCGCCTCCGTGTAGGCCACATCGCCTTCGTCCACGGACAAGATCTTGAACGGGCCGTCAAGGCCGATCGTCGCACCGGCAGACCGGGGAAGAACGCGCAGGATGGCGTTCGGGCCGCTCGTCGCGTCGAGCACGTGCCCAAGCTGCTCCCGCATGATCTTCGAGCCGCCTACGGGCCACCAGACGGCGTTCTCGCACAGCGTCACCAGCAGCAGGGGGCGCGGGGTGCGCTCCAAGGTCGCCTGCCGCGCGATGCGCGCCGACACCTCACTTTCGAGGTCTTCCACGCCCGCCGCCTCCAACAGCGCGCGGGCGTACTCCGGTGTCTGGAGCAAGCCCGGGATCAACGTCATCTCGTAGATCTTCAGGAGGGACGCGCGGGCCTCATAGCCGACGTGCTCCTTGAACCAGTCGGGATCGTGGCCGAGCTTGGCGTAGGTGAGCAGGCGGAGGAAATGCCCGCCCGTTGCGAAGTGCTTGTCCAGCGTTGCGGCCTGCTTCTCGTCGAGCCGCAGCTCGCCCGACTCCAGCCGGGAAACAGTCGAGCGGACGACCCCGATGATCCGGCCGAACGTCTCGCCGCTCATCCGCGCCCGCGTCCGATAGAAGCGCAGGTCATGGGCGATCCAGGCCCACATCGAAGACATCGGGTCCGGTGACGGCTTGAGATTCATTGATCACTCTCCGCACTGGGGGGAAGTTCCCGGGCGTTGCGGTGATGGCTCGGAACAACGACAACCGTACGCCGCTCCTTCGATTCTGTGAGCTGGACCACACAAACTCCCCGAGGTGATCACGTTGTCGGACTCCGCAACCCTGGTGATCAGCACTGATCCCGAGCGACTGCACGAAGTGCGCGTGTGGGTCGAGAAGACCTTGGCCGCGTGGGACGCCGACTCCTACGTCGGCAGGCTCGCCGTCACCGAGCTGGTCGGGAACGTCCAGCGGCACGTGGGCGACGCCCAGGCGACCGTGCGCATCTATCCGTGCGACCGGGGCGTCTGCCTTGAGGTGGCGGACTCCAGTCCGGTCGCGCCCGTCGTGCGCGACCCCGGCCTGCTCGCCGAGTCGGGGCGAGGGCTGGCCGTGCTGCGTGAGATGACGAAGGCCCTCGGTTGGAACCCCACCGCCACGGGCAAGGTCGTCTTCGTCGTCCTGGAGGCGGGCCGTGCTTGAACGGGAGGTCGGCCGAGTCCCTGGCGCTCGTCTCGTTGATCAGGGGCCTGCGACGGCATGAGGGCGTGTGGGCCGTCCTCAAGACGCCGCATGGAGCGCGCCCCTACGCCGAGTTGACGCACACCGAGCCGGTGCGGCACTCCTGTCGCCGGGTCATCGCCGAGGGCGGCGTCTACGTCAGCGCGTACGGTGTCACGCCGCTGGACCGGGTAACTGACCTTGTGCGGCTTCTCGTGGCCGCCGGGTAGGGCGGGGCGGCCCGAGCGCTCTACCTGTGGGTAACTTGATGTCGAGATAAATCGGAGATAGCTTGACGTCGAGAGAAAAGCTGCGGAAGTTAGGCCTACCTGAGTCCCGAGCAGCTTCGCGGCTAGGGCAGGATTCAGGGTGAATGAGAACCTGCCGCACCGGCTCCCAGGGCCGACCAGAGCGGGTCGCATATCCACAGACAGTTGAAGACGCCGCGCCGTCATGTCCCGGACCGGACGCGCGGTGGTGACGGAGGAGGAGTCCGTGTCCACGAACAGCTTCGGCAGCCGTAGCGAGCTGCGGGTTGGCGACAAGGCGTACGAGATCTACCGGCTGGACGCCGTCGAGGGCTCGGCCCGTCTCCCGTACAGCCTCAAGGTGCTGCTGGAGAACCTCCTGCGCACCGAGGACGGCGCCAACGTCACCGCCGACCACATCCGCACCCTGGCCGGGTGGGACGCGAGCGCGCAGCCCAGCCACGAGATCCAGTTCACCCCGGCCCGCGTGATCATGCAGGACTTCACCGGCGTGCCGTGCGTGGTGGACCTGGCGACCATGCGCGAGGCCGTGCGCGACCTGGGCGGCGACCCCACGCGCATCAACCCGCTGGCGCCCGCCGAGATGGTCATCGACCACTCGGTCATCGTCGACTACTTCGGCACCCCCGAGGCGTTCCAGCGCAACGTCGAGGTCGAGTACGAGCGCAACAAGGAGCGCTACCAGTTCCTGCGCTGGGGCCAGACCGCCTTCGACCAGTTCAAGGTCGTGCCGCCCGGCACCGGCATCGTGCACCAGGTGAACATCGAGCACCTGGCCCGCGTGGTGTTCGACCGCGACGGCATCGCCTACCCCGACTCCTGCGTGGGCACCGACTCCCACACCACCATGGAGAACGGCATCGGCGTCCTCGGCTGGGGCGTCGGCGGCATCGAGGCCGAGGCCGCGATGCTCGGCCAGCCGATCTCCATGCTGATCCCGCGCGTGGTCGGCTTCAAGCTGACCGGCGAGCTGAACGCCGGCACCACCGCCACCGACCTGGTGCTGACCATCACCGAGATGTTGCGCAAGCACGGCGTGGTCGGCAAGTTCGTGGAGTTCTACGGCGAGGGCGTGCAGGCCCTGCCGCTGGCCAACCGCGCCACCATCGGCAACATGAGCCCCGAGTTCGGCTCCACCTGCGCCATCTTCCCGATCGACGACGAGACCCTCGCCTACCTGCGCCTCACCGGCCGCAGCGACGAGCAGATCGCGCTGGTCGAGGCGTACGCCAAGGAGCAGGGCATGTGGCTGGACCCGGCCGTCGAGCCGGAGTTCTCCGAGTACCTCGAACTGGACCTGTCCACCGTCGTGCCGTCGCTGGCCGGGCCCAAGCGCCCGCAGGACCGCATCGCCCTGTCGGAGGCCAAGCCGACCTGGCGCCAGGACGTCCAGAACTACGTCTCCAGCATCCAGGGCCCCGCCGACGAGGCGTCCGCCGAGTCCTTCCCGGCCTCCGACTCGCCCGCCGTCAGCCGCGACGGCAACGGCGACAAGCCGCGCGAGACCGGCGACGGCGCGTCCGGCCGCCCGAACCGCCCGACCACGGTGACGATGGGCGACGGCTCGTCCTTCGAGATCGACCACGGCATCGTCGCGGTCGCCGCCATCACCTCCTGCACCAACACCTCCAACCCCTTCGTCATGGTCGGCGCCGGCCTGCTGGCGAAGAAGGCGGTGGACAAGGGCCTGACCCGCAAGCCGTGGGTCAAGACCTCGCTGGCCCCCGGCTCCCAGGCCGTCACCGACTACCTGGAGCGCGCCGGCCTCACCCCGTACCTGGACAAGATCGGGTACAACCTGGTCGGCTACGGCTGCACCACCTGCATCGGCAACACCGGCCCGCTCCAGCCGGAGATCTCCAAGGCCATCAACGACAACGACCTGGCCGTCACCGCCGTGTTGTCGGGCAACCGCAACTTCGAGGGCCGCATCAGCCCCGACGTGAAGATGAACTACCTGGCCTCGCCGCCGCTGGTCATCGCCTACGCGCTCGCGGGCACGATGGACATCGACATCCTCAACGACTCCCTCGGCGAGGGCGCCGACGGGCAGCCGGTGTACCTGAAGGACATCTGGCCGTCGCAGGAAGAGGTCGCCGAGATCGTCAACTCCTCCATCGGCCAGGAGATGTACATCCGCAACTACGCCGACGTCTTCAAGGGCGACGAGCGCTGGCGCGGCCTGGACATCCCGACCGGCGGCACCTTCGAGTGGGACCCGGCCTCCACCTACGTGCGCAAGGCCCCCTACTTCGACGGCATGGAGATGGAGCCGGCCCCGGTCACCGACATCCACGGCGCCCGCGTGCTGGCCAAGCTGGGCGACTCGGTCACCACCGACCACATCTCCCCGGCCGGGTCCATCAAGGTCGGCACCCCGGCCGCGCAGTACCTCCAGGAGAACGGCGTCGAGGTCCGCGACTTCAACAGCTACGGCTCGCGCCGCGGCAACCACGAGGTCATGATCCGCGGCACCTTCGCCAACATCCGGCTGCGCAACCAGCTCCTGGACGGCGTCGAGGGCGGCTACACCCGCGACTTCACCCAGGACGACGCGCCGCAGTCGTTCATCTACGACGCCGCGCAGAACTACGCCGCGCAGGGCACCCCGCTGGTGGTCATCGCGGGCAAGGAGTACGGCTCGGGCTCCTCGCGCGACTGGGCCGCCAAGGGCACCGCGCTGCTGGGCGTGCGCGCCGTCATCGCCGAGTCCTACGAGCGCATCCACCGCTCCAACCTGATCGGCATGGGCGTGCTGCCCCTGCAGTTCAAGGAGGGCGAGTCGGCCGGGTCGCTGGGCCTCACCGGCACCGAGACCTTCGACATCACCGGCGTGGAGAAGCTCAACGAGGGCGGCGTGCCCTCCGAGGTCACCGTGACGGTCGACGGCCGCGAGTTCCAGGCCGTCGTCCGCATCGACACCCCCGGAGAGGCCGACTACTACCGCAACGGCGGCATCATGCAGTACGTGCTGCGCAACCTGCTGCGCAAGTAGGCAGGGCCGTTCGACGGACGGGCCGTCTCCCCTCGGGGAGGCGGCCCGTTCCGCGTTCCTAGTGGTCGGCGGCCAGCTTCGCCGCGAAGCCGAGGAACGCCACGCCCGTCACCTGCTGGATGCGCCGCTTGACCTCCGGACGCGCCAGCGTGCGCCGCGCCGCGCCCGCCACGCCCACCAGCAGGCCGAACCACAACATTCCCTGCGCGGCGTGGATCAGCGCGAACAGCAGGCTCGTCCAGAACACCGACGCCCCGTCCGGCACGAACTGCGGCAGCAGGCTCATGTAGAAGACGCCGATCTTCGGGTTCAGCAGGTTGGTGACGAAGCCGCCGCGCAGCGCCGCCAGGCCGCCCAGCGGCGCGTCGGCCTCCTCGGCGGCGGCGTCGCCGGTGCGGCGGCGGGCCGTCCACAACGCCCGGCCGCCCAGCCACACCAGGTACAGCGCGCCCGCGACGCGCAGCACGTCGAACGCCAGCTCCGACGCCGCCAGCAGCGCCGTCAGCCCCACCGCGCTCGCCATCGCCCAGGTCAGACAGCCCAGCGCGACGCCGGTGCCCGCCAGCAGCCCGGTGCGGCGGCCCGCCGCGACCGTGGCGCGCAGCACCAGCATCGTGTCCAGACCGGGAGTGATCGTCACCAGCGCGGCGACCAGGGCGAAGGCGAGGCAGGCGGAGAGCATGGCGACATGCTAGTCATGCGGTTTTCCTGGCGCTTTACCGGCGGCGCGGTGTGCGGGGCCGCCACCCGGAAACAAGGGGGAGGAGGGAATGGCGGGACGCGCGGGGGGATTGCACCGACACATGGCTGACATCACGAAGAAGATCGGCGACCTGGACGTCTTCCCGCTCTCGCTGGGCGGCAACGTCTTCGGCTGGACCGCCGACCGCGACGCCTCGTTCGCGGTGCTGGACGCCTACCTGGAGGGCGGCGGCGACTTCGTCGACACCGCCGACGTCTACTCCGCGTGGGTGCCCGGCAACAAGGGCGGGGAGTCCGAGGAGATCATCGGGGAGTGGCTCGCCGCGCGCCGCAACCGCGACGACGTCGTGATCGCCACCAAGGGCGGCCACCACCCCGAGCACACCGGCCTGTCCGCGCCGGTGCTCAAGGCCGCGGTGGACGCCTCGCTGCGCCGCCTGGGCACCGACCACATCGACCTCTACTACACCCACTTCGACGACCCCGACGTGCCGGTCGAGGAGATCATGACGGCGCTGGACGAGCTGGTGCGCGCCGGGAAGATCCGGCAGCTCGGCGCGTCCAACATCTCGCCCGAGCGCCTGGCGGCCTCCATGGACTTCGCCGAGCGGGAGGGCAAGGCGCGCTACGTGGCGCTCCAGCCGCACTACAACCTGGTCTCCCGCGACACCTACGAGGGCGACCTCCAGGACACCGCCGCCCGCTACGGCCTGGCCGCCGTCCCCTACTACGGGCTGGCGTCGGGCTTCCTGACCGGCAAGTACCGGCCCGGCCAGCAGGTGGACAGCGCCCGCGCCCAGGGTGCCGCCAAGTACCTGGAGTCCGAGCGCGGGCGCAAGGTCCTGGCCACGCTCGACGACGTCGCCAAGGAGCGCGCCGCCGCCGTCCCGACCGTCGCGCTGGCCTGGCTCGCCGCCAAGCCCACCGTCGTCGCGCCGATCGCCTCGGCGCGGACGGTCGAGCAGCTCCCGCCGCTGCTGGCGGTGCCGGGACTGGAGCTGAGCGAGGCGGAGGTCGCCGCGCTGGACGAGGCGTCGGCCTGACCGGTCCCGCATGATCCGACCGGGAAGGTCGGGATGTAACGTTCCACGGCGTTATGCCACCTCTCGACTTCCTGGTCGCCGGCGGCCTGGCGGTGCTGCTCGGCGCGATCGTGCAGGGCAGCGTCGGCCTCGGCGTCGGCCTGGTCGCCACGCCCGTGGTGACGCTGGTGTCCCCGGCGCTCATGCCCGGCGCGATCCTGGTCACCGCCGCCCTGCTGCCCCTGGCCACCCTCGTGCAGGAGGTGCGGCACGCGGATCTGCGCGGCCTGGGCTGGGCGTTCGGCGGCCGTGTCGCCGGGACGCCGCTCGGCGTGTGGGTGGTCGCGGCCGTGCCCGCGCGGGCGCTCGGCGTCGTGATCGGGGCCGTGGTGCTGGCCGCGCTCGGCGCGTCCGCGTGGTCGGGGACGGTGCCGCGCAACCGCACGACGCTGGCCACCGCCGGGCTGGTCGCGGGCGCGACCGGCACCGCCTCGGCCATCGGCGGCCCGCCGCTCGCGCTGCTCTACCAGCGCGAGAGCGGGCCGCGCCTGCGCGCGACGCTGGCGGTGTTCTTCACCGGCGGCGCACTGCTGTCGCTGCTCACCCTGGGGGCGGTGGGACGGCTGCCGCACCAGCAGGTCGTCGCGGGGCTGGCGCTCACGCCGTTCGTGCTGGCGGGGTTCCTGGCCGCCGGACCGCTGCGCCGCTACCTGGACGCGAGACGGATGCGCGTCGCGGTGCTGCTGGTGGTGGGGGCGTCCGCGCTGGTGCTGATCCTGCGTAGCCTGGTGTGATGCGTCCGTCGAAGGCCGATCTGGAAGCCGCCCGCGACAAGGTGATCCCCGACCTGCTGCCGCCCGAGGGCGAGACGTTGCGGGTGTTGTTCTGCGGGATCAACCCCGGCCTCTACTCCGGCGCGACCGGGCACCACTTCGCGCGGCCCGGCAACCGGTTCTGGCCCGCCCTGCACCGCTCGGGCTTCACCGAACGGCAACTGTCGCCCGGCGAGCAGCACCTGCTGCCCTCCTTCGGCCTCGGCATCACCAACCTCGCCTCGCGCACCACCGCGCGCGCCGACGAGCTGACCGAGGAGGAGCTGCGGGAGGGCGGGCGCAAGCTCGTCGCGCTCGTGGAGCGGTACCGGCCCGCCTACCTGGGCGTCGCCGGGGTGACCGCCTACCGCACGGCCTTCGGCCGCAAGGACGCCAAGATCGGGCCGCAGGAGGAGGGCATCGGACCGGCGCGGTTGTGGGTGCTGCCCAACCCGAGCGGACTGAACGCGAGCTGGCCGCTGCCCCGGCTGGCCGAGGAGTTCGGCAGGCTGCGCGAGGCCGCCGACGCGGCCAGGTCCTGAGAGCGCGGGCTAGGGCCGGTTCAGGGCCGCCGTCGCGGCGATCATCGTGCGGATCTCGGTGATCAGCGTCGGCTTGGGCTCCCACATCTCCGGGCGGCCCAGCGCCACCACCGGGCGCGGCAGCGGGCGCACGTCGGCCAGCTTCCAGTGGTGCTTCTCCGGCTCCGCCCACGGGCCGCACTCGCACGTGCCGTCCAGCACCGCGCTGGAGCAGACGTCCTCCAGCTCGGCCACCGCGATGACCGCGCCCAGCGTCGCCAGCGGGTCGCGCGGGTTCCAGCCCGCGGCCTGCACCAGCGGCGAGTCGCACGCCTTCAGGTCGACGCGCATGGAGGCGTGGACCAGCAACGGGCCCCGGTAGGCGGTCGGCAGGCCCTGGTTGCAGACGGTCTTCCCGCCACGCGCGATCGCGAAGGCCCAGGGCTGCTGAACGCTTATCGCCTGCACGTGGTCACCTCCCGTGCTCGCCCGGTCTCCATACTGGCCCGGGGGTCGCAGACGTGGTGCCCGGTTCCCGGCGGAGTATCCGGCTCGTCCCGGCCGATCCCCACCGCTACGTCAGCCAATGGTGTCCCTGCGGCTAGGTCCGGACCCCTGCGAGACCCCCTGTGAAGGGTGCAACGGCCCGGACGGGCGAATGGTTCGCACTGTGATGTCTCACATCATGCCGTGCCGAAGCAACCGGACGCGCCGTATTCGCCCGGGTACGTCTGGTTTCAGGGTGACCGGTGGGACGTCAGGCCCGCACCATGCGCGTGTAGGCGATCACGTTGTCGCGGTAGTGCCCGGTGCCCGGGTCGAACGTCCCGCCGCAGGTCACCAGCCGCAGGGCCGCGTAGTCGATGTCCTCGCCGTAGACCTTCTCGCCGGGGAAGGAGTCCTTGGACACCCGCTCGACGCGCTCGACCGCGAAGGTGGCGGTTTTCCCATCCTTGCGCGTCACCCGCACCCGGTCGCCCGGCTTCAGTTCCTTCAGCCGGTAGAACACCGCGGGCTTCTTCATCGCGTCGACGTGCCCGAGGATCACCGCCGGGCCGCCCTCGCCCGGCGTCGGGCCCTTCTTCCACCACCCCGCCAGGTTCGGCCGGCTGAGCGGCGGCTCCTCGATGCGGCCGTCGGCTTGCAGGCCGAGGTCGGTGACCGGCGCCGACACCTTCAGCCGGGGGATGGCGATGGTGGCGGGCTGCGAGCGCGGCAGCGGCGGCAGCGCGGAGGAGGACGCCGAGGCGCCCGGGTCGGTCGGGCCGCCGGAGTAGTCCTCATCGCCGCACCCGGCCGCCGCGGACAGCAGCGCGAGGACGGCGAAGACGCGGACCGCCGTGCGGCGGCCCGCGTCCCGCTGCGGCCGTTCCCGGCGACGCCGCGTGGCGGCGCGGTGGCCGGTGTTCACGATCAGCCGTTCTCCTTCGGTCCCTGCTCCGCGAGGGCGCGGCGGCGCACCAGCACGGCCGAACCGCCGAGGAACACCAGCGAGCCCGCCAGCAGCGGCGCCGCGCCGCCGGGGCCCTGCCGCTCGGTGACGGTGCTGCCGTCGCCGGTGTCGGGCGCGCCGCGCGGGATCGTCGGGCTGCCCCGGTCCACGTCCTGCTCGCCGGGCCGGCTGCTGAACGACACCTTGCCGTAGCCGGGGCACTCCACGGTGAGGCGGACGATCGACGGCAGGTGCGCCTTGAACCGGCCGCCGCCCTCCCAGGTGTCCTTCTGGATCTTCTCCATGCGCGGCTGGTGGGCGAACGAGGCCGAGTAGGCGCGCGGCTGCACGGGGCAGACCACCTTGATGCCGAGCGCCGCGCCGGGCACCGCGCGGCGGGTGGTCAGCGTCACGTCCTCGTACCCGAAGGAGAAGCCGGGCCTGCCGCCCGGCTCGTCGGGCTTGTTCGGCTTGCCGGGCTTGCTGGGCGGCTTGGGCTTGGCGGGCAGCTTGGTGCGCAGCTCCATCGTCGCCAGGCCGCTACCGGTGAGGCAGACGAACTTGGAGACGTAGGTGTGGCCGGGCTCCAGGTCGGTGCGGGTGCCGCCGATGCCCGACCACACGCCCTGGCCCTCGTCGTCGAACGAGGCGGGCTCGTTCTTGTCGAAGATCTCGTTCGGGCTGATCACGCGCGGCTCGGTCCTGCAGCCGCTGACCCGCACGTTGAGGTTCTGGCCGGGCTGGAACGGGTTGGGGGACGCCGAGACGCGCGGCGGGCCGACCGGCTGGTCGTCGGGGGCGGCGGGCACGGCGGGCTTGGGCGCGCCGGGGGCGTTCTTGGGTGGGGTGCCGCGGGGCGCGTCCTGCGGCGGGTGCGGCGCGGCCGCGGCCGCCGGGGTCGCGACCCCGAGCAGGGCGGCGCCGGAGACGGCGCCTGCGGCGGCGAGTCGTCTGATGCCCATGTGGCTCCTTGCCGGGAGGGGGCGCGGCGGGACGATCGAGGGGCGTGGTACGTCGCTCGCGCAGTGTAGTGATCACGGTGACCGGGGTCATGCCTTTGGCCGAAAAAGGTCAGTGATTCCTTACTGGAAGGTCAGCCCTTGAGCGCCCCGGCCATCAGCCCGCGCATGAAGAACCGGCCGAGCAGCAGGTAGACCAGCAACGTCGGCAACGACGCCAGCAGCGCCGCCGCCATCTGCTGGTTGTACTGCACGGCCACCGCGCCCGACCCGGCGGTGTTGTTCAGCATCACCGTCACCGGCCAGCTGTCGGGCGCGCCGAGGAACACCGCGAACAGGAAGTCGTTCCACAACGAGGTGAACTGCCAGATCAGCGTCACCGCGAACGCCGGGCCCGACACCGGCAGCACGATCGCCGAGTAGGCGCGCAGCAGGCCCGCGCCGTCCACCCGCGCGGCCTCGATGAGCTCGTCGGGGATCGTCACGTAGTAGTTGCGGAAGATCAGCGTGCAGATCGGGATGCCGTACACCACGTGCGCCAGCACCAGCCCGCGGATCGTGCCGACCAGCTCCAGGTCGGTCAGCAGCCCGGCCAGCGGGATCATCACCGCCTGGTAGGGGATGAACATCCCGAACAGGAACAGCGTGAACACCGCGTCCGCGCCGGGGAAGCGCCACTTGGCCAACACGTAGCCGTTCAGCGAGCCCAGCACCGCCGCGATCAGCGACCCGGACACCGCGATCTTGACGCTGTTGGCCAGGCCGGGCCGCAACGTCTCCCACGCCGACCGCCAGCCGTCGGCGCTCCAGCTCCCCGGCAGGCTCCACGCCGAACTCGGGTCGGCCTCCTGGAGCGGCTTGAAGCTGGTCACCACCAGCACGTACACCGGGATCAGGAACAGCACGACGAACGCCAGCAGGATCGCGGGCCGCACGATCCGCAACGTCCGCGCCGCGAGCGTGCCGGGGGAGCCGCCCGGCGCGGTGCGGGCCGTCACCGGCCGCGCTCCGCCCGCACCGACCACACCAGGTAGGGGATCACCAGCACCGCGACCGCCACCAGCAGGTAGGTCGCGATCGTCGCGCCGTTGGCCGGGTCGTGCCGGTCGAACACCTCCACGTAGGTGGCGATCGCCGGGACGTAGGTGATGATCTGCTTGCCCGCGATCGCCATGATCAGGTCGAACACCTTCAGCGAGATGTGGCCCAGGATGATGAGCGCCGACAACGTCACCGGCCGGAGCTGGGGGAACACCACGTACCGGTAGACCTTCCACTCCGAGGCGCCGTCCACCCGGGCCGCCTCGCGCAGCTCCTCGGGCACGCCCCGGAAGCCCGCCAGGTACAGCGCCATCACGTACCCCGACATCTGCCAGATGGCGGGCAGCGCCATCGCCGCCATGCCCCACGTCGGGTGTTGCCACCAGTTGTTGGCCAGCGCGTCCAGCCCGAGCTTGCCGAACAGCTGGTTCAGGCCGACGGCGCGTTCGGGCGGGGCCGGGTTCATCAGCCACCGCCACACCACCCCGCTGGCGATGAACGAGATCGCCATCGGGAACAGGTAGATGACGCGGAACCCGGCCTCGCCCTTGATCCCCTTGTCCATCAGGAACGCCAGGAACGCCCCCAGCAGCAGCGCGCCGCCCACGAACACCGCCGTGAACAGCAGCGCGTGCCGCACGGCCGGGGGCCAGCTCGCGTCGTCCCACAGATCGACGAAGTTCTTGCCCTTGTCGAACTTGTACGGCGACACCTCGTCGTGGCGTCCGCTGACCGCCACCCGCGTGTTCCAGAAGATCAGCCCGTAGACGAACAGGCCGATCGCCACGATCGACGGCGACACCAGCAGCAGGCCGGGCAACCAGCGCCGGACGCGGGCCGGACGCCACCGGCGCCCGGCCCGCGGCGCGTGCACGGGCTCCCGCTCGGCGACGGGCGCCCGCCCCGGGGCCGCCGTCACTGCGCGTTGTTCTTCGCCGCCGCCACCAGCGCCTCCTGGAGCTTGGCGGCGTCCTTGCTCTGGAGGAAGAGGCCGACGGCGGTGTCGATGTCGGTGTGCCACTTCTTGCTGGCGTTCACGCCGTGCCAGAACGAGCCCGCCAGCTTCACGTCGGGCTTGTTCCACTCGTTGAACGCGTACTCCAGGTACCCCTTGTAGAGGGACTTGTCGGCGTCCTTGCGGGCGGGCACCGATCCCTTCTTGGGGTTGAACAGGTCCTGGCCCTCCTTGCTGGCCGCCACCTTCAGCCACGCCAGCGCCCCGCCCCGGTGCGGCGCGCCCTTGGGCAGGGTGAAGCTGTCCGACAACCACATATAGGTGCCCTCGGTGCCGGGGGCGGCGGCGTACTTGAAGTCGGTGTCCAGCTTCTTGCCCAGGCCGTTGGGCGCGCCGCCGGTGAAGTAGCCGTAGGCCCAGTCGCCCATGATGTTGAAGGCGGCCTTGCCGTCGGCGACGGCCTTGGCCGCGCCCTGCCAGTCGGTGGAGGCGGCCTCGGCGGTGGTGTACTTCATGATCTCGGCGAACTGGCCCAGCGCCGTGGTGACCTGCGGCGAGCTCCAGTCCGCGCCCGGCTTCCACAACGCGTTGTAGGCGTCGGCGCCCATGGAGCCGAGCAGCACGTTCTCCAGCAGGTGGTCGGCCGTCCACTGCGCGCCCAGCGACAGCGGCACCTTGCCGGTCTTGTCCTTGACGGTCTTGAGCGCCGTGGCGAACTCGGCGACGGTCTTGGGCGGCCCCGCGATCCCGGCGTCCTTCAGGATGCCCGGGTTGTACCAGAGCATGTTGGAGCGGTGGATGTTCACCGGCACCGAGTAGATCTTGCCCTGGTAGCTGATCTGCTGGAGGAGCTGCTCGGGATAGGCCGCGCGCAGGTTGTTGCTGTCGTAGAAGGAGTCCAGCGGCTCGATCTGCCCGGCCTTGATGTAGTCGAGCAGCTCGGCGCCCGCGTGGCCCTGGAAGGAGTCCGGCGGCTTGCGGTTCTGGAGGCGGCTCGCCAGCACCGCCTGCGCCTGGGTGCCCGAACCGCCGGCGATCGCCGCGTTGACGAACTGGGTGTTCGGGTTCTTCTTCTTGAACTCCTCGATCATGGCGTTCAGGCCGTCGGCCTCACCCGGGCCCGTCCACCAGGAGAAGACCTCCACCTTGGAGGCGTCCCCGCCGCCCTTGCCGCCGTCGTCGTCGCCACCGCCGCACGCCGACAGGGCCAGCGCCCCGCCGAGGGCCAGCGCGGCGGCGGCCCGCCACGTCCTGGACCCTCCCGCCCGTCCCGCTCTCGAAGCCGTCCTCCGGTTGGCCGCACGTCCTCGCATCGCCCGTCCCTTCGGTACCCCGAAGAAACAAGCGTCTGCTTGGACGGCGGCGCGGTCAACCGGTCCGAACGAAAATGAGATCACCCGGTTATCCGCGCCCGGGGACGGCGCGCGTACGGCGTGCGGTGCGGCCGTCCGGCTCGTGGAACCCCGTAATGCCCCACGAACCGGACCGCCCACCAGGACAGCGCTACCGGAGCGGCGCTACCAAGACAGGGCTAACGAGCCAGCGCTACCAAGCCAGGGCGGGCGGCAGCGCGTCCGTGCCCGCGTCGGGCCAGTCGCGCGGATGGCCCAGCGGGGCCAGCTCCGCCATCTGCAACCGGTACCAGGGGGAGGACTCGGGACGCTCGACGAGCGCCAGGCACTCCTCCCACGTCCACCACTCCGCGTCCTCCACCTCTTCCGGGTTGAGCCGCACCCCGGGATCGGCGGTCGTGGCGCGCACCACCGGGCAGCGCTCGTACTCCACCACCCCGTCCTCGGCCGTGGCGCGGTACCGGAAACCGGGCAGTACCGGCGTGAATGTGTCCACAGTCACCCCCAGCTCGTCGCGGAGCCGCCGCGCGATCGCGTCGCGCAGCCCCTCGCCGGGCCCGGGGTGGCCGCAGCAGCTGCCCGTCCACACCCCGGGGAAGGTGCGCTTGCCCAGTGCCCGCCGGGTGATGAGCACCCGGCCCGCCGGATCGACCACGTAGCACGAGAACGCCAGGTGGTAGGGGGTGTCGCGGTGGTGGCTGTCGATTTTGGGGGCCGTCCCGATCGCCTCGTCCGCCGCGTTGAGCAGCACGATCTCCTCGACGCTCATGCGCCTCCTGTCCTTGGGTCGCGTTCCGCGGGTGGGATGCCGGTGGTGGGTCGGCGGGGTGCTGGTGAGGTGCCGGGACTGTGCCGGTTCCGCAGGGTAACTGTGCCGGTCGGGTGGCAGCCTGCGGCGTCCGGCACGCCGCTGGCAAACCGGGACTAAACTCGGAACGGCCCGACGAGCGGGGGCGAGGTGTCCCCCGATGGAGGAGTTGAAGCGCGTGACCCTGCTTGAGTCGATCAAGGGTCCGGAGGACCTCAAGCGACTGGACGCCACGCAGCTGCCCCGTCTGGCGGCCGAGATCCGCGAGTTCCTGGTGGCGGCGGTCGCCAGGACCGGCGGCCACCTCGGGCCGAACCTGGGCGCGGTGGAGCTGACCCTCGCCCTGCACCGGGTCTTCGACTCGCCGCACGACAAGATCCTCTTCGACACCGGCCACCAGGCGTACGTGCATAAGGTGCTCACCGGCCGGCAGGACTTCGGCGAGCTGCGGCGGCGCGGCGGCCTGTCGGGCTACCCGAGCCAGGCCGAGTCCGAGCACGACGTCATCGAGAACTCGCACGCCTCCACCGCCCTGTCCTACGCCGACGGCCTCGCCAAGGCGTTCCAGGTGCGCGGCGAGGACGACCGCTCGGTCGTCGCGGTGGTCGGCGACGGCGCGCTCACCGGCGGCATGTGCTGGGAGGCGCTGAACAACATCGCCGGCGGCCAGGACCGCCCGGTCATCATCGTCGTCAACGACAACGGCCGCTCCTACTCGCCCACCATCGGCGGGCTGGCCAGCCACCTCGCCGACCTGCGCGTCACCCAGGGCTACGAGCACGCCCTCGACCTGATCAAGAAGACGGTGCCGCGCACGCCGGTCGTCGGCAACCTCGCCTACGAGGCGCTGCACGGCATCAAGAAGGGCCTGAAGGACGTCCTCCAGCCGCAGGCGATGTTCGAGGACCTCGGCATGAAGTACGTCGGGCCCATCGACGGCCACGACACCGAGGCCGTCGAGCACGCGCTGCGCCGCGCCCGCGGCTTCGGCAAGCCGGTGATCGTGCACGCGATCACCCGCAAGGGCCAGGGCTACGCGCCCGCCGAGAACGACACCGAGGACTGCATGCACGGCGCGGGCGCGTTCGACCCCGTCACCGGCAAGTCCCTGCCCAAGTCCGGCGGCCCGAGCTGGACGTCGGTGTTCGGCCAGGAGATGGTCGCGATCGGCGCCGAGCGCCCCGACGTGGTCGCCATCACCGCCGCGATGTTGCACCCGGTCGGGCTCGCGCCGTTCGCCGAGGCCTACCCCGAGCGCATCTACGACGTGGGCATCGCCGAGCAGCACGCCGCCACCTCCGCGGCGGGCCTCGCGCTGGGCGGCCTGCACCCGGTGGTGGCGCTGTACGCCACCTTCCTCAACCGCGCCTTCGACCAGGTGCTGATGGACGTGGCGCTGCACAGGCTGCCCGTCACCTTCGCCCTGGACCGCGCCGGGGTCACCGGCGACGACGGCGCCAGCCACAACGGCATGTGGGACCTGTCGATCCTCAGCCTGATCCCGGGCCTGCGCCTGGCGGTGCCGCGCGACGGGGCCCGGCTGCGCGAGCTGCTGCGCGAGTGCGTGGCCGTCACCGACGGCCCCACCGCCGTCCGCTACCCCAAGGGCCCGGCCATCGCCGACGTCGAGGCGATCGGCAAGGCCGGGGGCATGGACGTGCTGGCCCGCCACGACGGCTCCAACGGCGTCCGGGTGCTGCTGGTGGCCGCCGGGTCGATGGCCACCGTCGCGATCCAGGCCGCCGAGCTGGTCGCCGCCCAGGGCATCGGCGTCACCGTGGTGGACCCGCGCTGGGTCAAGCCGCTGGACCCGGCCCTGGTCGAGCTGGCCAAGCAGCACAGCCTGGTCGCGGTCGCCGAGGACAACGGCCGCACCGGCGCGGTCGGCGACGCGGTCGCCCGGCTGCTGCGCGACCACGCCGTGGACGTCCCGGTGCGCACCTACGGCATCGAGCAGGAGTTCCTCGACCACGCCTCGCGCGCCCAGATCCTGGCCGACCTCGGGCTCACCCCGCAGGACCTGGCCCGCGACATCACCGCCGCGGCCGCCCGCACCTCCGCCCCGGCCGCCGAACGCCAGCCGGTCGACTGACCCGCGCCGGTCGTGGGGCCGGGCCGCGCGGTCCGGCCCCACGGCGGGGGCCCGTCCCGGGGCCGTCACACGTCCTCGGCCGACAGCAGTTGCCAGAAGTGGGTGATCGAGGCCGCCGGGGTGCCGAGGTCGCGGCCCGAGTAGGTCCAGCGCCCGCGCAGCCGCCAGTGCCGCCCGGCGCCGTCCTTGACGAACGCCTGGAGCGGGAAGCACGCGTCGTGCGCGCGGATCACCCCGGCCGGGTCGACCGTCGCCTGCAACTCCGGCTCGCCCTCGCAGCGCACGCCCATGACGTGCGTGCCCGTGTCCTGGCGCAGCAGTCCCTGCGTCAGGTCGTAGACGAGTACGGAGACGTAGTCCGGGCCGAGCCACCTCAGGTCGGGCAGCATCCCGGGCGGGGGGAAGCCGTACAGCTCTGGACCACCGGTCACGTACGCACCGTAGCGCTCCGGTCACGCTCGCGTCACAGGTTCCGGCGCGGTGGCCCGGGACGCGCCGGCCGTTTGCCGGGATAGGCCCGGAAGGTCAGGCGATTCGGAAGGCGACGCGGCGAAACGCCGACCTTTCGTCGGTCTGTACCGGTCCGGGCGGGGCTAGCGCTCCGGACGGCACGCCTGGCGCATCGCGTCCCAGCGGGCGAGCTTCACGCGTTCGCCCCGGCTCAGGGAGCGGGCCAGCGCGATCTCGGCGGCGTCCAGGTTGAGCCAGTCGGCGTAGGTCACCACCGGCAGGCAGCCCGCCTCCAGCACCTCCTCCACCGTGTGCTCGGGCCGTCCGACGCCGGGTGGCCGCGCCGCCAGATCGGCCAGCAGGTTCCGGACGGTCTCGGCGGCGTCGGACTTGTTGGTGCCGACCACCCCGGTCGGGCCGCGCTTGATCCAGCCCGCCACGTACTCGCGGGGCAGGGGCGTCCCGTCGGGGCCCAGGACGCGGCCGCCGTCGTTGGGCACCACGTGCGCGCGCTCGTCGAACGGCACGCCCGCCAGCGGCACGCTCTGGTAGCCCACCGAACGCAGCACCAGGCCCACCGGCAACGTCTCGTACTCGCCGGTGCCGGTGACGCGGCCGGTCTCGTCCAGGCGGGTGTGCTCCAGCTTCAGGCCCTCGACGCGGTCGGTGCCGAGGATCTCCACGGGCGCGCGCCAGAACCGCACGTCGATGCGGCGCGGCTTGCCCGCGACCTCCCCGGCCGTCCAGTCCGCCATCACCTTGACGTTGCCGCGCACGTGCCGGTCGCTCTCGGCGAGCGCGGCGCTGGCGGGGTCCAGCTCCATGTCGCCGGGCCGCACGTGGACGCTCGCGTTGTCGAGCGCGCCCAGCTCGCGCAGCTCCTTGGTCGTGAACTTGGCCTGCGCGGGCCCGCGCCGCCCGACCATGTGGATGCGCCGCACGCGGCTGCGGCCGAGCGCCTCCAGGACGTGCTCGGGCACGTCGGTGTGGCGCAGGTCCTCGGGCGTCTTGGCGAGGACGCGCACCACGTCCACCGCGACGTTGCCGACGCCGATGACCGCGACCTCCTCGGCCGACAGGTCGAACGTGTGGTCGGCGGCGTCGGGGTGCCCGCAGTACCAGTTGACGAAGTCGGTGGCCGCGACGCTGCCGGGCAGGTCCTCGCCGGGCACGCCCAGCTGCCGGTCCACCATCGCGCCGGTGGAGTAGATCACCGCGTCGTAGCAGTCCAGCAGCTGTTCGCGGGTGAGGTCCCGGCCCAGTTCGACGCCCCCGAAGAAGCGGACGGCGGGGTGCTCCAGCACCTTCTGCAGGTAGCGGGCGATGGATTTGATGGAGGGGTGGTCGGGGGCCACCCCGTACCGCACCAGTCCGTAGGGGGTGGGCAGCCGGTCGAAGACGTCCGCCCGGACCTCTCCGCCGGCCTGCTTGACCAGGGCCTCGGCGGCGTACAGGCCCGCGGGGCCCGAGCCGACGACCGCGACGCGCACAGGGGCTGTCATGCGCGCCATTGTGCACACCGAACCACGAAAAGGACACTGTGACCGGCGTCACCGGGCATGGCCGGCGCTCAGCCCTTCGGCGCGCGCGGGCCTTCGCCTCCGGCGGCGCCGGACAGCGCCTGGCGGGCGCCCAGACGGCTGTGCCGGGTGCCGTAGAGGAAGTAGATCACCGCGCCGATCACCATCCAGGCCAGGAACCGGTACCAGGTCTCCACCGGCAGGTTCAGCATCACGAACAGGCAGGCCAGCACCGACAGGACCGGCACCACCGGCACCAGCGGGGTGCGGAAGGCGCGCGGCAGGTCGGGGCGGGTGCGGCGCAGCACCAGCACGCCGATCGACACCACCAGGAACGCGAACAGCGTCCCGATGTTGACCAGCTCGGCGAGCTTGGCCAGCGGGATGAACCCGGCCAGCACCGCCACGATCGTGCCCATCAGGATCGTGCTGCGGTAGGGGGTGCCGAAGCGCGGGTGCACCGCCGACAACCACCCGGGCAGCAGCCCGTCGCGGCTCATCGCGAAGAACACCCGGCTCTGGCCCAGCAGCAGGATCAGCACGACGGTGGTGAGGCCCGCGACCGCGCCGATGCTGATGATCGTCGCGAACGCCGGATGGCCGACCGCCTTGAACGCGTCGGCCAGCGGGGCCGCCTCGCTGAGCTGGGTGTAGTTCTGCATCCCGACCACGACCAGTGACACCGCCGCGTACAGGATCGCGGTGATGACCAGCGAGCCGATCAGGCCGATGGGCAGGTCGCGCTGCGGGCGGCGGGCCTCTTCGGCGGCGGTCGCGACGATGTCGAAGCCGATGTAGGCGAAGAAGACGATGGCGACGGCGGCGAAGATGCCGAGCCAGCCGTAGCTGACCGGCGTGATGCCGAACAGCACCTGCATCAGCGGGGCCGCCGCGCCCTCCACCGACGGGTTGGGCTCGGGCTCGGGGATGAACGGGGTGTAGTTCGCGCCCTTGACGAAGAACAGCCCGGCCACGATGACCAGCAGCACCACCGCGACCTTGATGGTGACGACCACCGCGTTGACCCGCGAGGAGATCTTGATGCCGACCACCAGCAGCGCGGTGACGGCCAGCACCAGCAGGATGGCCGGGACGTTCACCGTCCCGCCGTCCTCGCCGGGCGGGTTGGCTATCGCGGCGGGCAGTTTCAGCCCCGCGCTGTCCAGCAGCGACGCGAAGTAGCCCGACCAGCCGACCGACACCACCGCCGCGCCCAGCGCCAGTTCCAGGATCAGGTCCCAGCCGATGATCCACGCGGGGAACTCGCCGAGGGTGGCGTAGGAGAAGGTGTAGGCCGAGCCCGCCACCGGGACGGTGGAGGAGAACTCGGCGTAGCACAGCGCCGCCAGGCCGCACACGACGGCGGCCAGCACGAACGAGATCGCCACCGCCGGTCCGGCCTTGTCCTTGGCGACCTGCCCGGTGAGCACGAAGATGCCCGTCCCGATGATCACGCCGACACCGAACACCACCAGGTCGAGCGCCGACAGGTCGCGCCGCAGCCGGTGCTCGGGTTCCTCGGTGTCACGGATCGACTGCTCGACCGACTTGGTCCGGAACAGGTTCACCTCGTCGCTCCTCGGGCGGGACGGTCGTACATGGTCCAGGTGTGATCTCCGCAGGTGGCGGCGCGAAACGCGGGGCTGGGCGGGATCGGGTGAAATGCACGAAAAGAGGCGTCCCGAATCGTCGGGACGCCTCTTCTCGCACACGCGGCCGGAGCCGGAGTTGGTGCCGCGCGAGCCCGATGGGTGGGCTACCGGGTCCCCGCGCGGACGTTCAGGGCGGCTACTGCGCCAGGGACGCCACGCCCGGCTCCAGGAACCGCTTGCCGTTCACCTTCTCGGCGACGCCGCTGCGGTCCAGGTACGGGGTGATGCCGCCCAGGTGGAACGGCCAGCCCGCGCCCAGGATCATGCACAGGTCGATGTCCTGCGCGGCCGCGACCACGCCCTCGTCCAGCATGATCTGGATCTCCTCGGCCAGCGCGGTCAGCGCCCGCTCCAGCACCTGCTCCTCGGTGGAGGGGCTGGTGCCGCCGGAGAAGATCCGGGCGGCCTCGGGGTCCACGGTGAAGTCCGGCAGGTACACGCCGGACTTGCCCGCGGCCACGAACTTGGCGAACTTGTCCGACAGCGGGAAACGCTCGGGGAAGGCGCGGTGCAGCGTCTCGTTGACGTGCAGCGCGATCGCCGGGCCGACCAGGCCCATCAGCACGAACGGCGGCATCGGCAGGCCCAGCGGCGCGGCGGCGCGCTCGGCCACCTCGATCGGGGTGCCCTCGTCCACCGTCTGGATGATCTCGGCCATCAGGCGCAGCAGGATGCGGTTGGCGACGAACGCCGGGGCGTCCTTGACCAGCACGCACGACTTCTTGAGCTGCTTGCCCACCTGGAAGGCGGTGGCCAGCGCGGCGTCGTCGGTCTGCTCGCCCCGGACGATCTCCAGCAGCGGCAGCACCGCGACCGGGTTGAAGAAGTGGAAGCCCACCACGCGCTCGGGGTGCCTGAGCTTGGACGCCATCTCGCTCACCGACAGCGAGGAGGTGTTGGTCGCCAGGATGCACTCGGCCGAGACGTGCTCCTCGACCTCGGCGAACACCTTCTGCTTGACCGACATCTCCTCGAAGACGGCCTCGATGACGAAGTCCGCGTCGGCGAAGGCGTCCTTGGTCAGCGAGCCGCTGATCAGCGCCTTGAGCCGGTTGGCCTTGTCGCCCGAGATCCGGCCCTTGCCCAGCAGCTTGTCGATCTCGCCGTGCGCGTAGCCGACGCCCTTGTCCAGGCGCTCCTGGTCCAGATCGGTCAGCACGACCGGGACCTCCAGGCGGCGCGCGAACAGCAGCGCGAGCTGCGAGGCCATCAGGCCCGCGCCCACGACGCCGACCTTGGTGACCTTGCGGGCCAGCGCCTTGTCCGGCGCGCCGGCCGGGCGCTTGGCGCGCTTCTGGGTGAGGTCGAAGGCGTACAGCCCGGCGCGCAGCTCGTCGCTCAGGATGAGGTCGGCCAGCGCCTCGTCCTCGGCGGCGAAGCCCTCGTCGCGCGAGCGGTCCTTGGCGGCGGCGACCAGGTCGAGCGCGCGGACGTAGGACGGGGCCGCGCCGTGCAGCTTGCCGTCGATGGTCCAGCGGGCCATGTTGACCGCGTCGTCCCAGGCCTTGCCCTTGTCGACGGCGGGGCGCTTGACCTCGATCTCGCCCTTGAGGATGCGGGCGGTCCAGGCGAGCGACTCCTCCAGGAAGTCGGCCGAGTCGAAGATCGCGTCGGCGATGCCCAGCTCGTACGCCGCCCTGCCCTTGAGCATGCGGTTCTGCGCGAGCGGGTTCTCGATGACGACCTTGAGGGCCTTCTCCGCGCCTATCAGGTTCGGCAGCAGGTAGGTGCCGCCCCAGCCGGGCACCAGGCCGAGGAACGCCTCGGGCAGCGCCAGCGCCGGGACCCCGGCGGAGATGGTCCGGTAGGTGCAGTGCAGGCCGATCTCGACGCCGCCGCCCATCGCCGCGCCGTTGACGTAGGCGAAGGAGGGGACGTTCAGCTCGCCGAGGCGGCGGAACACGTCGTGGCCGAGCTTGCCGATCGCCAGCGCGTCGTCGCGGTCGGCGATCAGCGGCACGCCCTTGAGGTCGGCGCCGACGGCGAAGATGAACGGCTTGCCGGTCACGCCGACGGCCACGATGTCGTCGCGGGCGGCGACGGCGTCCAGGGCCTCGTTCAGCTCGGTGAGGCCGTTGGGGCCGAAGGTGTTCGGCTTGGTGTGGTCGAAGCCGTTGTCCAGCGTGATCAGCGCGAGCGTGCCCGCGCCGTAGGGGAGCCGGACATCGCGTACGAGGGCGTGCGTGACGATTTCGTCGGCGAAGATGCTCTTGATGTCGCTCACTTGGCGCCCTCCCAGTTCACGTTCTCCCAGAGCACGGTCCCGCCCATGCCCATGCCGACGCACATGGTGGTCAGGCCGTAGCGGACGTCGGTGCGCTCCTCGAACAGCCGCGCGAGCTGGTTCATCAGGCGCACGCCGGAGGAGGCCAGCGGGTGGCCGAGCGCGATCGCGCCGCCCCACGGGTTCACCCGGGCGTCGTCGTCGGCGATCTTGAAGTGCTCCAGGAAGGCCAGCACCTGCACCGCGAACGCCTCGTTGATCTCGATGAGGCCGATGTCGTCCATGGTGAGGGAGTTGCGGGCCAGCAACTTCTCGGTGGCCGGGACCGGGCCGACGCCCATGACCTCCGGCTCGACGCCCGCGAAGGCGAAGTCGACCAGCCGCATCTTCGGGGTGAGGCCCAGCTCGGCGGCCACGTCCTCGGCGGCCAGCAGGCAGGCGGTCGCGCCGTCGTTCAGGCCCGCGGCGTTCCCGGCGGTGACGTTGCCCGCCACGCGGAACGGGGTCTTCAGCGCGGCCAGCGACTCCAGGGTGGTGCCGGGGCGCGGCGGCTCGTCCTCGGTGGCCAGGCCCCAGCCCTTGTCGGCCGAGCGGATCGCGGTCGGCACCAGGTCCGGCTGGATCTTCCCGGCGGCGTAGGCGGCGGCGACCTTCTCCTGGGAGCGCACGGCGTAGGCGTCGGCGCGCTCCTTGGTGATCTGCGGGAACCGGTCGTGCAGGTTCTCCGCCGTCGAGCCCATGACCAGCGCGGTCGGGTCCACCAGCTTGTCGGCCAGGAAGCGCGGGTTGGGGTCGACGCCCTCGCCCATCGGGTGGCGGCCCATGTGCTCCACGCCGCCCGCGATGACCACGTCGTAGGAGCCGAACGAGATGCCCGCGCCGGAGGTGGTCACGGCGGTCATCGCACCCGCGCACATGCGGTCGATCGCGTAGCCGGGCACGCTCTTGGGCAGCCCCGCCAGCACCGCGGCGCTGCGGCCGATGGTCAGGCCCTGGTCGCCGGTCTGGGTGGTGGCGGCGATCGCGACCTCGTCGACCCGCTCGGGCGGCAGCGACGGGTTGCGGCGGATCAGCTCGCGGATGGCGCGGACGACCATGTCGTCGGCGCGGGTCTCGGCGTACAGGCCCTTGGGGCCCGCCTTGCCGAACGGCGTGCGGACGCCGTCGACGAACACGACGTCGCGTGCGGTGCGAGGCACGGATCGTCCTCCCTGCTCGGGGATGGTCTGGTGGCAGCGATGCTACTTGCTGGTAACCCCATATGCTACTCGTCAGTAACCACTGACGCGCCGGCCGCCGGGAGCGGGCCCTTGTCCCCTTCCGAACCCGTGGGTAACGTGACCCCAAATCACCGGAGGAGGTCACGGTGGTGCACGCGCGACCCGTCTACCGCCCGGGACTGCGGAGGCGACTGGGACACGTACGCGACCTGACCCTCCTGCTGCTGCGCACCGGCCTGGTGTTCTCCGGCGCGCCGCTGCGGGTGGGCCGCCACTTCGGCGAGCTGCGCCGCTGGGGCACCACGCTGGCCGGCATCGTGGTGTCGGCCGCCGCCCGCGACCCCGGCCGCCTCGCGCTGCGCGACGAGGACGGCCCGGTCACCTTCGGCGAGCTGGACGAGCGCACCACGCGCCTGGCCGCCGGGCTGCCGCTGGCCGGGCCGCGCCCCCGCGTCGGGGTGTTGTGCCGCAACCACCGCGGCATGGTCGAGACGATGGTGGCCTGCGGCAAGCGCGGCGTGGAGGTCGTCCTGCTGAACACCGGCTTCGGCGCGGGCCAGGTGCGCGCGGTGCTGGGCGAGCTGCGCATGGACCTGCTGGTGGCCGACGCCGAGTTCGCGCCGCTGCTGGCCGAGGCCCCGGTCGCGCTGCGCCGCGTGGTGGTGTGGGCCGACCGGCCGCCGGGCCCCGGTGCCCCCGGCCGCACCATCGGCGAGATCGTCGCGGCGACCCCGGCCGCCGCGCTCGACCCGCCGCAGGTCCAGAGCCGCACCATCGTGCTCAGCTCCGGCACCGGCGGCCGCCCCAAGGGCGCCCGCCGCCCGCCCCGGCCGGGCCTGTGGCCGCTGGCGTCGATGGTGTCGCGCATCCCGCTGCGCACCCGGCAGACGATGATCATCGAGGCGCCGCTGTTCCACACCTGGGGCTACGCCGCGCTCCAGATGGCCTGGGCCCTGCGCGCGCCGGTGGTGCTGCGCCGCCGCTTCGACCCCGAGCAGACGTTGCGCTCGGTCGCCGCCTGCCGCGACGCGACGGTCTTCGCGGTGCCGGTGATGCTCCAGCGCGTGCTGGACCTGCCCGAACAGGTCCGCGCGGCGCACGACACGTCCGGGCTGCGGGTGGTGGCCGTCAGCGGCGCGGCGCTGCCCGGCGACCTGGCCACGCGGTTCATGGACACGTTCGGCGACCGGCTCTACAACGTCTACGGCTCGAC
The DNA here is from genome assembly GCF_001552635.1 of Actinomadura hibisca NBRC 15177. Classification (GTDB taxonomy): domain Bacteria; phylum Actinomycetota; class Actinomycetes; order Streptosporangiales; family Streptosporangiaceae; genus Spirillospora; species Spirillospora hibisca. The sequence continues at coordinate 27,443 of NZ_BCRO01000080.1, read as the reverse complement.
CGAGGCGTCATGGGTGTCGATCGCGACCCCGCGCGAGCTGCGCACCGACCCGGGCACCGCGGGCCGCCCGCCGCGCAACACCTCCCTGGTGATCATGGGCGCGGACGGCCGCCCCGCCGGGCGCTCCACCATGGGCGAGATCCACGCCGCCAACGAGCTGCTGTTCGAGGGCTACACCGGCGGCGAGCCGATGGCGGTGCGCGACGGCCTGCTGGCCACCGGCGACCTCGGCCACATCGACCACCGGGGCCTGCTGTTCGTGGACGGCCGCAAGGACGGCATGGTGATCTCGGGCGGCGAGAACGTGGTGCCGCGCGAGGTGGAGGACGCGCTGCTGGGCCTGCCGGGCGTGGCGGAGGTGGCCGTGGTGGGGGTGCCGGACCCGGAGTGGGGCCAGCGGCTGGCGGCGTACATCGTGGCGCGCCCCGGCGCGCGGCTGGACGCGGACGTGGTGCGGGCGCACGTGCACGCGCGGATCGCGCGGTACGCGGTGCCGCGCGACGTGCACTTCATCGCCGAACTGCCGCGGAACGCGACGGGGAAGGTGGTGCACCGCTGGCTGGCGGCGACCCCACGCCAGACCGCGCAGCCGGAGGGCCGCGTGGCATGGCCGCGTCCGGAACCGGCCGAACCGCCGCTGCCCGAGCCGCTGGCGTGACCGGCCCTCACATCGGGCCGAAACCGGCCGAGCCCACTGCCCGAACCGCTGGCGTGACTGGTCCTCACCCCGGACCCGGCCCGGCCGAGTGCCCGCCAGCCTGACCGGCGGGACGTTAGGCGCGGACAAGCCCGTTGCTCAGCGGCGCAGGCAGGTGTAGGAGACGCGCGCCGCGCCGCCCGGCGCGAACCCGACCGTGCCCGACCCCGCGCCGCGCACGTAGCACCGGATGGTCGGCCAGACGGTCACCGTCACGGTCGTGGACTCGCCCGCGCCGAGCGTGCCGCCGCCCCGGGCGCTGACCCTGCCGACCTCGGAGTTCACCGACGCCACCGACCAGCGGACGGCCCCGCCCCGGGCCACGAGCCGGACGCGGCAGGTGCGGGGCAGCGCGGCGAGCCCGACGCCCCGGCACTCCGAATCCGCGACCGCGAGCCGTCCCTTTCCGGCGGGAGCGCGGCGCTTCTTCTTCGGCTCGCGGGCCTCGGGCTTCTCGGTCTTCTTCGGCGAGGCGGACGGCGAGGGAGAGGGCGTGGCGGAGGGAGTAGGGGAGATCGAAGGCTCCGCCGTCGGCTCCTCTGCGACGGCCTCGGGCGCTTCCATCGCGCCCCGGGGCGGCGGCCCACTCGAATCCGGCAGGAGCAGCAGCCCGGCCGACAGCGCGACCCCCGCGACCACCAGCACCCCGCCCAGGATCCAGACCCGCCGCTGCCCGCTCAGCGGAGACAGCGTCCGGGGTGGCGGCGTCCCGGGCGGCGACGCCTGAGGCTTGCGGGTGGGCGCGCCCTCAGCCGCGTCCTCCGCCGCCGCGCCCTCGAAGGACCGTGTGGCGGCGAGCACGTCCTCGGCCAAGGCGATCTCAGCGGCGGTCGGCGCGGCGGGCACGGTCTGCACGGGCGCGACCGGCGACGAGGGAACCCCGACGATCCGGTTCAGGCACTCGTCCCGGACCAGCGAGTGCAGCCACTCCCGCAACCGCTCGGGCGGCGGTACCCCCGACCCCTTCTCCCGCGCGCCGAGCAACGCCGCCCGCACGGCGTCCACGGCCGGTTGCCGCTCCCCGAGCAACACGTGCGCGTAGGCGAACAGCTCAGGCCCGTGGACGTTGTAGACGTGCCCCACGGCCCCGGCCTGCCGGTTCCGCAGCGCCTCGGCCAACCGAGCGTCCTCGGGGTGCGGTGGATAGCTGGACATCGAACGGATTATGGCGATTGCCCATCCGCGGGTCCGCTCATCCACCGACGAGTTCCGCAGGCGTCGTTATCACCCGACTCGCAACTGATGACCCGTCGATCCGCGAGCGGCGGACGGCGGGCGCGGCCGGGCCTTCCCCCGGCCCGCCTTCCGGTGGACATTGATCAGAGGCCACACGGAGGGAAGCCCATGCGAGCACTGGCGGCAGCGGTTCTCACCGGATCCCTGGCGGTGGTCCCCGGCGCGGCGCAGGCCGCCGCGCCCGGCGGGACCCTGTCGGTCCTGACCTACAACGTGGCGGGGCTGCCCGCCTGGTTGTCCAGCGGAGATCCCGAGCACAACACCCGGCCGATCGGCGAACGGGTCAACGCCTACGAGGTGGTGAACGTCCAGGAGGACTTCAACTACCACGCCGACCTGTACGCCACCGACGCCCACCCCTACCGGACGCCCACCAGCGGCGGCGTCCCGTTCGGCAGCGGGCTCAACACCATGTCCGACCGCCCCTACGGTGACCTCGCCCGGGTGAAGTGGAAGGCGTGCAACGGAACCGACTGCCTGACGCCGAAGGGCTTCACCCACAAGCGCCTCCGCCTCGCCGAAGGCGTCCACCTCGACCTCTACAACCTGCACGCCAACGCCGGGACCACGCAGGCCGACCTCGCCGCCCGCCGCGCCAACCTCGCCCAGCTCACCGCCTACATCAAGGCCAACTCGGCGGGCAACGCCGTGCTCGTGATGGGCGACACCAACACCCGCTACACCCGCGCCGGAGACACCATCCGCGACCTGGTCGCCGCCACGGGCCTCGCTGACGCCTGGGTGACTCGGGTCCGTGGCGGGACGCCGCCCGCGCCGGGCGATCCGGCCCTGGTCTGCGACGACGCGGACGTCACCGACCGCTGCGAGGTCGTCGACAAGATCCTCTTCCGGGGTAACCGGCACCTGCGCCTCAGCCTGACCGGCTACGCCAACGCCAACGACCGTTTCCGGACGGCCGACGGGAAGATGTTGTCCGACCACTACCCGATCGCGGCCGCCTTCGCCTGGTCGCTCGCCCCTGACCTGCGGCTGAGCGACCAGGCGGGCGGCCCGCACGGCACGCCGTTCACCGACGTCGAGGCCGCGGGCCGTCCCGTGCGTCAGGTGAGCCTGCGGGCCGCCGGTTGGCTGGACCAGGTCGGCCTGCGCCTGGCGGACGGTACGTCCCTCACCCACGGCGGCACAGGCGGCACGGCGCGGGCGCTCGACCTGGCCGACGGCGAGTACCTCACCCGCCTCCGCCTGGACACCGCCCGGCTCTTCGGCCAGACCTACGTCTCCTACGCCGAGTTCCGCACCAGCAAGGGCCGGACGTTGTCGGGCGGCGTCCCCACCGCCGCGACGACCGTCCACGCCGCCCCGCCCGGCTGGCAGATCACCGGTTTCCACGGCCGTGCCGCCGGGCGGGTCGACAGGCTCGGCGTGATCTACACGCCGAGGTAGCGGCCTAGGGGAGCGTGTTCAGGTGCGGGCGGACGGTGCGGGCGAACCCGCCGCCGTTGGTGACGTCCCAGTTGATCGACCAGGTCATCGCCCCGCGCAGGCCGGGGTAGGTGCGCGGCGGCTTGAAGGAGCCGCACGAGGTGCCCTTGGCCAGGCAGTCCAGGGCGTTGTTGACCAGGGCGGGGGAGACGACGCCGCCGCCCGCCGCGCCCGGCCCGGCGGGCAGGCCGAGCGCCACCTGGTCGGGGCGCAGGCCGTTCTCCAGCTGGATGCAGGCCAGCGCCGTCATGAAGTCGACGGTGCCCTGCCCGTACACCTTCTGGTCGCAGCCGAGCATCGCGCCGGAGTTGTAGTACTGCATGTGCACGACGGTGAGGATGTCCTTGATCTTCAGCGCGAGCTGGAAGTAGGACCCGCCGGTGGACTGCATGTCGATGGTCTGCGGCGCCATGGTGATGATGAGGTCGGCGCCGGTCTTGCTCCGAAGTTGCCGCAGCGCCTGCTCCATGTAGGTGGGGTTGAGGCCGTTCTCCAGGTCGATGTCGACGCCGTCGAAGCCGTACTGGGTCATCAGCCCGTGCACGCTGTCGGCGAAGGCCGTCGCGGCGGCGGCGTCGGCGACGCGGACCGCGCCCTTCTCGCCGCCGACCGACAGGATGACCTTCTTCCCCTTGGCCTTCGCCGCCGCCACGTCCGCCTTGAACTGCGCGTCGGTGTAGCCGCCCAGGGCGGTGGACAGGCCGGGGTCCACCCGGAAGACGACCTCGCCCGCGCGGGTGGTGGCCTCGCCGAACGAGACGGCGATCAGGTCGTACTCGGCGGGCACCTCGGAGAGCCTGAGCTCGCGGGCGGCGTTCTCGAAGTTGTGCCAGTAGCCGGTCAGGAAGTGCGCGGGCAGCGGTCCGGTCGCGCATCCGGAGGTGGTGCCGGTGACGGCCGTGCTGGCGGGCGACTCACCGGCGGCTCCGTAGGCGCGGACGGTGTAGGTGTGGGTCGAGCACTCCGCGAGGCCGGACAGGGTGGCGGTGGTGCCGGTCACCGTGGCCTTGAGCGTCGAGCCTTCGTAGACGCGGTAGCCGTCGGGGGTGCCGCTGGCGGCCGTCCACGACAGCGTCAGGGAGGAGGCGGTGCGGCCGGTGACGGTGGGCGTTCCGGGGGTGCCGGGTCCGCCGGGGCCACCGCTACCTGTGCAGGCCGCGCCGTTGAGGGTGCAGTTCTGCGGGCTGCCGGGGCCGTTCCCCAGGAAGCCGAACGTGACCGATCCGCCGGGCGGGATCGAGGCGTTGTAGCCCTGGTTGCGGAAGGTGTAGTGGGGCGGGGCGGAGGTGAGCTGGGCGTCCCAGGACGAGCCCAGGGCGGTCCCGGCCGGGAGGTCGAACTCGACCCGCCAGCCGTTGACCGCCGTGCCGGTTCCGTTGGTGAGGGTGAACCTGCCCTCCCAGCCCGAGCCCCAGTCGGCGGTCTTGGCGAACGTCGCGGTCGGGGCGGCGTCGGCGTGGGCGGCGGTCGGGACGAGTAGCGCGGCGAGGAGGGTGAGGACGGCGAGGACGAAGCGGCTGCGCAATGTCACTCCAGTGGCACGGTGGGCGGACCTGCGGTACTCCCCGAACCCCGAGACGGTCGCGTCAGGAAACTATTAGTAAGGTTTCCTATAAATTTGAGAGCACCGTAACCGGCGCTCCCGCTCGCGGCAACCCTCGCCCCCGCGACCCCGGCGAACCACCCCAGCTCGCGCGCCGGACCGGCTCCGCCCCGCCGGAACTTCGGCAGAGCTCGCCAACGGAACCGCTCCCACGTTGGCACTTGCCCGCACGCTGGGTTGGACGGGACGGCACCCGGGCGCGGAGAATCGTCCGATGACCGAAGACGTCTTCGCCCTCCCCGTCATCGACCGGCCGACCCCGTCCATCAGCCTGCGCCGCCTCGGCGACCTGCCGCTGGTCGTGGTCGAGCACCCGCAGGCGCGCGCGGCCGTCACCTTGCAGGGAGCCCAGCTCATCGCCTGGCAGCCTGCCGGTGAGCGGCCCGTCCTGTGGCTGAGCGGGCTCTCCGCATTCCGCGAAGGGAAGGCCGTGCGCGGCGGCGTGCCCATCTGCTGGCCGTGGTTCGGCGGGGCGGGCAGCCCGTCCCACGGCTTCGCCCGGACCTCCGCCTGGACGCTCGACGCGCACCACGAGGACGAAGACGCGGCCTTTCTGACCCTCAGCCTGGCGAGCAGCCCGCAGACCCGCGAACTGTGGCCGCACGACTTCACCCTGACGGCCCGCTTCAAGCTGGGCCGCCAGTGCGAGATCGACCTGGAAGCCGAAGCCGACCACACCAGCACCGGCGCGCTGCACTCCTACTTCACTGTCGGCGCGGCCGACGGGGTCACAGTCTCCGGCCTGGGCGACCACTACTTCGACAAGGTGCTCGACACCGAGGGCGAGCAGGACGGCGACCTGACCTTCCCCGGCCGCATCGACCGCGTCTACACCCGGCCCGCCGACACCAGCCTGATCCACGACCCGGTGCTGGACCGCGTCATCGAGGTGCGCCACCGCGACGCGGGCGACGCGGTCGCCTGGAACCCGGGCCCGGAACTGTCCCGCACCATGGCCGACGTGCCCGACGAAGGCCACACCGGGTTCGTCTGCGTGGAGACGGCCCGCATCAGCCGCCCCCTCGAAGGCGCGAAGGACGGCTTCGGCGTGACCCTGGGCGTCCGGCGGTAGCGCGGGCACGCGCTGGTTGTCCCTTCAAGGACTGGCGTGTCCCTGCCAGGTGATTGCCCGTTCCCGCGCGGCGGGGCGACGGTGGAGTCCGTACCACCTGACCTGGAACGGAGCGACGAAATGACACCCACGACCCTGTCCCGCGCCGCCCTCGTGGGCGCGCTGGCGACCGCGCTCGCCGCCGCCTGGCTGCCGTCCGCCTCGGCCGACGGAGTGCGCATCAGCACGGCGGCCCCGTCCGCCGAGGCCGGATGGCGGGCGGCGGCCCGCATGTGCGAGGACCCGAGGTACGTCGGCGCCATCCGGATACGCAACCCGCTGGGGCTCTACGACGTCGAGTGCGTGGAGTGGGGGAGCGCGCGCTTCCCGGGGCCCCGGCACGTGACCCACTGCGCCATCACCAACGGCGGGTACATGAACCTCCACCTGCGCGACGGCGGCGCCTTCGAGTGCCCCGGCACCCTCGACGCGTGGATCATCGGCTACAGCGCCTGGCACCGCAAGCCCTGACGCGGCTTCGTCCGAGGCGCACGCCTCGGCGGAGAGGCCGGTGTGAAGAGCCGGGCCGGTGGCCGTGGGGTCCGCGCTCTGCCGAGTGTGGCCCTGGCCACGTTCTGGCGCCTCAGGGCATGATTGAATTCGCCCTAAGTCGTCCGAAACCGGGGAGGTGTTCCCGCGGCCATGCCGGTACCACGCCCGGTGCGCGACCGCTGTCGCGAGTTCCTCGGGATCGATGACGAGATCCGCTACATCTTCCCCGCGATGGCCCAGGGCGGCGGTTCGGGGTTCCTGTTCGTGGTCACCGACGCCCAGATCTCGGTGTTGTCCACCGGCTCGCTCAGCCGCAGCCGCCCCAAGAGCGTGTGGGGCAGCTACCCGCGCGGCACCCGGATCGGGCCGGTGGAGACCGGGTCGGGCGCGTCGTTCGAGTTCGCCGGGGCGTTCTTCGAGGTGGACGACGAGTACGTCCCGGTCCTCAACGCCGCCGACGCCGAGGTCTTCGACCGCGACAGCCTGCCCCGCGACCCGCTGCCCGACCTGTAGGCCAGGGCGTGCGGGTCAGGGCGTGGCGGGCTCGGTCTTGCCCGCCGGGCGCGGCCGGGCCGGGCCGCCGCCGGTGCGCAGGAACAGCGCCATCACCGGCACCAGGTACAACACCCACATGGTGAGCTGGAGCCAGGTGATGCGCGGGGTCACGTTCAGCACGCCCTGGAAGACGGTCTGGAGCCACTGCCCGGTCCGGCCGAACTGGTCGAAGAACTCCGCCGGGGTCAGCGCCACCGCGTTCAGGCCGGGCAGCACCGCCGCCTCCTGGAGGTCGTGGAAGCCGTAGCCGAACACCCCGGCCGCGACCACGATCAGCGCCGCGCCCGTCCAGGTGAAGAAGCGCTTGAGGTTCAGCTTCAGGCCGCCCCGGTACAGCAGGTAGCCCAGCACGATCGCGGTGGCGATGCCCAGCAGCGCGCCGGTGATGGGCTGCGCCGAGCCGCCCGTGGAGTTGCTGATGTTGGTCCACAGGAACAGCGCGGTCTCCAGGCCCTCCCGGCCCACGGCCAGGAACGCCACCAGCGTCAGCGCCACCGGGCCCATGCTCAGCGCGCCCTCCAGCTTGCCTTCCAGCTCGGCCTTGATCGACTGGGCCGCGCCGCGCATCCAGAACACCATCCAGGTGACCAGGCCCACCGCGACGATCGACAGGATGCCGCCGAACAGCTCCTGCGTCTTGAACTGCATCTCCGAGGACGCGGCGCTCAGCGCGACGCCGAACGCCACGCTCAGCGCCACCGCGATGCCGATGCCCGACCACACCGGGACCAGCGCGCGGCGGTTGCCCGTCTTGACCAGGTAGGCGATGAGGATGCTGACGACGAGGGCGGCCTCCAGCCCCTCCCGCAGGCCGATGAGGTAGTTGCCCAGTAGCATCGCGCGGCTCCTCCGGGGACGGCGCGCCGCGGGGTCGGCGCGTTGGGATGAGGTAAGGCTAACCTCATCCACTGTGCGGGCCGGTCGCCGCCCCCGCAAGAGGAGGCGGCGGACCCTCGGTCCTCCGGCGCGTCCGGCCTCAGTCCTCCGGCGCGTCCCCGGCCCCGGTCTCCGGCACGGCCTCGGTCTCCAGCCGCAGGAACGCCTGCGCCACCGGCGTCGCCACCAGCTCCACCTGCCAGGGGCGCGCCCCCAGCCCGCGCAGCGCCGCGCCCACCGACGCCGCCGACACCGTCTCGGGCGGCGTCCACGCCAGCCGCCGGACCGCGTCCGGCTGCATCAGGTTCTCGGTGGGCAGGCCGTGCTTCTCGGCCAGGCCCGTCACCACCGCGCGGGCCGCCTTGAGGCGCTCGGCGGCGGCCGGGTCGCGCTCGGCCCAGCGGTGCGGGGGCGGCGGCCCGTCGCCGGGCAACCCGGCCTCCGGCAGCGCGCGCTCGGGCAGTGCCCGCGCCCGCGACACCGCGCGCAACCACGCCGTCTGGTGACGGCGCGCGCCCCGGCCCCGCATGGTCGGCAGCGCCTGCAACTCGGCGGGCGTCTTGGGGGCCTTCAACGCCAGCTCGACGATCGCGGCGTCCTGCAGGACCCGGCCCGGCGACAGGTCGCGCTCCTGCGCGATGTGGTCGCGCGCCTCCCACACCTCGCGGACGATCGCCAGCGCGCGCCGGTTGCGGACGCGGTGGATGCCGGAGGTGCGCCGCCACGGGTCGGTGCGCGGCGGTTTGGGGGGCGTCGCCAGGATCGCCGCGAACTCCTCCAGCGCCCATTCCAGCTTGCCGGTCTCGCGCAACATCTCCTGGAGCGCGTCGCGCAGCTCGACCAGCAGCTCGACGTCCAGCGCCGCGTACTTCAGCCAGTCCTCCGGCAGCGGCCGGGTGGACCAGTCGGCGGCCGAGTGGCCCTTCTCCAGCACGAACCCGAGCACGTTCTCCACCATCGAGCCCAGCCCGACGCGCGGATAGCCGAGCAGCCGCCCGGCCAGCTCGGTGTCGAACAGCCGCCGCGGCACCAGCCCCACCTCGGCGAGGCAGGCGAGGTCCTGGTTGGCGGCGTGCAGCACCATCTCGGCGTCGGCGAGCGCCGCGTCCAGGCCCGACAGGTCGGGCAGCGCGATCGGGTCGATCAGCGCCGTCCCGGCGCCCGCGCGGCGCAGCTGGATCAGGTAGGCGCGCTGGCCGTACCGGTAGCCGGAGGCGCGCTCGGCGTCCACCGCGACCGGGCCGGTGCCCGCCGCGAACGCGGCGATGACGCCGGCCAGCTCCGCGGCGGTGGTGATCACCGGCGGGACGCCCTCGCCGGGTTCCAGCAGGGGCTGCGCCGCCGGGCCTTCCGCCGGGCCCTCGACGGGGCCGCCGGCGGGCGGCACGCCCGGACTCTGCTCGGGCAGGGGACGTTCGGGCAGGGGCTGCTCGGCGGGGCCGGCGGGACCCGGCGCGGCTCCGGCCGCTCCCTCCGGGCGCTCCGCCCGTGTATCGGACACTTCCACGGTCTGCGTGTTCTCCCCGGCCGCCTCGGTCTCGGACGTTGTGCTACCCACGCCCCCTACCGTACGTCGCTCAGCGGCCCGCGCCGCCGGGGCGGTCGGGCAGGGCGGCGACGCCGGCGGGCGGCAGCCCCGCCGTGGTGCACATGACCTCGCACCAGGCGGCCACGTGCGCGGCGATCCCGGCGGACGGATCGGCGCCGGTGGGGGACCAGGAGGCGCGCAGTTCCAGCTCGGTGGTGGACGGCTCGTCGCGCTTGTCGCCGAAGCCCTCCGACACCGCGCGGGTGATCGTCCCGGACTCGCCCGCGTACCCGGCGGGCTCCAGCGCCTCCAGCAGCCAGCTCCAGGCCACCGACCCGATCAGCTCGTCGGCGGCGATCTCCGGCTCCAGGTCGGCGCGGACGTAGGCCACGATCCGGAACTCGCCGCCCCAGGCCGGGCGGCCCGCGGGGTCGTACAGGACGATCAGCCGCCCGGTGGCCACCTCGGCGTCGTCGGGGCCGTCGCCCCGGTACACGCTGGCCGACAGCGCCGCCGAGTAGGGCGCCAGGCGCTGCGGGGCGGGCATGTCCTCAAGCTCCAGCTCGGGGCGCAGCGGCGGGCCGTCGAGGATGGCGCGCAGGGTGTCCAGGGCCCGCTGGAACGGCGGCGGGTTCACCGGGGCACCGGCCGGCGGCGCCGGGGCGCGGTGCGGGGACGCGGTGGGGACGGCGACAGGGGGCAGGGGCGGAGATGCAGGCACGGCACAGGTTTCGTCTCGGGGGCCGGGCCGGTCAGGCGGAGGTCCGCTGGGCGGTGGTCCGGCCGGACGCGGGGGAGTGGGAGGCGGACGGCGGCTCGCCGACCAGGACCGCCGAGCCGCAGTCCACGCAGACGCGCTCGGGGCAGTCGGCGCCGTGCCCGTCGGGGCAGGGCGGCTGTTCGAAGGCACGTTCGCCGTCGCAGGCGGAGCAGTGCACCGGGGGACCTCCCTCGCTATGACACGGATCACGTTCGCATGAGCGGGTGACAGAATGCGGGACTTCGCTCGGCGTGTCCGGAAGTCGGGAACTCTCCACGGCGCGGGCGGTGGCCGCCACCGGACGTCTGGGGCGCGTTCCGGCGGGCCGGTGCGCCGGTCCGGGCGAGCCGTGGGACGATCGTGCCGTGGCTGTTCACCCTGGTCTTGACGAGAGCGCGTTCCTGCGCGCGTGCCGCCGCCTGCCGGTGCCGCACACCCCCGTGTGGTACATGCGCCAGGCCGGCCGCTCCCTGCCCGAGTACCTGCGGGTGCGCGAGGGCGTGGCGATGCTGGAGGCGTGCGCGCGCCCCGACCTCATCGTGGAGATCACGATGCAGCCGGTGCGCCGATACGGCGTGGACGCGGCGATCTTCTTCAGCGACATCATGGTGCCGCTCAAGGCGATCGGCGTCGATCTGGACATCAAGCCGGGCGTCGGCCCGGTGATCGCCGACCCGATCCGGGACGCGGCCGGGCTGAACGTGCTGCGCCCGCTGACGCCCGACGACGTCGCGTACGTGACCGAGGCGGTCGGCGGCCTGGTGGGCGAGCTGGGCGCGACGCCGCTGATCGGCTTCGCGGGGGCGCCGTTCACGCTGGCGTCGTACCTGATCGAGGGCGGCCCGTCCAAGAACCACGACCACACCAAGGCGATGATGTACGGGCGGCCCGAGTTGTGGGCCCGCCTGATGGACCGGCTCGCCGACATCACCCTCGCGTTCCTGAAGGTGCAGATCGCCGCCGGGGCGAGCGCGGTGCAGCTGTTCGACTCCTGGGTCGGGGCGGTGGCCCCGCAGGACTACCGCGAGTCGGTGCTGCCCTTCACCAGCCGGATCTTCCGCGAGCTGGAGGGGCTGGGCGTGCCGCGCATCCACTTCGGCGTCGGCACCGGCGAGCTGCTGGGCCTGATGGGCGAGGCGGGCGCGGACGTGGTCGGCGTCGACTGGCGGGTGCCGCTGGACGAGGCGGTGCACCGCGTCCCGCCGGGCAAGGCGCTCCAGGGCAACCTGGACCCGGCGCTCCTGTTCGCGCCGTGGGAGGTCGTGGAGCGGCGGGCGCGCGACGTCCTGGACCGGGGCCGCACCGCCGAGGGCCACGTCTTCAACCTGGGACACGGCGTGCTGCCGTCCACGAATCCGGACGTGCTGGCGCGGCTGACCGACTTCGTGCACGAGACCTCCGCCGCCGGGCGTTGACCCGGGGCCGTCCCGGGGCTGGTGACGGCCCCGGGACGGCGCGGGCCGTTCAGGGAGCCTTCGGCCCGGTCTCCTCGCCTGCGGTGACGGGCTCGGGCGCGTTCTCCGGGCCGTCCTGACCGGCGCGGAAACGGTCGCGCAGCCGGTGCCGCACGGCCAGCACCGGCAGGCCGAGCGCGGCGATCACGACCAGGAACGGCAACAACCAGCCGAACACGGTCGCGACGACGGCGGCCGTGGCGGTGAAGGCGTTCCAGCCGCTGCCCAGGCCGTCGGCGAACCCGCTGCGCTCCTTGGCCGCGGGCTTGGCGGGCGGGGTCGGCGGCGGCACCAGCGTGACGGTCACGGTGGCGTAGTCGGTGCGCTCGCGCAGCGACTTCTGCCGCGCCTGCAACGACTCCAGGTCCGCCTGGCGGTTCGACAGCTCCTCCTCCAGCTTGAGGATCTCCTCGATGGAGCCGGTGCGGTTCAGCAGCTTGCGGATCGAGGCGAGGGTGTCCTGGGCCGACTTCACGCGGCTGTTCACGTCGGCGACCTCGCCGGTGACGTCCTCGGCCCGCTGTTGCAGCGCCAGCTTGGTGCCGAGCCGCGAGGACAGCTCGCCCAGCACCGCCGCGTACTTGGCCGAGGGGATCTTCAGGGCGACGGTCGAGCTCGGCGGGTTGCTCTGGGAGGTCTCGTTCTCGACGTAGCCGCCCGCGTCCAGGGCCATCTGCTTGGCCTGGGACGCCGAGGCGTCCACGTCCTTGCTGCGCACGCGCAGCTGGGCGCTGTAGACGACCGAACGGGCGAGGGCGGCGGGCTGGTTCCGGGTCCCGGCGCGGTTCTTGGCGGTGTCCGCGGTGTCACCTGGGCTCCTGGCGGCGGGGGCCGCTCGCTCGGGGGCCGCCCGGATGGCCGAGGACGCGCCGTGGTCGCTGCTCCCTCCGCTGCACGCCGCCACGAAGGCGGCCAGCAGCAGGGCGAGCAGCGCGCACATCACGGTCTTGACGCTCATGATGGTCCGCATGGCGGTTGGACGGTGTGTCCGATATCACCGTTCCGCGCCGAGTGTCGCGGTCCGGACACGATGCGGCCGCGCCCGGGTCACGGCCCGGGGCGCAGTTCAGAACGCGGTCCGGGCGCGGTCTGGGTCACGCTCCAGGTCGCGGCCCTGGCCACGGCCCGGTTCGCGGCCCGGCCCCGTCACGGCTGGTCGGTGAGGATCGTGGTGCCGTCGCCCGCCTGCGTCCAGAACCGCCCGGTCCCCGGCACCCGCACCGGTCCGGACAGGCGCAGGTTGTCCGGAGCGACCAGCGTCGTGCCGGTGGGCCGCCACGCCGACCCGTCGTAGCGCAGGACGACCAGACGGCCGGGTGCGGCGGGGTCGATGCGGTGCCCCCAGAACGAGCCGTCCGGGTCGCGGTGGAACCCGTCGGGCACCTCGGCCCCCGACGGCACCGACGCCTTGCTCCAGGCCCGGCCGTCCCAGTGCCACAGCAGCGCGGTGCGCGCGTTGCCGGACCCGAACTCCTCGTCGCTCCCAGTGACCCACACGTCGTCGGCGGCGATGGCGAGGACGTCGCCGGGCAGGCCGACCTCGTAGGTGAGCGGCGGCAGCGGGACCTCCCCCCAGGCCGTGCCGTCCCAGTGGCGCGCGGCGGGCCTGCCGTAGCCGCCCTCCAACTCGCCGATCATCCACACGTCGCCGGGCGTGCGCGCGTCGAAGACCCGCACCTGGTGCAGGCCGCTGTCGGGATAGGCGGTCCAGCCGGTGCCCGCCCAGCGGTACAGGTGGTGGGCCCGGTCGGTGCCGCCGTTGAGGAACAGCCCGGCGGGCGTGGCCTTGAGCTGCGGATACCGGGCGATCCACAGGGTGAGGCCGGGCGGCGGCGCGACGGGCTCGAAGGCGCTGCCGGTGAAGCGCGCCAGGTAGGGCCTGACGGTGTCCTGGTCGCCGCGGACGAGCCCGGCGACCCACACGTCCGCCGGGGACGGCGCGGCGACCGAGTGGAGACCGCCGTTGCCGGACCAGTTGCGGATGGGGTGCTCCTTCCAGCCCCGGCCGTCCCAGCGCCGGATGACGGGGCTGCCGCCGACGGTCTTGCCGGTGCCGGGGATGGGGCCGGGCACGGTCAGCTCGCCCTGCACGCCGACGAACCACACGCTGTCGGGCGCGGCGGCCGCGAGGCCGTACACGCTCTTGGACGGCCACAGGAACGGCAGGCCGACCTTGCGCAGCGCCGTCTCGGCGGCGCGGGCAACACGCGCGGCGGCGGGACGGGCGGTCCCGGCGATCCCCGCGACGAGCGCGCCGACGGCCAGCGCGCCGCCGACGAGCGTGCGCAGTGCGTCGCGCCTGCTCAGAGCGTTCTGGGACGGAAAGTCTGGCATGGGGACTCCTGGGCTCCGGGGGGCGAACATCAGTGCCAGTATTCACTGGCTAAATCGTTCCCGGCTTGTCCGCAGGTGACAAGAACCGTCGCGCCACCCCGGTGCCGGATCATCGCGACCGTCTGGGAAGGTGGTTCCCATGAGCAGTTCCTCCCACGTCGTGGTCGTCGGCGGCGGCATCGCGGGCCTCGCGGCGGCGCGGCTGCTGGCCCGCGGCGGCGCGCGCGTGACCGTGCTGGAGGGGTCGCCCCGGATCGGCGGAAAGCTCCAGGTCAGCGAGGTCGGCGGGCTGCCGGTGGACGAGGGCGCCGAGTCGATGCTGGCCCGCCGCCCCGAGGCGGTCGGGCTGGTGCGCGAGCTGGGCCGGGGCGACGACCTGGTCCACCCCGGCACCACCTCCTCGGCGATCCTCAGCCGCGGCGCGCTGCGCCGCCTGCCCGCCGGGCAGGTCATGGGGGTGCCCTCCGACCTGCGCGCGCTCGCGGCCTCCCAGGTGTTGTCGCCGGGCGGGCTGGCGCGCGTCCCGCTGGACCTGGTGCTGCCCGAGACCCGGCGCGGCGCCGACGTGTCGGTGGCCGACCTCATCGGCGCGCGGATGGGCCGCGAGGTGGTGGACCGGCTGGTCGAGCCGCTGCTGGGCGGGGTGTACGCCGGGCGCGCCGAGCTGCTGTCGTTCGACTCGACGCTCGCCGCCGTCGCCACCGCCGCGCGGTCGCACCGGTCGCTGGTCTCGGCCGTGCGGTCGGTGCGGGCCGCCGCGCCCGCCGACCCCGGGCCGGTGTTCGCGACGTTGCCCGGCGGGCTCGGCACGCTGCCGCCCCTGGTCGCCGCCGACGTCGAGGCCGCCGGGGGCACCGTGCGCACTGGCGCGACCGTCCGCGAGCTGCGCCGCCGCCCGGACGGCTGGCGGCTGGTGGTCGGCTCCGCCCGCGAGCCCGAGACGCTGGACGCCGACGCCGTGCTGGTGGCGGTGCCCGCCGCGCCCGCCGCGCGGCTGCTGGCCGAGGACGTGCCCGCCGCCGCGCGCGAGCTGGAGCGCATCGAGTACGCCAGCATGGCGATCGTCACCCTGATCTACCCGGCCAGCGCCTTCCCGAGGCTGCCGCGCGGCAGCGGCTACCTGGTCCCGGCCGTGGAGGGACGGCAAGTCAAGGCCGTCACGTTCAGCTCGGTGAAGTGGCCGCACCTGCGCGACCGCGACCCCGGGCTGATCGCGGTGCGCTGCTCGATCGGCCGGTTCGGCGAGGAGTACACCCTGCAGCGGTCCGACGAGGACCTCAAGGCCGCCGCGATGACCGAGCTGGCCACCACCGCGCACGTCGCCGAACTGCCGCTGGACAGCCGGATCACGCGCTGGGGCGGCGGGCTGCCGCAGTACAACGTCGGGCACGCCGACCGGGTCGCGCGGGTGCGCGCGGCCGTGGCGGGGCAGCCGGGGCTGGCCGTCGCGGGCGCCGCCTACGATGGGCTGGGCATTCCGGCGTGCATCGCCTCCGCCCGCGCGGCGGCGGCCCGGATACTGGAGTTTCTGGAGAGTCGGGGAGAATCGGAACATGGCAGCGACGGAGAAGACGGCCAAGCCGAAGGCGCGCGACCTGAACCAGGTGATCCGCTACACGATGTGGTCGGTCTTCCGGGTGAAGAACCCCGGTGAGTTCGGCGAGCGCGACGCGGTCGAGGTGCAGGAGGTGCTCGACCAGGCCGCCCAGAAGGACGTGGTGACGCGCGGGCTGTACGACGTGGCCGGGCTGCGCGCCGACGCCGACTACATGTTCTGGTGGCACGCCGCCGACTCCGACGCCCTCCAGGACGTCTACGCCCGCTTCCGCCGCACCGCCGTGGGCCGCGCCAGCGAGCCGGTGTGGTCGCAGATGGCGCTGCACCGCCCCGCCGAGTTCAACAAGAGCCACATCCCGGCGTTCCTGGCCGACGAGGAGCCGCGCGCGTACGTGTGCGTCTACCCGTTCGTGCGGTCGTACGAGTGGTACCTGCTGGCCGACGAGGAGCGCCGCGCGATGCTCGCCGAGCACGGCAAGATGGCGCGCGGCTACCCGGACGTGCGGGCCAACACCGTCGCGTCGTTCGCGCTGGGCGACTACGAGTGGATGCTGGCGTTCGAGGCCGACGAGCTGCACCGCATCGTGGACCTGATGCGGCACCTGCGCGGCTCGGAGGCACGGCGGCACGTCCGCGAGGAGGTGCCGTTCTACACCGGCCGCCGCCGCTCGGTCGCCGACCTGGTCGCCAACCTGCCGTAACCGGCGGTACGGCCCCGTCCCGCGTCCAACGGGCCGCGAGACGGGGCGGCGGTGCCGAAGGACTTCCGGGTCCATCCTGTGATCAGGTCGTTCGGGGCGGGGGGTTCCGGTTGTCCCATCTCCCGCGAAGAGGCGGCAAAGCGCAGGTAAAGTGCTGGCCGTGACTACTGCTCCCCCCAAACACGCCCGTGGAAAGCACGCCAAGCCGTCGTCCGGAATCGCCACCGGATGGAACCGGCTGATCAAGAACGCGGCTCTGGGGGAGCCCGGCCGCCGCCGGCTGGTCGCGGCCGGGACCGGCACCGCCTCGGTGGCGCTGCTGGCGGTCGCGGCGGTGGCGGGCCTGTCGGCGACCGACTCCCGCCAGGCGCCGCGCGCCGAGACCGCCGCCCGCCAGGCGCCGAGCGCGCCCGCCGTCCAGCAGTCCGCCGCGCCCGCCGACGACGACCCCGACGGCCTGCCGGACGCCCTGCCCTACCTGGAGGGCAAGGACGAGGACAAGAAGACCACCGGGCACGTCAAGGAGATCCGGCGCTCGGGCGACTTCGTGCGGATCTACACCGACCTCGAAGAGGGCGACGAGAACTCCAAGCCCGCCGTGTCGCTGTGCGAGTGGACCACCCAGTTCCTGCGCGACGGCGGCGACGAGGCCCCGCGCGTGTTCGTGCACGGCAAGAGCGAGGGCAACGGCAGCGTGGTGCTGGCCAACAAGCAGAGCGACAAGGACGACTGCGAGGTCAGCGAAACCCGCTGATCCGACCCGGCAACCGAGCCGACACCGCAGCAGGACGCGCGCCCAGCCACCCACCCGCCAGCCGTCCTCTAACCGCGCGCCTGCCCGCTACCCGCTGGCCCGCTACACCCGTGGCGCGCTAACCACCCGAGGCCCATTAACCACCCGTAGCGCGCTAACTACCCGCCTCATCCTCGTGCGGACCGCGGTTCGTGCCGAATAGGCCACGCCCCGCGTCAGCGAACGACTTCGACGGCCGCCGCTCCGGTTTCGGGTCCGGCGTCTCGAACACCTCGCGCAGCCGAGGCTCCGCGATCCCCGCCGAGCCCAGCGCCGCGAACCTCGCCAGCCCCGCGTCCGGCCGCTCCGCCAGCCCGTCGTGGTCGTCGTGCAGCCTGCGGCGCACCGCCCGGCCCCGGCGGGTCGGGCGTGGCGCGCCCACCAGCGGGCGGCTCAGCAGGCCCGCCTCCTGGAGGGAGGCGGCCACCCCGTCCACCAGTGGCGAGTCCGCCACCGCCCGCACGACCTGCCCGAACATTCGCCCGGCGGGCGGGATCTCGGCCAGCGCGATGGCCTGCAGCACGTCGTCGGCGAACGCCTCGCCGCCGGTCCCGCCGCCCCCGGCCCCAGCGGCCCCGTCCACCCCGTCGGCCTCCCCGGCCCGCTCCACCGTCTCCACCCGGCGCGTGCCGTGCGGGACGCGGATGCGGTGGTCGGCGTGCAGGGCGAGCAGGACGGTCTGCGCGGCGCGTTCCGGTCCGCCGCACAGGTAGGCGATCTCGTAGGTGCCCAGTTGCTCGTCCATCGCCACCCCTCGTCCGCCGCCGACCCTCGTCCGGGCGGCGTAGGTCCCCATGGTTGGACGCCCGAACCGGGCTCGGGGTTGCGGTCCGGCGGCGACGGGGCGCGTTCAGCCCGTCACTCGGCGGGCTCCAGGGTGAGGCTGATGCTGTTGATGCAGTAGCGCTGGTCGGTCGGCGTCGGGTAGCCCTCGCCCTCGAAGACGTGGCCGAGGTGGGAGTCGCACGTCGCGCACCGCACCTCCACCCGCGTCATGCCCATCGACCGGTCCTCGACCAGCGTCACCGCGTCCGACTCCGACGGCTCGAAGAACGACGGCCAGCCGCAGTGCGAGTCGAACTTGGCGTCCGACCGGAACAGCTCGGTCCCGCAGGCCCGGCACCGGTACACGCCGACGGTCTTGGTGTCGGTGTACTCGCCGGTGAACGGCCGCTCGGTGCCCGCCTCGCGCAGCACCCGGAACTCCTCCGGGTTGAGCTGGGCCTTCCACTCGTCCTCACTCTTGCGGATCTTCTCCATGGTCAGACGGTACCTCGCTCCCGGAAACTGTCGGTGCCCCGCGTTACCTTGAGCGCATGGCCTCGCCACACATCGAGATCCCGGTAGGGGATCGGCTCGTCAAGGTCAGCAATCCCGACAAGATCTACTTCCCGGAGCACGGCTACGCCAAGCGGCGGCTGGTGGAGTACTACCTGGCCGTGGGGGAGGGCATCCTGCGCGCCACGCGCGACCGGCCCACCACGCTGGAGCGCTGGCCGTCGGGGGTGTTCGAGGGGGCCAGGCTCGCCACCCGGGCCGACGCGCGCGGCGCGGACGCCTTCTACCAGAAGCGCATTCCCAAGGGCGCGCCCGACTGGGTGCAGACGGCCCGCATCGTGTTCCCCAGCGGGCGCACGGCCGACGAGGTGATGCCCACCGAGGAGGCCGTGATCGCCTGGGCCGCCAACCTCGGCACGCTGACCTTCCACCCCTGGCCGGTGCGCGGCGGCGACGTCGACCATCCCGACGAGTTGCGCATCGACTTCGACCCCCAGCCGGGGACGGACTTCGCCGACGCGGTGCGCGTCGTGCTGGGCCCGGCCCGCGAGCTGCTGGACGAGCTGGGCCTCACCGGGTTCGTGAAGACCTCCGGCAAGGCGGGCGTGCACGTCTACGTCCGGATCGAGCCGCGCTGGACGTTCACGCAGG
Organism: Actinomadura hibisca NBRC 15177; assembly: GCF_001552635.1. GTDB lineage: Bacteria > Actinomycetota > Actinomycetes > Streptosporangiales > Streptosporangiaceae > Spirillospora > Spirillospora hibisca. Next base: position 8,374 of record NZ_BCRO01000080.1, on the reverse strand, counting down.
TGCGGCGGGCCGCGCTGGCGTTCGCGCGCGAGGTCGAGCGGCGCGCCCCCGAGCTGGTCACCACCAGGTGGTGGAAGGAGGAGCGGGGCGAGCAGGTCTTCATCGACTACAACCGCGCGGCGCGCGACGCCACCATCGCCTCGGCCTACAGCGTCCGGCCGCTGCCGCACGCGCCGGTGTCGGCCCCGGTGACCTGGGACGAGCTGCCCGACGTCGATCCGCACGACTTCACCATCGCGACCATGCCCGAGCGGTTCGCCAAGCTCGGCGACCTGCACGCCGCCATCGACGACGCCGCGTTCCCGCTGGACGGCCTGCTGGAGCTGGCCGACCGCGACGAGACCGACCACGGCCTGGGCGACATGCCCTACCCGCCCAACTATCCGAAAATGGCGGGCGAGCCCAAGCGCGTCCAGCCCAGCAAGGACACCGACCGGAAGGGGTGACCTTCTCCCAAGAGATACTTTGTAAAGGCGGTGGGCCGGGTCCGCAAGTGACGCGGACCCGGCCCACCGACCGGGCGTCGATCAGAAGAACTGCTTGGGCTGCACCGGCAGCTCCACGCCCGCCGGACCCGTCCACGCGCCGCGCGGCGCGATCATCGTGGCGGGCTCGGTGTCACCGGCGATCACCACCGGGACGCTGACCGAGCTGCGGCCGAGGTCCACCGTCACCTTCGTGCCGGTGGGGGTGTCCTCGTTGTAGTCGCGGTCGGTTCCGGCCAGCACCAGCGCGAGCCGGTGCCCCTTCTTGAACACGTACTCCTGCGCGAGGGTGTCCCACCGCACGCCGTAGTAGGTGCCGGGGGTGAGGGCGGCCGGGTTGCTCAGCGACTTGCGGTTCTGCGCGTCCAGCCAGCCGCGCGCCACGACGTTGACGGCGCTGGTCCGCGTCTTGGTGCGGGTCTGCTTGTAGCAGGCGTCGTCGGCGGCGGTGCTCTCGCCGTGGCAGCTCTCGGTCGTCAGGGTCTCGATGCCCGAGCCCGCGCCGAGGTAGTCGACGCGGGTGTCCTCGCCGTAGTCCACCAGCAGCGCGGTGAGGTTGGCGGTGGGCTTGTCCAGGCTGACCTGGAGCTTGGCGGTGGGGGAGCCGGACAGGCGCGCGCTCTGGGGCAGCGGGCCCGACACGTACGCCAGCCGGAACGGCTTGCCGGTGGCGGGGTCGGAGACCATCTCGCCCTCGCTGTAGCCGGTGCCGCGCGCGCCGGGCGCGTCGGTGTAGGTCGCGGGGGTGTTCTTGCGGACCGGCTCGCGGCCGAGGGCGCCGTCGGGCTGCGGGTTGAGGGCGAGCGGCCGGGCGTCGGGCGCGGGCCAGTCGGACTGGGTGATCCACTGGTCCGGGCCGATCTCGATGTCGGCGCGCGGCTGGTCCAGCACGTCGTTGTCGATCTTCTGCAGCTCGTGGTCGAACCACTTGTGCAGCGTCGCCACCCAGAGGTCGCGGCGGGTGTCGAACGGGTCGACGTGGCCGCGCTGCGACAACCACACCTTGCGGCGCACGTTGTTCTTCGCGAGGCCCGCCCACCACTTGCTGAAGTGGTCGGTCTTGACGTTGAGGTCGTTGACGCCGTGGAAGGCGAACACGCTGGCGCGCACGTCGTCGACGTCGCCGATGGTGCCGTCGCGGTGGTCGGCGGTCTTCCAGTAGGCGTTGTAGTTGCCGGTGGCGTCGTCCTCGCCCTGGTGCATCTCGTCGCGGACGGCGGCGCACTTGGCGTCGGGGTCGGTGTCGACGTACTGCGACAACCAGGGCTGGTAGCCGTTGGAGTACTTGACGCCGTTGTTGCGGCTGTAGTCGTACCAGCTGCTGATGGCCGAGATCGGGACGATGGTCTCCAGGCCGCGCACGCCGGTGGCGGCCACGCCGTTGGCCAGCGTGCCGTCGTAGGACTTGCCGATCATGCCGGTGCGGCCGGTGGTCCAGTCGGCGGCGACGGTCCTGCCGTCGGCCCCGTAGGCGGTGGCGCGGCCGTTCAGCCAGTCCACGACGGCCTTGACGCCGAGGACGTCGGACGGGCCGCCGCTGACCGGGCAGCCGTCGGACTTGTTGGTGCCGAGCATGTCCACGGCGAGGAAGGCGTACCCGCGCGGGACGAAGTAGTTGTCGTAGTACAGCGGGAACTTCACCGGGTTCCCGGCCGCGTCGTAGACCTTGCGCTCGCCCTCGTTGCCGCGCCCGGAGTTGTCGTAGTAGGGGCTGGCGTCCATGACCACCGGCACCTTGAGGCCCTCGCGGGTCTCCTTGGGCCGGATGATGTCCACGTTGACGCGGTCGCGCTTGCCGTCCTTGTCGCTGTCGACGGGCGACTCGACCGACACGTGCTCGCGGATCGCGTCCTGGTAGGAGAAGACCGGCTGGGTGACGCCGTCCTTCACCACGATCTCGGGGGCCGCGGCCTGGGCCGGCACGGCGGCCAGCGCGCCGCCGGCCAGGGCGGTCAGGGTGAGCGTGGCGAGCGCGACGCCGCGCGGGGTCCGTCTCAGGGATCGCCTGGGCAACCCGCACCTCCGGGGGGATATGAAAATGATCTCTACGGGGGCAGGGTCCTCGGTCCGGGCGCGGCGCTCAAGGGCGGGGGCGCAGGAACGGCGGCCGATATTGGGCACATGTTGCCGTTGCCTTTCGCGGTCTGACCGAAAAGCGGTTTGTGTCCCGTCTCTCGCCGGGGTGGAGCGTGATCGGCGGTGGACGGGGCACGATCGCGGCGAGTACGACGATCACACGAGCGGGGAGGGCACGATGGGCTGGAGCTACCGAAAAGCGATCAAGGTGGGACCCTTCCGGATCAACCTGTCGAAGCGCGGCGTGGGGCACAGCGTCGGCGGCCGGGGCGCCCGCTACACGCGCGGCGCGGACGGCCGTAAGCACATGACGTTGCGCCTGCCGGGCGGCTTCTCCTGGCGGCGGCAGGTGGGCGGCGGCAGCCGGCGCACGCGCTCGCGCTCGCGCCGTTGACGGGGCACGCCGCACCGACCCGCCGGGGCGGGCCGCCTCCGAAAATCCCTGGGCGGAGGCGGCCCGCAACGGCATACGGCCTGCCGGGCTGAGCAGCAGCGGCTAGGCGCGCCCGGTTGGCTGCGGATGGCTTAGGCGCACCCGGTTGGCCGTCGGTAGCTAGGCGCGCTCGAACGAGCGTTGATGGCTAGGCGCGTGCCCGGTTGACCGCTGACAGCACGGCCCGGATCGACGCGCCCAGCACCGAGGTGTCCTGCGCCGCGCCCCACAACGTGATCCCGTCCACGCGGCACTCGGCGTAGGCGACGGCGCGGGCGTCCTGGCCGGGCTCGGTGGCGTGCTCGGCGTAGTGCAGCACGTCCACCTTGGCCCCGGCCGACGCCAGCGCGGCGGTCAGCGCCTCCAGCGGTCCGTTTCCGGTGCCGGTGTGCTCGCCCTCGACGCCGTTCACGCGGATCACGCCGGTGAAGTCGTGCCGTGCGGGCCCGCTGTGGCCGGTGCGCCACTCCACCAGCGTGACCGGGCCGTCGTCGGCGCGGTCCAGGTACTCGGCGCGGAACAGCTCCCACAACTGCGCGCCGGTCATCTCCTCGCCGCTGGCGTCGGTGGCGCGCTGCACCGCCCGCGCGAACTCGATCTGCATCCGGCGCGGCACCTCCAGCCCGTACCCGGTGCGCAGCAGGTAGGCGACGCCGCCCTTGCCGGACTGGCTGTTGACGCGGATCACGGCGGTGTAGTCGCGGCCGACGTCGGCCGGGTCGATCGGCAGGTAGGGCACCTCCCACGGGGCTTGGGCGGCCGGGACGCCGAGCGCCTCGGCGCGGGCGGCGTGCGCGGCCATGCCCTTGCCGATGGCGTCCTGGTGGGTGCCGGAGAAGGCGGTGTAGACGAGATCGCCGCCGTAGGGGTGGCGCTCGTGGACGGGCAGCCGGTTGCAGTGCTCGACGGTGCGGCGGATCTCGTCGATGTCGGACAGGTCCAGCATGGGGTCCACGCCCTGCGCGTGCAGGTTGAGGGCCAGCGTGACGAGGTCGACGTTGCCGGTGCGCTCGCCGTTGCCGAACAGGCAGCCCTCCACGCGCTGCGCCCCGGCCAGGACCGCGAGTTCGGCGCAGGCGACGCCGGTGCCGCGGTCGTTGTGGGGGTGCACCGACAGGATGACCGCGTCGCGGCGGGCCAGGTGGCGGTCCATGTACTCGATCTGGTCGGCGTAGAGGTTGGGGGTGGCGATCTCGACGGTGGCGGGCAGGTTGAGGATGACCGGTCGGTCGGGGCTCGCGTCCCAGAGCGTCGTCAGGCCGTCGCAGACCTCCAGGACGTAGTCGGGCTCGGTGAGGTTGAAGACCTCGGGGGAGAACTGGAAGCGCACCGGGGGCCCGGGACGGGCGTCGGCCAGCCGGGCCAGGTGCGCGGCGGCGTCCTCGATCAGCGCGCGCAGGGCGGGGCGGTCGTGGCCGAGGACGGTGTCGCGCCAGGTGGGGGCGGTGGCGGTGTAGAGGTGGACCACGACGTTGGCCAGGCCCTCGATGGACGCGAAGGTGCGGTCGATGAGGTCGCGGCGGGCGGCGGTGAAGACCACGACCGTGACGTCGTCGGGGACGGCGCCGCTGTCGGCCAGGTGCCGGACGAAGTCGAAGTCGGCCTGGCTGGCGGAGGGGTAGCCGACCTCGATCTCCTTGAAGCCCATGGCCAGGAAGAGGTCGAACATGCGGCGTTTGCGGGCGGGGTCCATGGGCTCGGCCAGGGCCTGGTTGCCGTCGCGCAGATCGACCGGGACCCAGAGCGGGGCGCGCTCGATGCGGCGGGACGGCCAGGCGCGCTCGAAGCCGGGGATGGTGTCGGGGGTGGTGACGCGCTGGTGGGCGGGGCGGTAGCGGTGGGACGGCATGGCACCGCCGCGCTGGGGGTTCCAGGCGGGGGCGTCGGAGGGGATGGGGGCGGTGGGGGTGCGGAGGGTGGGGAAGGGGCGCGTGGTGGCGCTGGTGGTGCCAGTGGTGTTGGTGTGGGTGGGGCCTGCGGGGATGTGCAGGGCCGGAGAGTCGTTCACGGAGGCGTCGTCCTCGTGGCTTGCGGTCGGGAGACCGGCAGCGCCGAACCCCGCGGCGGGGTGCCGGTCGTTTCAGGCCCCGCCGCGGCGTCCGAGAAGGAGACCCCACGACTGCATGACCGGTACCCTAGACGCACCTCAGCTCCTCAGACAACCTGATAGGTGGACGGTCCCATGCCGCTCGGCCCCCTGCGTCCCAGTCCGCTCGTCGAGCAGGCGGCCCGCCACCTGCGGGAACAGATCGTCGAGGGGCATTGGCCGGTCGGCGCGAAACTGCCGGGGGAGACCACGCTGGCCAAGCAGCTCGGCGTCGGGCGCTCCACCGTCCGGGAGGCGCTGCGCGCGCTCGCCGGGGCGGGGTTGGTGCGGGCGCGGCAGGGGTCGGGCGTGTTCGTGATCGCGACCGAGCCGGAGGAGGACTGGCAGGCCCGGTTGCGGCGCGCGTCGGTGGCCGACGTCTACGAGATCCGGATGATGATCGAGGTGCGGGCCGCCGAGTTGGCTGCGGAGCGCCGTACCGATGCCGACTTGGCCGATCTCGACCGAGCCTTGGAGTGCCGCAACGCCGCTGCTGAGGGGGAGGGCGACGAGGTGTTCATCGACGCCGACATCGCGCTGCACCATGCTGCGGTGCGCGCCGCGCACAACCCGGTGCTGGCCGACCTGTTCGGCGAGTTCGTGCCCGTGCTGCGCGAGGGGCTGCTGGACCTGCTGCGGCTGATCGACGCGCGCGCGGCCGACGCCGGGCACGGCCGTGCGGCGCATACCGCGCTGGTGGCGGCGATCCGCGATCGGGACGCTGCTGCGGCGGGCCGGGTGATCGACGCCGAGCTGCGGCAGACGTTGGCGTACCTCAGCGGGGCGGGACGGTAAGCGGCGTCCTTTTTGTTGCGAGTCGTCCGTTCCGTAGAGTGGACGGGTGGAGATCACCCCGATGCTGCCCGAGCACGCCGACGCCGTGCTCGCCATCTTCCAGGCCGGGATCGACGGCGGCAACGCCACCTTCGAGACGGAGTGTCCGGCCTGGGAGAAGTTCTCGTCCGGCAAGCTGCCAGGGCATCGTTTCGTGGCGTGCGAGGACGGGCGGGTGCTGGGTTGGGTGGCGCTGTCGCCGATCTCCGACCGGCCGGTGTTCGCGGGCGTCGCCGAGGTGTCGATCTACATCCATCCGGACGGGCAGGGGCGCGGGTTGGGGCGCGCGCTGCTGGGGGCGGTCGTGGAGTCCAGCGAGCGGGGCGGGGTGTGGACGCTTCAGGCGGGGATCTTCCCGGAGAACGCGGCGAGCATCCGGCTGCACGAGGCGTTCGGGTTCAAGCTGCTGGGCCTCCGGGAGCGGATGGGCCGTCATGATTTTGGTGGCGAGACGCGATGGCGCGATGTGGCGCTGCTGGAACGTCGTAGTCCGCTGGTCGACTGACGTGGCCCGCTAATCCGTTAAGTGATTCAGAGCATCGGTGCGGGCCCACGCCATGCCCCAGGATGGCGCGGACCGCCGCACCTTGTTGATTATGCCAGCGTTCAGTGGCGTGGTTGCCTCTGTTGAGTAGGGCAAGCCTGGCCGGAAGTGGCGAGGCGTTACGGAAGTTCACTTGCGGGCCTTGGAAAGCTCGCTACGTCCGAGACCGGGCGTCGTCCAAGGCGTCGCGGTACTCGGCCAGCCATTCTGCGCCCTGCTGGTCAGGCGGCATTCCGCGCAGGCCCTCATCCAGCAGCGCGGCCGCGTCGGCATACTCCCCGATGTCACGGTGCACCGTCCCGATGTTGAGCTGGAAGAACGGTTCGGAGTACCAGTACACGGCCGGTGGTGGCTCAATGTCGTCGCGCGCCCGCTCGGCCGCTTCGTTCAGGAGGCGTCGCGCCTGTTCGCGGTCGCCGAGACCGGCGTAGCCTTGGGCGGCTTGAAGCAGGTCGAAGGTACGTTGCGTCGGGTGCCCGCCAGGGGCGGCCAGCGCAGCACGCGATGCCCGGACGACGCCGCGATGGCGGCCCTGCTGACGGGCGACGTAGCCGCGGAAGCTGGTTGCGATCGCCGCGATGGTCCCGTCATGGAAGTCGTCGGCCAGGTCCTCGGCTTGGCCGAACAGCGCCAGCGCCTCGGCGTCGCGCCCGGTCGCCGCGTTCAGCCATCCGGCGTACACCGACCACTCGGCGGCGATGCGGCCGAGCGGGGTGCGCAGTTGGCCGCCGACGTCTCGCAACATCGGCAGGATGACCGTCAGCTGGCCGGCGACCGGCCCGCGAAGTGCCTCGGGACCGATGGCGTCCTCAAGGCGACGCTGCCCGGACAGCACCGTCGTGAGCGCCTCCAGCGTGCCCGCGTCCAGACGTGCCGGGCGGGCGGCCACCGCTGCCAGGCGCTCGTCATCGTCGGGCGTGACGCCAACTTCTCCGGGATACCAGAGGGATGGCGCGTCCTCCGTCGGAGGAGCGAACAGTTCCTCTTCGGGGACGCCGAACACAGCGGAGTACAACATCCGGTAGCGGGGCCCTACAGCGTGTTCGCCGGCTTCATGTCCGCGGATGGTGCGTTCGAGGTCGCGGAGCTTCGGCAGACGTTGCGCGACGCGGGCGGGGGCGACCTCGCGGAACTGCTCGGCGAGATCGGCCACCACCAGACGACGGGCTTTCCGCTCGGCGCGCAGCCGCGCACCGATGGCCTTGTTCGTCTCGGCTGACATGTTGCGATGCACCTCGGCCGGGTGTCTGCGGACACGGTTCCATGCCTGCGTTCACCTCTCAGTATCACGCTGACGTGTGCCCACCGTCGCGGTTTCACTGGTTGTGACCAAATCACCACCCGTGTCGCAGCAGGAGACGGTCACGTGGAGATTCATGACATCGAGCAGCGCGCCGTCGCCCGGCGTCTCGACGCCGAGTGCCCGGCCTGGACGATCTGGTGGGGGCCTGCGACGAGGCATTTCTGGGCGATGCCCGCCTGGGGCGCGGTGGTGCCGGTGATCGAGCGGGCGCGACCGGAGGACCTGGTCGCCGCCATGCGTGAGGTCGAGGCGTGGCACGGGTGGCCGCAGCGGACGGGTGAGCGCACTGGGATGGCGCTGCCCGGCCGGAGGGAGAAGTGATGAGTGACGACCTGAGCCGTGATGAGCGACGGCGCATCGTGCGCAAGGCCGAGGCGTTCGATGCGCTGATGCTGAACTTGCCGACTGCGGCGCATCCGTTCCGCGGGGATCCCGAGGTGGTGAAGTGGGCACGAGAGGTCCTCAACGAGCCCGACCCGGAGCCACCGGAGCCCGAGGTCGAGGTCGAGGTCGAGCAGGACGGTCCCTAGATCGAGGGCGGTGGCGTGGCGTTCATGTTCCGAGAACCCGCTTGTTCCTGTGCTGCCGTGACGTGAACGGGGGCGGAGCCCGG
>NZ_BCRO01000079.1 GCF_001552635.1 Actinomadura hibisca NBRC 15177 | reverse complement strand
GGGCCGGGGTCCGGGAAGGGGACTGGCGGCCGGAGCGGGTCGCCGCGCCACGGCGGGCGCGGCCGGGTTCGTCATGGTCCACGTCGGCGCAGACTACTGCCCGGGGAACACTGCCGCGGCACCGCCCGGCCGGTTCACCGCGCCTTCCCGCCGGCCATCTCGATGCGTCCCCACACGAAGTCGGCGGGCTTCTCCACCGGGAGGCTGGCCTCGATCACCTCGTTGAGCGACCCGGGCTGGCCGCCGCCCGCGCGCTGCACCCACGTCACCACCGCGTAGTGGCCCATCGCCTTGGCGTAGGCGGCGCTGAAGCCCGCGCCGAACGCCGGGGCGCCCTTGGGGTTCAGCGGCAGCACGAACCCGGCCTTGGTCTGCGGGTCGATGGCGCGCAGCACCTGCCGCGCGCCCGCCACGTCCTTCATGTTGAACACGGCGAACTGGCCGAGATAGCGCTTGTCGGAGCCGACGTAGGAGCCGCGCAGCACCTGCGTGCAGCCCTGGGCGGCCAGGTCGGCGTGCAGGCGGTCGCCCCAGGTGACGGCCTTGCAGTCGGCGGAGACGTCGCTGCCGGCGAGGGTGAAGGTGTACTTGCCGGTCGTGACGCTCTTGGCGTCGGCGCCGAACACCTCGCCCTGGCCGAGCGGCCGGGGATCGGTGGTCCGCTGCGCGATCCTGGTCATGCCCTCGACCTCGTGGTCGGGGGTGTAGGCGACCGGCAGCAGCGCGGCCGGCGCCGGTTTCCTCTTCTCCTCGCCGCCGGTCAGCACGACCGCGGCCACCGCCGCCAGCACGACGGCCACCAGGACGCCCGCGGCGCCGAACAGCACCTTGGGCGGGGGGAGCCTGCGGGCGGGCTTGCCGCCCTCCTCCGGCCAGAAGTCGCGTCCGCGCTCGGCGGACGCCGCCTGGGGAGCACCAGTGTCACGCGCCTCGATCACAGCCGGGAGCTTAGCGGTCCCGCCGCCCCTCCCGTGCCAAAAGGGAGCTTCCTCCCCCTTTGTCGGCCTCGGGGCCGGGCTCGGGCCGGGCTCAGACGCCGTTGACGCCGATGAGGGCCCCGACGCCGTAGGTGAGGGCGGCCGCCGCGCCGCCCAGCGCGAGCTGCCGCAACCCGCCGAACCACCAGGACCGGGAGGTCACCCGGGCCACCAGCGCGCCCGCGCCGAACAGCCCCAGCCCCGCCAGCAGCGCGGCGGGCCACAGGCTGGTGGCGCCCAGCAGGTAGGGCAGCACCGGCAGCAGCGCGCCCACCGCGAACGAGGCGAACGACGACCCGGCCGCCAGCAGCGGCGACGGCAGCTCGCCCGGCGCCACGCCCAGCTCCTCGCGGGCGTGCACGGCCAGCGCGTGGTCGGGGTCGCTGGACAACTGCCGGGCCACCTCGGCGGCGGTCACGGGGTCCACGCCGCGCGCCTCGAACATCCCGGCCAGCTCGGCGGCCGGGTGGCGGGCCAGCTCCAGCCGCTCCACCTCGATCTCGGCCGCCGCCAGCTCGGACTGGGAGGCCACCGAGATGTACTCCCCCGCCGCCATCGAGAACGCGCCCGCCGCCAGGCCCGCCAGACCGGCCAGCAGGACCACCCGCTGCGGGGCCTGGCCGCCCGCGATCCCGGCGATCAGCGCGAAGTTGGAGACCAGGCCGTCCATCGCCCCGAACACGGCGGGACGCAACCAGCCGCCGGTGACGTCCCGGTGCTGGTGATGGATCTCGGCGGCGGGTCCGGACCGTTCGGTCACGGCTACTTGGCGGCCTTGTCCCCGGCCTTGGGCTCGGGCTCGTCCTCGGTGCCGGTCCTGCCCTCGGTCTTGCCCTCGTCCTCGGGCTCGGTTCCGGTCTCGGGCTCGGGTTCGGCGGGCTTCTCGTCGGCCTCGGCGACCTTGGTGATCTCGACCTTGTCCTCGGGCTCGGGCTCGGGCTCGGGCTCGGGCTCGGGCTCGACGACGGTCTCCGGCTCGGCCTCGGCTGCGGGCTCGACGACGGTCTCGGGCTCCGGCTCGTCCTCGACCTCGGGCGCCTCGGCCCTGGTCTCCGGCTCCGGCTCGGCCTCGGTCTCCGCCGCGGGCTCCTCCTTGGCGAGGGCCACTGGAGCGGCCTTCTCCGCCTTCTCGGCGGGTTCCGGCGTGGGGTCGATCTCGGTCTCGGCCGCCGCGTCGGGCACCGTCTCGGGGGCCGTCGCCGCCGCGGTCTCTGCTTCGGGGGCGGTCCCGACGTTCTCCGGGCCGGTCTTGTTGCGGGCGTAGTACATGTAGCCGACCGCGCCGAGGAACACGACGACCGAGGTCCACTCGTTCAGGCGCAGGCCCAGGATGTGGTGGGCGTCGTCGATGCGCAGCGACTCGATCCAGAACCGGCCCACGGTGTAGGCGGCCACGTAGAGGGCGAACGCGCGGCCGTGGGTGAGCTTCCAGCGCCGGTCGGCCCAGATCACCAGGATCGCGACGCCCACGCACCAGAGCGACTCGTACAGGAACGTGGGGTGGTAGGTGGCGATGTCGGCGTACTTGGGGTCCAGGCTGCCGTCCGACAGGCGGGGCCGGTGCGCCTGGTCGATCTCCAGGGCCCAGGGGGCGTCCAGCGGCCGCCCGTACAGCTCCTGGTTCCACCAGTTGCCCCAGCGGCCGATGGCCTGCGCCAGGGCGATGCCGGGGGCGATCGCGTCGCCGAGCGCCAGCACCGAGACGCGGTGCCGGCGGCAGCCGATCACCGCGCCGAGCGCTCCCAGCAGGACCGCGCCCCAGATGCCGAGGCCGCCCTCCCAGATCTTCAGCGCGTTGACCGGGTCGCGGCCCTCGCCGAAGTAGCGCTGGTAGTCGGTGACCACGTGGTAGAGCCGGCCGCCGACCAGGCCGAACGGCACGGCCCAGACCGCGACGTCGATGATCACGCCGGGCGTGCCGCCCTTGGCGGCCCAGCGCCGCTCGCCGAGCCAGACCGCCACGACGATGCCAAGAATGATCATCAGGGCGTAGGCGCGGAGCGGGACGGGTCCGAGGTGCCAGACACCTTCGGCGGGACTCGGAATGGCGGCGAGCGGCTGCATGAGCGATGACGTTACCGCCTTTCGCGCCGCGCCCGTGCCGCCGGTCCGAGGAAGATCGCGACAACGGCGGCCGGGACCGCTTTCCGGGTGCCCGCGAGCCCCGGCACGGCCCCGCGTCAGCTCCGCTCGGCGGCCCGGACGGCCTTCTCCAGGCCCGCCGGGTCGAGCACCTGGCCGCGCAGGTCCAGGGCCTTGCCGTCCAGCAGGACGGTGGGCGTCCCCTCGATCTTGCGGTCCTCGAAGGCGTACCGGGTCATCGTCGCCAGCTCGGCCGCCTTGGCGTCGCCGGTGACGCAGCCGGGAAAGGCCCCGTCGGTGATCCCGGCGTTCCGGCCCCAGGCGACCAGGTCGTCGTTGGCGAAGCCCTCGTCGCCCTCCTCGGGCTGGTTGGCGTAGAGGGTGTCGTGGAAGGCCAGCCAGCGGTCGGCGGGCGCGCACAGGGCCGCGTTGGCGGCGCGGTGGCTGTTGGACGACAGCGGCTCGCGGTCGGCGCCCTGGAACAGTTGCAGGGGCCGGTAGACGACGCGGAGCGCGCCCTCCCCCGCCAGCCGCTTGATGGTGTCCCCGGCGGCCTCCTCGGCCTGCTTGCAGATCGGACACTGGAAGTCCTCGAAGATCTCCAGCACCGGTCCGTTCACTCCTGCCTTGGCCATCAGCGTGGAGCCGTCGGCCTGGCGGGACACCGGGGCCAGCGGCCCGGTGTAGGAGGAGGCGGTCTTCGCGTCCTCGTCGTCGCCGCCGCGCACCGCCACGACCACCACGGCGACGATCACCGCGGCGGCCGCGATGCCGCCGACGGTGATCAGCAGCAGCCTGCGCTGCCGGTCCCTGGCCTGGCTCCGGGCGCGCTCGGTCGCCAGCCGTTGCCGTGCCGAACGATCCCGCTCCGCGTTCCCCATCCGCATCCCCCGATCGCGCATGACGTGCGTTGTCCCAGTTCAGAGGCTACTGGTAGGGATCCGGGGCGGTCGTGGGCGGGCGGCGGGAAAGGGCGACGCCGCGCCCCCGGTGCGGGGACGCGGCGTCGGAACGCTCGGCGGGCGCTACTTGGCGGCGGCCGCCGCGGCGACGGCGCCCTTGATGTCGGCCATGCCGCGCTGGTCGAGCTTCTTGCCGTCCAGGAAGACCGTCGGGGTGCTGTCGATCTTGCGCTCCTGGAGGGCGTAGGTGGTCATCGACTCGACCTGCGCCTTCTTCTGCTGGTCGGTGACGCACGCGTCGAAGCCGGCGTCGGTCACGCCGACGTCCTTGCCCCAGGCGACCAGGTCCTTGGGCGCGAAGCCCTCGCTGCCCTCGCGCGGCTGGAACTTGAACAGCGCGTCGTGGTAGGACAGCCACTTGTCGGCCGGGACGCACAGGGCGGCGGCGGCCGAGCGGAACGAGTTGGACTTGATCGGGTCGGGCTGCTGGCCGAACAGGTGGAACGGCCGGTAGACGACCTTGACCTTGCCCTCGGCGGCCAGCTGCTTGACGTCCTTGCCGCCGGCCTCCTCGAACTGCTGGCAGGCCGGGCACTGGAAGTCCTCGAAGACCTCCAGCACGGGCTTGGTCACCCCGGGCTTGGCCATCACGATCGAGCCGTCGGCCTCGCGGGTCAGCGGCGCCTGGGGGCCGGTGTAGGCGCTGGCCGTCTGGTCGCGCTTGCCCTTCTGGTCCAGGACCACCACCGTGACCGCCACGATCGCCGCCACCGCGACCACCCCGCCCAGGATGATCGCCAGCAGCCGCTGCTGCTTCTGGCGCGCGGCCTGCTTCTGGCGCTCGACGGCCAGCCGCTCGCGCGCGGTCCGCTCCCGTGCGGCCTTGCTCATGGACTACTCCTCAATCGGCCCCGCGGCCCGGCGCCGCAGGGGGTCGGATCTAGTCGGTCTGACCGATCCGGCGGAACTCGTCCACCAGGACGAGGATGAACAGCAGGATAGTGATGACGTGCACGCCGGTGCACCACAGGCAGATCTTGTGCAGGATCGCCAGCTCGGCGGTGACCAGGTACACCACGAACAGCACGCCGACGCAGACGCTGCCGAGCCGCGCCCAACGCCACAGCGGACTCGCCGAGCGCAGCGCGGGCGGGGTGATCAGCACGGCGAAGCCGACGAAGAACGCCAGGCCCAGCAGCGGCAGCGGGATGCCGAACAGCTCGGAGTACTCGCTGGTGGTGACCGAGTGGCAGTCCACCGTCTTGCTCGTGGAGCAGACCAGCGCGCCCTCGTTGTAGTGGGTCACCGTCAGGTAGACCGAGATCGCGAGCCCGGCGAGGGTCAGGACCCACGCCGTGAGGGTGAACCACAGCGGACGGGCGGGGCCCGGCGTCGCCGCCGCGTTCCCGCCGGTCGCCTCGGCGTGCTGCACCATCCGTGTTCCCTCCGAGCCTGGCCGTCACCGTCAGGTCAGGCCGGGGCGGCTGTGGAAGCGCCCCGGCCTGGCCGGGTCTCACCTTATGGGACCGGGGATAAGGCCCGCGTAGGAACGACGCGCCGGATCGGGCGCGCGGCCGGTCCGGGACCGGGCGTCAGGCGCGGCCCCGCACGCCCTCGGCCAGCTCGGCGGCCAGCTCCCGGACGCCCGCCAGCCCGGCGGCGCGGTCGGGGGCGTCCAGCAGGCGGCGGATGAACGCCGAGCCGACGATCACGCCGTCGGCGAACGCGGCGACCTCGGCGGCCTGCGCCCCGGTGCCGACGCCGAGGCCGAGGCCGATCGGCAGCGCGCCGCCGTGCGGGGCGGTCCCGGCGTCCTTGCCGATGATCGTGCGGGTGCGCTCCACCAGCCGGGGCGCGCCGGTGTTGACGGCGGTGCGGGCGCCGGTGACGCCCATCAGCGAGGCGGCGTAGACGAAGCCGCGGCTGTGCCGGGTGATCGTCTCGATGCGCTCGTCGGTGGAGCTGAGCGCGACCAGGAACACCTTGTCGAGGTCGTGCTCGTCGGCGGCGGCCAGCCACGGCCCCGCCTCCTCGGGCGTGAGGTCGGGCGTGATCAGACCTTGGCCGCCCGCCGACTTCAGGTCGCGGGCGAAGGCGTCCACGCCGTAGCGGTCGACGGGGTTCCAGTAGGTCATGACGAGGGTCGCCGCGCCGGTGGCGGCGACGGCCTCGACGGTGCGCAGCACGTCGGCGACGCGGACGCCGCCGACCAGCGCCTGGTGGACCGCGTCCTGGATGGTGGGGCCGTCCATCATCGGGTCGCTGTAGGGCAGCCCGATCTCGATGACGTCGCAGCCGGCCTCGACCATGGCGGTCGCGGCGTCGATCGCGCCCTGGTAGTCGGGGAAACCGGCGGGCAGGTAGCCGACCAGCGCGGCCCGGCCCTCGGCCTTGGCCTTGTCGTAGGCGTCCCGGACGCTCATCGGCCCTCACCCTCGGGCATCAGGCCGAAGTACTCGGCGGCGGTGTGCATGTCCTTGTCGCCGCGGCCCGACAGGCACACGACGAGGGTGCCCTCGGGGCCCAGCTCCTTGCCGACCTTGATCGCGCCGGCCAGCGCGTGCGCCGACTCGATCGCCGGGATGATGCCCTCGGTGCGGCACAGCAGCGAGAACGCCTCCATCGCCTCGGCGTCGGTGACCGGGCGGTACTCGGCGCGGCCGCTGTCGTGCAGCCAGGAGTGCTCGGGGCCGACGCCGGGGTAGTCGAGCCCGGCGGAGATCGAGTGGGACTCGACGGTCTGGCCGTCCTCGTCCTGGAGCAGGTAGGTGCGCATGCCGTGGATGACGCCGACGCGGCCGCCGGAGATGGTGGCGGCGTGCCGCCCGGTGTCCACGCCGTCGCCCGCGGCCTCGAAGCCGCACAACCGCACCGAGGCGTCGTCGACGAAGGCGTGGAAGGCGCCGATGGCGTTGGAGCCGCCGCCGACGCAGGCCACGACGGCGTCGGGCAACTCGCCGGTCAGGTCGATGACCTGCTGGCGGGCCTCGACGCCGATGATGCGCTGGAGCTCGCGGACCATCATCGGGAACGGGTGCGGGCCCATGGTCGAGCCGACGCAGTAGTGGGTGTCGTCGACGGTGGCGACCCAGTCGCGGAACGCCTCGTTGCAGGCGTCCTTGAGGGTGCGGCTGCCGGTGCGGACCGGGACGACCTGCGCGCCCAGCATCCGCATGCGCGCGACGTTGAGGGCCTGGCGCTGGGTGTCGACCTCGCCCATGAAGACGGTGCACTCCAGGCCCAGCAGCGCGGCGGCGGTGGCGGTGGCCACGCCGTGCTGCCCGGCGCCCGTCTCGGCGATCACGCGCTTCTTGCCCATGCGCTTGGTGAGCAGCGCTTGGCCCAGCACGTTGTTGATCTTGTGGGAGCCGGTGTGGTTGAGGTCCTCGCGCTTGAGCAGGATGCGGGCGCCGCCCGCGTGCTCGGCGAAGCGCTTGGCCTCGGTGAGGATGCTGGGACGGCCCGCGTAGTCCTTGAGCAGGCCGTTCAGCTCGGCCATGAACTCGGGGTCCTTGCGGGCGGCGGCGAACTCGCGGTCCAGCTCGTCCAGCGCGGCCATCAGGGCCTCGGGGGCGAAGCGGCCGCCGAAGACGCCGAAGTGGCCGGTGGCGTCGGGGACGGTGGCGGATTCGGACGCGGACATGGCTGAGCCAGGCGCGGAATCGATGGTCATCTTGGTACTCGTCCTGTCGTGCGGAGAGGGCTTATCCGGTTAGTGAGACGTCGGACAAGCGCGCCATCGTTCGCGCAGAGGCTCCATCAGCATGGCCGTACCCTACCGTCAGCCGCCCTGCCGCAGCGCCGGGTGGGCCCCGGCGGCGACGAGGTCGGCGACCGCGGCGCGCGGCTCCTTGCCGATGACCAGGCTCTCGCCGACCAGGACGGCGTCGGCGCCGTGCGAGGCGTAGGCCAGCAGGTCGTGCGGGCCGCGCACGCCGGACTCGGCGATGGTGACCACGCCCTTGGGGATGGCGGGGGCCACCCGGGCGAACACCTCGCGGTCCACCCTGAGGGTCTTCAGGTCGCGGACGTTCACGCCGATGACCTTGGCCCCGGCGTCCACGGCGCGGGCCACCTCGTCCTCGGTGTGCACCTCCACCAGCGGCAGCAGGCCGATCGACTCGGCCCGCTCCACCAGCGACACCAGCGCGTCCTGCTCCAGCGCGGCCACGATCAGCAGCGCCAGGTCGGCGCCGTGCGCGCGCGCCTCCCACAGCTGGTAGGAGGTGACGATGAAGTCCTTGCGCAGGATCGGGACGTCCACGTTGGCGCGGACGGCGGCCAGGTCCTCCAGGCTGCCGCCGAAGCGGCGCCGCTCGGTCAGCACGCTGATCACTTTGGCGCCGCCGGCCGCGTAGTCGCGGGCCAGCGCGGCGGGGTCGGCGATCGCGGCGAGCGCGCCCTTGGACGGGCTGGAGCGCTTGACCTCGGCGATGACCGACACGCCCTGGCCGCGCAGCGCCCCCAGCGCGTCGCGCGGGGCGGGAGCGGCCGCGGCCCTGTCCTTGAGCGCCGCCAGCGGGATCTCTCGCTGCCTTTCGGCGAGATCGGCCCGGACGCCGTCGATGATCTCGTCGAGAACACTCACGCGGTAGGCCCCCTATGGTCCGGTCTGTGGTCCGGTCGATCCGTGCACCGATCGTAGCCGCCCCCACCGACGGCGGCGCACCCCGGGCCGCCGCCGGGCCGCCGGGCGGCGGTCACGGGGCCAGGACGTGCGCGAACGGGAGGTTGCGCACGATCCAGAACGCCAGCGTGACGACCAGGAAGGCGGCGATGGCGGGCGGCCGGAACAGGGCCGAGCGCATGGGTTCGCCGCGTGCCCGGCGGACCGTCCAGCTGCCCCACGACCAGGCCGCGACCGGCAGGAGCAGGAACAGGTAGGGGTTGCTGCCGAAGGCCGGGCCGACCTGTCCGTGCGCCAGGGAGTTGACCATGCGGAGGCCGCCGCACCCCGGGCAGTAGAGGCCGGATATGGCCAGGAAGGGACAGGTCGGGTAGTGGCCGGACTCGTGCGGGTCCACGGACGCCACGAGCGCCACACCAGCCACGACGGCCATCAGAACCCCCGCCGGGGCCAGAAAGGCCCGTACGCCTCGCGCGGGCGCGCGAGGCGGCATCTGAGCGGGCTGGGCAGGGACGCGGCTCACACGGCCAGCCTAAGCGTCCAGTACGTAGCCGACGCCCCGGACCGTGCGGATGGGGCTTTCGGCGCCGAGCTTGGCGCGGAGCTGCGCCACGTGGACGTCCACGGTGCGGCTGCCCGCGCCCGCTCCCGGCCCCCAGGCGGCGTCCAGGAGCTGCTCGCGGCTGAACACCCGGCCGGGGTTGCCCATCAGGAACTCCAGCAGGTCGAACTCGGTGACGGTGAGGGCCGCCGACCGGTCGCCGACCGCGGCCGTGCGGTGGCTCGGGTCGAGGGTCAGCGGGCCCGCGCGCAGCACGCTGGGCGGGCCCTTCTCTCCTTCCGGCCCGGAGTCGCCGCCCGGCGCACCGGCCCGCAGGGCCTCCCCCACCGCCGCGACCAGCACGCGGGGGGCGAACGGGCGCGAGACGCGGTGGTCGCCCAGGCCCCGCGCGGCGGCCGGGTCCGGCGCGTCCACGAGCGCCACGACGGGGGCGGGGCGGACCGCGTCGGCGACCCGCCGGTACAGGTCGGCGGGGCGCAGCCCCAGGGGCAGCCCAGCGGCCGACAGATCGAGCACGACGACGTCGACGCGGACCCGGGCCGCCACCGCCGGAGCGGCGGCCGGATCGGGCTCGATCTGCACCTCGTAGCCCTCGCGGGCCAGGTAGCGGCGCTGGAGCTCGGCGACGGCGGGCTCGTGCTCGGCCACCAGCACCAGCCCGCCCTCGGTGGTCATGACGGGCGGGACTCGCCGGCGGCCGGGCTCCCGGCGGGTTCGTCGGCGGTCCGGCCGGTCGGCTTCGCGACCGGCCCTGCGGCGGTGTCGGTGGTGTCGGCGGGTTCGTCGGCGGTGTCCTCGGTGGGGTCCTCGCCCCGGTCCAGGGACTTCCACAACCCGGCCGCGTCGCGGTCGGCGGTCCGGGCGCGCGCGGGACCGGCGGGAGCCGCGCCCTGGCGCTCGTAGCGGGCCGACATGCCCGGCCAGCGGGCGCCGCGCAGCAGCGTGACCAGCCCGGCGGCCGCGACCAGCACGCCCCCGGCCAGCGACACCGCCCACCAGGGCCCGACCTGCACGGTGGTCTGCTCGGCCAGGCGCAGCAGGGTGCTCTTGCCCCCGGCGGCGGCGCGCACGTCACCGGCCCGGACCGCGGTGGCCGAAGAGACGGCGATGACCACGCCGAACACCGCCAGCAGCGCGCCGAGCCCGGCGCGGACCCGGCCGCGCGTGGCGAACAGCACCGCCAGCCCCGCGAGCGCGGCCCAGCCGAGGCCGCCGGGCAGCGCGCCGAGATCGCGGCCGGTCAGCTCCAGGCCGAACGGGGTGATCGCGTCGCGCGCCCGGACGGTGGCCCAGGGGCGCCCGGCGGCCAGCAGCGTGAGCCCGGCCCCGGCGGCGCACGCCAGCGCCGCCAGGCCGCGTTCGCGCGCGGGCGTCATGACGACGTCGGCCGTTCCCCCACCACGGCGTCGAGCACGTCGGCGTCCCAGCAGGTGCGGTCGCCGGTGTGGCAGGCCGCGCCGACCTGGTCCACCTTCACCAGGATCGCGTCGGCGTCGCAGTCGAGGGCGACCGACTTCACCCACTGCTGGTGGCCGGAGGACTCGCCCTTCACCCAGTACTCCTGGCGGCTGCGCGACCAGTAGGTGCAGCGGCCGGTGGTGAGGGTGCGGTGCAACGCCTCGTCGTCCATCCACCCCAGCATGAGCACCTCACCGGTGTCGTACTGCTGGGCGATGGCCGGGACGAGGCCGTTGGGGTCGCGCTTGAGGCGTTCGGCGATCTTGGGGTCCAGATTGGACGGGCGAGCGGACATGGGCCTCATTCTGCCGGGTCCTCGCGGCCGCCCGCACGGACCCCGCCCGCGAACCCCGGCCGCGCCCGCTCCGGAAGCCGGGCGCGGCGCATCGTACGGGGGGAGAAAACGAAAGGGCCCGCATCCCTCCCGGGACGCGGGCCCTGACGTACGACTGCGGTGTTACAGGGGGACGACCTGGTCGGCCTGCGGGCCACGGTTACCCTGCGTCACCTCGAACTGAACCCGCTGGTTCTCGTCCAGGGTGCGGTAGCCGGAGGACTGGATCGCCGAGTAGTGCACGAAGACGTCCGGCCCGCCGCCGTCCACGGCGATGAACCCGAAGCCCTTTTCGGCGTTGAACCACTTCACGGTGCCCTGCTGGGGCATGTCTTTCTCCTTGCGGCAAAACGTGGGCCCACACCTCGTGGACCCGGCGCGGTCGCTGCGGAACGCTCTCGCCGCCGGCAGGTCCCGGAAAAGCCAAAACGCCCGCTGCCATCAGTTCGCGGGCGTCCAACCAAACGATCGAGAACCACGACTGCAACCGACGACCCCACCGTATCACCGGTTCCGCGTAATGCGGAGGTGCCGCAACCCTTGCGATTCACCCCTTGGCGAACCAGGTCGTTACCCGCTCGTTAAAGGTTCCAACCGTTCTCGGTCAGGGTCTTGACACCCGCGGTGGCGGCCATGATCCTGAGCCGTGCGACGGTCGTCCGGCCCCCGCGCCCATGGCGTGGCGGGGCGCGCGCCCCGCCTTGCGGGGGCGTGCCCGCAGGGGCCGGGGACACGTCGACCTGGCGGAGAACATAATCCTTCCCGGGACAAAACGGGCAATTCTTATCCGCAGAGTCGGCCTTTCCCCTCGTGTCCACGGCGGTGACCTGCGCTCCCGCTCCGAAGGTGCGCTCCGTTGCCCACTAAGGCGCACAAACAATCCCGACGGCGTTGGCACTTTTGTCAACGGTGTGAAGGGCGCGCGGTGACAACTCGTAGGCCGCTGCCAATCCCGTCGTAACGCCTCTGCCGAGGGCGGCATTCCGGACACGACGGAGAGCGGCGCGCGTCTCGGCCGGATCGTCCCCTCGGCGGGGCGTCCCAAGCGCGCGGCAGAGTCGGGCAGGGGTCGGGCAGGGGTCGGCCTGGGGTCGGTCCGGGGTCGGTCCGGAGGCGGGCGCGGCCGGGTCCCGGCTGGCCAGAGGTAAGGCATGCCTGGCCGCAAGGGAATAACCGCACCCGCCGGATGGTAGGCATGTGCAGGCCCGCAGCCCCCGCCGTCCGCCACGTGTCCGCCACGCGGGGGCGCCACCCCCGGGCCTCACCGTGCTTGAAGGAGTCGTGCCGTGCCACCAGGAGCCCCCCGCGTCAATCCGCGCATCCTCCGGGAGGGGATGGCGGTGTTGTGGGTCGCGATCAAGGCCGAGCCCCGGGTGTTCGCGCTGTCGGTGCTGGCCAGCGCCCTGTACGCGCTGATGACGGTCGGCACCGCGCAGGTGCTGGGCTGGGCGACCGAGCACGTGATGCTCCCGGCGTTCCGGTCCGGGCGCACCACGGCGGGCGCGCTGGCGGGCGCGGCGGCGCTGATCATCGGGGTGGCGGCCCTGAAGGCGCTGGGCGTGGCGGGCCGCCGCTTCTACGCGGGGCTGATGCAGTACCGGATGCAGGCCGAGTACCGGCGCGCGGTGACCCGGCAGTACCTGCGGCTGCCGCTGGCCTGGCACCACCGGCACCCCACCGGGCAGCTGTTGTCCAACGCCAACGCCGACGTGGAGGCGTCCTGGGCGCCGATCGCGCCGCTGCCGATGGCGGTGGGCGTGGTGTTCATGCTGGTCATCGCGGCGGTGTCGATCGTGCTGACCGACGTCACGGTGGCGGTGGTGGGATTCCTGGTGTTCCCGGCGATCGCCCTGCTGAACGTGGTGTACCAGCGCAGGCTGGCGCCGGTGGCGACGCGGGCGCAGCAGCTGCGCGCCGAGGTCAGCGAGGTCGCGCACGAGAGCTTCGAGGGCGGCCTGGTCGTCAAGACGCTGGGCCGCGAGCAGGCCGAGACCGAGCGGTTCGAGGAGGCGGCCGACGCGCTGCGCGACGCGAACATCCAGGTGGGCCGGGTGCGCGGGCTGTTCGACCCGGTGCTGGAGGCGCTGCCCAGCCTGGGCGTGCTGGCGGTCCTGCTGATCGGGTCGTTGCGGTTGCAGGCGGGCGCGATGAGCGCCGGGGACCTGGTGAACGTGGCGTACCTGTTCACCCTGCTGGCCTGGCCGATCCGCGCGCTGGGCTGGGTGCTGGCCGAGGTGCCGCGCAGCGTCGTGGGCTGGCGGCGGGTCCGGGGCGTGCTGGACGCGGGCGGGTCGCTGCCCTACGGCGCGGCCGAGCCCGGCGGGGACGCGGCGGCGTCGCTGGAGGTGCGGGCGGTGCGGTTCGGCTACGAATCGGCCGAGGACGAGGGCGAGGACGTGGAGCCCGGGGACGTGCTGCACGAGGTGTCGTTCGACGCCGGGGCGGGCCGCACGATCGCGATCGTCGGCCCGACCGGCTCGGGCAAGTCCACGCTGACCTCGCTGCTGGTGCGGCTGGTGGACCCGGCCGAGGGCACGGTGCTGCTGGACGGTGTCGACGTGCGGGACCTGCGGGCGGGCGGCGTCGCCGACACCGCCGCGCTGGTGCCGCAGCAGACGTTCCTGTTCGACGACACCGTGCGCGGCAACATCACGCTGGGCGCCGACCTGCCCGACGAGCGGGTCTGGGAGGCGTTGCGGCTGGCGCAGGCCGACGGGTTCGTGGCGGCGCTGGCCGACGGCCTGGACACCCAGGTCGGCGAGCGCGGCGCGACGTTGTCGGGCGGCCAGCGGCAGCGGCTGGCGCTGGCGCGGGCCCTGGTGCGGCGGCCCCGGCTGCTGGTGATGGACGACGCGACGTCGGCGGTGGACCCGCAGGTCGAGGCCCGCATCCTGGCGGCGCTGCGCGCCGGGCAGTCCAGGCAAGTCGGACAGGACGGGCGGTCCGGCGACCGCACCGGCGCGACGGTGATCGTGGTGGCCTACCGCAAGGCGACGATCGCGCTGGCCGACGAGGTGGTCTACCTGGAGCACGGCCGGGTCTCCGACCGCGGGACGCACGCCGAGCTGCTGGTCCGCTCGACCGGCTACCGCAACCTCGTGAACGCCTACGAGCGGGCCGAGGCCGAGCAGGAGGCGCTGGAACCGGGCGGGACCGGCGACATCGAGGGCGGAGTAGAGGACGGGGTGCTGAAGTGACGGCGCTGAGCGAGACTTCCATCGGCGAGGGCGCGGTCAGCACCCTGCGCCGGGGCCTGCGGCTGTCCCCGGAGTTCCGGGCGGGGCTGGCGGGCACGCTGCTGCTGGCGCTGGTCGCGACGGCGGGCCGGGTGGTGGTGCCGATCGCGGTGCAGCAGACCATCGACCGGGGCGTGACCGGCGCGCACGGGCCCGACATCGGGTTCATCCGCACCGCGGTGCTGCTGTGCGCGGTGGTGGTGCTGATCACCGCGGTGAGCGCGTACGCGATGAACGTGCGGCTGTACCGGACCACCGAGACGGGCCTGGCCGCGCTGCGGGTCAGGGCGTTCCGGCACGTGCACGACCTGTCCATGCTCACCCAGAGCGGCGAGCGGCGCGGCGCGCTGGTGTCGCGGGTGACCGGCGACGTGGACCAGATCAGCCAGTTCATGCAGTGGGGCGGGCTGATGATCATCATCTCGCTGGGCCAGCTGGTGGTGGCCAGCGTGCTGATGGCGGTGTACTCCTGGCCACTGGCGCTGCTGGTGTGGGCGGCGTTCGTGCCGCTGGCGCTGGCGCTGCGCCGGTTCCAGCGGCTGGTCTCGGGGGCCTACACGCGGGTCCGCGAGCGCACCGGCGACCTGCTGGCGGCCGTCAGCGAGTCGGTGGTGGGCGCGTCGGTGATCCGCGCCTACGGGGCGGAGGAGCGCACCGCGCGCAAGGTGGACGAGACCGTCGCGGCGACCCGGCGGGCGCAGACCCGCGCGCAGGGCCTGGTGGCGATGACGTTCCCGGTCAGCGAGCTGGTCGCGGCCCTCGCGACCGCCGCCGTGGTGGTCGCGGGCACGCTGCTGGGCGTGGGCGGGCACCTGACGGCCGGCGAGCTGGTGGCGTTCCTGTTCCTGGTGACGCTGTTCGTCAGCCCCATGCAGACCGCCACCGAGGTGCTGAACGAGGCGCAGAACGCGATCGCCGGGTGGCGGCGCGTGCTGGGCGTGCTGGACACCGAGCCCGACGTGGCCGACCCCGGCGAGCGGGGCGAGACGTTGCCGCGCGGCCCGATCGAGGTGCGGTTCGAGGGCGTCGGGTTCGCCTACCCGGGCGGGCCGCCGGTGCTGCACGGGGTGGACGTGGAGATCGCGCCGCGCACCCGGATCGCGATCGTCGGCGAGACCGGCTCGGGCAAGACGACCTTCGCCAAGCTGCTGACCCGGCTCATGGACCCCACCACCGGCCGGGTGCTGGTGGACGGCGTGCCGCTGGACCGGGTGCGGTTCTCGTCGCTGCGCGAGCGGATCGTGATGGTGCCGCAGGACGGGTTCCTGTTCGACGCCTCGCTGGCCGACAACATCCGCTACGGCAGGCAGGACGCCACCGACGAGGACCTGGAGCTGGCGCTGACCGAGCTGGGGCTCGCCGACTGGCTGGAGGGCCTGCCGCGCGGGCTGGCCACGCCGGTCGGGCAGCGCGGCGAGTCGTTGTCGGCGGGCGAGCGGCAGCTGGTGGCGCTGGCCCGCGCCTACATCGCCGACCCCGACCTGCTGGTGCTGGACGAGGCCACCTCGGCGGTCGACCCGGCCACCGAGGTGCGCCTCCAGCGGGCGCTGGACGGGGTGACGCGGGGCCGCACCGCCATCTCGATCGCGCACCGGATGTCCACGGCCGAGGCCGCCGACGAGGTGATCGTGTTCGACGCGGGCCGGATTGTGCAGCGCGGGCCGCACGCCGCGCTGGTCGCCGAGCCCGGCGTCTACGCGGGCCTGCACGAGTCGTGGATCGCCCAGCGCACGATCTGAGGGCGGTGCCGCCGCTAAAGCACTTGCCCGATATCTGGTCTGCTGCGCATTCTGCTGGGGTGAACAGCCATGAGGTCGTGTTGGAAGCATCGAGCACGCTGCACGGACAGTTGCAGCGAGGTCTGGGCCGGGCCGCGCGCCGCGCGGCCGATCGAAGGGGCGCCGGGGAGTACGTGTACGACTGCGTGCTCCGCGATCCACGCTGGGACCGGCAGTGCGAGGACCGGGCGCTGTATTACGCGCGCCTGATGGTCGACCTGGAGCTGCCGACCGGGCCGCTGGCCGAGTTCCTGTTCGATCCGGACGACCTCACCGATCCCGACGGGTGGCGTTCGGCGCTGCCGCTGGCGGTGCTGGCCGACCTGGTGCGGCTGAGCCGCCGCGAGGCGGCCGAGGTGCTGCGCGGGTACACCGAGGAGGGCACGCACTGGTTCGACGCCCTGGACGAGCTCGTGGCCCTGCGCGACCCCGCCCTGACCATCGGCCTGGACCGGCTGGCGGCGGCGCGCTGCGACGAGGCGGAGCTGGACCACCTGGTGGCCGGGCCGCACAATCCGGTGATCGAGAGCTGGGCGGACCGGCAGCCGCGCGTCGCGGCGGCGCTGGAGCGGCGACGGCCCGCCGGACGGTTGCGGCGGCCCGGCCCGGCCGCCGAACGTCCCGCCCGCACCGAGGACGAGCTGCTGGAGCTGGCCCGGCGCGGCGACGAGGGCGCCGTCTCCGCGATCTTCGAGCTGGGCAGACGCCGCTCCCCCGGCCTTCTCGACCTGGCCGAGGAGGTGCTGCCGCAGCGCGCCGACAGTCGCTGGGGCGGCGTGGTCCGCCGTGCCCTGCGCGAGTTCGGCGGCCCGGAGACGCTCCCGCGCGCCCGCGAATGGGCCGCCTCGCAGGGCGGTTGCGCCGACATGGGATTGCGCATCCTGGCCAGACACGGCACACGCCAGGACATACCGCTGCTGATGCGGACCCTGGACGACGCCGTGGCCCGCCGCGCCTGGGGCGAGTCCGCCGGGCCCATCGAAGGGCTGGGCCGGTTGCGCGCGGGCGAGGCCGTCCCGCTGCTGAAGACCGCCTGGACCGAATCCACCTACGCCTACCTGCGCCCGCGCGTGCTGACCGCGCTGACCCGCACCGCCCCGCACACCGCCGAGTCCTTCACCGTGGAGGGCCTGTGGGACTGCGAGGAGGGGGTGCGCGAGATCGCCGTCCAGCTCGCCCCGCTCACCCAGGAGACCCGGACCCGCCTGCAACGGCTGCACCACGACGCCGCCGAAGAGCCCGGAATCCGCGCCACCGCCGCCGCGCGCATGATCTGACGCGCCGCGTCCCCGCGCTCCCCCGCCCGGCCCGCCGCTGAACCCCCGGCCCGCCGGCCGCGTACTGCCCGTCGAACCGCATCTCGCATCCTGCGTAGGAGGACGGGCGATCATGGGACTGCTGCACCACTTCGGCCGGACGGCACTGCTGGGCGGGGCCGCGCTGCTCGTGCCCCTGGCGGCCGGCTGCACCGGCGCGTCCGGCGAGGCGTCCCACCCGGGCCACGGCGGCGGCAAGGCCGCCGCACCGGCGACCATCGAGCAGCTCGCGGCCAGGACCGGCTGCACGCTGACCGGCAAGCGCGCCGCCGACGAGCTGCGCCAGGGCGCCTGCCGGACCGGCGAGGGCCGTTACACGCTGGTCGGGTTCAGCACCGACCAGGGACAGCGGGCGTGGCTGGAGGAGGCCAAGCCGTGGGGCGGCTCGTACCTGGTGGGCACCCGCTGGGTCGCGGTCGGCGCTCCACAGACCCTCCAGGCGTTGCGCCAGGACCTGGGCGGGGAGGTCATGAACGGCGCCCACCACGGCGGATGACCGCGTTTCGACGCGGCGCGGGCGCGCGTGGTTCCGGCCGCGCCCCAGGATCATCACGGGGTACCACTCCGGGCCGCCGCGGTTCACCCCCGAAGAGGACGAAACAGCCCGTACCCGCTTCGTAGACTCGACGACATGATCACCACTTCCCGCCGGACCCTGGCCCGCTCCGCCCGAGCGCTCCCGCTGCTCCTGCTGCCGCTCGGCGCCGCCGCGGCGTGCGGCGGGGAGAACACCTCGACCGACTGCTCGGTCAACTCCTGCACCATCACCTTCGACCGCGGCGTGAACGCCAGCGCCAACATCCTGGGCGCCAAGGTCGAGCTGGTGGGCGTGCAGGGCGACACCGTCAACCTCAGGATCGGCGGCCAGCAGGTGTCGGTGCCGCTGGAGGCCGAGCAGCAGGCCGACGGCTTCAACGTCGACGTCACCTCCGTCACCAAGGAGAACGTCGTCGTCAAGATCTCCCACAGCGGCTGACCCGGAACCGGCCGGCCCCGGAACTGTCGGTGCCGGGTCCTAGGCTGCGCCCATGCCCCTCATCAGCACGGCGCAGCGACGGGCCCGGCTGGCGTCCCGCCACCGGCTGGCCCCGGCCGCCCGCACCGGCGACGTCGCCGCCGTCGCCCGGTCCCTGACCGTCCTGCACGCCACCGACCCGGCCACGGTGTTCCTGTCGGTCGCCGCGCGCACCGCGACGGCCGCGCCCGCCGACGTCGAGCGGGCCCTGTACGACGACCGCACGCTGCTGCGGATGCTGGCGATGCGCCGCACCATGTTCGTGGCGCCCACCGAGCTGGTGCCGGTGCTCCAGGCGTCCTGCGCCGACGCGCTGGCCGCCAAGCAGCGCCGCACCTACTCCCGGTTCCTGGAGCAGGAGGGGTCGATCCCCGACGTGGAGTCGTGGTGGCGCGCGGTCGAGAAGGACACCCACCGCGTCCTGCTCGACCTCGGCGAGGCGACCGGCGCGCAACTCAGCGCCGCCGAGCCCCGGCTGCGCACGAAGGTGAACCCGGCCCCCGGCAAGTCCTACTCCAAGCCCGTCAGCATCACGACCTGGGTGCTGGTGACGCTGGGCTGCGAGGGCCTGATCGTTCGGGGCCGCCCCAACGGGTCGTGGATCAGCAGCCAGTACAGGTGGACCCCGATCGAGGCGTGGTTGCCCGACGGCGTCCCGCAGGTCCCGGCGGACCAGGCCCGCGCCGACCTGGTCCGGTCCTGGCTGCACTCGTTCGGCCCGGCCCCGATCTCGGACCTGAAGTGGTGGACGGGCTGGACCCTGGGCGAGGTCCGCAAGGCCCTCGCCCTGCTGGAGGTCGCCGAAGTCGAGCTGGAGGGCGGCGGCACCGGCCTGGTGCTGGCCGACGACCTGGAGCCCGTCCCCGACGCCGGGCCGTGGGCGGCGCTGCTGCCGGCCCTCGACCCCACCCCGATGGGCTGGCGGGAGCGCGGCTGGTTCCTCGGCGACCACGGGCCCGCGCTGTTCGACCGCAACGGCAACATCGGCCCCACGGTGTGGTGGGAGGGCCGGATCGTCGGCGGCTGGGCCCAGCGCGCCGACGGCGAGGTCGCCGTCCGGCTGCTGGAGGACGTGGGCGCGGACGCGGCCGCCGCGATCGACGCCGAGGCCGCCCGCATCGCCGCCTGGATGGGTGACGTGCGGGTCACGCCCCGCTTTCGCACCCCTCTGGAGCGCGAGCTGGCGGGCTGATCCGCCAAGATGGGGGCATGCCCGCTGAACGTATGCTTCCCACCCCCGAAGCCGAGGACCTCATCGCGCTGACCCGCGAGCTGGTCCGCAAGGAGCTCGTCCCCCGCGCCGCCCCCGCCGAGGAGGCCGCCGACTTCCCGCGCGAGGTGTTCCGCCTGCTCGGCCGCGCCGGGCTGCTCGGCCTGCCCTACCCCGAGCAGGACGGCGGCGGCGGGCAGCCCTACGAGGTCTACCTCCAGGTGCTGGAGGAGATCGCGTCGGTGTGGGCGTCGGTGGCCGTGGGCGTCAGCGTGCACACCCTGTCGTGCTACCCGCTGGCGGCGTTCGGCTCGGCCGGGCAGCGCGAGCGCCTGCCCGAGATGCTGGGCGGCGAGCTGCTCGGCGGATACGCGCTGTCGGAGGCGCAGGCGGGCTCGGACGCGGGCGCGCTGACCACCCGCGCGACCGCCGAGGGCGAGCACTACCGCGTCAACGGCACCAAGATGTGGATCACCCACGGCGGCGAGGCCGACTTCTACGTGCTGTTCGCCCGCACCTCCGACGACGGCGGCCGCGGCATCTCCTGCTTCCTGACCGACGGCCGCATGGACGGGCTGTCGTTCGGCGCGCCCGAGCGCAAGATGGGCCTGACCGGCTCCACCACCGCCCAGCTGGTCTTCGACGACGCGCGGGTGCCCGCCGCCCGGCGGCTGGGCACCGAGGGCCAGGGCTTCCCGATCGCGCTGTCGGCGCTGGACTCGGGCCGCCTCGGCATCGCCGCCTGCGCGGTCGGCCTCGCCCAGGGCGCGCTGGACCACGCGGTGTCCTACGCCGCCCAGCGCGAGCAGTTCGGCCGCCCGATCATCGCCAACCAGGGCCTGTCGTTCCTGCTGGCCGACATGGCGGCGGCGGTCGAGTCGGCCCGCGCGACCTACCTGGAGGCGGCCCGCCGCAAGGACCGCGGCCTGCCGTTCGGCCGCCAGGCGTCGATCGCCAAGCTGGTGGCCACCGACGCGGCGATGAAGGTGACCGTGGACGCCGTGCAGGTCCTGGGCGGCTACGGCTACACCCGCGACTTCCCGGTGGAGCGCTACATGCGCGAGGCCAAGGTGATGCAGATCTTCGAGGGCACCAACCAGATCCAGCGCATGGTGATCGGCCGCCACCTGGCCAAGGACGCCGCCTCCTGACCGTCAGCCGGTGCCCTGCTCGTTGATCCACTCCGCGAGGGCGTCCCCGGCGCCGGTGGCGGCGAGGAGGAAGAGCCACAACACGGGCCCGAGCAGGATCCCCAGCCAGCCCAGCACCGCCCCGGCCTGGGCCGTGCCGCGGCCCAGCTCGCCGCTCCTGCGGGTCTGCGCGGCGGCGACGTGCCCGAAGACGACCGCGAACAGCGAGGTGAGAGCGCAGGTGAGGAAGCCGAGCACGCCGAGCACGAAGGCGGCGGTGGCCAGGCCGTTGCGCCGGGGCGGGAACGGCGGCCGGGGGTGGTGCGCCGCGCCGGGAGGGGAGGTCACATGATCAAGGTAAATGATCTCTTACCGGGCGCGGCGCCGCGATCATGACCTGCACCGGCCACCGGGACGGCTGGACGCCGGGCCGGACGTGTGGGCCGGGCTCGCCGGTGGGGGCGGGTCAGGCGTAGGGGTACGACGGGCCCGGCGGGTAGCCCGTGGGCGGGGCGGTGGTGCGGCGTCGGGCGTTGTTGCGGCGGACGAAGACCACCGCCCACACCACGCCCGCCAGCACCAGCGCCCCCGCGCCGCCCATGATCGTCAGGCCGAGGTAGCCCGCGACCGTGTCGTCCGGCTTCACCAGCATCCGGCCGCGGGTGCCCTGGCAGGTCAGGCGGGCCTCGCCGGTCACGGGCGCCTGGAACGTCGCGGTGTAGCGGCGGCCCGTCTCGGCGCTCGCGCTCCAGGAGTTCTTGCGGGTCAGGGCGACCTGGGCCCGCGTCCCGTCGGCGTCCACCGCGCAGGAGGTGGGCGCGGGCGCGTTGCGGCCGACGTACAGGAAGTAGCCGTGTCCACCGGCCAGGCGCACGACCACGCCCGACTCGGAGTCGCCGGTGGCGGAGGGGCCGCCCGCCGCGTTCAGGTCGTCGACGTTCCCCGCGACGAACAGCACCGTCCAGATCACCACCGCCGTCACCAGGACGGCCGGGACGCTGTACCAGCCCGCGCTCGGGCCTCCCCTCGGCGGTGCGTGCGGCGGTGCGGCCCACATGCTGGTCCCCCAGGAGATCGCGGCTCTTCTGGCGTCACGATGACAGACCCGCCCGGCGTCCGCCAGGGTCGTCCGATCCGGTAAGGGGTCACTGACCGGGGCGCGCCGCCGTCCCGGTAACCTCACCTGCGGATCTCAAGGAGGCGCATGTGGCGACGTTGCCGGATCTGGACCCGGGGACCCTGCCGCCCGAGACCGCCGCGCTGCGCGCACGGGTCCGGGGGTTCCTCGCGGACGAGCCGTTCACGCCGCGCTGCGACTGCTGGCTCACCGGCGCCGACCCCGCCTTCAGCCGCCGCCTCGGCGAGCAGGGCTGGCTCGGCATGACGCTGCCCGCGCGGTACGGCGGGCACGGGCGGTCGCCGCTGGAGCGGTTCGTGGTGATCGAAGAGCTGCTGGCCGCCGGAGCACCGGTGGGCGCGCACTGGATCTCCGACCGGCAGGTCGGGCCGAGCATCCTGGCCAACGGGACCGAGGAGCAGCGGCAGGAGTTCCTGCCCGCGATCGCGCGCGGCGAGTGCTTCTTCGCGATCGGGATGAGCGAGCCCGATTCGGGGTCTGACCTGGCGTCGGTCCGCACGCGCGCCGAGCGTGTGCCGGGTGGATGGCGGCTGCACGGCACCAAGGTGTGGACGAGCGGCGCTCACCTGGCGCACGCGATTTTGGTGCTGGCGCGCAGCGCCTCTGCTGGGGACGATCGGCACGCGGGTCTGAGCCAGTTCATCGTGCCGCTGCCTGCCGAGGGCGTCACGGTGCGGCCGATCCTCGCGATGACGGGCGGGCACCACTTCAACGAGGTCGTGTTCGACGGCGCTTTCGTCCCTGACGCCATGGTGCTGGGCCAGATCGGCGACGGCTGGCGGCAGGTCACCGCCGAGCTGGCCTACGAGCGCAGTGGCCCCGAACGCCTGCTCAGCACGTTCCTGCTGATCCGCCTGCTGGCCGAGCGCGCCGACGAAGCCGGTGCCCGGAACGCCGTCGGCGGCCTACTGGCGCGACTGTGGGCGCTGCGGCAAGCGTCGCTGGGCGTGGCCGGGGCGCTGGCCCAGGGCCGCACGCCCGACCTCCCGGCGGCCCTGGTGAAGGATCTCGGAACCCGGTTCGAGCGCGAGGTCGTCGAGACGGTGCGGCGGCACACGGCGGTCGAGCCCGACCCCGGCTCGGCCGATCCCCTGGCGCGGGCGCTGGCCGAGGCGGTGGCGCAGACGCCGGGGTTCACGCTGCGCGGCGGCACGAACGAGATCCTGCGCGGCATCGTGGCGCGCGGCCTGGGGGTGCGGTGATGAGCGAGCTGCTGGAGGAGACCGCGCACCAGATCATGGCCGCGCCCGACCCGTGGCCCGCGCTGGAGGACGCCGGGCTGACGCTGGTGGGCGTGCCCGAGGAGGCGGGCGGCAGCGGCGGCACGCTGGAGGACGCCGCCGTGCTGCTGCGCGCGGCCGGGTACCACGGCGCGCCGGTGCCGCTGGCCGAGACCGGATGGCTGGCCGGACGGCTGCTGGCCGCCGCCGGGCTGCCGGTGCCGTCCGGGCCGCTGACCGTCGCGCACGGCCCGTCGGGCGGCCCGCTGCGCCGTGTCCCCTGGGGACGGGCGGCGCGGTGCGTCGTGCTCGCCGACGGGTCGGTGGCGATCCTCGATCCCGCGCAGGTCACCGAGGGCGCGAATCTGGCGGGCGAGCCCCGCGATGATCTGGTGTTCGACGCGGCCGAAGCCGTCGCGCCCTGCCCCGTGACGCCCGCCGAGCTGCGGCGCTGGGGCGCGCTCGCGCGGGCCGTGCAGCTCACCGGGGCGATGCGGCGCGCGCTGGAGCTGGCCGTGGCGTACGCGGGCGAGCGCGAGCAGTTCGGCCGCCCGATCGGGCGCTTCCAGGCCGTGCAGCACCTGCTCGCGGAGATGGCTGGTGAGGTCGTCGTCGCCGACGTCGCGGTACGCGCGGCCGTCCGGACGCCGGACGATCCCGTCGCGGTCGCCTCCGCCAAGGCCAACGCGTCGCGCGCGGCGGGCGAGGTCGCTGCGATCGCGCACCAGGTGCACGGCGCGATCGGCGTCACCGCCGAGCACCCGCTGCACCGGACCACGCTGCGGTTGTGGTCGTGGCGCGAGGAGTACGGCGACGAGCACGCCTGGGCCGCCGAGCTCGGCGCGCTGGACGGCGACCCGTGGGAGCTGCTGACCGGAACGCGCTGATCGCGCCCCGCTGACCTGGCGGGATGCCGTCGGCGGATTCAC
Organism: Actinomadura hibisca NBRC 15177; assembly: GCF_001552635.1. Classification (GTDB taxonomy): domain Bacteria; phylum Actinomycetota; class Actinomycetes; order Streptosporangiales; family Streptosporangiaceae; genus Spirillospora; species Spirillospora hibisca. The sequence continues at coordinate 36,965 of NZ_BCRO01000079.1, read as the reverse complement.
CGGCTACCGTTACCAGTCAGTAGCCCCCGATCCGGCCGACGGAAACCCGCCCCCGCCAGGTTCGTACGGCCTGCTGGAGAACGCATGGCCCTCAGGGACCTCCTGCCCGCCGCGCCCCTCCGACTCCCCCGCTACACCGTGCAGCGCGACCTGCCGGTGCCCATGGCGGACGGCGTCACGCTGCTCGCCGACCGCTACGTCCCGGTGGGCGTCCGCCGCCCGCCGCCGACCATCCTCGTGCGCACCCCCTACGGGCGGCGCGGCCCCGCCTCGGTGCTGAACGGGCTGCCGTTCGTGCCGTTCGGGTTCCAGCTCGTGGTGCAGAGCGCGCGCGGCACGTTCGGGTCCGGCGGCGAGTTCGACCCGCTGGGCAGCGAGCGCGACGACGGCGTCGCCACCGTGGAGTGGCTGCGGAAGCAGCCGTGGTTCGGCGGCACGTTCGCCACCTACGGCGCCAGCTACCTCGGGTACTCGGCGTGGGCGCTGGCCGCCGAGGCCGCGCCCGAGCTGAAGGCGATGGCGATGCAGATCACCGCCTCCTCGTTCCGCGACGCCGCGTACGTGGGCGGCTCGTTCGCGCTGGAGTCCACGCTGTCGTGGACCGACCTGACCAGCCGCCAGCAGCAGCCCCTCGGCATGCTCACCGCGCCGCTGCTGTCGCGGCGGCGGGCGCTGCGCGCGGCCCGGTCCGGGCGTCCGCTGGCGGAGCTGGACATGCTGACCGGCGGCGCGCCGATGCGCTTCTACCAGGACCTGCTGGCCAACCACGAGCCCGGCGGCGACTACTGGAACACCCGCGACTTCAGCGCCTCGGTCGGCGGGATCGAGGCGCCGGTGACATTCCTGGGCGGCTGGTTCGACATCTTCCTGCCGTGGGAACTGAAGGACTACCTGGCGCTGCGCGCGGCCGGGCGGCGGCCGTACCTGACGGTCGGGCCGTGGTGGCACACCGACGCGCGGCACGGGCTGGTGTCGTTCCGCGAGTCGCTGGCGTGGTTCCGCGCGCACCTGCGCGGCGACCCGTCGGGCCTGCGCGAGCACCCGGTGCGGCTGTACGTGGTGGGCGCGCGCGAGTGGCGCGACTACGACGACTGGCCGCCGCCCGGCATGCGGCAGGAGCGCTGGCACCTGCACGCGGGCGGCGGACTGGGCGAGGACGGGCCGCAGGACCACGAGCCCAGCACCTACCGCTTCGACCCGGCCCGCCCCACCCCCGCGCTCGGCGGCCCGACGCTCCTGGGCAGCTCCAAGCCGGTGGACAACCGGCCGCTGGAGACGCGCGACGACGTGCTGGTGTTCTCCTCGCCGGTCCTCAAGGACGACCTGGACGTGATCGGCCCGGTGTACGCCGACCTGTTCGTGCGGTCGAGCCGCGAGCACACCGACTTCGTCGTGCGGCTGCTGGACGTGTCACCGGACGGCACCTCCCGCAACGTCTGCGAAGGCGGCCTCCGCATCAACCCGGATAGGCCCCTCGCCGACAAGCCGGTGGGCACCGAGGGCGTGCGCCGCGTCGCGATCGACCTGTGGCCGACCGCGCACCGCTTCCGGCGCGGCCACCGCGTGCGGGTGCACGTCGCCAGCGGCGCCTACCCCAAGGTCGCCGCCAACCCCGGCACCGGCGAGCCCCTGCTGACCGCCCGCACGATGGTCGCGGCCGACCAGGAGCTCTTCCACGACCCCGACCACCCCTCGGCGGTGCTGCTGCCGATCGTGGAGGCGTCGCCGAAGAAGACCGTGCCCGACCCCGAATCCGACGTGGAGTAGCCGCGCGGCTCACAACCGCTCGGCGATGGCCTCCGCGAAGCGTGCGGCGGAGCCGGGGGCGTGCTCCAGGAACAGGGCCGGTTCGGTCAGCTCCAGCTCCATCAGGACCGGGGAGCCGTCCGGGTCCGGCACCAGGTCCACGCGCGCGTACAGCAGGTCGCCGGAGACGGCCTCCAGCGCGCGGTGCGCCACGGCGAGCTGCTCGGGCGTCGCAGACGCCGCGGTGATCTGGCCGCCGTTCGGGGCGTCCAGGACGCCGGTGCCCGCCGCGAGGATCGGGGCCTTGCGGGCCGCGTGGCTGAACTCGCGGTCGCAGAACAGCAGCGCGGTCTCCCCGGCGGTGTCGATCGCCGACAGGTACGGCTGCACCATCGCGGTGCGGCCCGCCGACAGCAGCGCGCGCAGGTGCTCGCGGGCCCGGTCCTCCTCGCCCGCGCGCCAGCGGGCGGTGTCGCGCGACCCGGACGACACCGCGGGCTTGATCACGTACTCGGGCCAGTCGGCGGGCGGGTCCGGCGGGTCCCACAACGTCGGCACGACCGGCACGCCCGCCCCGGCGAGGTCGCGCAGGTAGCGCTTGTCGGTGTTCCAGCGCAGCACGGCGGCGTCGTTGAGCAGGCGCGGGACGCCGTCCGCCCACGCCAGGAACTCCGCGCGCCGGTCGGTGTAGTCCCAGGTGGAGCGCACCACGACCAGGTCGAAGGCGGCCCAGTCGATGTCCGGGTCGTCCCAGATCGCCGGGACCGCCGCCACCCCGAGGCCGGCGAGGGCCGCGCGCAGCGCGACCACGTCGTCGGAGCCCTCGGGGAAGGCGGCGAAGGTGGCGAGCGCGACGGTCATCGCACCGGGTACTCGGCCGCGCGCAGCGTGTCCTTCACGTCGGAGATCTTCAGCTCGCCGAAGTGGAAGACGCTGGCGGCCAGCACCGCGTCGGCGCCCGCCGCGACGGCCGGGACGAAGTGCTCCAGCGCGCCCGCGCCGCCCGAGGCGATCACCGGGACCGCCACCTCCGCGCGGACCCGGCGCAACATCTCCAGGTCGAAGCCGTTCTTGGTGCCGTCGGCGTCCATGGAGTTCAGCAGGATCTCGCCGACGCCCAGCTCCTCGCCGCGCCGTGCCCACTCGATCGCGTCGAGGCCGGTGCCCTTGCGGCCGCCGTGCGTGGTGACCTCGTACCCCGACGGCGTGCCGGGCGCGCGGCGGGCGTCCACCGACAACACCACGCACTGCGACCCGAACCGGTGCGCGGCCTCGCGCAGGAACTCCGGGCGGGCGATGGCGGCGGTGTTGACCGACACCTTGTCGGCGCCCGCGCGCAACAGCGTGTTGACGTCCCCGACGGTGCGCACGCCGCCGCCCACCGTCAGCGGGATGAACACCTGCTCGGCGGTGCGGCGCACCACGTCGTAGGTGGTGGAGCGGTCGCCGCTGGAGGCGGTGATGTCCAGGAACGTCAGCTCGTCGGCGCCCTCGGCGTCGTAGCGGCGCGCGAGCTCCACCGGGTCGCCGGCGTCGCGCAGGTTCTGGAAGTTGACGCCCTTCACCACGCGCCCGGCGTCCACGTCCAGGCACGGGATCACGCGGACCGCGACGGTCACAGTTCCCCCCGATAGGCTTCGATCTCGACCTCGACCAGCATCCGCGGGTCGATCAGCCCGGCCACCACCACCATCGTGGCGACCGGGCGGACCTCCCCGAACAGCTCGCCGTGCGCGCGGCCGACCTCGTCGGCGTGCGCGGCGTCGGTGACGTACATGCGGGTGCGCACCACGTCCTGGCGGCCCAGCCCGAGCCGCTCCAGCGACCACAGGCCGACCTGGAACGCGGTGCGGGTCTGCTCGAACGCGTCGCCCGGGTGCACGACCTCCCCGTCCACGGTCGCGGTGCACCCGGCGACCAGCGCCAGGTCGCCCGCCAGGACCGCGCGGGAGTAGCCGAACTTGTCCTCCCAGGGGCCGCCGGAGGTGATGCGCTCGATCACTTGACGGCCGCCAGCGCCTCTTCGAGCGTGAACGCCCCGGCGTACAGGGCCTTGCCGACGATGGCGCCCTCGACGCCCGCCGGGACCAGCTCGGCCAGGGCGCGCAGGTCGTCCAGCGACGACACCCCGCCCGAGGCCACCACCGGCTTGGCGGTGCGCCCGCACACCTCGCGCAGCAGCTCGGTGTTGGGGCCGCGCAGCGTGCCGTCCTTGGTGACGTCGGTGACCACGTAGCGCGGGCAGCCGTCGCGCTCCAGCCGCTCCAGCACCTCCCACAGGTCGCCGCCCTCGCGGGTCCAGCCGCGCGCGGCGAGCGTGGTGCCGCGCACGTCCAGGCCGACCGCGATGCGGTCGCCGTACTCGGCGATGATGCGGCGGCACCACTCGGGGTCCTCCAGCGCGGCGGTGCCGATGTTGACGCGGCGGCAGCCGGTGGCGAGCGCGGCCTCCAGCGAGGCGTCGTCGCGGATGCCGCCCGACAGCTCCACGGCCACGTCCAGGCGGCCGGTGACCTCGGCCAGCAGCTCGCGGTTGGAGCCGCGCCCGAACGCCGCGTCCAGGTCCACCAGGTGGATCCACTCCGCCCCCGCGTTCTGCCAGGCGAGCGCCGCCTCCAGGGGCGCCCCGTAGGAGGTCTCGGTGCCGGCCTCGCCCTGCACCAGGCGCACGGCCTGGCCGTCGGCGACGTCAACGGCGGGAAGGAGCGTGAGTGTCATGGGCGAAACCTTATCCAGGGAGAGGGCGGACGGATCGGGCCGCCTCAGCGGCGGCGGTCGAAGGCCAGGGTGACGAACACCGGGACCAGGAACAGCGACAACGCCAGCAGCGCCAGCCGGGCGGGCCAGGTCGCCAGCAGGAACCAGCCGGCGATCTGCACCGCCAGGAAGACGCCCAGCGTCAGCCGGTTCTGCACGCGGCGCTTGTGCGCGAGCACGCCGCCCGCGCGCCGGTACCGGACGGGCCTGGGCACCCACGCGGTGAGGCGCTCGCGCCGCTCGCGGCGGCGGGCCAGGCGGGCGTCGCGTTCGGCCCGCTCTGCGGCGGCCTTCGCCGCCGCGGCCTCCCGTTCGGCCCGCCTCCTGGCCCTTTCCTTACTCACCGACGGTGCTGAGCCAGTTCTCGATGAGCTGCGCTCCGGCGTCGCCGGACTTCTCGGGATGGAACTGCGTGGCGCACAGCGCGCCGTTCTCGACGGCGGCCACGAACCGGTCGCCGTGCTCGGCCCAGGTGACCAGCGGCGGCCTGATGTTCCCGGCCGGGTCGGGCTCCAGCTCCCAGCGCCGCACCCCGTAGGAGTGCACGAAGTAGAACCGGGTCTCGGGGTCCATGCCCCGGAACAGCACGGTCTCGGCGGGCGCGTCCACGGTGTTCCAGCCCATGTGCGGCAGGACCGGCGCGTCCAGGCGCTCGACGGTGCCGGGCCACTCGTCGCAGCCCTCGGTGGTGACGCCGTGCTCCACGCCCTTGCCGAACAGGATCTGCATGCCGACGCAGATGCCGAGCACGGGGCGCTCCCCGGCCAGGCGGCGGCCGATGATCTGCTCGCCGCGGATCTCCCGCAGCCCCGCCATGCAGGCGGCGAACGCGCCGACGCCCGGCACCACCAGGCCGTCGGCCGCCAGCGCGGCGTCCCAGTCGGAGGTGACGGTGACGTCGGCGTCGTGCCGGGCGAAGGCGCGCTCGGCCGAGCGCAGGTTGCCCGAACCGTAGTCCAGGACGACGATCGACGGGCTCATGCCCACATCACTCCCCCGGCCGCCGCCAGCGCCGCCAGCACCAGCACCACCAGCGCGGCGATCTTCAGCCCCTGCTTGACGAAGCTGATCACGCCCATCAGCAGGAACACCGCCAACCCGAACAGCAGGACGTTGACGTAGGACAGCTCCATTCCGCCCACGTTCACGGCTACAGGGCCCCCTTGGTGGAGGGGATGCCGTGCACCTTGGGGTCGAAGGCGACCGCGTCGCGCAGCGCCCGCGCCAGCGCCTTGAACTGCGCCTCCACGATGTGGTGGGCGTTGCGGCCATAGGGGACGTGGACGTGCAGCGCGACCTGGGCGTTGGACACGAACGACTCGAACACGTGCCGGGTCATCGTCGTGTCGTACTCCGGGCCGATCATCGGGGCCATCCCGGCGGGCTCGGTGTGCACCAGGTAGGGGCGGCCCGACACGTCCACGGTGACCTGCGCGAGCGCCTCGTCCAGCGGGATGGAGGCGTCGGCGAAGCGGCGGATGCCCGCCTTGTCGCCGAGGGCCTGCCGGAACGCCTGGCCGAGCGCGATCGCGGTGTCCTCGATCGTGTGGTGGCTGTCGATGTGCAGGTCGCCGCTGGTCTTGACGGTCAGGTCGAACGACCCGTGCTTGCCGAGCTGGGCCAGCATGTGGTCGAAGAACCCGACGCCGGTGGCGACGTCGACCTCGCCGGTGCCGTCCAGGTCGATCTGGACCAGCACGCTGGTCTCCTTCGTCCCCCGCTCGACCTTCCCTACGCGACTCATGCGGACTCCTTCAAAGCTTCTCGGAATGCGGCCATCTCCTCCGGCGTGCCGACGCTGACCCGCAACCACTCGGGCGGACCCACCTCGCGGATCAGCACCCCGCGCACCAGCAGGCTCTGCCACACCTGCCCGCGGTCGGGGAAGGTGCCGAACAGCACGAAGTTGGCGTCGGAGTCGGCGACGGTGAACCCCTCGCCGCGCAACCACGCCACCAGCGCGTCGCGCTCGGCGCGCAGCGCGTCCACGCCGCCCAGCAGCTCCTCGCGGAACGACAGCGCGGTGCGCGCGACCGCCTGCGTGACGGCCGACAGGTGGTAGGGCAGCCGCACCAGCAGCAGCGCGTCGAGCACGGCGGGGTCGGCGGCCAGGTAGCCGAGCCGGGTGCCCGCCATCGCGAACGCCTTGGACATGGTGCGGGTGACGATCAGCCGCGGGTGGCCCGCCAGCAGGGTCAGCGCCGACGGCGTGCCCTCGCGGCGGAACTCGCCGTACGCCTCGTCCACCACGACCATGCCGGGCGCGGCGTCCAACACCGCCTCGATGGAGGCGAGCGGCAGGGCGGTGCCGGTCGGGTTGTTGGGCGAGGTGAGGAACACGACGTCGGGCCGGTGCTCCTTGACGGCCGCGACGGCGCGTTCCGGCTCCAGGCCGAAGTCGGCGTCGCGGTGCGCGTCGATCCACCGGGTGCCCGACACCTCGGTGATCACCGGGTGCATCGAGTACGACGGCTCGAAGCCGAGCGCGGTGCGGCCGGGGCCGCCGAACGCCTGGAGGATCTGCTGGATGATCTCGTTGGAGCCGTTGGCGGCCCACACCCGCGCCGCCGTCAGGCCCACGCCGGGCGTGTCGGCGTTGAGGAAGGCGGCGAGGTCCTCGCGCAGCAGGGTCGCGTCGCGGTCGGGGTAGCGGTTGAGCGACCCGGCCACGTCCATGACGGCCTCGCCGAGCGCCTTCACCAGCCGGTCGGACGGCGGGTAGGGGTTCTCGTTGGTGTTGAGCGCGTAGGGCACATCCAGCTGCGGCGCGCCGTAGGGCTTCCTGCCGCGCAGGTCGTCGCGGATGGGCAGGTCGTCCACGCTGGTCACGACGGCACCTCCCAGTCGAAGCGGGCCTTCAGGGCCGCGCCGTGCGCGGGCAGGTCCTCGGCCTCGGACAGGACGACCACGCGGCCGGTGGCCTCGGCGAGCGCCGCCCGGTCGTACTCGACGACGTGGATGCCGCGCAGGAACGACTGGACCGACAGGCCCGAGGAGTGGCAGGCGCACCCACCGGTGGGCAGCACGTGGTTGGACCCGGCCAGGTAGTCGCCCAGCGACACCGGCGAGTACGGGCCGACGAACACCGCCCCGGCGTTGCGGACCCGCGCCGCGACGGCGGCGGCGTCGGCGGTCTGGATCTCCAGGTGCTCGGCGGCGTAGGCGTCCACGACCCTGAGCCCGGCGTCGAGGTCGTCCACCAGCACGATGCCCGACTGGCGTCCGGCGAGCGCGGCGGCGATCCGCTCGTGGTGCTTGGCGCGGGGCACCTGGACGGCCAGCTCGGCCGCCACGGCCTCGGCCAGCGCGGGCGCGTCGGTGACCAGGACGGCGGCGGCCAGCGTGTCGTGCTCGGCCTGGCTGATCAGGTCGGCGGCCAGGTGCACCGGGTCGGCGGTGCCGTCGGCCAGGATGGCGATCTCGGTGGGCCCGGCCTCGGAGTCGATGCCGATGACGCCCTTGAGCAGCCGCTTGGCGGCGGCGACGTAGATGTTGCCGGGGCCGGTGACCAGGTCGGCGCGCGGGCACTCGTCGGTGCCGTAGGCGAACATCGCGATGGCCTGCGCGCCCCCGGCGGCGTACACCTCGTCGACGCCCAGCAGCGCGCACGCCGCCAGGATCGTCGGGTGCGGGCGGCCGCCGAACTCGCGCTGGGCGGGCGAGGTGACGGCCAGCGAGCCGACCCCGGCCTCCTGCGCGGGCACCACGTTCATCACGACGCTGGAGGGGTAGACGGCGTTGCCGCCCGGCACGTACAGGCCGACGCGGTCGACCGGCACCCACCGCTCGGTGACGGTGCCGCCGGGCACGACCCGGGTGGTGGTGTCGGTGCGGCGCTGGTCGCGGTGGACCAGGCGGGCGCGCCGGATGCTCTCCTCCAGCGCGTCGCGGACGGCCGGGTCCAGGGCGTCCAGCGCCTCGCCGATCGCGGCGACGGGCACGCGGGTGCTGTCCAGCTCCACGCCGTCGAAGTTCCTGGTGTGCTCCCGGACCGCCGCCGAGCCACGATGGCGCACGTCCTCGCAGATGGGCCGCACCTTCGCAAGGGCGGCCTCGACGTCGAAGTCGGCGCGGGGCAGCACGGAGCGCAGGTCGCCGGGAAGCGAGCCGCGCAGGTCGATACGGGAGATCACCCGTCCAGTCTACGGAGTGCCCCCGGCCCCCCGCGCATCATCTCACGTGCCGAGACGTGTGCGGCGCAGCTCACAGCGGCAGGTCACGACACGAAACGGGCGGCGGGCCGGGGGCGTCCTCGATCACACGCGCAGCTCGCCGTCCAGCACCGTGACGGCCTGGCCCGACAGCACCACCCGGTCGCCGCGCAGCACCGTGCGCACCAGGCCGCCGCGCTCGGACGCCTGGTAGCCGGTCAGCTCGTCGCGGCCCAGCTTCGCCGCCCAGTAGGGGGCCAGCGCGCAGTGCGCCGAGCCGGTCACCGGGTCCTCCCCGTCGCCCTCCAGGATGCGCGCCCCGAAGAAGCGGGAGACGAAGTCGTAGTTCTTGCCGGGGCCCGCTGCGGCGGTGGGGACCACGCCGCGCGCGTCGAACTCGCCCAGCGCCCTGATGTCGGGGGTGAGCTTGCGGACGGTGGCCTCGTCGCCCACCTCGACCACCAGGTCGTTCTGGGCGTTGCGGCCGGTCCAGCCGATCGGCGCGCCCAGCGCCTCGGCCAGGCCCTCGGGCGCGGACGTCTCCTCGGGCGGGACGGCGGGGAAGTCCATCTCCAGGTGGCCGCCCTCCAGGTAGCCGCCGGGCGTGTTCGTCACGGTGAGCACGCCGCTGTGCAGCGTCCGGAACCGGATCGGCCGCTCGGACGGGGCCAGGCCGGTCTCGTACAGGGCGTGGGCGGCCGCCAGGGTGGCGTGCCCGCACAGCGCGACCTCGGTGACCGGCGTGAACCAGCGCAGCTCGAAGTCGGCGTCGGGGTCGGCTTCGGCGTCGGGGCCGTCGGCCAGCGGGCGGACGAAGGCGGTCTCGGAGTGCCGCACCTCGGCGGCGACCTGCTGCATCCACGCCGGGTCGGCCGGGCCCGGCAGCACGCAGACCCCGGCGGGGTTCCCGCCGAACGGACTGTCGGTGAAAGCGTCGACAACGAGGATTCTCATGCCTCGACGCTAGCGGCGGCCCGCCCGGCGGAGAACGTCCAATCGCGGGTAGTGGCCTCAGACGCGGCCGGTGACCCGGCCGAAGGACGGCAGGTCATCGCGCGGAACGGCGGGCTCGTCGGCGAAGTGGGCGTCCCAGCGGCGCGGGCACGCGACGATCCAGCCGAGAACGAATCCGACCACCAGGCTCGCCACGCTGAGAAGGAACAGGTTGAGCCACATGTCGGCGGCCTCCACACTCTTTCCGGAGGGCGAACCCTCCGGGGTCGAACCCGACGGTAGCGGTCGCGGGCGGCCCGTTTCCCCAGGTCGGCGAGATCTGGCCCGAACGCGCGGACGATCTGGTCAGCCGTGACCAGGCCCGCCTGCCCCGTTCGGGTGGTGCCGCTCTTCAGACTGTGAGAATTTCACCTTTCCAAGATCAACCCGCCGGACGTAGGCTGGCGCCGAGGGCGCGCCCGCCGGCGCCCCGGACGGAGCGGGGGACCCTCGCGTGACCGAGTGGCTGCCGTTGTTCCCGCTGGGCACCGTGCTGTTCCCGGGCCTGGTGCTGCCGCTGCACCTGTTCGAGGACCGCTACCTGCGTCTGGCCGCCGACCTGCTCGGCCGGCCCGGACCGCGCCGGTTCGGGGTGGTGGGCATCGAGCTGGGCCACCAGGCCGGCGCTCCGCCCGACCTCGGGCCGGAGCCGGTGCCCCGGCTGGCCGAGGTGGGCTGCGTCGCCGAGCTGCACGAGGCGGCCGAGCGCCCCGACGGCCGCTACGACATCGTCACCGTCGGGTCCCGGCGGTTCCGGCTCAAGGGCGTGGACGACTCCCTGCCCTACCTGCGCGGCGAGGTCGAGCCGCTGCCCGAGGACCCCGGCGCCGACCCCGGCCCGGCCGCGCGGCGGGCGCGCGGGCTGTACCAGGTGTACCGGCGGCGGATCGCGGCCGTGGGCGGGCAGCCCGCCGAGGAGGTGGAGCTGCCCGACGAGCCGGTGCGGCTGTCCTACCTGATCGCCTCCGCGATGGTGCTGGACGGCCACGACAAGCAGCGGCTGCTGGCCGCCGAGGACGCCACGTTGCGGCTGCGCGCCGAGTGCGGCCTGCTGGCCCGCGAGAACCGGCTGCTGAAGGCGCTGCCCACCGTCCCGGCCGGGCAGTTCCTGGACGGCTCGTTCCAGCCCAACTGACCGGCGCGCCCGCCCGCGAAACCGGGTGCGGCCGGTGATCGTCCTGGGCACACTGGGCACATGAGCTCAGCCAGGTCCAAGCAGGCGGCGGGCGGCCGGGGCGGCAAGGGCACGCCCGCCACCGTCGCCGCCGCCAAGGCGAAGATCGACTTCGCCCTGCACGCCTACGAGGTGGATCCCGCCGCCGAGTCCTACGGCCGGGCCGCCGCCGACGCCCTCGGCGTGCCGCACGAGCGGCTGTTCAAGACGCTGCTGGCCGAGGTGGACGGGCGGCTCACCGTCGGGATCGTGCCGGTATCGGCGTCACTGGATCTGAAGGCGCTCGCGGCGGCCGCCGGCGGCAAGAAGGCGCACATGGCCGACCCGCACGACGCCGAGCGCGCCACCGGCTACGTCGTCGGCGGCATCAGCCCGCTCGGGCAGCGCAGGCGGCTGCCGACCGTGCTGGACGCGTCGGCCTCAGCGTTCGGCACCGTCTACGTCTCGGCCGGCCGGCGCGGCCTCCAGATCGAGCTCGCCCCCGCCGACCTGCTGCGGCTCACCGGCGCCGGGACGGCGGCGATCGCCCGCGGGTAGCCGCTTGACCAGCAGCTCCAGCACGCCGTAGAGCCCCACCGCCAGCAGCGGCCAGATCACCGCCAGGCCCCGCGCGCGCAGCTCGGCGACGCCGGTGACGCCCGCGCCGTCGGTGGCCGCGGCCACCGACCGCTCGAACCCCGACAGCCCGACCCGGTGGCCGACGTAGGCCGCCAGCAGCGCCGCGGCCAGACCGCCGGTGGTCAGCCCCAGCAGCAGCGGCACGTCGTTGCCGCGGCCGCCGCGCCAGTAGGCCAGCGCGCCGCAGAGCAGCCCGGCGACCGCGCAGATCAGCGCGTACCAGCCGTCGATCCCGATCGGGCCCTGCCCCTCGGGGTCGGCGGGCAGCGCCTCGCCGCGCACCACCAGGTAGCGCACCGTCGGGGCGACCGCCGCCCACAGCAGGCCGGCGAAGGGGCCCAGCAGCGCGATCGCCGCGCTGGTGACCGCCCAGGTTCGCAAGTCCCTCCCGGTCGGTCCCCGCACCTCGTACGCTCCTCTTGCCGGCCCTTGACGGCGGCGTCGTTCGCGTGTCCCCTGACAACGGAAGCCTAGCCCGCCCAGGTCAGCCGATCGACATCCGCCGGCTGCCCGATTACCGCCCCCGTCCGGTCCGATTCCTGGGATAATGTGCGCGACATGTCCGGTTTCTCGCCCGCCTTCGAGCGCCTCGGCGCAGCCCTCGCCGCGGTCGTCCTGCAGCAGCAGGAGACGCTGGCGGAGTTCCTGCCGCGCGAGGACTGGAGCGCCGACCTGACCGCGCGCAGCTACGCCAGCGGCGGCGTCACGGTGCGGGTGTCGCTGCTGGGCAGCTACGCGGCGCGCGAGCGCACCTGGTTGTGGGGCTGGGCCAACCCGCAGTTCGGCGACGAGCACCCGGCGGTGCGGCCGACGCTGGGCATCCGCGCGCTGGGCGAGCGGCTGGAGATCCCCGAGTTCACCACCCCCGAGGTCGACCTCGGCTGGTACGAGGGCCCGGCCGGGCACGGCGGCGAGCTGATCGCGATGGCGGCCGGCGGCGTGCTGGGCGGCGGCGGGTACATCGGCGCCGGGTACGACGGCGGCTCGGCCTACCTGCACGTGGACGACCCGCAGGCCCCGCCCGCCACCTGGGACCCGGTCCCGGTGCCCCGGCTGCTGATGAACGCCGTCAGCCTCTTCCCGCACGAGCCGCGCCTCACCCTGGCCCGGCTGCTCAGCCACCACCGCGTGCCCTACCGCGAGGGCGACGGCGTCACCGAGATCGGCTTCCCCGGCGGCGGCTCCGCGCGCGCCCACTTCGACGGCCTCGGCCGCTTCGTGGACTGGGAGGCCGAACTGAGCCCCGCCGGGCTCTGACCCCGGCGGTCTCTCGACGGCCTCCCGCCGGTCCCCGTCCGGGGCGGCGGCGTTCCGCCGCCCGACCGCGCACGGCCGGGCGGCGGCACCGCGTCACATCAGGCAGGCCGGGCCGAGCAGCTGCTTCAGGTCGCCCATCAGCGCCGGGGACGGCGCGACGCGCAGCCGGTCGTCCAGCCGCACCACCGTGGTGCGCGGCCCGTTCTGCAGGTGCAGGTGCACCTCCGACGACCCCGGGTGCGACATCAGCACCTCCTTCAGGCCCGCCACCACCGGCGGCGTGCACCGGCCGAGCGACAGCTGCACCGACAGCGGCCCCATCGCGTCGGTCACCGTCAGGTCCGGCTGGGTGACCTCCATCGCGATGATCTTGGCGACGTCCTCGCGCCGGTCCAGCCGCCCCTTCACCACCAGCACCGTGTCCTCGGCCAGCAGCGTCGAGCACAGCTGGTAGGAGGAGGGGAAGCACATCACCTCGATGACGCCCGACAGGTCCTCCAGGCTGAACATCGCCCACGAGTTGCCCGTCTTGGTCACCTTGCGCTGCAACCCCGACAGCAGGCCCGCCACCACGACCACCTGGCCGTCGGGCCGCTCCCCCTGGCTCAGCGACGCCACCGACGCGTCGGCCTCGCGCTCCAGGATGTGCTCGATGCCGAGCAGCGGGTGGTCGGAGACGTACAGGCCGAGCATCTCCCGCTCGAACGACAGCCGGGTGGACTTGTCCCACTCCTCGTTCTCCGGGATCGCCACCGCGAACGCGTCGTCGCCGCCGTCGTCCTCCAGCGCCCCGAACAGCGAGTCCTGGCCGATGGCCTCCTTGCGCTTGATGTCGACCACCGAGTCGATGGCCTGCTCGTGCACCATCAGCAGCGCCTTGCGCTGGTGCCCCAGCTCGTCGAAGGCCCCCGCCTTGATCAGCGACTCGATGGTGCGCTTGTTGCAGACCACCGACGGCACCTTGCCCAGGAAGTCGTTGAAGTCGGCGTAGGCGCCCTTCTCCCGGCGGGCCGCGCAGATGCCGTCCACCACGTTGGCGCCCACGTTGCGGACCGCCGACAGGCCGAACCGGATCTCGGTGTCGCCCATGGGGGTGAAGTCGGCCTCGGAGGTGTTGACGTCCGGCGGCAGCACCTTCAGGCCCATGCGGCGGCACTCGTTCAGGTAGAGCGCGCTCTTGTCCTTGTCGTCGCCGACCGAGGTGAGCAGGCCCGCCATGTACTCGGCCGGGTAGTTGGCCTTCAGGTAGGCCGTCCAGTACGACACCAGCCCGTAGGCGGCGCTGTGCGCCTTGTTGAAGGCGTAGTCGGAGAACGGGACCAGGATGTCCCAGAGCGTCTTGACGGCCTCCTTGGAGAAGCCGCGCTCGATCATCCCCGCCTCGAAGCCCTCGAACTGGGCGTCCAGCTCGGCCTTCTTCTTCTTGCCCATCACCCGGCGCAGCAGGTCGGCCTTGCCGAGCGAGTACCCGGCCACCTTCTGCGCGATCGCCATGACCTGCTCCTGGTAGACGATCAGGCCGTAGGTCGTGCCGAGGATCTCCTCGAGCGGCTCCGCCAGCTCGGGGTGGATCGGGGTGATCTCCTGCTGGCCGTTCTTGCGCAGCGCGTAGTTGGTGTGGGAGTTGGCGCCCATCGGGCCGGGCCGGTAGAGCGCGCCCACCGCCGAGATGTCCTCGAAGTTGTCGGGCTTCATCAGCCGCAGCAGCGCCCGCATCGGCCCGCCGTCGAACTGGAACACCCCGAGGGTGTCGCCCCGGCCCAGCAGCTCGTAGGTCTTGGGGTCGGTGAGCGGCAGCGACAGCAGGTCGACGTCGACGCCCTTGTTCTTCTTGATGCCCTTGAGCGCGTCGTCGATGATCGTCAGGTTGCGCAGGCCCAGGAAGTCCATCTTCAGCAGGCCGAGCGTCTCGCAGGTCGGGTAGTCGAACTGCGTGATGATCGCGCCGTCGGCGTCCCGGCGCATGATCGGCACATGGTCGGTGATGGTCTCGCCGCTCATGATGATCCCGGCCGCGTGCACGCCGGTCTGCCGGATCAGCCCCTCCAGGCCCTGCGCCAGGTCCATGATCTGCTTGACGTCGGGCTCCTCCTCGTACAGCTTGCGGAGCTCGCCCGCCTCGCCGTGCCGGGGGTGCTTGTCGTCGAAGATGCCCGACAGCGGGATGTCCTTGCCCATCACCGCCGGCGGGAACGCCTTGGAGATGCGGTCGCCCAGCGCGTACGGGAAGCCCAGGACGCGGCCCGCGTCCTTGATGGCGGCCTTCGCCTTGATGGTGCCGAAGGTGGCGATGAACGAGACCTTGTCCTCGCCCCACTTCTCGGTGGTGTAGCGGATGACCTCGGCCCGCCGGTCTTCCGGGAAGTCGATGTCGATGTCGGGCATCGAGGCGCGCTCGGGGTTGAGGAACCGCTCGAAGATCAGGCCGTGCGGCAGCGGGTCGAGGTCGGTGATGCCCATCGCGTAGGCGACCAGCGAGCCCGCCGCGCTGCCTCGGCCGGGCCCCACCAGGATGCCGTTGTTCTTGGCCCACATGATGAAGTCGGCCACCACCAGGAAGTACGAGGGGTACCCCTTGCCGAGGATGACGCCCATCTCGTACTCGGCCTGCGTGCGGTACTCGTCGGGGATGCCGTCGGGGAAGCGCCGCTCCAGCCCCGTCCAGACCTCCTTGCGGAACCAGCTCTCCTCGGTCTCGCCCTCGGGCACGGGGAAGCGGGGGCTGAGGTCGCGGAACTCGAACATCCCGGACGGATCGACCTTCTCGGCGATCAGCAGGGTGTTCTTGCACCCCTCGGCCCAGATGTCGGAGTTGTCGATCGCCCGCATCTCGTCGGCGGTCTTGATGTAGTAGCCGCTGCCGTCGAAGCGGAACCGGTCGGGGTCGGCGAGCTGCTTGCCGACCTGGACGCACAGCAGCGCGTCGTGCGCGGTGGCCTCGGACTCGTGGGTGTAGTGCGAGTCGTTGGTGACCACCGGCGGGATGTTGAGCTTCTTGCCGATGTCGATCAGGCCCTGCCGCACCCGCCGCTCGATGTCGAGTCCGTGGTCCATCAGCTCAAGGAAGTAGTTCTCCTTGCCGAAGATGTCCTGGAAGTTGGCGGCGGCCTTGAGCGCCTCGTCGAACTGCC
Source organism: Actinomadura hibisca NBRC 15177 (assembly GCF_001552635.1). Lineage (GTDB taxonomy): Bacteria > Actinomycetota > Actinomycetes > Streptosporangiales > Streptosporangiaceae > Spirillospora > Spirillospora hibisca. Next base: position 21,138 of record NZ_BCRO01000079.1, on the reverse strand, counting down.
CGAGCCGCAACCGCGTCTGGACCTTGCCGGACGGGCAGCCGGTGGTGGCCATCACCCCCTCGGAGTGCTCGGCCAGCAACTCCTCGTCCATGCGCGCGTACTTGAAGACGAAACCCTCGATGTAGGCGCGGCTGGACAGCTTGAACAGGTTGTGCAGCCCGGTCTTGTCACGCGCCCACAACGTCTTGTGGTTGATCAGCCCGCCACCGGAGACGTCGTCCCGCTTCTGGCTGGGCTCGCCCCACTGGACCTTCTTCTTGTGGTACCGCGACTCAGGGGCCAAATAGGCCTCTATGCCGATAATGGGGGTTACACCGGCCGCCGTCGCCTTCTTGTGGAAATCGTAGGCGCCGTGCATGTTGCCGTGGTCGGTCATCGCGATCGCCGGCATCTGCTGCCGGCTGACCTCATCGAACATCTGCTTGAGCCTCGCCGCCCCGTCGAGCATCGAGTACTCCGTATGAACATGAAGATGAACGAACGAGTCGGCCACGACTGTTGCGCCTCCTAGGTGCATGCGGACGCCCGCCCGCCGACGCGCGAGGGTCGGCGGGCTTGGAGTTGTCGGTCCCGGGGGAAGATCGTCGTACCGGTCCGGCGGCCGGGACGACGCGGTGCTGAGAGCCTAACGCGGCAGTCCGACAACTCGCGCCCCGGACACTCCAAGCGCCCCAGCGGCAAGCGCCGGCCCCCGGCGCAGAGCGCCGGGGGCCGACATCACGAGCCGTCGATCACAGATCGAGGGCACCCTCCTTCGCCGCCGCCAGCAGGCCGCCGAGTTCGCCACGGCTGAGCCGCAGGATCGGGCCGGTGCCGTCCAGCTTGCTGTCGCGAACGCCCACGCCGGTCACCAGCGCGGCGAGTTCGACGCAGTCGCCCTGCTGACTGCTGCGGCTGCTCTTACGCCACACCGGTTGCGTCGGCTTAACTTGCACTCTCCCTGCCGCAAGACGGAACGAACTCCGTACTCCTCGCACGCTCTAACTCGCACAGGTGCAAGTCAAGAAGTTCTTGCCGGACGCTCCGATCTGGTTAGCGGGAGCAAGGCCATCACGCCTCTGCTTTCTCAAGCTGGCTTGTCACCTTCGGGAGAGGAGCAGGCGATACCGCAAAGGCCTCGACCGTGTGGCCGGAGCCTTTACTTCCTCCGAGGAGGTGCCGTCTCTCAGCGGCACCCGCTCAGGCCCCCGACCCGTAGCTCGGAGGGCACCTGCTGTTTGCCTACTGGGCCTGGATCAGCAGGTGCAGATCAGCGCCAGGCGACAGCTTCACATCCTCCCCAGCGCGCAGGGTTCTCAAGGCGTTGCGAAGTACGTCGGCGTCGTACAGCTCTCCCTCTTCGAGCTGTCGGCGCAGGAACTCCACAGCACCTTCTGGGGACGTCCACGTGGCTGCGGGCTCTTGGCCCGCCGGTGGAGTGGCGGAGCCCGTCCAGGAGAAGCAATGCCAAGTCGTCATGGCGCAAACCCTAGAAGATGCGACGGCCTAGCGCAGACCGTTGACCAGCGCGATCATCTGGCGACGGTTGACGGGAAGGACGCCGCCCGCGCGGTCCTTGGTGTCTCGGAAGCCGATCCGGCCGTTTTCCAACCGGCCGACCTCCACGCAGTCGTCCCAGTCAGGGCTGTGGCTGGACTTCCTCCAGCCCTGACCGTTGGCGTCGTTGTACGTCATGGCTCCTCCAAAGAGCCTCGGGCGCGACGGGTTGTCGCGCTTGATCCCCGGAAGCGGGCACACCTGATGAGAAGACTCGGTGCCGGTGTGCCCCGCGCGGTCAGTTCGACGCGGTCGTCGGGGTCGTGGAGCTGTGGCCGCTCTTCTCCGCCACACTGGTTGCGTCGGCTCCACTCGCGCCCTCCCTGCCGCAAGGCGGAACGAACTCCGTACTCCTCGCACGCTCTAACTCGCACAGGTGCAAGTCAAGAAGTTCTTCCTGGAAGGTCCAGCCTGGTTAGGTAGATATGGCGGCGCCAACCAGCTAAGCGGCCTGCACGGCAAAGGCCCCGGCGAGCATCATGCTCTCCCGGGGCCTCCGCTGGACGAGACGGGGCGCGTCCTGCTCCTACAGGTCCAGCCCGCCGCTCTTGACACGCTTGGCGAGCATGCCCATCGCCTCTTTCGCGAAGACGAGCCTGGGGCCTTCGGGGTCCTTGCTGTCGCGGATGGCGATCTCCGACCGCATGGCCGCCAGCTCGACACAGTCTCCCTGCTGGGTGCTGCGGCTGCTCTTACGCCAGACAAGGCGACAAGTATCGTCAGTCATCATTACCCGCGCTCTTTCCTATCTCATGTGACCGCTTTGGCCATCTCGGCCGCAATGCTTTCGATCATTGCACGCGACTCTTCGGGGCTGAGCGCCCTGGCGATGAGATGGTCGAAGATCTCGGCATACTCGGCAAGATCTTCCGGTTCCTCCAGATAGAGGCCGCCCCGACGGGACTGAACGTACACGACGTCCAGATCCGTGGTCTCGGGGAAGGTCAACCTGTTGAACGCGCCGTCCATCGCAGGATGCGAGCCCGCGACGAACGGGAGGATCTGCACGATGACGGGACCGGTCGGCGATGACACCTCCGCCATGTGCAGGAGTTGCTCGGCCATCACCGCAGGGCCGCCCACCTGCTTCCTGACGGCGGCCTCGTTGAGCACGATCCACAGTTTGGGCGCGTCCTGCCCGAGGAGGCGCTCCTGCCGCTTGAGCCTGACCTTGATCCGACGCTCCACCTCATCCGGCGTGACGGGCTCAAGTTCAGCGGCCATGAGCCCGCGCATGTAGCCCTCCGTCTGCAAAAGACCAAAGATCACTTCTGGTTGGTACGAGCGGATCTCGGACGCCTCCTCCTCCAGCCCCACGTAGAACTTGAACCAGTCCGGGATGGTGTCGCCGTACCGCGACCACCAGCCGCGCCGACGGGCCTGCTTGGCGACGGTGACCCACATGTCCTTCTCGGCCCCGGTGACGCCGTAGTACTCCAGCATCGCCGCAACGATCATCGGCGCGGCGGAGCCCAGGCCGCTCTCGAAACGAGTGATCGTTGAGGGCGCCACGCCGATGTGGTTCGCGATGGCGTCGCGGGTGACACCGCTCGCCTTGCGGAGCTTGGCGAGTTCCGCCGCCAGGCGACGACGGCGGACCGTGGGACTGGGACGACCGCTCATTTCGTTGCCCTCCTTGTACTTAATGCCTGATTCGCACCTGGCTAATTTGCGCTTGTGCAAGTTAGACCGTTTACAAGCCGCTGACCGAGCGGCACACTCTGAGCGTAATGACCCCCCACGCAGTGTGTTCACCGGTTCGGCGAAGTACTGGTGGACAGGTTGCGGCGAATCCGGAAGTGATCTCCCATGGAATTCGGCACCCCCGCCGGAGACAGCGCGAGAACTCCGCGACAGGGACGCGCTGCGCCACAACACCAGGCCCACGACGTCCCTCCCCTCCCCAGCGGCTCGATCCGGCTGGCGGCGGAGCACGAGAGCGTCGGCTTCGGCCGCCGGTGGCTGCGGGAGAAGCTGACCGCCCACCTCGGCGCGCGGCACCCCGCCACCGATGACGCGGTGCAAGCGCTGTCGGAGGTGCTGACCAACGCGATCTGCTACGGCGTCGGCTTGCACGTGCTGCTCTCGTACCAGATCACCGCGGCGCACGCCGTCGTCATGGTGTGCGACCAGGCGGCGTCCGACGGACCGAGGCCGCGGAATCGGGCAGCCGCAGAGGACGCCGAGGGCGGGCGTGGTCTGCCTCTGGTCGCCGCCTACACGGAAAGTTGGGACTGGGACGAGACGCCTCAGGGCGACGTCCAGGTCTCTTTCCGGGTGAGGCTCGGCTGATGGAGGGCGGTCGGCGTCCTGTCAGTCACCGAGGGAACAGCGACCGGTTCGCTCGGGGAGTGCTCATCGGCGCGCTCTTCGGTATCACGGCGTGCTCCCTGCTGCTGGCGATCGTCACCCTCCTGCTGGAGTAAGAGGTGACGGGGTCAGCGCATGCGGGCTTGGCGGTAGGCGCCTGGGGGGACTCCTACGCTGCGTTTGAAGTGGCGGGTCAGGTGGGCCTGGTCGGCGAAGCCTGTGCGGGCGGCCACTTCTGCGGGGCGTAGGCCCTCGTCCAGTAGGCGGCGGGCCTCTCGGACGCGGACCTGGTTCAGGTAGGCGTGCGGTGGTAGGCCGTAGGCCGCGCGGAAGGCTCGTACCAGGCGGAACGGGCCTGTGCCTGCGGTTTCGGCCAGTTCTTCCAGGGTGGGCGGGGTCAGCAGGTCGGCGTGCAGGATGTCGCGGGCCAGGCGGACGGCGGCGGGGACCGCGCGGTTGTCGTTCTGGTCTGGAACGTTCCTGGCGTGGCGGAGGAGGACCGCCAGCCCCTCGCGCATCAGGGACGACGCTGCTAGGGCGTCGCCTTGTTCCCCTGCTTGGTGGGCGATGCGGAGTAGGGCTGTTGCTTGCGGGTCGTCTATCACGGGGGTCGGGAAGAAGGGGGTGCCAGGGCGTGCGCCCAGTTCGGCGGCTATGCCCGCCATCAGGTCCGGGGTCGGGTAGAGGACGCGGTAGGACCAGCCTTCGGGGGTGCCCGCCTGGCCGGTGTGCACCACCTCGGGGTTCACCACGCCGATCATGCCGGGGCCCGCGCGCCAGACGTCGTCGGCGTGCTCGAACTCCTCGACGCCCGACTCGATCAGCCCGATCGCGTAGCCCTCGTGCACGTGCCGGCCGAACCGGTAGGTGACGTAGCGGGCGCGCAGCAGGTCCAGCCCCGGCAGGGCGGGGTGCCGCCAGTGGTGCGCGCGTTCGGCCGTCATGTCCGTCATGGTAGAGCTGGGGGCATGGACACCGAGGTCGTACCCGTGGTCGCCGAGGCCGATCGCAAGGAGGCGCTCGCGATCCGGCTCCAGGTCTTCGTCGCCGAGCAGGGCGTGCCCGTCGAGCTGGAGTTGGACGAGCTGGACGAGGGGGCCGAGCATTTCCTGGCCCGGATGGGCGGGGCCCCGGTGGGCACCGTTCGGATGGTGCGCCGGGATGGGGTTGCCGTTCTGGGGCGGCTTGCCGTGCTGTCGGAGGCTCGGGGTACCGGGTTGGGGGCGGCGTTGGTGCGGGCTGTGGAGGGGCGGGCTCGGGAGGTCGGGTTGGGCTCGGTGGAGTTGCATGCGCAGACGGCTGTGCGCGCTTTCTACGAGCGGTTGGGGTATGTCGCTTTTGGCGTTGAGGACGTGGAGGCCGGGATTCCGCATGTGTGGATGCGCCGGGTCCTGTGACCGTCTCAGGATTCGGGACGCGTCGTCCATGGTTTGACGGTCACGGGCGTCGCCGGTCTACCATTGCGGCCATGGAACGTCGCTATTTCGGGTTTACGCAGCCGGCTCCGCACGAGCCGGTCGGCGCCCCCTGAGCGACGACCCCGGAGCCGGCAGAACAAGGCAGCGCCCACCATGGGCCTGCCTTTTCTCATGACCAGCGCGGCCCCGGGCACCTTCCGGCGCGGACGGCCGCCGCGAGCGAAGGATCCCGCCATGATCGACCAGGCCCTGCCCGACCGCACCCCCGACGGCGACGCGCTGCACGTCCCGCTGCCGTGCCCCGACGCCGTCACCTCCCTGGGGGCCGCCCGCGCCGCCATCGACGGGATCGACGCCGCGCTGGCCGCCCTGCTGGAGCGCCGGACCGAGCTGGCCGGGGTGGTGCAGCGGCTGAAGCCGGTCGGCGGGTTCGCCGGGCGCAACCCCGAGCGGGAGCGCGAGATCGTGGCGGCGATGGCCGCGCGCGCCCCGGCGCTCGGCCCCGAGCGGCTGGCCCGGATCATGAACGCCGTCATCGAGGCGGGGCTTGAGGTGTCCGAGGAGCGCCGCCGCGCCGGCTGACGATCTTCCAGCCGCCGAGCAGCGCCACCGCCAGGAACGGGATCGCGACGACCGCCCACCGCTGGTCGTCGTCGAAGACCATCAGGCCCACCACCAGCGCCAGGAACGCCAGCGTCGCCCAGCCGGTGTAGGGCGCGCCCGGCATCCGGTAGTCGGGGCGTTCCACCTCGCCGCGCTGGGCGGCGCGCCGGAACCGGATCTGCGCGTACAGCAGCGTCGCCCAGGTGGTCAGCACGCCCAGCGAGGCGATGGAGGTGGCGATGTCGAACGCCTCGTGCGGCACCACCACGTTGAGGAGCACCCCGGCGAAGTACACCACCGAAGTGAACAGGATGCCGCCGTAGGGCACGTGGTGGGAGCTCATCCGGCCGGTGAACTGCGGGGCCTCGCCGCGCTGCGACAACGACCGCAGGATGCGGCCGGTCGAGTACAGGCCCGAGTTCGTGGACGACAGCGCCGCCGTGAGCACCACCAGGTTCATGATGCCGCCGATGGCGGGCACGCCCAGCGCGGCGAACACGGTGACGAACGGGCTCTCCCCCGGCCGGTAGACCGTCCACGGCAGCACCACCACCAGCAGGAAGACCGCGCCGACGTAGAACAGCGCGATGCGCCAGACCACGCCGTTGATGGCCCTGGGCAGCACCTTGCGCGGGTTCTGGGCCTCCCCCGCCGAGATGCCGACCATCTCGATGGCGGCGTAGGCGAAGATCACCGCCTGCAGGCTGAGCAGCACCACCCACCAGCCCTCGGGGAAGAAGCCGCCGTGGTCGGTGAGGTTGGACAGCTGCGCGTGGTGCTCGCCGATCCCGGCGTGGGTGACCAGCAGGGCCAGGCCGACGACCAGGAACAACGTGATCGCCGCCACCTTCAGCAGCGCGAACCAGAACTCCAGCTCGCCGAACAGCCGCACCGACACCAGGTTGACCGCCAGCAGCACCCCCAGCGCGAGCAGCGCCGACAACCACTGCGGGAAGCCCGGCGCCCAGTAGTGCACGTAGATGCCGACGGCGGTGATCTCGGCGACGCCGGTCATCGCCCAGTTCAGCCAGTACATCCAGCCGCTGGCGAACCCGGCCCACGGGCCGATGAACTCGCGCGCGTAGGTGACGAAGCTGCCGGCGGTCGGCCGGTACAGCACCAGCTCGCCGAGCGCCCGCATCACGAAGAACGCCGCCACCCCGGCGGCCAGGTAGGCCAGCACCAGGCCGGGACCGGTCTGGTGCAGCCGCTGGGCGGTGCCGAGGAACAGCCCGACGCCGATCGCGCCGCCCATCGCGATCATCTGGACGTGCCGGGGCTTGAGGGACTTGCGGTAGCCCTCGTCGTCGGGGTCGTCGTCGACGCCCGGCAGCGCCTGGGTGCCCTGGGCGGCCCGCCGGGCCAGCACCGCCTCGTAGCGGGCGGCCTCGGCGGCCTGCCGGGCGGCGGCGCGCGCCGCGTCCCGGGCGCGCTCGCCGGCCGGGCCGCCGACCCGCCATCCTGGATCGTCCTGCCGCGTCACACCGTCCCCCTCGCCGCCCGGACCGCCCGCCGGGCTTGATCACGGGCTACCCGCAGCCGCCCTGTTGATCACGTTCGGCGGTGCTCCGATCACGTAAAGGAGCCGGGCGCGGCGCAAGAACGTTCAAGATTGCGCCAAGCGCGGGGCCGTAGCGTCGTCCGCATGACGACGGTGCAGGCGAGGGGGGCCGCGGGGCCGCCCGAGGAGCGGGCCCAGGTCCGCGCGGGGGTCCGCGACGGGCTCGGTGTGGGGCTCACGGTGGGGGTGTCGGGGCTGGCGTTCGGCGCGTCGGCGGTGACGGCGGGGCTGAGCGTGGCGCAGGCGTGCGCGCTGAGCCTGCTGGCGTTCACCGGCGCGTCCCAGTTCGCGCTGATCGGGGTGATCGGCGCGGGCGGCGGGCTGGCGGCGGGCGCGCTGGGCGCGGTGCTGCTGAGCGGCCGCAACGCCCTGTACGGGCTGCGCCTCGCCGGGACGTTGCGGGTGCGGGGCTGGCGGCGGCTGCTCACCGCGCAGGTCGTGATCGACGAGACCACGGCGGTGGCGACCGCGCAGCCGAGTCGCGCGGCGGCCCGCGCCGCCTTCTACGCCACCGGGATCAGCATCTTCGTCACCTGGAACGTGACCACGCTGCTGGGCGCGGCGGGCGCGGCCCGGCTGGGCGACCCGGAGGCCGTCGGGCTCGACGTGCTGGGCCCGGCGGCGTTCCTGGCGTTGTTGTGGCCCCGGCTGACGGCGGGCCGCGCCGAGGTCGCGGTGGCCGTGGCCGCCGCGGTGATCGCGCTGGTCGCCACGCCGCTGCTGCCGCCGGGGGTGCCGGTCATGCTGGCCGCGCTCGCCGTGCTGCCCGCCCTGCTGCGGCCCGCCGCGCGCCGGGCCGGTGCCGGTGACGGGGACGAGGACGGGGAGGCGGGCGCGTGAGCGTGTGGATCGCGATCGTGGCGACCGGCCTCGGCTGCTACGCGCTGAAGCTGGGCGGCCTGGTCACCCCGCAGCGGGTGCTGGCCGACCCCCGGGTGCGCCGCTTCACCGACCTGATCCCCGTCGCGCTGCTCACCGCGCTGATCGCGGTGCAGGCACTGGCCGACGGCCGGTCGCTGGAGTTCGACGGCCCCCGCATGGCGGGCCTGGCGGCCGCGGTGGCGGCGCTGCTGCTGCGCGCGCCGTTCCTGGTGGTGCTGGGCGCGGCCGCCGGGGTCGCGGCGGGGTTGCGGCTGCTGGGGCTGTGACCCCAGGCCGTCAGGACTCCCCGGCGACGATCTCCAGCGCGCGGGCGAGGTCGTCGGGGTAGGCGCTCTCGAACTGCACCCACTCGCCGCGCGTGGGGTGCTCGAACCCCAGCCGGACCGCGTGCAGCCACTGGCGCTTGAGGCCGAGCCGCGCCGCCAGCGTCGGGTCGGCGCCGTAGGCCATGTCACCGGCGATGGGGTGCCGGATCGCCGACATGTGCACCCGGATCTGGTGGGTGCGGCCGGTCTCCAGGTCCACGTCCAGCAGGGTGGCCGCGCGGAACGCCTCGACGGTGTCGTAGTGCGTCACCGACGGCTTGCCGCCCGCCACCACCGCGAACCGGCCGTCGCCGGAGGGGTGCCGGTCGATGGGCGCGTCCACGGTGCCCCGGAACGGGTCGGGGTGACCCTGCACCAGCGCCTGGTAGCGCTTGTCGATGCGGCGCTCCTTGAACGCGCGCTTCAGCCGCGAGTAGGCGATCTCGCTCTTGGCGACCACCATCGCGCCGGTGGTGTTGGCGTCCAGCCGGTGCACGATGCCCTGCCGCTCGGCCGCGCCGCTGGTGGCGATGGTGTGCCCGGCGCCCAGCAGGCCGCCCAGCACGGTCTGGCCGGTCCAGCCGGTGGTGGGGTGGGCGGCGACGCCGATCGGCTTGTCCACCACGACGATGTCGTCGTCCTCGTACAGGATGCCCATGCCGGGGACGGGATCGGCGACGGGGGCCGGCGCCGCGGGCGGCGGCGGAAGCGTGACCTCCAGCCAGGCCCCGGCGTGCAGGCGGTCGGACTTGCCGACCTCCTTGCCGTCCATGGTCACCTCGCCGGCCGCCGCGATGTCGGCGGCCCGGCTGCGGGACAGACCGAACAGCCGCGCCAGGGCGGCGTCGACCCGCTCGCCCTCCAGGCCGTCGGGGACCGGGAGGCTGCGCACGTCGCTCATCAGGGCTTCTCTTCCGGCTTGGTCTCGGGCTCGGCCGCCTTGTCGTCCGCCTCCGGCGCGACCGCGGTCGCGGTCCCCGCCTCCGGGGCGGCCTTCGGAGCGGGCTCCGAGGTGGTCTCGCCGTCGTTCTCCTCGGCGGTCTCCTTGCCCGACACCCGGGTGCCGTCGATCTGGAGGCCGCGCGCGGCCAGCAGCACCGCCAGCACCCCGCCGCAGACGATCGCCGAGTCGGCCAGGTTGAACACCGGCCAGTGCGGCAGCTCGATCCAGTCGACCACGTGCCCCTTGAGCGGGGCCGGGGCGCGCAGCACCCGGTCGATCAGGTTGCCGAACGCGCCGCCCAGCATCAGCCCCAGGCAGATCGCCCAGGGCAGGCTGCGCAGGTTGCGGGCGGTGCGGATGATGGCCACCACCACGCCGATGGCGATCACCGTGAAGACCACGGTGTAGCCGGTGCCGATGGAGAACGCCGCGCCGCTGTTGCGCGTCTCGCGCAGCGTCAGCAGGCCGCCCAGCAGCTCGATCGGCGGCCGGTCCTGGAGGGTGGCCACCACGACGATCTTGGAGATCACGTCCAGGGCCAGGGCGGTCACCGCGACGGCGATCAGCACGCCGACGCGGCGCGGCCGCGGGGCGCCGGCGGGGCCCGCGGCCGCGTCCTTGGGGTCTTGTGCGTCGCTCAGCGACGTTCCTCTCGCGCTTTGCATGGTATGCACATGGTCGCACGGGGAACGGCCTGCAGGCGCGCCTTGCCGATCGGCTGGGAGCACGACTCGCAGACGCCGTAGGTCCCGGCGTCCATCCGCAGGACCGCGCGCTCGTTCTGGTCGTGCAGGTCCCGGGCGTTGTTGGCCAGCGACATCTCGTGCTCGCGCTCGTAGGTCTTGGCCCCGGCGTCGGCCTGGTCGTCGCCCGCGCCGTCGCTGGAGTCGCCCTCGGCGATGGCGGACTCGGCGGCCGCGATCTGCTCGCGCAGGGTGGCCATCTCCTCCTCCAGCATCGTCCGCACCTCGGCCAGCTCGGCGTCGGTCCAGCGTTCCTCCCCGGCCCGGACCGGCAGCCCGGCCGCGGGCGCCGCCTGGGCCGCAGGCTGCACGGTCTCCTCGGCGGGCGGGTCGGCGGGCTTGGGCGCGGTCTTCGGGGCGGTCTTGGAGGCGGCCTTGGTGCTCTTGACCGCCGGTTTGGCCGCCTTCTTCGCGGGCGCGGCCTTCTCCGCCGCCCCGGACGCCGTCGACTTCACCGCCGCTTTGGACGCCTTCTTCACGGCGGACTTTGCCGCCGCTTTGCCCGAGGCGGCGCGCGCGGTGCGCGCCCTGCCCCCGGGGGACGCCGGCCCCTCCTCCGCGTCGGCCGTTCCGGCCCCTCTGGCGCTGATCTCCTCCACAGGCGGTGCGGGCTGCATGTGTCCCCTTTCACGGCGCGGCGAACGGCCTGGCTGAGTTACACGCCGCATATGCCCGGTCACCATGCGGGCGGAAACCCGGAGATCACCCAAAATCTCTGGACCGAGACCGGGCCCGCCGATAATCGGGAAGAGCCCGCCCGGCGCGTACGTTAGTCTCTTCACGAGCAGTCTCATCGGCGGGCGTCGATGGGGACACCTGCCGCCGCAAGCAGCCATGAGCGATCCGGGGACGGTGCGAGCCCGGAGGCGGGCCCGGCGGTCTGATCACCCCTGAGCCGCCGGAAGAACCGCCCCGGAACCGGATCTCGATCCGCCGGGGCGCGGTAGACCCGGCAGCCGAGACTCCAACGAAGCGGGCCGTGTCCGGGGGCGATCCCCGGGGGCGGCCAAGGAGGGTGGTACCGCGGGGCCCCGCACGGGCGCCTCGTCCCTCCGGTCCACGTGCAGTCACGCGTCGATCCGGAGGTCCGCCCACCGTGAGCCGTCAGTTCCGGCCCCTGCCCGCGCAGGTCGATCTGCCCGCCCTGGAGCGGGACATGTTGCGCCGCTGGCAGGACGCCAAGGTGTTCGAGCGGTCGCTGGAGCGCAACGCCTCCGGCCCGCGCTGGGTCTTCTACGAGGGCCCGCCCACCGCCAACGGCATGCCCGGCGTCCACCACGTCGAGGCCCGCGTCTTCAAGGACGTCTTCCCCCGCTTCAAGACCATGAAGGGCTACCACGTCCCCCGCAAGGGCGGCTGGGACTGCCACGGCCTGCCCGTCGAGGTCGCGGTCGAGAAGGAGCTCGGCCTCACCGGCAAGAAGGACATCGAGAGCTACGGCATCGCCGAGTTCAACGACCGCTGCCGCGAGTCGGTCATGCGGCACGTGGACGCGTTCGAGGAGATGACCGAGCGCATGGGCTACTGGGTGGACACCGCCCAGGCCTACCGCACGATGGACCCCGAGTACGTGCAGGCCGTCTGGTGGTCGCTGAAGGTCGTCTTCGACAAGGGCCTGCTGTTCCGCGACTTCCGCATCACCCCCTACTGCCCGCGCTGCGGCACCGGCCTGTCCGACCACGAGCTGGGCCAGCCCGGCGGCTACGAGACGGTGACCAGCCCCTCGGTGTACGTGCGGATGCCCGTCACCGCCGGGCCGCTGGCCGACCTGAACGCCTCGCTGCTGATCTGGACGACCACCCCGTGGACGCTGGTGTCCAACACCGCCGTCGCCGTCCACCCCGAGGTCACCTACGTCGCCGCCCGCCCCGCCGGGTCCGACGAGGTGCTGGTGGTGGCCGAGCCGCTGGTGGACAAGGTGCTGGGCGAGGACGCCGAGCGGCTGGCGACCTTCCGCGGCGACGAGCTGGAGCGCACCCCCTACAAGCGCCCGTTCGACCTGGTCGAGATCCCCGGCGCGCACTACGTCGTGCTGGGCGACTACGTCACCGTCGAGGACGGCACCGGCCTGGTGCACCAGGCCCCGGCCTTCGGCGCCGACGACATGACCGTCTGCAAGAACTACGGCATGCCGATCGTCAACCCCATCGGCCCCGACGGGAAGTTCCTGCCCACCGTCCCGATGGTGGGCGGCCGGTTCTTCAAGGACGCCGACGAGGAGCTGACCGCCGACCTGCGCGAACGCGGCCTGCTGTTCCGCGGCGGCCACTTCGAGCACAGCTACCCGCACTGCTGGCGCTGCCACACCCCCCTGCTCTACTACGCGCTCCCCGCCTGGTACATCCGCACCACCGAGATCAAGCAGCGGCTGCTGGAGGAGAACGAGAAGACCAACTGGTTCCCCGGGACGGTCAAGGAGGGCCGGTACGGGGAGTGGCTGCGCAACAACGTGGACTGGTCGTTGTCGCGCAGCCGCTACTGGGGCACGCCCCTGCCGCTGTGGGTCTGCGGCGACGACGAGGACCACGTCACCTGCGTCGGCTCGCTGGCGGAGCTGGGCGAGCTGGCCGGGCAGGACCTGTCGGCGCTGGACCCGCACCGCCCCTACGTGGACGACGTCACCTTCGCCTGCCCCACCTGTGGTGGTGAGGCGAAGCGCGTCCCGGACGTCATCGACGCCTGGTACGACTCGGGCTCGATGCCGTTCGCGCAGTGGGGCGCGCCGCACCAGAACCAGGACGTCTTCGAGCGGTCCTACCCCGCCCAGTACATCTGCGAGGCCCAGGACCAGACCCGCGGCTGGTTCTACTCGCTGATGGCGGTCGGCACGCTGGTGTTCGACCGGTCGTCCTACGAGAACGTGCTCTGCCTCGGCCTGATCCTCGCCGAGGACGGCCGCAAGATGAGCAAGCACCTGGGCAACGTGCTGCGCCCCATCCCGCTGATGGACCAGCACGGCGCCGACGCGCTGCGCTGGTACATGCTGGCCAGCGGCCTGCCCTGGGCCGCCCGCCGCATCGGGCACGCGGGCCTGGAGGAGATCGTCCGTAAGGTGCTCCTCACCTACTGGAACACCGCCTCGTTCTTCGTGCTGTACGCCAACGCCGCCGCAGCGCAGGGCCGCGCCTGGACCCCCGACCGGCTCGCCGAGGCCCCCGCCCCGGCCGACCGGCCGCTGCTGGACCGCTGGGCGCTCGCCGAGCTGCACCGCACCGTCCGCGAGGTGGACGGGGCGCTGGAGCAGTTCGACACCGCACGCGCCGGGCGGCGGCTCGCCGAGTTCGTCGACGACCTGTCCAACTGGTACGTGCGGCGGTCCCGGCGGCGGTTCTGGAACGGCGCGCAGACCCCCGAGAGCGCCTCGGCGTTCGCCACCCTCTACGAGTGCCTGGAGACCCTCACCCGGCTGATGGCGCCGATGGTGCCGTTCGTCACCGACCACGTGTGGGACGTGATCCGGCCCGAGGGCTCGCCCGAGTCGGTGCACCTCGCCGACTGGCCGGCCGTGGACGAGGCGCTGCTCGACCAGCAGCTCACCGAGCAGATGGCGCTGGTGCGGCGGCTGGTGGAACTCGGCCGCTCGGCCCGGACCGCGAGCGCGGCGCGCACCCGGCAGCCGCTCGGCCGCGCCCTGGTCGGCGCGCCCGGCTGGGCGGCGCTGCCGCAGGAGCTGCGCGGCCAGATCGCCGACGAGCTGAACGTGGTGGCGTTCGAGGACCTGTCCTCGATCGGCGGCGACCTGGTCGAGTACGAGGTCAAGCCCAATTTCCGCGAGCTGGGCAAGCGGTACGCCAAGGACACCCCGAAGGTCGCCAAGGCCGTCACCGCCGCCGACGCCGCCGCGCTGGTCACCGCGCTGCGCGCCGACGGCACGGTCACCGTCGAGGCCGCCGACGTGGGCGCGGTCGCCCTCGGCCCCGGCGACGTGATCGTCACCGAGCGGCCGCGCAGCGGCTGGGCGGTGGAGAGCGGCGGCGGCGAGACCGTCGCGCTGGACCTGACGGTGACGCCGGAGCTGCGCCGCGCGGGCCTGGTCCGCGAGGTGGTCCGGCTGTTCCAGGAGGCCCGCAAGGCCGCCGGGCTGGAGGTCACCGACCGCATCGAGCTGTGGTGGCGGGCCGACGGCGACGAGCTGGCCGAGGCGCTGCGCGCGCACGAGGCCGAGGTCGCCGCCGAGATCCTGGCCGACGCCGTGCACGAGGGCGAGCCGGACGCCGGAACCGCCGCCGTGACCGACGCCGTCCGCGACGAGGAGCTGAAGCTCACCTACCGGCTGCGCAAGGTCTCCTGACGCCGCCTCCTGACGCCGTCTTGAGGCCGCCTCCAGAGGCCGCCTCCTGACGCTTGCGACGCCACCGGTCCTCCGGGACGGGCCGGGCTGCCACCATCGGCCGCCCGACTCGCCCCGGAGGACCTTTTTGCGACACATCGCGTTTGCGATGATGGTGGGGTGAACCCTGCCGAACACCCTTCACCGCCCGAGCCCGCACCCGGCCCCGGCGTCGCTCCGGCCGAGACGCCCGGACCGCTGGACCCGGCGCGGATGCGCGCCTCCGACGCCGACCGCGACCGGGTGGCCGACCGGCTGCGCGAGGCCCTGGCCGAGGGCCGCATCACCCCCGACGAGCACGCCGAGCGCATCGACGCCGTCTACCAGGCCAGGACCTACGCCGACCTGGAGCCGGTCCTGCACGACCTGCCCGGCTCCACCGACGGCCTGCTGCCGCCGTCCGCCGCTCCCCGGGTCTCCCTGCGCAAGGACGAGAACCTGCCCTCCCCCGACCGGCACTCGCCCTCCGTCGTGGCGGTCTTCGGCGCGGCCGAGCGCAAGGGCCGCTGGCTGGTCGAGCCCGCGCTCAACGTCTCCTGCGTCTTCGCGGGCGTGGAGCTGGACTTCCGGCGCGCGGTGTTGTCGCAGCGCGAGGTCACCGTCAACGTGACCTGCGTGTTCGGCGGCGTCGAGATCACCGTGCCGCCGGGCGTGCGGGTGGTCAGCTCGGTGGCGGCGGTGCTCGGCGGCGTGGACCTGCCGGCCGGGGAGGAGGTCGCGGCGGACGCGCCGGTGATCCGCCTCACCGGGATGGTGCTGTTCGGGGGCGTCTCGGTCACGCGCCGCGAGCCGGGCTCGTCCCGCGCCGACCGCCGCCGCGAGCGGATGGAGCGGCGGCACGCCGCGCACGAGCTGCACCGCCGCCACCACGACGAGCGCCGCGAGCACCTGCGCGAGCTGCGCGAACAGCGCCGCGACCGCCGCCACGGCCTGTCCTGAGCCCGGTCCTGGGCCCGCTGCTGGCAACGGGCGGGAACGCCGACACCCGACCCCTGTCCCGGCGACGGGCGGGAGGCCCCGGGGGACGGGAACGCCGACGGCCGTGACCCTTCCGGTGGAAGCCGGGGATCACGGCCGTGCGGTGGTGCCGTTGGTGGCGCTGAGGGCGCGGTCAGTCGCGGGCGTGCTCGCGGTCGGGCTGGCAGACCAGGCAGGGCGTGCAGCCCCGGGCCTTGGCCTCGGCCCGCGACAGCGCCTCCAGGTCGTCGGCCTCGTCGCCGATGTCCTCGATCAGCGCGCAGTCGACGCGGTGGTAGCGCTTGGTGCCGCTGAGGATGCGCACCTGCGGGCCCTCGTCGTCGGCGGGCGCGGCGGCGGGCACTGCGGCGGGCGCGGCGCTCTCGGCGGCGGGCTTCGGCTCGGCGGGCTTCGGCTCGGACGCGGCGGGCTCGTCGTCGGCTCCGGTGTCGCCGGAGCTGCGCGGCCGGGGCGCGCTCGGCGCGGCGTCCCGGTCGTCGGCGGAATCGTCGTCGAGCGGCTTCGGGGCGGGCCTGTCGGCGCGCTTCGCGACGACCTCGACGTCCTTGTCCTCGACCGGACCGGCGGGCCCGGCGTCCTCGTCCTTCGCCGGGCGGTCGGCCTTGGCGGCGGCACCGGGGAGCGGCAGGTCCAGCGCGGTGTCCTTGGCGGTGTCCTTCGCCGTGTCCTTCGCCTTCGCCGGAGCGGCGGGCTCGGGCTTGGCCGGAGCCGGGTCGGCGGTGGCGCCGCCGGGGGCGGGCCAGGCCGAGGGCAGCGGCGACGGGTCGGCCGGAGCGGTGTCCAGCGAGCGGGTCGCCTCGGCGGGCTTCACCGGGTCGGGCTCGACGGCCGGGGCGGCGGGCTTGGCGAAGGCCGACCTGGCCGAATCGGACTTGGCGGTGCCGGACTTGGCGAGGTCGGGCTTGCCGGAGGCGGACGGCTTGACGGGGGCGTCCATCGGGGCGGTGACGGGCGTGCCCACCGCCGGGGCGACCGTGCGGGCCCGCTCCTTGCCCGCGGCGCCGCTCCTGGCCGGGACCGCCGGGGCCGAGACCGCGGCGCGCGCCGCCAGTGCGGTGTCGGGCATGCAGGCGGTGCAGGGGCTGAAGCCCTCTTCCTTGGCCTCGACGTAGGTGAGGTCTTCCTTGTCCCGCCCGGCGAGCTGCCGGCAGGTGTCCAGGTGGTACCGCTTGCGGCCGCGGATGACGTACACCAGCGCGTCCTCGGGGACGTCCATCGGCGGGGCCGGGATCGTCACCTCGTCGTCGGCGGGGACGTTGTCGGCGGCGAGGGAGGGGGTGGCGGCGCGGCTCGCGGCCGCGGGGGTCGCCGGCTGCCCCTTCTTGCCCTTCTTGGCCTTCTTGTCCTTGGTGGAGCGGCGGTCCCGGGCGGCGGGCGCGGCGCCCGCGCCGAAGATCTCCTTGCGCCGCAGGAACACCCCGATGGCCAGGCAGAGGAACGACACCACGCTGACCGCGATCGAGGTGTAGATCACGATCAGCGCGTCCACGCCCAGCACCTGCGCGCTGTCACCGTTGCCGGCGACGATGCCCGCCACGAGCAGGGCGATCGCCACCAGCACGAGCACGCCACTCAGGATGATCACAGGGTCTTCTCCTCTACAGGCGTCTGTCCCGAACCGCCGTCCCGGTCCGGGAGGTCACCGCCGACATTCCGGAACGCCAACGCCGCCGGGATGGCTTCGACGCCATCCGCGGCGCGGCGATCGGAGTAGACACTATCGCCTGCGGAGCGGGCCTCAGCGCCTCTCGTGCGGCGGGGTGTCGCCGCCGGCGTGGAAGGCTCCGGTGGCGGAGTGCTGCACCTGCTGGGTGTGCTGCGGCTGCTCGGCGGGGGGCGGGAAGGGGGTGCCGCCGGTCTGCTGGGAGCCCTGGGCGCCGTTGCGGTCGCCGTGCGCGAGGGTGCTCTGCGGGCCGGTCTGCTGGCCGGGCTGCGGGGCGCCGGGCATGGGCTGGGCGCCGGTGACGCTGGGGAACGCGCCGGTCTCGGTGCTGCCGGCCTCCAGGTCGCGGAGCTGGCCCTCCAGGTAGACCTTCAGGCGGCTGCGGTACTCGCGCTCGAAGGCGCGCAGGTTGTCGACCTCGCGCTCCAGCTCCTCGCGCTGCTGCACCAGCGAGCCCATGACCTGGCGGTGCCGCTCCTGGGCGTCGCGGTCCAGGGCCTCGGCGCGCGAGCGGGCCTCGCTGACGATCTGGTCGGCCTGGCGGCGCGCCTTGCCGAGGATCTCCTCGGCCTCGCGGCGGGCCCGGCCGAGGGTCTCGTCGGCCTCGCGGCGGGCGTCGGCGATCGCCTGGTCGGCGGTCTGCTGCGCCAGCGCCAGCACGCGCGCGGCGGTGTCCATGTTGTCCTCGCCCGACGGCGCGGGCGCCATGCCGAGGCCGCCCAGGGGGATCGGCTCGGGTTCGGGCTGCGGCTGCGGCTCGGGGCGCGGCGGCTCGGGGATCTTGGCCACGTCGGGCTTGGGCTCCACGATGGGCGCGGCCATGGCCGGCACCTTGCCGCGCAGGCACTCGGCCAGCTTGGCGCGCAGCTCCTCGTTCTCCTGGATGAGGCGGTCCAGTTCGGACTCGACCTCGTCGAGGAAGGCGTCCACCTCCTCCTCGTCGTACCCCGGCCTCAGCCTGGTGGTACTGAACTGCTTGTTCCGCACATCGGCGGGTGTGAGCGGCATGTTCGTCTCCTTGGCGCGCTTGGAGTCTGTCCCAAGGACGGTATCCGATCAGAGCTTCTGGACGAAGATGATCAAGATCCAGACCACGAGGATGAGGACGGTGAAGCTGAGGTCCAATGCCACGTTACCCAGCCGTACCGGAGGGATGAAACGCCTCAGCAGTTTCAGTGGCGGATCGGTGACGGTGTAGGTCACCTCGGCGATCACCAGCACCACCCCGGTCGGCCGCCACTGCCGGGCGAACGACTGGAGCACCTCCAGGACGAGCCTCCCGATGAGGAACAGGAGGAACAACAACAGCACGTACTGGAGTACGAGTCCAACGATGTTCACGGACACTCTCACATGTGGCGGTGGTCAGCTCTGGTTGAAGAATCCTCGTTCTGCCATCCGGGCCTTGTCCTCGGCCGTCACCTCGACGTTGGCGGGCGACAGCAGGAACACCTTGTTCGTAACACGCTCGATGCTCCCGTGCAGGCCGAATACCAGACCTGCCGCGAAATCGACGAGCCGCTTGGCGTCGCTGTCCACCATCTCGGTGAGGTTCATGATCACCGGCGTGCCCTCGCGGAAGTGCTCGCCGATGGTCCGGGCCTCGTTGTAGGTCCTGGGATGCAGCGTAGTGATGCGCGCCAGGTCGGTGGTACCCGACTCGTACAGCGCCACCGGGCGCCGCTCGGCCGGCGACGCGGAGTGATGATCGCGATCCCGGTCCGCGGTCTCGTCCCCTCGGGTAAGCTGACCGCCGGATTCGTCGTCTCGCAGACGGTTCTGCCGCCCCTGGGTGGGATCGGCCTCGTCGTCGTAGACCTCGTACTCGTCGTATTCGTCGTACTTGCCGTACTTGTCGTCGTAGCGGTCGTCCTCCACAAGGCCGAGGTAGACCGCCATCTTGCGCATCGCGCTGGCCATACGCCCCTCCGTCGTCCTGTGGCAGCGGCGCCCGGCGCCAGGCGCCGCACGCGGCCCGCTACGTCTGTGTGGCCTGCCGTTTCGGCGGCTACCACTGGGGGGACATTACCTGACGATTGCCCGTCGGCCGCCGAGCAACGCCGTACCGACACGCACGTGTGTCGCGCCACACGCGATCGCCTGCTCCAGATCTCCGCTCATCCCCGCCGAAACCGCCGTCGCGGCCGGGTGCGCGGCCCGCAGGTCGGCCGCGATGACGGCCAGCCGCGCGAAGGCCGGGGCCGGGTCGGCGCCCAGCGGCGCGACCGCCATCACCCCGCCGAGTTCCAGGTGAGCGGCGGCGGCGATCGCGTCGGCCAGCTCCGGCACCGCGCCGGGCGCGGCACCGCCGCGCCCCTCCGCCTCGTCCAGGCCGACCTGGACCAGGCAGCGCAGCGTGCGTCCGGCCTTCTCCGCGGCCCGGTCCAGCGCCCACACCAGCTTGACGCGGTCCACCGACTGCACGACGCCCGCGTACGCGGCCACCGAGGCGGCCTTGTTGGTCTGCAGCTGGCCCACGAAGTGCCAGGTCAGCGGGAGGTCGGCGGTGGCTGCGGCCTTCGGGGCGGCCTCCTGGTCGCGGTTCTCGGCGACCTGGTCGAGGCCGAGTCCGGCCAACAGGCGGACGTCGGAGGCCGGGAAAGTCTTGGTCACCGCGACCAGCGTCACCCCGGCCGGGTCGCGCCCGGCGGCGGCGCACGCGGCGGCGATGCGGTCACGGACGTCGGCGAGATTGGCGGCCAGCTCCGCACGCCGGGCCGCCTCGGCGGCCTGAGCGCCCTCGGCGGCGGCCTCAGTGGTGTCGCCAGCCGCACGGCCGGCCGCGCTGTCGGCTGCATTATCGGTCGTGCCGCCGGTCGCGTCGCTGGCCGAACCCCAAGCTGCGTTGCCGGTCGTGTCTTCGGTGGGGCCCGTCGTGGTGCCGGGGTCGGTCATCGGGGGGTGTCCTCGGGGTCGTTCTCGCCTTCGCCTGCGAGCCAGACGAATCCGGCGAAGCGTCCGGTGCGGCCGTCGCGGCGGTAGGAGAACAGGTCGGGGGTCTCGATCGTGCAGCGGGGGTCGACGGTGACGGCGGTCACGCCCGCGGCGGCGAGCTGGCCGGCGATCCCGGCGCGGATGTCCAGGCCGGGCGTGCCCCGGCGGGTGGTGGCGCCGGAGCCGGGCACCGCGGCGGCGACCTCGTCGCGCATCGCGGCGGGCACCTCGTAGCAGCCGCCGCACGCGGCCGGGCCGATTGCGGCGCGGACGCGGGCCGGGTTGGCGCCGTGTTCGCGCATCCGGGCCACCAGCGCCGGGACGACCCCGGCGGCGGTGCCGGGACGGCCCGAGTGGGCCGCGCCCGCGACCCCCGCGACCGGATCGGCCAGCAGCACCGGCGCGCAGTCGGCCACCAGGACCGCCAGCACCACGCCGGGCTCGGTGGTGACGATCGCGTCCACCTCGCCCGCGCCGGAGGCGGCCTCGGCGGCGGTGACGACCGCCACGTCCGCGCCGTGCACCTGGCGCATCCACACGGTGCGGTCGGCCCGCACCCCGAGCGCGGCGGCGGCGCGCGCCCGGTTGGCGCGCACCGCGTCCGGCTCGTCGCCGACCGCGCCGCCCAGGTTGAGAGCGCCGTAGGGCGCCGCGCTCACCCCGCCGGGACGGCCGGTGAACGCGGCGCCGACGCCGTCGCCCAGGAAGACGCGGCCGATCACTTCAGGAAGTCGGGGACGTCGAGATCGTCGTCCTCGTCGAACACCACCGGACGGCGACGGCCACCGGTGGCCGGGCCGCTGTCGGACTCGCCCGCGTGCACGCGGGTCGGCGACGGGTCGGCCGACGGGCGCGGCGCGGGCGGCCGGGAGCCGTCGTCGTCGCCGGGACGGCCAGCCTCCGGGCGGGCCGGGGCCTCCTCGCGCGCCGGG
>NZ_BCRO01000078.1 GCF_001552635.1 Actinomadura hibisca NBRC 15177 | reverse complement strand
CCCCCTGCACCCCCGTCCCCGGTGGCTGAGGCCAGCGGGATGGTTCGGGCACGGGGCTGGGGTTGTTGGTCGGCTTCGGGCACGGGGCTGGGGTCGCTGGTCGGGCGCGGGGTGCGGGGTTGAGGTCGCTGGTCACGTGCAAGGCACGGGGCTGGCGTCGTTGGGCACGCGCGGAGCGCGGGTTGAAGTAGTTGCGCGGAGCGTGCCTCTAGCGCGGAGCGCGGGCTTGGCGCGGAGCGTGCCCTTAGCGCAGAGCGTGCCCTTAGCGCGGAGCGTGCCTTAGCGCGGAGCGCAGGATTTAACACGAAGCGCGGCTTTAACCCAAAGCACAGCCTTAAGGCAGTCAGTCAGCCACGACGCTCGAACTCACAAGCACAACACAAACAACGCAACACAAAGAGGCAGGCATGGGCAACTCACCCCACACCCGCCCCTATGCGGCGGCACTCAACTCAAAACCCAAGCCGCTAAGACCACTCAACCCGCTCAGACGTTGAACCCCAGCGCCCGGAGCTGGTCGCGTCCGTCGTCGGTGATCTTGTCCGGGCCCCACGGCGGCAGCCAGACCCAGTTGATCTTGACGTCCTTGACCAGGCCCTCCAGCGCGCTGTGCGCCTGGTCCTCGATCACGTCGGTCAGGGGACATGCCGCGCTGGTCAGCGTCATGTCCAGGGTCGCGACCTCGTCGGCCAGGTTGATGCCGTAGATCAGACCCAGGTCGACCACGTTGATCCCGAGTTCCGGGTCCACCACGTCCTTCAGCGCCTCAAGGATCTCCTCCTCCTGCGCGGACATGGCCACATCGCCCTCAGCCGATGCGGCCACCGGCGCGGCGGCCTCGGTCTCAGCCGGAGCAGCGGCCGGAGCCGCAGCAGTGGCCTCGGGCGCTGCGGCCGTGGCCTCAGCCTCCGTCGCGGTGGCCTCAGTGACATCAGCGTCAGGGGCGGGAGTCGCGGGAGTGTCGGTCATGATGCCTCTCCGAGAGCGCGGGCGGTCGCGTCCTTCCACGCCATCCAGGCGAGCAGGGCGCACTTGATCCGGGCGGGGTACTTGGAGACCCCCACGAAGGCGACGGCGTCCTCCAGGACGTCCTCGTCGGGCTCGGCGTCCTGGCCGCGCGACTGCATCAGCGCCAGGAACTCCTCGCCGACCGCCATCGCCTCCTTGACGGACTTTCCGATGATCAGGTCGGTCATCACCGAGGCGCTGGCCTGGCTGATCGAGCAGCCCATGGCGTCGTAGGAGACGTCGGCGACGCGCGCGTCCCGCCCCTCGCCCGTCAGGTGCACCCGCAGGGTGATCTCGTCACCGCAGGTCGGGTTGACGTGGTGCGCCTCGCCCTCGTACGGCTCCCGCAGCCCCTTGTTCAGCGGGTTGCGGTAATGATCCAGGATGACCTCCTGGTACATCGCCTCAAGCTGCATGGCTTCCTTTTTCCTCCCCACGGCCTTCGTCGGTGACAACCCGCGGGCCGCTCAGGCTGTTCCGAAGAACTTCTGCGCCTGGCGCACGCCGTCGGCGAGCGCGTCGATGTCGGCCAGGGTGTTGTGCACGTAGAAGGACGCGCGGGTCGTCGCCGGGATCTGGTAGCGGCGGCAGATCGGCCAGGCGCAGTGGTGGCCCACCCGGACCTCCACGCCCAGCTCGTCCAGCACCTGTCCCACGTCGTGCGGGTGGATGTCGGCGACGGTGAACGACACCGCGCCGCCCCGCGCCTCGGTGGTCCCGGGGCCGATGATCCGCACGCCGGGGACCTCGGTCAGGCGCTCCAGCGCGTACCCGGTGAGCGCCTCCTCGTGCGCGTGCACCCGGTCCATGCCCAGCGCCGACAGGTAGTCCACGGCCGCGCCGAGCCCGACCGCCTGGGCGGTGTTGGGCGAGCCGGCCTCGAAGCGCTGCGGCGGCGGCATGAAGGTCGAGCCCTCCATCCGCACCACCTCGATCATGGAGCCGCCGGTGATGAACGGCGGCATGGCCTCCAGCAGCTCGCGGCGGCCCCACAACACGCCGATGCCGGTCGGGCCGAGCATCTTGTGCCCGGAGAAGACCAGGAAGTCGACGCCCAGGTCCTGCACGTCCACCGGCAGGTGCGGCACCGACTGGGCGGCGTCCACCAGCGTCAGCGCGCCGACCTCGCGGGCGCGGGCGGCGATCGCCTCGACCGGGTTGATGGTGCCGAGCACGTTGGACTGCTGGGTGAGCGCGACCAGCTTGGTGCGCTCGTTGACCAGCTCCGCCAGCGGCTCCAGGTCCAGGCGGCCGTCGTCGGTCAGCCCGAACCAGCGCAGCGTCGCGCCGGTGCGCTGGCACAGCTGCTGCCAGGGCACCAGGTTGGCGTGGTGCTCCATCTCGGTGACGACGATCTCGTCGCCCGGCCCGACCGCGAACCGCTCGGCCTCGGGCCCGGCCGTGGCGGCGTTGCTCATCGCGTACGCCACCAGGTTGATGCCCTCGGTCGCGTTCTTGGTGAACACGATCTCGCCGGGCACCGCGCCCACGAACGTCGCGATCCGGGTGCGGGCGCCCTCGAACGCGTCGGTGGCCTCCTCGGCGAGCAGGTGCGCGCCGCGGTGCACCGCCGCGTTGTGCCGCTCGTAGAACTCCCGCTCGGCGTCCAGCACCTGGCGGGGCTTCTGCGAGGTGGCCCCCGAGTCGAGGTAGATCAGCGGACGCCCGCCGCGGACGGTGCGCTGCAGCAGGGGGAAGTCCTTCTTGACCTCTTCGGGCAGCAGGTCGCTCACGCCGACGCGCCCGCCTTCACGTACTTCTCGTAGCCCTCGTTCTCCAGCTCCTCGGCCAGCTCGGGGCCGCCCTGGGCCACCACGCGGCCGCCGGCGAACACGTGCACGAAGTCGGGCTTCACGTAGCGCAGGATGCGGGTGTAGTGCGTGATCAGCAGCACGCCGGTGTCGCCGGTGGCGCTGAAGCGGTTGACGCCCTCGGACACGACCTTGAGCGCGTCCACGTCCAGGCCCGAGTCGGTCTCGTCCAGCACCGCGACCTTGGGCTTGAGCAGCTCCAGCTGGAGGATCTCGTGGCGCTTCTTCTCGCCGCCGGAGAAGCCCTCGTTCAGCGAGCGCTGGGCGAAGGCCGGGTCGATGGACAGCGCGTCCATCGCGCCCTTCATCTCCTTGGCGAACTCGCGCAGCTTCGGCGCCTCGCCGCGCACGGCGGTGACCGCCGAGCGCAGGAAGTTCGACACCGACACGCCCGGCACCTCGACGGGGTACTGCATCGCCAGGAACAGCCCGGCGCGGGCGCGCTCGTCCACGCTCATCTCCAGGACGTCCTCGCCGTCCAGGGTGACCGAGCCCGAGGTCACGGTGTACTTCGGGTGCCCGGCGATGGCGTAGGCCAGGGTGGACTTGCCGGAGCCGTTGGGCCCCATGATCGCGTGGGTCTCGCCGGCCTTGACGGTCAGGTCCACCCCGCGCAGGATCTCCTTGGTCCCGTCGGCGCCGTCGCCGACGGAGACGTGGAGGTCGCGGATCTCAAGCGTGGCCATATCTGTGAAAGCTCTCTCGTGTGTCAGTCTTCGGAGCCGAGCGAGACGTAGACGTCGCCGTCCTCGACCTTCACCCGGTAGGTGGCGACCGGCTGCGTCGCCGGCGGGTTGGTGGGCTTGCCGCTGCGCAGGTCGAAGCAGGACCCGTGCAGCCAGCACTCGATGGTGCCGTTGTAGACCTCGCCCTCGGAGAGCGAGACCTCGGCGTGCGAGCAGATGTCGTTGACCGCGTACACCTCGCCCGCGGCGGTGCGCACCAGCGCGACGGGTGTGTCCTCGATCTCGACGCCGAGCGCGCCGTCGGCCGGGATCTCGGCCACCGGGCACACCTTCACGAAGGTCATCGCTCCAGCTCCGCCTCGATGGCCTCGGCCACCTTCGCGCGCACCTCGGGGACCTCGATGCGCTCGATGAGCTGGCCGAGGAAGCCGCGCACCACCATGCGGCGGGCCTCGTCGAACGGGATGCCGCGCGCCTGGAGGTAGAACAGGTGCTCGTCGTCCAGCCGGCCGGAGGCCGAGGCGTGCCCGGCGCCGGCGACCTCGCCGGTGAGGATCTCCAGGTTCGGCACCGAGTCGACCCGGGTGCCGTCGGTCAGCACCAGGTTGCGGTTCAGCTCGTAGGTGTCGGTGCCCTCGGCCTCGACGCGGATGATCACGTCGCCGATCCAGACGGCGTGCGCGTCGGCGTCCTGGAGCGCGCCGCGGTAGTCCACGCGGCTGCGGCAGTTGGGGACCGAGTGGTCCACCAGCAGCCGGTGCTCCAGGTGCTGGCCGCCGTCGGCGAAGTACACGCCGTACAGCTCGGCGTCGCCGCCGGGGCCGTCGTAGGCCACCGACGGGGAGATGCGCACCAGGTCGCCGCCCAGCGAGACGTTGTGCGAGTGGAAGGTCGCGTCGCGGCCCAGCCGGGCGTGCTGGTGGGACACGTGCACCGCGTCGTCGGCCCAGTCCTGGAGGCTGATCACCGACAGCGCGGCGCCGTCGCCGACGACGAACTCGACGTTGTCGGCGTAGGTGGCCGAGCCGCGGTGCGCCAGCACGACGGTGGCGCGGGCGAACGGCTCCAGGATGATCGTGGTGTGCCCGTAGGCGGCGGCGGAGGAGTCCTCGCCGCGCAGCCGGATCACGGTCGGGGCCGCGACCTCGGCCTCCTTGGGCACCGTCACCACGGTGGCGTCGGTGAAGGAGGCCCAGGCCTGGGCGCTGACGCGGTCGGCCGGGACGTAGGCCTTGCCGAGGCGCGCGTCGTCGCGGCCGACGGTCTCGACCGTGACCTCGGCGGGCGCCTCGACCTCGACCAGCACCTTGCCGGTGGCCTCGGCGGTGCCGTTGTGCAGTCCGCGCAGGCGGCGCAGCGGGGTGAACCGCCACTCCTCCTCGCGGCCGGTGGGCACCTCGAAATCGGCGACCTCGTAGGAGGCCCGCTCGTCCAACATCGAGACGGGCCGGGAGTCGAGCCCCATCAGCCGACGGCTCCTTCCATCTGCAGCTCGATGAGCCGGTTCAGCTCAAGGGCGTATTCCATCGGGAGCTCGCGGGCGATCGGCTCCACGAACCCGCGCACGATCATCGCCATGGCCTCGTCCTCGTTGAGGCCGCGGCTCATCAGGTAGAACAGCTGGTCCTCCGACACCTTGGAGACGGTGGCCTCGTGGCCCATCTCCACGTCGTCCTCGCGGACGTCCACGTAGGGGTAGGTGTCGGACCGGCTGATCTGGTCGACCAGCAGCGCGTCGCACTTGACGGTGGACTTGCTGTGGGTGGCGCCCTCCTGGACCTGGACCAGGCCCCGGTAGGAGGTGCGGCCGCCGCCGCGCGCCACCGACTTCGACACCACCGTGGAGGAGGTGTTGGGGGCGGCGTGCACCATCTTGGCGCCCGCGTCCTGGTGCTGGCCCTCGCCGGCGAACGCGATCGACAGCGTCTCGCCCTTGGCGTGCTCGCCGAGCAGGTAGACCGCCGGGTACTTCATGGTGACCTTGGAGCCGATGTTGCCGTCGACCCACTCCATGGTGGCGCCCTCGTAGGCCACCGCGCGCTTGGTCACCAGGTTGTAGACGTTGTTGGACCAGTTCTGGATGGTGGTGTAGCGGACGCGGGCGTCCTTCTTCACCACGATCTCCACCACGGCCGAGTGCAGCGAGTCCGACTTGTAGATCGGCGCGGTGCAGCCCTCGACGTAGTGCACGTAGGAGCCCTCGTCGGCGATGATGAGGGTGCGCTCGAACTGGCCCATGTTCTCGGTGTTGATCCGGAAGTAGGCCTGGAGCGGGATCTCCACGTGCACGCCCGGCGGCACGTAGATGAACGAGCCGCCCGACCACACCGAGGTGTTGAGCGCGGCGAACTTGTTGTCGCCGACCGGGATCACCGAGCCGAAGTACTCCTGGAAGATCTCCGGGTGCTCGCGCAGCCCGGTGTCGGTGTCCAGGAAGATGACGCCCTTCTCCTCAAGGTCCTCGCGGATCTTGTGGTAGACCACCTCGGACTCGTACTGGGCGGCCACGCCGGCGACCAGGCGCTGCTTCTCGGCCTCGGGGATGCCCAGCTTGTCGTAGGTGTTCTTGATGTCCTCGGGCAGGTCCTCCCAGGAGGCGGCCTGCTTCTCGGTGGAGCGCACGAAGTACTTGATGTTGTCGAACTTGATCTCCGACAGGTCCGAGCCCCAGGACGGCATCGGCTTCTTGTCGAACAGCCGCAGCCCCTTGAGGCGCAGGTCGAGCATCCACTCAGGCTCGTTCTTCTTGGCCGAGATGTCGCGCACGACGTCCTCGTTCAGGCCGCGGCGGGCCGAGGCCCCCGCGCTGTCGGAGTCGGCCCAGCCGAACTTGTACCTGTCGAGCCCTTCCAGCTCAGGGTGGGCTGCAGTAGTCATTGGGACGTCCTCCCGGACTCCTCGTTATCAGCGGTGTTCTGTCCGTCGGCCGGCGTTCCCTGGCACAGGGAGCGCGAGCTGACGTGGGTGGTGCAGACGCCGTCGCCGTGGGCGATGGTGGCCAGCCGCTGGACCGGCAGGCCCAGCAGGCGGCTGAACGCCTCGGTCTCGGCCTCGCACAGCTGCGGGAACTCCGCGGCGACGTGCGCGACCGGGCAGTGGTGCTGGCAGAGCTGCTCTCCGCCGCCCTGCTGGGGGGCCTTGGCGGCGGCGGCCGCGTAGCCGTCGCCCGACAGCGCCTCGGCCAGCGTGCGGACCCGCTGGTGGGGCGGGGCCGCCTGGACGACCGGGTGGTAGCGTCGCTCCAGGTCGGCGATCTGGCGCCGGGCGAACTCGGCGACCGCCTGCTCGCCCGCCGTCTCGGCAAGGAAGCGCAGGGCGCTGCTGGCGAGGTCGTCATAGGCGTGCACGAACGCGCTGCGCCCGGCGTCGGTGATGGCGAACCACTTGGCCGGCCGGCCGCGCCCGCGCTGGGTCTGCGGCCGGGCCCGCCGGACTTCGATCATGCCGTCGGCGAGCAGCGCGTCCAGGTGGCGGCGGATGGCGGCGGGGGTGAGCCCGACGCGGTCCCCCAGGGCGGAGGCGGTGATCGGGCCGCGTTCGAGAATGAGCCGGGCGACGCGCGCGCGGGTGTCCCGCTCGCCCTTGCCCGTCCCCGACGGCACGCCGGCGGGCCGCGCGGAGGCGGCCGAGGCGCTGGTCGGGTTCTCGCTCACGTTTTTCACAACGTCAGTGTGCCGTAATTCCTTCCCGGCTACCAACCGAATCCCGATGTCGTGCCTCACGTAGGCAAGGCTTACCTAACCTGCGGTTTCACCGTCCCGGAGGCCCCGCCGCGAACGTTCCGGCCGCCTGCCCGGACCACCGCTCGCCAGCGCATCCACACGTATACCGGAATCCCGGCCAGCACGAGCAGGACTCCCTGATAGACCGCCGCGTATCCGGCCCCGGCCACCAGCCAGAGCGTGAATGCCACCGCGACCAGCGCGATGATCACGTCGCGGGCGAGCCTGGCGGTGGACACCGGCCGTCCCTCCGGCCCCCGGTCGGTCAGCAGCCACAACAGCTGGGCGGCGGCGGAGAAGATGTAGGGGACGGCGGCGGTGAAGGTGGTCAGCAGCGCCAGCGCGGTGAAGGCCGACTGGAGGCCGCCGGTGTAGTTGGCCAGGGTGAGCAGCGAGGCCAGCGCGCCGGAGACCACCAGCCCGGCCCACGGCGCGCCGCGCCGGTTGACGGCCCGGAAGATTTCCGGGAACAGCCCGTCGCGCGCGGCGGCGTACGGCATCCGGGCGCTGACCAGGGTCCAGCCGACCAGGGTGCCCGCGCCGGAGATCACCGCGGCGGCGGCCAGCACGGTCCCGGCGGCCTGCCCGCCGCCGAAGATCGCGCGGGCGGCGTCGGCGTAGGGCGCGGTGGAGCGGGCCAGGTCGCCGTGCGGGACCAGCCCGAACACCGCGACCGTGCCCAGCAGGTACACCACCGCCGACACCAGGGTGCCGATCACGGTGGCGCGCATGACGTTGCGGCGCGGCTCGTGCACCTCCTCGGCGGCGACGGCGGCCGACTCCACGCCGAGGAAGCTGAACATCAGCACCGCGCCCGCGGCGGTCAGGGAGCCGAGGGCGTCGCCACCGTCGGCGACGAACGGCCCGAAGTTCTCGGCCCTGACGAAGAACAGCCCGACCACCGCCACCAGCACCAGCGGGACGAACTTCAGCACGGTGGTCACCACCGCGATCATGCCCGCGCCGCGCACCCCGGCCAGGTTGGCCAGCACCGCCAGCCACAACGCGCCCACGGTGACCGCGAGCGCCCGGCCGGTGCCGGGCAGCGGCACCAGCACGTTGACGTACCCGGCCCAGGCCACCACCAAGGCGGCGTTGCTGGCCCAGGCGGTGATCCAGTACGACCAGGCGGTGAGGAAGCCGGGCAGCTCGCCGAACGCCTCGCGCGCGTAGACGTAGGGGCCGCCGGTGTCGGGCAGCCGCTGCGCCAGCCAGCCGAACACGACCGCCAGCAGGATCGAGCAGGCGCCGATCACCGCGAACGCCACGATCCCGATCGTGCCGAAGCCCGCCACCGCCGCCGGGAGCTGGAACACCCCGACACCGATGACGTTGCCCATCACCAGCGCGGTGGCGGCGACCAGGCCGAGCCGGGCGGGCACCGGCGGTGGCGGCGCGACGGTCGGCGGCACGGGCCCGGCCCCGGGCGAGGCCCCAGACGAGGATCCGGGCGGCGCGCCGGACGCGGGGTCGGCGTGCGACATCAGGACACGACGTGGCCGCGCGGCAGCACCACGACCGGGCAGGGCGAGGCGCGCACCATCTTGCCGGAGCTCTCGCCGAGGAACACCTTGCGCAGCGGGCCGTCCTGGCTGGACATGACCGCCAGCACCTCGCCCGGCAACATGTCCACGTTGCCCAGCGTCTTGGCGATGCCCGAGCCCTGCACGGCCTCGGTGGTGACCTCGCCCTCGGCGGGGTCCAGCAGCCCGGCGGCGTGCCGGAGGTCCTTCTGCGCCTGCTCGAACTGGCGCTCCACGACGTCGTCGGCGCGCAGGAACTTGGCGGGCAGGCCCGGGGGCCGCAGCACCAGGGTGACCAGCCGCATGGGCAGGCCCAGCGAGGCGGCGATGTGGGAGGCCGACACCAGCGCGCCCTCCACGTCGCGGCGCCGCCAGTAGGCGACGGTCAGGCGCTCGAACTTCTTCGGCGCGTGCTCGGCGTAGCCGCGCGGGGCCAGCATGACCGGCACCGGCGAGCCGTGCAGGAGCTGGTCGGCGGTGCTGCCGATGGCGATGCGGTCGCGGCGGCCACGCGGTGCGGACCCCACGATGATCATGCCGGCGCCGGTCTCCTTGGCGACCTCGATCAGGCCGCGCCCGCTGCCGCGGTGGGCGTGCACCTCGAACGCCATGTTCTTGCGGGCCACCTTGAGCTCGGCCAGCTTCTCCCCCGCCTGCTCCAGCGCGGCGGCCGACTGCTCCTTGAGGTAGGTGACCCATTCGGCGTCCACCGAGCCAGGGCCGCGCGCGGGCCAGGCCGGCGGGTGGACGTTGGCCACCGTCAGCGGGGCCTTGGCGGTGCGCGCGACCAGGCTCGCCAGGGCCAGCGCGTCGTCGCCGCGGTCGTCGGGCGAGTACCCGACCAGCACGCGCAGCTGGCGCGGCGGGCTGGTGTCGCTCATCGGTGCTCCTTCGCGGTCGGTCCGGGACGGCCCGCCAGCCGGGAGTGGCGGTGGCCGTAGGCGAAGTAGGCCGCCAGCCCGGCCGCGGTCCAGATCAGGAAGACGATCCAGGTGATGGTGTCGAGGCCGTACATGAGGTAGATGCAGAACGCCACGCCCAGCACGGGGGTGACGGGGAACAGCGGCGTGCGGAAGCTGCGCGGCAGTTCGGGCTTGGTGCGGCGCAGCACGATCACGCCCAGGTTGACCAGCGCGAACGCGAACAGCGTGCCGATGCTGGTGGCCTCGGCGAGCTGGCCGAGCGGCACCACCGCCGCCAGCAGCGACACGAAGGTCGCCACGATCAGGGTGTTGGCGACCGGCACCGAGGTCCGGCCGACCTTCTCGAAGATCTTGGGGATGAGGCCGTCGCGCGACATCGCGAACAGGATGCGCGTCTGGCCGTACAGCACGGTCAGCACGACGGTGCCCATGGAGATGACGACGCCGAACGACAGGATCAGCGCGGGCCAGGTGGAGTCGCCGGTGGCGAGGTTCAGCACGTCGGCGAGCGAGGTCTGGGAGTCGAAGTCCTGCCAGGGCATGACGCCGACGGCCGCGACCCCGACCAGCACGTAGATGACGGTGACGATCAGCAGCGACAGCAGGATGGCCAGCGGCAGGTCGCGCTTGGGGTTCTTGGCCTCCTCGCCGGCGGTGGAGGCGGCGTCGAAGCCGATGTAGGAGAAGAACACCTTGGACCCGGCGGCGCTGATGCCCGCGAAGCCCATCGGCGCGAAGTCGGAGAAGTTGCCGGATCGGAAGGCGGTGAAGGCCACCACGCAGAAGAACCCGAGCACCGCCATCTTCAGGAACACCATGATGGTGTTGGCGGTGGCGCTCTCGGAGGTGCCGCGCAGCAGCAGCAGGGTGGCCAGCAGCACGATCGCGACGGCGGGCAGGTTGACGATGCCGCCTTCACTGCCGGGCGAGTTGCTGATGGCGTCGGGCATCCGGAAGCCGAACGCCGCGTTGAAGAACTCGTTGAGGTAGCCGCCCCAACTGGAGGCGACCGCCGACACCGACACCGCGTACTCCAGCAGCAGGCACCAGCCGCAGACCCACGCGACCAGCTCGCCCATGGTGGCGTAGGTGTAGGAGTAGGAGGAGCCCGAGACCGGGATGGTGCCGGCCAGCTCGGCGTACGACAGCGCCGAGAACAGGGCGGTGACGGCGGCGAGCACGAAGCCCAGCACCACCGCCGGGCCCGCGACCGGGACCGCCTGCCCCAGCACGAAGAAGATGCCGGTGCCCAGGGTCGCGCCGACGCTGAACAGGGTGAGCTGGAGCAGCCCCATGGTGCGTTTCAGCTCACCGCCCTCGCCCTGGCCGCCCTCGTCGGCGATCCGGCCCACGGGTTTGGTCCTGACCAAGCTCCGCAGGAACGAGGGCGATGAGCCGGACGGCTCGGATGCGGTGCTCGCCTGCACGGTGTGTCTCCCTGTTCCGGTCGGGTGCTAGAGGATGGCCGGGCCCGCCGGGCCCGGAGGCGTTCGGTCAGAGCGACGGCGGGCGGGGCGGGTCGCCCCGCCCGCCGGTCGGCCGTTCCGGTGTCCCGCGTACGGCTACCCGTGATCGTCGTTTCGATGCCCGCGGCGGCCGGGCGGCGCGCCGGGTGTCGCAGCGGGCGTCACATCGTGGGTCGCGCGGGGCGTCACAACGTGCTGGCCAGCGGCCAGGTCGCGTTCGGCGTGACGATGGTCCCGGCGGTGCCCTCCAGGATCTGCACGCACTGGTCCAGGCGGCCGATGGCCGCCATGTCGCCGGTGCGCTCGACGTAGCCCGCGACCGCCTCGACCTTGGGCCCCATGGACCCGGCCGGGAAGTCCTCGTCGCGCAGCTCCCACGGGGTGGTGTGCTTGATCTCCTCCTGCCGCGGCGTGCCGAAGTGGCGCATGACGCGCGGCACGTCGGTCAGGATGAGGAAGGCGTCGGCCTCCAGCGTCTCGGCCAGCATCGAGGCGGTCATGTCCTTGTCGATGACGGCCTCGACGCCTTCGAGCTGGCCGACGTCGTTGCGCACGACCGGGATGCCGCCGCCGCCCGCGCACACCACCACGGTGCCGTTGCGGACCATGGTGCGGATCAGCCGGGTCTCGATGACGCGCTGCGGCATCGGCGAGGGCACCACGCGGCGCCAGTGCTCGCCGTCGGGCTTGACCGTCCAGCCGTACTCCTGCGCCAGCTTCTCGGCCTCGTCCCTGGTGTAGACCTGCCCGACGAACTTGGTCGGGTCGGCGAACGCGGGGTCCACCGCCGACACCAGCGTCTGGTTGATCATCGAGATGACCTGGCGGCCGGGCAGGGCGTTCTGCAACGCCTGCAACATCCAGTACCCGATCATGCCCTGGGTCTCGGCGCCGATGGTGTCCAGCGGGTAGGGCCGCGACAGGTTGGGGTCGTTGATGCTCTCCAGCGCCAGCACCCCGACCTGCGGGCCGTTCCCGTGCGTGATGATCAGCTCGTGCCGTTCGGCCAGCGGCGCCAGCGACTTGACCGCGGTCATGACGTTGGCGCGCTGGATGTCGGCGTCGGGCTTGTCGCCGCGCCGCATCAGCGCGTTGCCCCCGAGCGCGACGACTACGCGCATCCTCTGCTCTCCTCCCGCCGCCATCGGTCAGGCCAGCGTCGCGACCATGACGGCCTTGATCGTGTGCATGCGGTTCTCGGCCTCGTCGAACACGATCGAGGCGTCGGACTCGAAGACCTCGTCGGTGACCTCCAGGGCGTCCAGGCCGGTCTTCTCGAAGATCTGCTCGCCGACCTTGGTGTTCCGGTCGTGGAAGGCCGGCAGGCAGTGCATGAACTTGACGTCGGGGTTGCCGGTCGCCTTCAGCACCTTGCTGTTGACCTGGTACTTCTTCAGCAGCTTGATGCGCTCGTCCCAGACCTCCGGCGGCTCGCCCATGGAGACCCACACGTCGGTGAGCACGAAGTCGGCGCCCTTGACGCCCTCGTTCACCTTGTCGGTGATGGTGATCGTCGCGCCGGTGCGGGCGGCGATCTCGCGGGCGGGCTTGACCACGGCGTCCTGGTCGGGCCACAGGCTCTTGGGGCCGACGATCCGCACGTCCATGCCCATCAGCGCGCCCGCGACCACGTAGGAGTGGCCCATGTTGTTGCGGGCGTCGCCGAGGTAGGCGAAGGTCACCTGGCTGAGCGGCTTGTCGGTGTGCTCGCGCATGGTGAGGATGTCGGCCAGCATCTGGGTGGGGTGCCACTCGTCGGTCAGGCCGTTCCACACCGGCACGCCGGAGTACTCGGCGAGCTCCTCCACCAGGTGCTGCGCCGAGCCGCGGTACTCGATGCCGTCGAACATGCGGCCCAGCACGCGGGCGGTGTCCTTCATCGACTCCTTGTGGCCGATCTGCGAGCCGCTCGGGTCGAGGTAGGTGACGTGCGCGCCCTGGTCGTGCGCGGCGACCTCGAACGCGCAGCGGGTGCGGGTGGAGGTCTTCTCGAAGATCAGGGCGATGTTCTTGCCGACCATGCGCGGCACCTCGGTGCCGGCGTACTTGGCCGCCTTGAGCTCGGCGGCCAGGTCGACCAGGAACGTGAACTCCTTGGGCGTGAAGTCCAGCTCCTTGAGGAAGCTGCGCCCGCGCAGGTTGAATGCCATCGGTTCGTCGTCTCTCTCGTTCTAGGGGTGGTCGCGGCCCGGTTCTCGAGGCCCGGTCAGGCCTCGCGCTCCAGCGGGCAGCTCATGCAGCGGGGCCCGCCCCGGCCGCGGCCGAGCTCGCTGCCGCGGATGGTGATGACCTCCACGCCGTTGTCGCGCAGGAAGTTGTTGGTGGTGGTGTTGCGCTCGTAGGCGACGACGACGCCCGGCTCGACGGCCAGCACGTTGGAGCCGTCGTCCCACTGCTCGCGCTCGGCGGCGAACACGTCCTGGGTCGGGGTGAGCACGTCGATGTCGTCCAGGTCCAGCGCGCCCGCGATGGCCTTGTGCATGTCCTCGGGAGCGTGCTCGCTGATCTTCAGCTCCTTGTCGTTGTCGCCCGGCTCGACGGTGAACGACGGGAGCATGCCCATGCCCGCGTACTTGGTGAAGCGGCCGTGGTCCACCATCGTCATCACGGTGTCCAGGTGCATGAACGCGCGCTTCTGCGGCATGCGCAGCGCCACGATCTTCTTGCAGGACTCCTGCTCGAACATGGCCTTGGCGAGCATCTCCACCGCCTGCGGCTGGGTGCGCTCGCTCATGCCGACCAGCACCGAGCCCTTGCCGATGACCAGCACGTCGCCGCCCTCGATGGTGGCGGGGGCCATCGCGGTGCCCGCGTTCCACACGTGGAAGCCGTCGTCCTGCGGCCTGTCGTAGCCGTCGGCGAACAGCGGGTGGAACTTGTAGATCGCCTCGTAGTTCACCGTCTCGCGCATGCGGGCCTTCATCTTCATCGCGTTGATGGAGACGCCGTTGTAGACCCAGCACGAGGTGTCGCGGGTGAACAGGTGGTTGGGCAGCGGCGGCAGGATGAAGTCGTCCATGCCGATGGCCGAGAACGCGATCGACTTGGGCTCGGCGATGCGCTCCAGCAGCTCGCGCTTGGTGATGCCGCCGATGAGGAACGAGCCCAGCTCGCGCAGGTCCATCGAGTCGAAGCCGTTGCGGATCGCGTCGGTGGACAGCGGGCCGAAGAACTTGGGGTCGATGACGTAGTCGAGGATGTGCTTCTTGGCCTCGGGGATCTCGATCGTCTCGCGCAGCAGGTCCAGCAGCAGGTGCACCTTGATGTCGCGCCCGCGCAGCACCTTCTGGAACTCCTCGTGCTCCTCGCCCGCGCGCTGCACCCACAGCACGTCGTCGAACAGCAGGTCGGCGGCGTTGGACGGGGTGAGGCGCTTGAGCGACAACTCGGGCTTGTGCACCAGCACCTGACGCAGCCTGCCGACCTCGGACTCGACGTGGAAAGTCATTCCCTAACCTCCTGGTGCCCTCCGGCACGCCGCCCGCGGCGGTGTCGTCGCGCTGCGGGCGGCGTGCCGGATGAGTGGTTTCTGAAAAGAGTCGTGCGATGGCGGCGCGGGCCGCCTGCGGGTGGGATCAGCCGGTGGGGCCGGTCCCGGTGGGTCCGGTCGTGCCGGGCCCGTATCCGGTGGGACCGGTTCCCGTGGGTCCGGTTCCGGTGGGGCCGGTCCCGCCGTGGCCGAGGCCGCCGTGGCCGGGCCCGCCGGGCTCGACCGGGACCTTCCGGGCGGTGATCTCCTTGGGGCCGTACTCGCCGCGCTTGGCCTTGGTCCAGATGTAGACCGGGACGCCGATCAGCATCGCGAGCATGCCGAGCATGACCGCCTGCTCGCCCGAGCCGTACACGATGGCGAAGGAGAACAGCAGCGCCAGCACGGCCATGAACATGTCCTTGGCCACCCGCCCCTTGTTGACCTGGCGTCCCCCGGTGACCAGCCAGAAGATCTGGGCGGCGGCCGAGAAGAAGTAGGGGATCGCGGTGGTGAAGGAGGCGAACAGCAGGATCGTGTTGAACGCGTTCTCCGAGGCGTAGGCGAACAGCAACATCAGCGAGCTGAGCAGCGTGCCGACGATGATGCCGACGACCGGGGCGCCCCGGCTGGTCAGCTTCGCGAAGCCGGCGGGGAACATGCCGTCGCGGGCGGCGGCCATCGGCATCTCGGCGACCAGCATGGTCCAGCCGTTCAGCGCGCCGATGCCGGACACGATCGCGCAGGCCGCCATCACGCCGCCCCAGATGCTGCCGCCGAACATGTTGTTGATCGAGTCGGCGAACGGGGCGCTGGAGTTCATCAGCGCGTCGTGCGGCACGGTCCCGAAGATGGCGACGGTGGCCAGCAGGTACAGCAGGCTGCACGCCAGCACGCCGTAGATGCTGGC
This sequence comes from Actinomadura hibisca NBRC 15177, assembly GCF_001552635.1. Lineage (GTDB taxonomy): Bacteria > Actinomycetota > Actinomycetes > Streptosporangiales > Streptosporangiaceae > Spirillospora > Spirillospora hibisca. The sequence continues at coordinate 47,308 of NZ_BCRO01000078.1, read as the reverse complement.
CTTGCCGACGTTGCGCTCGGGGTCGCGGATGCGCTCGGCGACGATCGTCACGCTCTCCATGCCGGAGAAGATGAACAGGATCAGCCCGGCCGCCAGCCACGCCGCGCTCCAGGTGGACTCGCCGCCGGCGTTGAAGGGGCCGAAGTTGTCGGTGTTCATGAAGAACAGGCCGACGATCGCCACGAAGATCAGCGGCACGAACTTCAGCACGGTGGTGACCAGCTGGAACAGGCCGATGTTCTTGACGCCGGTCAGGTTGATCAGCGCCGGCAGCCAGAGCCCGACCAGCCCGATGACGATCTTGCCGGCGGTGCTGTCCCAGTGCAGGAAGTAGTTGACGTAGCCCACCCAGGCGACCGCGATGCCCGCGTTGCCGCCCCAGGCCGTCAGCCAGAACGACCACGAGGTCCAGAAACCGGCGAACTCGCCGAACGCGTCGCGGGCGTAGGCGTAGGGCCCGCCGCTCGCCGGGATGCGCGCGCCCAGCTTGCCGAACACGATGGCCAGGGCGATGGCGCCGACGGTGGTCGCGGCCATGATGGCGAAGCTGATGGTGCCGATGGCGGCGAGCGAGGCCGGCAGCAGGAAGATGCCCGTGCCGACGACGTTGCCGATAACCAGGGCGGTCGCCTGGGGCAGCCCGAGTTTGCCACCCGAATCGGTGTCGCTCTCTATGCTGTGCGGGTGTTCCGCTCCGGCTCTGGTCAGCTCACCGGCTTCCCAGGCCGTTGATTTCGGCTCTCCCATTCTTGTCCCCCCGACAGAAGTTAAAAGCCCCCTGGGCCACCGCCGACAAGCGAGTGACACGCAGGGAATTACCCGGGGTCTACCTGGTGAAACTCGGGCCGCTGTGACGCGGCTCCGCCGTTTTGCGAAAGATCGACACGGCGTTCTCGCCTTTTTCCACACATTGCCCGTCCTTGATCATCTGATGAATTGGGCGGGGCGCGGAACGGATTTCCCGGCCTCTGTCGAAACGATTCGCCAGGAGCAGGGAAAGGCCCGGATGATCAGCACGGGCCGGGAAATGGCGCTCGGGGCGGATCGCGGAAACATGGCGGGAACGCGGAAGGCGGCGGACCCGTTGGGGTCCGCCGCCTTTCGTGCGCGCGGTCCGGCGCGGTGGCGCGCCGGGAGGCGCGTCAGGGGTTCGGCCGCGCCTGCCCGGCGCCGTGTCCGGTGTCCGGGGCGGTCGCCGAGCCGGTGATCAGTCGGCCGGACGGCGCGTCGGCGTTCCGCGCGGTCGCGAGGGACGCCGCCACGAAGCCCAGCACCAGCAGCGCGCCGACGAGGACGAGGGGCAGCAGGGTCCACCGCGTCGGGAGGCCGAGGGCGCTGGCCTCGTAGCCGCCGAAGGTGTCCAGCCGCCGCGCGTAGTCGGGGTCGTCGGCGGCGGTGCGCCGCGCGATCTCTTCCAGCATCCGGCTCTCGGCCACCGACAGGCTCATCCCGTCCCCCTCGCTCGGTCCTCGCGGGCTGATCAGACGGTTTTAACCTATTTGGTGTTTAATGTCCAAGTTCTTGACCGAAGCATTACCCGGTCTCCGGCGGCGATCGGCGGCACGGCCCCGCTCAGCGCTCGCCGTCGCCCTCGCTCAGCGCGTTGGCGCTGCCCACGATCTCGCTCAGCTCCATCGTGATCTCCTCCTGGCGCGCCTCGTTGGCCTCGCGGGTGAGCCGGTCCACCAGCGCGTTGGCGTTGTCGGTGGCGGCCATCATCGCGGCGCGGCGGGCGGCGTGCTCGGCGGCGGCCGACTCCAGCAGCATGTGCCAGATGCGCCCGTTGACGTACTGCCGCAGCAGGCCGTCCAGCACGACGTCCGGGGTCGGCTCGAAGTCGAAGGCCGGGGGCACCCACCCGTCGCCCTCGCCGGGCTCGGCGTCCACGACCTCCAGCGGCAGGACGCGGCGCACCACCAGCCGCTGGGTCAGCATCGACTCGAACTCGGTGTAGACGACGTGCACGCCGCCGACGCCGCCCTCGGCGGTGGGGGTGTCGAACGCCTCGCGCAGCGTGCGGCCGATCTCCTCGGCCTGGTTGTAGACGGGCCGCCCCGAGAAGCCGCTCCACTGCCCGGCCGGTGTCACGCCCCGGAACCGGAACCTGTCGACGGCCTTCTGCCCGGTCAGGTAGAACACCGGCTCGCTGCCCTCGTCCCGCAGCCTGGCGGCCAGGTGCTCGCCCTGCCGCAGCACGTTCTGGTTGAACGCGCCGCAGAAGCCCCGGTCGCTGGTGATCAGCAGCACCGCCACCCGGGAGGCGTCGGGCCGCTCGTTCAGCAGCGCGTGGTCGAGCCGGACGTGGTGGGTCATCAGCGCCGTCACCGCCCGGGTGACCTGGGCGGCGTAGGGCGTGGCCGCCGCCAGCCGCTGCTGGGCGCCGGAGATGCGGGCGGCGGCGATCAGCTCCTGGGCGCGGGTGATCTTGGCGGTGGACTTCACCGAGCGGATGCGCGAGCGCAGCGCGCGCAGTTGGGCAGGCATGATCCCACGCTGCCACGGCCGCGTCACCGCGCCGTCACCGCCGGTGAGCGGCGGCGGGCGCATGGCCGAGGTTTTACCGCGCGATCACTCCGGACCGTTCCCGGGACGGGGACACCGCGCGCCGACCTGGTGACGGCCGGTCCTAAACTCGACGGCATGGCACCCCCCGGAGACGGCGCGCTGGCGCTGGACGACCTGGTCAAGCGGTACGGCGCGGCGACCGCCGTGGACGGGTTGTCGCTGCGCGCCGAGCGCGGCGCGGTGACGGCGCTGCTGGGCCCCAACGGGGCGGGCAAGACCACCACCATCGAGATCTGCGAGGGCTTCCGCCGCGCCGACGCCGGGACCGTCCGGGTGCTCGGGCTGGACCCGGTCGCCGACGCGCGCGCCCTCAAGCCGCGCGTGGGCGTGATGCCGCAGTCCGGCGGCGTGCCCGGCACCGCCAGGGCCGGGGAGTTCCTGAAGCTGGTGGCGTCCTTCCACACCGCGCCGCTGGACCCCGGGGCGCTGCTGGAGCGGCTCGGCCTCACCGAGCACGCCCGCACCCCGTTCCGCCGCCTGTCGGGCGGCCAGCAGCAGCGGCTGTCGCTGGCGGTGGCGCTGGTGGGCCGCCCCGAGCTGGTGTTCCTGGACGAGCCGACCACCGGCCTGGACCCGCAGGCCCGGCACTCCGCCTGGGAGCTGGTCGGGGACCTGCGCGCCGCCGGGGTGTCGGTGGTGCTCACCACGCACTACATGGAGGAGGCCGAGAAGCTCGCCGACCACGTCGTGATCGTCGACCACGGCCGGGTGGTGGCCGAGGGCGCCCCCGCCGACCTGACCGGCGCGGAACGCCAGCTGCGTTTCCGCGCCCGGCCCGGCCTCGGCCTGGACGAGCTGCTGGCGGCGCTGCCCGCCGGGAGCGCCGCCAAGGAGTCCCCGGCCGGGCACTACCTGGTGGAGGGCGACGTGCGGCCCGAGCTGCTGGCCACCGTGACCGCCTGGTGCGCCTCGCACGGCGTGCTGGCCGAGGACCTGCGGATCGAGCGCCGCACCCTGGAGGACGTCTTCTTGGAACTCACCGGACGGGAGCTGCGCGCGTGACCGCCCCGGCCTCCCTGGACCTGACGCCCGCGCCCGGCGCGGCGTCGTTGCCCCGCATGATCGCCGCGCAGACCCGGTACGAGCTGTCGGGCATGTTGCGCAACGGCGAGCAGCTCCTGCTCACGCTGATCATCCCGGTGGTGCTGCTCACCCTGTTCAGCGCGACCTCGCTGCTGGACCTCGGGCCGGGCCGCCGGGTGGACTTCCTCACGCCGGGCGTGCTCGCGCTGGCGGTGATGTCGACCGCGTTCACCGGCCAGGCGATCGGCACCGGCTTCGAGCGCCGCTACGGCGTCCTGAAGCGGCTGGGCGCGACCCCGCTGCCGCGCGCCGGACTCATCGCCGCCAAGACCCTCACGGTGCTGCTGGTCGAGGCGATCCAGGCCGTGGTGATCTTCGCGGTGGCGCTGGCGCTGGGCTGGCGGGCGCACGGCGACCCGCTGTCGGTGCTGGCCCTGCTGCTGCTCGGCACCGCCGCCTTCAGCGGGTTCGGGCTGCTGATGGCCGGGACGCTGCGCGCCGAGGCGACGCTGGCGGCCGCCAACCTCGTCTACGTCCTGCTGCTGGCGGTCGGCGGCGTGGTGTTCCCGCTGGAGAAGTTCCCCGCCGGGGTGCGCTCGGCGCTGGAGCTGCTGCCGATCTCGGCGCTGGCCGACGGGCTGCGGCAGGTGTTGCAGCACGGCGCGGCGCTGCCCGGCAAGCCGCTGCTGGTGCTGGCGGTGTGGGCGGTCGCCGGGCTGGCGCTGGCCGCCCGGTTCTTCCGGTGGGAGTGAGGCATGGCACTGGCTGAGGCCCCCGAGCCGCTGGGCGGCGCGGGGCGGTTGCCGCGCCGTCCGGCGTCGTGGTCGCTGGGCTCGGTGCCGCCGCCCGCGCTGGTGCTGCTGGGCATCCTGTCGGTGCAGTTCGGCGCGGGGCTGGCCAAGCATTTGTTCGACCGGCTGCCGCCCAGCGCGGTGGTGCTGCTGCGGCTGCTGGCCTCGGCGGTCGTGCTGGGCATCGTGGCGCGCAAGGCGCTGCGCACGGTGCTGCGCGACCACTCGCGGCGCGAGCTGGCCGTGGCCGCCGGGCTCGGGCTGGCCCTGGCGACGATGAACTTCTCGATCTACCAGTCGTTCTCCCGCATCCCGCTGGGCGTGGCGGTCACCATCGAGTTCCTGGGCCCGCTGACGGTGTCGGTGCTCGGCTCGCGCCGCCCGCGCGACCTGGTGTGGGTGGTGCTGGCGGCGGCCGGGGTGCTGATGCTGGCCAAGGGCGGCGGCGACCTGGACCTGGTCGGCGTGGCGTTCGCGCTGCTCGCCGGGGTCTGCTGGGCCGCCTACATCGTGCTGACCGCCGCCACCGGCAAGGGTTTCTCGGGGTCCACCGGCCTCGCGCTGGCCAGCATCCTGGCGTTCGCGCTGATGTTGCCCGTCGGCGTGGCCGCCGGTGGTACCGCGCTGCTGTCGCCCGAGCTGCTGCTGATCGGGCTGGGCGTCGGCGTGTTGTCGTCGGTGATCCCGTACTCGCTGGAGATGGAGGCGCTGCGCCGGATGCCCGCGCGGGTGTTCGGCATCCTGATGAGCCTGGAGCCCGCCGTGGCCGCGCTGATCGGGGTGCTGCTGCTGGACGAGGTGTTGTCGGGCCGCCAGTGGGTGGCGGTCGGCTGCGTGATGGCGGCCTGTGCGGGAGCCACGCTCGGCGACCGCAGGCCGCCGCCGGAGCCCGCCGGGTGAGTGGCGGGCGTGCGCCCGCCGTGCAAGGATCGATCGCGTTCGGGCAGGGTTCGGAACGGAAGGGGACGCCGTGACCGGCAGGATCGACGACCAGGGGCTGCCGCCCGAGTACTTCGACGCCGCGACGCCGTCGTTCGTGGACTTCCTGCGCGCGCACTCCCCCGACCTGCTGCCGGTCAACCGCGTCCCGGACGCCGGAGGCTCCCCCCTGGAACTGCCGCACGGCACCACCATCCTGGCGCTGACCTTCCCCGGCGGCGTGATGATGGCCGGCGACCGCCGCGCCACCCAGGGCCACCGCATCGCCTACCGCGAGCTCGACAAGGTGCAGCGCGGCGACGAGTACTCGGTCGTCGCCTTCGCGGGCACCGTCGGCCTGGCGCTGGAGATGGTCCGGCTGTTCCAGGTCGAGCTGGAGCACTACGAGAAGATGGAGACGGTGCCGCTGTCGCTGCCGGGCAAGGCCCGCCGCTTGGGCGCGGTGATCCAGGCCAACCTGGCGCAGGCGCTCCAGGGCCTGGCGGTGGTGCCGCTGCTGGCCGGGTACGACACCGACTCCGGCGTGGGCCGGATCTACACCTACGACATCACCGGCGCGCCGCAGGAGACCCGCGGCTACCACGCCGACGGGTCGGGCTCGCCGTACGCGCTCGGCTCGCTGAAGAAGTTGTACCGGCCCGACCTGACCGAGCGCGACGCGGCCGCGGTGTGCGTGCAGGCCCTCTACGACGCCGCCGACGACGACGCGGCCACCGGCGGCCCCGACCGCACCCGCCGGATCTACCCGACGATCGCGGTCGTGACCGCCGACGGCTTCCGGTTCCTGCCCGAGGACGAGGTGTCCGGCGTCGTGGACGAGGTCGTGCAGGCCCGCTTCGAGCAGCCCGACGGCCCGGTCGCGCCGCTGCGCTGACCCGCACGCGGTCCCGGGGAACGTCCGACCCGCCTCCTAGACTCGTGCCATGGCACGGGCGAACCACGAGGCTGCGGCCCTCATCCAGGAACTGGCCGACCTGCTCACGATCACGGGCGGCGACGCGTTCAAGATCAGGGCGTACGAGAAGGCGGCGCGGGCGGTCGCCGAGTACCCCGACGACATCGGCACGCTGAACCTGGCGGGCCTGAAGAGGATCCCCACGGTCGGCGAGGCGATCGCCAAGAAGCTCGTGGACTACAACACCACCGGCACCATCCGGCAGGTGGAGGAGCTGCGCGCCCAGATCCCCGCAGGCGTGCGGGCCCTCACCGAGATCCCGACGCTCGGCCCCAAGAAGGCCCTCACCCTGTTCCAGGAGCTGGGGGTGACCTCGGTCGCCGAGCTGTCGGAGGCCATCGCGGCGGGGCGGCTGCGCGGCCTCAAGGGCTTCGGCCCCAAGTCCGAGGACAACATCCGGCACGGCATCGAACTGCTGGAGCAGCAGGGCGGCCGGGTGCTCATCGACGTGGCCACCGGCCTCGCCGAGGACATCGTCGCGGCGCTGTCGGCCCTTCCCGGCTGCGAGCGCTGCACCCACGCCGGGTCGTTGCGGCGGATGCGCGAGACGATCGGCGACGTGGACGTGCTGGCCGCCTCGACCGACCCCGGGCCGCTGATGGAGGCGTTCACCGCGCTCCCCTACGTGACCGAGGTCATCGCCGGGGGCGACAAGAAGACCTCGGTGCGCACCACGCGCGGCGTGCAGGTCGACCTGCGGGTGGTGCCGCCGGAGGCGTGGGGCGCGGCGTTGCAGTACTTCACCGGCTCGCAGGCGCACAACGTGCGCGTCCGCGAGAGGGCGGTGCGGGCCAAGCTGAAGCTGTCGGAGTACGGCCTGTTCGACGCCGAGTCCGGCGAGCTGGTCGTCTCGGAGACCGAGGAGGAGGTCTACGAGCGGCTCGGCCTGCCCTGGATCGCGCCGCCGCTGCGCGAGGACGGCGGCGAGATCGAGGCCGCCCTCAAGAACGCGCTGCCGCGCCTGGTGACCGTCGAGGACCTCAAGGGCGACCTGCACACCCACACCGACCTGACCGACGGCACGGTCTCGCTGGAGGGCATGGTCGCGGCCGCCGCCGAACGCGGCCTGGAGTACTACGCCGTCACCGACCACGCGCCGAACCTGGCGATGCAGCGGATGACCGACGCCAAGATCCTCGCCCAGCGCGAGCAGCTGCGCGAGCTCCAGAAGCACTACCCCGACCTCGCGCTGCTGCACGGCTCGGAGCTGAACATCGACCCCGACGGCGGGGTGGACTGGGACGGCGACTTCCTGGCCGGTTTCGACGTCCTGGTGGCCTCGGTGCACTCGCACTTCACGCTGGACCCCGCCGCCCAGACCCGCCGCTTCGTCCGCGCCTGCGAGAACCCGCACGTCAACGTGATCGGCCACCCCACCGCGCGCAGCATCGGCCGCCGCGCGCCGGTGGAGGCCGACTGGGACGAGGTCTTCCGCGCCGCCGCCCGCACCGGCACCGCGATGGAGGTCAACTGCTTCCCCGACCGCCTCGACCTGCCCGCCGACCTGATCCGCCGCGCCCTGCGCCTCGGCGTCAAGTTCGCGATCGACACCGACGCGCACTCGGTGGGCAACTTCGCGAACGTGCGCTACGGCGTGGGCACCGCCCAGCGCGGCTGGCTCACCCCCGACGACGTGATCAACACCTGGCCGCTAGACCGCCTGCGCGAATTCCTGGCCAAGAAGGGCTGAGCGCGCGGGAAGAACAGACCGTCAGGCGTGTTGGGGGGTTCGCAGGGGTTCGGGGCCGGGTTCGGTGAGGGGGGCCGGGCCTCGGTCGCGGGTCGCGAAGATCACGCGGAGGGCGGCGATCCACATCAGGACCGCGCCCAGCATGTGCAGCACCACCAGCGGGGCGGGCACGCCGGTGAAGTACTGGACGTAGCCGATCGCGCCCTGGGCCAGCTCCAGGGCGAACAGTTCGGCCACGCGCCGCCGCAGGGCGGGCGGGGCGCCGGTGCGGTAGGCCGCCGCCAGCATCGCCACCGTCAGCGCGACGGTGATCCAGGCCAGCACGCTGTGCACGCGGGTGACGTCCTCGATGTTGAAGCCCCAGCGGCGCGAGTCGGCGTCCCCGGCGTGCGGGCCGGTGCCGGTGACGACGGTCCCGGCGACCAGGACCAGGCCGCAGGCCGCCGCCAGCGCCCAGGCCAGGGCGCGCAGCGCGGGGGCCACCAGCGGGCGGGGCGGGGCGTCGCCCTCGCCGGCGCGCACCCACAGGCCCACGCAGAAGATCAGCAGGGCCGGGGAGATCAGGAAGTGCAGGCCCACCGAGGCCGGGTGCAGCTTGGTCAGCACCACGATGCCGCCGATGACCGCCTGGGCGACCACGCTCATCGGCTGGGCCAGCGCCCACCAGACCAGGTCCTTGCGGCGCGGGCGCAGCCGCAGCGCGGCGACGAACACCAGGATGCCGATCGCCAGCACCGCGAAGGTGAGCATGCGGTTGCCGAACTCGATCGCCATGTTCAGCGCGGGGTGCTCGGGGCTGTGGGTGGGGACGAGGCTGTCGCCGGTGCACTTGGGCCAGGTGGGGCAGCCGAGGCCGGACTTGGTGACCCGGACCGCGCCGCCGGTCGCCACGATCCCCGCGTTGCCGATGACGCCGAGCAGCGCCAGCAGCCGCAACGAGCCGGGGGTGGGCCGCCAGACGGCGTCCCTGGCCTTCGCCAGCGGGTTACGGGAGGTCGGTACAGCTTCGGATCGCGTCGCCACGGCATTCATCGTATGGGCGGTCGCCGGTGACCTTGACCCGGCCCCCGCGCAGGGCGTGTCGGCCTGCGGATCAGCGGTTGTAGGGGCCGCCGGGCGGCGGGAAGCCCGCGGGGCCCTGCGCGGCCCACGGCATGGGGGGCGGTGTCGCCTGGCGTTGCGGGGCGCGCAGGAACGCCTGCCGGGCCAGGCCCATCAGGTTCAGCAGCGCGTCGCGGCGGGCGGCGAACCAGCGCGGCTCGGCCAGGCCGCGTTCGGCGCGCTTGTGCAGCAGCGCCAGCTCGGTCGCGGCGAGCTGGTAGTCGGTCATCGCGCGGGCGGCGGGCCGGCCGCCGACCGTGCGGGCCCAGCGGCGCGCGGCGCGGCGCGAGGGCAGGGTGCGCAACATCCGCACGTCCTGCGGGGTGACCAGGCCGGTGCCCGCGTAGCCGGGCAGGTAGGTCTCGATGCGCCGCACGGTGCGCTTGCGCTCCACCGTGACGATCACCACCAGGACGACCAGCACCACGAAGTCCAGCGCGTACACCGTGAGCAGCCCGCCCGCGCCCAGCGTCGTCGCGCCGTTCCACAACCCGTGCAGCACCATCGCCCCGGCCAGGCCCAGCAGCGGGGCCAGCACCTGGCCGCGCCGGTGGGTGGCGGCCCAGGCCACGCCGAGGCCGGTCATCGAGGTGAAGATCGGGTGGCTGAACGGGGCGACGAGGCCGCGCAGGATGAACACCCACTGCAACTGGTGCGCGCCGCCCTCGTCGAAGGCCCGCATGTAGTAGGTGACGTTCTCCATCATCGCGAAGCCCAGCCCGACCATGGCCGCGTAGATGATGCCGTCGGCGAAGCCGTCGATCTCGTTGCGCCGCCACCACAGCAGGCCGAACAGCACCGCGCCCTTCAGCGACTCCTCGATCACCGGGGCGCCGAAGGTGGCGCTGACGAAGTGCCCCTTGTCCTCGCCGAAGATCGGGACGGTGACGTAGAGCAGCCCGAGGGTGTTGAGCACCAGCGCGCCCAGCACCGCCACGCCCGCGCCCCACATGAACGAGAACACCAGCGCGCGGGGCGGCTCGGGCTCCAGCCGGTCCAGCGTCAGCACCAGCGCGACCAGCAGCGGGATGGGCAGGATCGCCAGCACGACGCCCGCCCAGAAGCCCGCGCCGCCGTACAGGGCGTCGACGCCGAGCGCCACCAGGGCGCACAGGGACGAGACGGTGAGACCGGCGATGAGGGCGAGCGGGGGACGTCCCGGAACCCGCCCCTCCAACACCGCCTTGGGATCTACGCGCGCCATTCAGTGAGCGTAACCGGCCCGTGCCCCCTCGTGAGAGACCGGGGTGGGCCACCGGGGGGCGGGATCGCCCGCTCCCCCGGCGCCCGGGGCTAGTGCAGCAGCGGGTCGATCGCCACGACGGTGAACAGCAGCGCCAGGTAGACGTTCGACAGGTGGAAGAACCGCATCGGCCGCAGGTGCACGCCGGTCACCCCGGCGCGGACGGCGCGGAGCAGGCGGTGCCCCTCGGCCAGGAACACCAGGCCGAGCACGATGGCGGCGGTCCCGTACAGCGGGCTCATCCCGGCCACCGGCCACAACACCAGCGAGCAGATGACGGTGGCGTAGGTGTAGACCAGGCTCTCGCCGATCACGCGCTTCTCGCCCGCCACCACCGGCAACATCGGCACCTTGGCCACCGCGTAGTCCTCGCGGTAGCGCATCGCCAGCGTCCAGGTGTGCGGCGGCGTCCACAGGAACACCACGCCGAACAGCACGAACGGCGTCCACGCCAGGCTCTCGGTGATCGCGGTCCAGCCGATCAGCACCGGCATGCAGCCGGCGATGCCGCCCCACACCACGTTCTGCGAGGTGCGCCGCTTGAGCAGCAGCGAGTACACGAAGATGTAGAACAGGATCGCGAACAACGACCCGGCGGCGGCCATGAGGTTGACCGTCAGGGCGAAACCGACGGTGGACACCACCCCCAGCACCACCCCGAACACCAGGGCGCGGGCCGGGGTCACCTGCTCGCGCGCCAGGGGGCGGCGGCGGGTGCGGCGCATCTTGGCGTCGATGTCGCGGTCGATGTAGCAGTTGATCGCGTTGGCCGCCCCGGCCGACATGGTGCCGAACGCCAGCGTCAGCAGCACGGTGCCGAGCGGCGGCACCCCCCCGGCGGCCAGGAACATCACCGGGATGGTGGTGATCAAGAGCAGTTCGATGACGCGGGGCTTGGTGAGCGCCACGTAGGCGCGCACGCTCGCGCCGACCGAGCGTTCGGCGGCCATCGGCTCCAGAACGGCCGCGGGCGCCCCCGGCACCTGGTCGTCGAGCTCGACCCCGAGCTTGTTACTGAGCACCGTCACAATCGGGTCCACGTCCAACTAGGCATGAGTAATCGCGATCACCTGACGGTGCCCCCGCGATTCGGTCCGCACCAGGGTCCGGTGCGACTTCGGCTTGCTGTAAACGACGAGCGGCCACTGTTGCCAACCGCGCAATCACTGTAGTCCGCCCCCTCCCAGGGTCGAGCACCGGGGCACCGGACGCGCCGGAAAGGCCCGCCCGGCGGCGTATCGCGCGTCCTTCCCGTTCGTCTGCGCGCGGGCGCGCACGCGATCCCGCACGCGCGAGCCGGCTCAGTGGGCCGGCTCAGTGGGCCGGCAGGGGGGTTGGCCGGGAATCACCCGGCGCTTCCCCCGGGCGGGGGGTTAGTCGAAGAAACGATCGGGCAAGGGTCCGACTGTGGGCGCCGCCCCGCCCCGCGAGGGGAGCCGGCGGCGGCCGTGCCCTTCCTGCGACGAGGTCAATAGAGGCGGTCCGCTGGTTCGATAGGCTCGGAGTGCACGGCATGATCTTCGCCGGGCCCCGGCGAGCGGCCGCCCGAGCGGCCGTCCGGGAGCGGTCCTCCGGCCGCTCCCCCGGTCCCCGGGACGGGGCGCGGAGCGGATCGGGGGTCCGGGCCCCGTCAGGGAAGAGACCCGGCGCCGGTCCCGTTGCGGTAAAGAGCCGCGACGACGGGCACGGCGACCGGCCATGACATCACATGTGGTTCGAGAGGAGCCTGGCGTTCCGTGACTGGGGACAACAGCACGTTTGAGTGGTCCGACCTGGACCGGCGGGCGGTGGACGTGGTCCGCGCCCTCGCCATGGACGCGGTGGAGGAGGCCGGTTCGGGCCACCCGGGCACGGCGATGAGCCTGGCTCCGGCGGCCTACCTGCTCTTCCAGCGCTTCCTGAAGCACGACCCGACCGACCCGAACTGGGCCGGCCGCGACCGGTTCGTGCTCTCCTGCGGGCACTCCAGCCTGACCCTGTACATCCAGCTGTACCTGTCGGGCTACCCGCTGACGCTGGACGACCTGAAGTCGCTGCGCAAGTGGGGCAGCCTCACGCCGGGCCACCCCGAGCACGGGCACACCGCGGGCGTGGAGACCACCACCGGCCCGCTCGGGCAGGGCGTCGCCAACGCCGTGGGCATGGCCATGGCCGCCCGCCGCGAGCGCGGCCTGTTCGACCCGGAGGCCGCCAAGGGCGAGTCCCCCTTCGACCACACCATCTGGGCGTTCTGCTCCGACGGCGACATCGAGGAGGGCATCAGCCACGAGGCCAGCGCGCTGGCCGCCCACCAGCGGCTGGGCAACCTGATCATGTTGTGGGACGACAACCACATCTCGATCGAGGACGACACCACGATCGCGCTGTCGGAGGACGTCCGGGCCCGCTACGAGGCCTACGGCTGGGACGTCCACAGCGTGGACTGGACCGTCGACGGCGACTACGCGGAGAACGTCGGCAAGCTGGCCGAGGCGTTCGCCGCGGCCAAGGCGGAGACGAGCCGCCCCTCGTTCATCGCGCTGCGCACCATCATCGGCTGGCCCGCGCCGAACAAGAAGAACACCGGCAAGATCCACGGCTCCGCGCTGGGCGCCGACGAGGTGGCGGCCACCAAGGAGATCCTCGGCATGGACCCGGCCGAGTCCTTCGACGTGCCCGAGGAGGTCCTGGCGCACGCCCGCGAGGTCGCCGACCGGGGCCGCGCGGCGCACGCCGAGTGGGACAAGGGCTACCAGGCCTGGCGCAAGGCCAACGCCGAGCGCGCCGAGGAGTACGACCGCATCGCCGCGCGTCAGCTCCCGGCGGGCTGGACCAAGGCGCTGCCGGAGTTCCCGGCGGGCAAGGAGGTCGCGACCCGCGCCGCCTCCGGCGACGTGCTGAGCGCCCTGGCCCCGGTGCTGCCGGAGCTGTGGGGCGGCTCGGCCGACCTCGCCGAGTCCAACAACACCACGATGAAGGGCGAGCCGTCCTTCGTCCCCGAGGAGTTCCAGACCAAGGCGTTCCCGGGCGGGCCCTACGGCCGCACGCTGCACTTCGGCATCCGCGAGCACGCCATGGGCGCGATCCTCAACGGCATCGCGCTGCACGGCGGCACCCGCCCCTACGGCGGCACGTTCCTGGTGTTCAGCGACTACATGCGCCCGGCCGTGCGGCTCGCGGCGCTGATGAAGCTGCCGGTCACCTACGTGTGGACGCACGACTCGATCGGCCTCGGCGAGGACGGCCCGACCCACCAGCCGATCGAACACCTGTGGGCGCTGCGCGCGATCCCGGGCCTGGACGTGGTGCGCCCGGCCGACGCCAACGAGACCGCCGTCGCCTGGCGCACCGTGCTGGAGCACACCGACCGCCCGGCCGGCCTGGCGCTGACCCGCCAGAAGCTGCCGACCTTCGAGCGCGGCCCCGGCGCCCTGGCCCCGGCCGAGAACGCGGCCAAGGGCGGTTACGTGCTGGCCGAGGCGAGCGACGCGCAGCCGAAGGTGATCGTGATCGCCACCGGCAGCGAGGTGCAGATCGCGCTGGCCGCGCGGGAGGCGCTGGAGGCCGAGGGCACCCCGACGCGCGTGGTGTCGATGCCGTGCGTGGAGTGGTTCGAGGAGCAGGACGACGCCTACAAGCAGCAGGTGCTGCCGCCGTCGGTGCGGGCCCGCGTGTCGGTCGAGGCCGGCATCGCGCTGGGCTGGCGCATCTACGTCGGCGTGCACGGCGAGACGGTCAGCCTGGAGCACTTCGGCGCCTCGGCCGACTACAAGACGCTGTACCAGCAGTTCGGCCTCACCCCCGAGCGGGTGGTGGCGGCGGCCAAGTCCAGCCTGATCAAGGCGGGCGTCGAGGACGCCGGGCGCGGCAGCACCACCGGCAACTGACCGGCCGACCCGCCGACCCCCGTCCGCGGCCGGGCCGCGGACCCCGACGATGGAGGAAGCGATGAGCGACAACCTGAAGAAGCTCTCCGACGAGGGCGTGTCCATCTGGCTGGACGACATCAGCCGGGAGCGGCTGCGGACGGGGAACCTGGAGCAGCTGGTCAAGGAGAAGAACGTGGTGGGGGTCACCTCCAACCCCACGATCTTCGAGAAGGCCCTCGGCAAGGGCGACGCCTACGACGACCAGGTCCGCGACCTGGCCGTGCGCGGCGTCGACGTCGAGGAGGCGGTGCGCGCCATCACCACCTACGACATCCGCTGGGGCTGCGACGTGCTGCGCCCGGTCTACGACCGCACCGGCGGCCTGGACGGCCGGGTGTCGATCGAGGTCGACCCGCGCCTCGCGCGTGACCGGGAGCGGACCACCGCCGAGGCCAAGGCGCTGTGGTGGATGGTGGACCGGCCCAACCTGTTCATCAAGATCCCGGCGACCGAGGACGGCCTGCCCGCCATCACCGAGACGCTGGCCGAGGGCATCAGCGTGAACGTGACGCTGATCTTCTCGCTGGAGCGCTACGGCAAGGTGATCGACGCCTACTTCGCGGGCCTGGAGCGGGCGCGCGAGAACGGGCACGACGTCTCCAAGATCGAGTCGGTGGCGTCGTTCTTCGTGTCCCGGGTGGACACCGAGATCGACAAGCGCCTCGACAAGATCGGCTCGGACGAGGCCAAGGCGCTGCGCTCCAAGGCGGGCGTCGCCAACGCCCGGCTCGCCTACAAGCTGTACGAGGAGAAGTTCGCCTCCGACCGCTGGAAGGCGCTGAAGGACGCGGGCGCCCGCCCGCAGCGCCCGCTGTGGGCCTCCACCGGCGTGAAGGACCCCGAGCTGCCCGCCACGCTGTACGTGGACGAGCTGGTCGCGCCCGGCACCGTCAACACCATGCCCGAGGCGACGCTGGAGGCCGAGGCGGAGAAGGGCGAGGTCCGCGGCGACACCGTCACCGGCAACTACGACGACGCCCGCGCCCACATGGCGGCGCTCAAGGACGTCGGCGTGGACTACGACGACGTCGTGAAGGTGCTGGAGGAGGAGGGCGTGGAGAAGTTCGAGACTTCCTGGACCTCGCTGCTCGGCACCGTCGCCGACGAGCTGAAGGCCAAGGCCAAGGACAAGTCGAAGGCTGAGTCGAAGGCCACGTCCGCGTGACCTCGGTGGTGACCGCGGGGGGAGCATCGGTCACCGTTCGCGGCGTCGTCGTCGACGAGAGCGAGGCGGTCCTGGACCGCCTCGTCTCCGACGGCGTGCCGCGCTCCCTGGCCACCGGCAACGCCAAGCTGTGGGGGCCGGACGCCGCGCCGGAGGCGGCGCGGCGGCTGGGCTGGTTGCGGCTGCCGGAGACCTCGCGCCCGCTGGTGGAGCGGCTGGCGCGGCTGGCCGGCGAGGCGCGCGGCGCCGGGCTGGACCGGATCGTGCTGGCCGGGATGGGCGGCTCGTCGCTGGCCCCGGAGGTGATCGCCCGCAGCGCCGGGGCGGAGCTGACGGTGCTGGACGGCACCGATCCCGGCCAGGTGGCGGCCGTGCTGGCCGACCGCCTGGACCGCACGCTGGTGGTGGTGTCCAGCAAGAGCGGCACCACCGTGGAGACCGACGCGCTGCGCCGGGTCTTCGAGCACGCCTTCTGGGAGGCGGGCTTGTCGGGGGACGAGCTGGCGCGGCGGTTCGTGGTCGTCACCGACCCCGGCACGCCGCTGGAGGGCCTGGCCGCCGACGCCGGGTACCGCACGGTCCTGGCCGACCCGGAGGTGGGCGGCCGCTACAGCGCGCTCAGCGCGTTCGGGCTGGTCCCGGCCGCGCTGGCGGGCGTGGACGTGACGCGGCTGCTGGACGAGGCGGCCGCGCTGGAGCCCGCGCTCCAGCAGCCCTACGAGAACCCGGCGCTGTCGCTGGGCGCGGCGCTGGGGGCGTCGGCGCTGGCGGGGCACGACAAGCTGGTGCTGGCCGACCAGGGGTCGGGCCTGCCCGGCTTCGGCGACTGGGTGGAGCAGCTGGTCGCCGAGTCCACCGGCAAGGACGGCAAGGGCATCCTGCCGGTGGTGCTGGAGAACGCGCAGGCCCCGGGCTTCGAGCTGACCGAAGACGTGCGGCGCGTGGTGCTGGGCAGCCGTCCCGACGAGGACGCGCCCGGCGCGGAGGCGGGGCTGAGCGTCGCCGGTCCGCTGGGCGCACAGTTCCTATTGTGGGAGTACGCGGTCGCGGTGGCGGGGCGGGTGCTGGGCGTCAACCCGTTCGACCAGCCCAACGTGGCCGAGTCCAAGGACAACACCGCCGCGCTGCTGCGCGCCGAGGAGGGCACCGCCCCGACGGTGATCCGCGCCGCGCCCGCGCTGGTGTGCGGCGCGGTGGAGGTGCACGCGCCCGAGGGGCTGCTGAAGGGCGTCAAGGACCTGCCCGGGGTGCTGGACCGGCTGCTGGAGACCGTGCCGGACGGCGGCTACCTCGCGGTGATGGCCTACCTGGACCGCGACGGCGACGCCGCGGCGGCCGGGTTGCGGGCCCGGCTCGCGGCGCGTGGAGCGCGGCTGCGCAAGCGGCCCGCGCCGGTCACCTTCGGCTGGGGCCCGCGCTTCCTGCACTCCACGGGCCAGTACCACAAGGGCGGCCCGCAGAACGGGGTGTTCGTGCAGGTCACCGGCGAGAACGCGGCCGACATCGCGGTGCCGGGCAAGCCCTACAGCCTGGGCCAGCTCCAGCTCGCGCAGGCGTTCGGCGACCTGCGGGCCCTGCGCGGGCGACGCCGCCCGGCGGTGCGGCTGCACCTGCACGACCGCGCCGAGGGCGTCGCGCAACTGCTGGCGGCGCTCCCCGGTTAAAAGAAACGACACGCCGGACGCCGGTCACCGCCCGCACGGGCGGTGACCGGCGTTCTTGTGTGAACTTTTGGCACCATTCCTGCGGAAGATCGAGCAGATGGTCGCGAATGCCCACATCCTCCTGAAACGATGGGGCCAGGAGGAACGGTGTCCGGATTCGACGTACTGACGCGCGGCGACGTGCTGCACGCGGCGCTACAGGCGCGCGACTACCTGGTGGACTGCGGCGTGCCCGGCGCGCTGGCGGCCAAGGACCCGCGGTTGTGGGGGCGGCGCGCGGTCGACCACAGCAGGCTGGGCTGGCTCGACCTGCCGGCGGCCTCCCGCGGCCTGCTGGACCAGATCGACGGCCTGGTGGCCGAGGCCCGCTACTCCGGCCTGGACCACATCGTGCTGATCGGCGTCGGCGCCGAGGCGCTGGCGGCGCAGGCCATCGTCGAGGGCCAGGCCGCCGCCGCGCCCGCGCTGGCGGGCGGCCCCGGCGCGCAGGAGGGGCCCCGCGGCGAGCTGACGGTGCTGGACGGCGCCGACAGCGCCGCGCTGGCGTTCGCGATGGAGCGCCTGGACCGCACGCTGGTGGTGCTGTCCAGCAAGGCCGGGGTGTCGCTGGAGGGCGACGCCTACCGGCGCGTGTTCACCGCCGCGTTCCGCGAGCACGGCCTGTCCGACCGCGAGATCGCCGGGCGGTTCCTGGTCATCACCGACCACGGCAGCCCGCTGCACGACTTCGCGCGCCAGTGCGGCTACCGGATCGGCCTGACCGACCCCTACCTGCCCGGCCACTTCGGCGCGCTGTCGGCCTACGGGCTGGTCCCGGCGGTGCTGGCGGGCGCGGACGCGCACCGGCTGCTGGACGAGGCGGCGACGCTGGTGCCGGTGCTGGGCCGCAACGACGACAACCCGGGCCTGCTGCTGGGCGCGGTGCTGGGCGGCTGCGCGCAGCAGGGCGCCGACGGGCTGGCCCGCGACAAGCTGGTGCTGCGCGAGCCGGGCGGCTCGGGCGCGCTGTCGGCGTGGATCTCCCAGCTGCTGGCGGTCGGCACCGGCAAGCGCGGCCGGGGCGTGCTGGCGTTCGAGCCGCCGGGCATCCCCGACGGCTGCCCGGACGTGCACGGCGTGGCGATCAACCCGCGCGCGGCGGCCTCCGACGACGCCGACACCTCGGTGTGGGCGCCGCTGGGCGCGCAGTTCCTGCTGTGGGAGTACGCGACGGCGGTGTCGGGGTGGCTGCTCGGCGTCAACCCGTTCGAGCCGGGCGGCACCGCCGTGCAGGAGGCCGAGGACGACGCGGCGGCGCTGCTGCGCACCTCGGCCGGCCGCCCGCTGCCCTCCGGCGACCCCGTCCTGGTGGACGGCGGCGTCGAGGTGCACACCGACCTGCCGTGCGGCGGCGACCTGCCGTCGGTGGTGGCGGCGCTGCTGGACCGCGTGCCGGGCACCGGCTACCTGACGGTCGTGACCTACCTGTCGGGCGAGTTCTCCGGCCGCTACCTGGCACCCGCGCTGGCGCGCGGCGCGCGGCGGCCGGTCGGGTACGGGCCGGGCCCCGGGCACCTGCACGCGACCGGGCCGGTGCACAAGGACGGGCCGGGCACCGGCGCGTTCCTGGTGGTCACCGGTGACCCCGCGCCGGGCGACGCGTTCGCCGACCTGGCGGTGCCGGGCCGCTCCTACGGCCTGGACCGGCTCCAGCTCGCGCGCGGCCTGGCCGAGGTGCGGGCGCTGCGGCGGCGCGGCCTGCCGGTGGTGCGGCTGCACCTGCGCGACCCGATCGAGGGCGCGGGACGGGTCGCCGAGGCGGTGCGCTCGGTGACCCGGGCCTGAGCGGACGTGAACCCGACGTGAGCGTGACGTGAGTGTGACAGCGTGACCGGCTTCACCGCCGTCGTCTCGGGTGGGACGACCATCACCGCGCGCGGCGCGGTCCGCGCGGCGGCCGAACGGGTGCTGGGGCGGCTCTGGATCGACCAGGTGCCGGTGCGGCTGGCCAGCGAGGACGCCGAGCTGTGGCCGTCGGCCGCCGCCGCTGCCGCCGGGGGCCGCGCGCTGTGCTGGCCAGGCCAGCCGGGTCCGGCGCGGGCGCTGCTGGAGCGGATCGCTGAGCTGCGTGCGCGGGCCCGCGCCGCCGGGCTGACCGAGGTCGTGCTGGTGGGGGCGGGCCCTGCGGTGCGCGCGGCGGCCCTGGTGGGCGGCTCCTCGCTGACGGTGCTGGACGGCCCGGAGCCGGGCCCGCCCGCGCGGCTGGCCGCCGACCGCGACCGGCTGTCCCGTACCCTGGTGGTGCTGGCCGGGCCGGACCCGGCGGGCGGCGCGCTCTACCTGGCCCTGCACCAGATGATGGCCGACCTCGGGCTGTCCCCCACCGAGCTGGCCGAACGTTTCGTGGCCGTCGCCGAGCCGGGTTGCCCGACCGCCGGGCGCGCCGTCGAAGGCGGGCACGCGCTGGTGGAGGCCCCGGCCGCCACCGCGTTCGGCGCGCTGTCGCCGTACGCGCTGGTGCCCGCCGGGCTGGCCGGGGCGGACGTGGCGGGGCTGCTGGACCGCGCGACGGCGGTACTGCCCGCCCTGACCAGGCCGGAGAACAATCCGGGGCTGGTGCTGGGCGCGATCCTGGGCGGCTGCGCCCGCGCGGGCCGCACCACCGTGGTGCTGGGCGGCTACCCGGCCGTCTCCCTGGACCTGCCGCCGGAGTCGTCGCCGGGCCTCGCCGAGTGGGTCGCGGCGCTGCTGGCCGAGGCGACCGGCGGGCTGATGCTGCCGCTGGTGCAGCGCGGGGGCCTGCCGGTGCGCCCGGCCGGGGACGTCTTCCTGATCACCCTGGACGGGCGGCCGAAGCAGGACGACGCGACGGTGACGGGCCCGCTGGCCGAGCAGCTGGTGATGTGGGAGTACGCGGCCGCCGTCGCCGCCTACCTGCTGGACGCCGACCCGCTCGCGCCGCCCCGCCACGAGCGTCCCGCCGAAGGTGCGGCCGACGAGGCCGACACCGGCGCTGACACCGGCGTCGACAGCGATGCCGGAACCGCCGCCGAACAGGCCGGTGACGGGCCGCCGGTGTTCGTCGAGGGCGATCCTGGGCAGGGGGTCGAGGTGCACACCGCCGACCCCGCCCTCGCCGCGGCCAAGGACCTGGCCGCGCTGCTGGCGGCGGTCGCCGACCGGGTGGCCGGGAACGAGCACCTCGCGGTGGCGGCGTTCCTGGACCCCGACGAGGCCCGCGGGCAGGGCGCGCAGGTGCGGCGGCTGGCGGGCCTGCTGGCCGCCCGGTGTGCCCGCCCCGTGACGGTCACCTGGGGTTGCCGTTACCCCGCGTTCGGGAATGATCGCCAGGAGAAGGGCGTATACCTGGTGGTGACCGGGAATGCCGTCCGCGACGTCCCGGTCCCGGAGCGGCGGCACGGGCTGGACCCGGTGCAGCGGGCCAGGGCGGCCGGAGCGGCCCGCGCGGCCCGCGCCGCCGGCCGGCCGGTGGTCCGGCTGCACCTGCACGACCGCCGGGCGGGCCTCGCCCGGTTGCTGGAGTCCGCGCGAGGAGGGGCATGAGCCCGCCGTCACCGGCGATAGGTAGTAGGGAAGAAGACGTCATGATGCGACAAGAGGGGACCGCCACGTGACCACCACACCCAATCCGCTGCGCGACCCGCGCGACAAGCGGTTGCCGCGGGTGGCCGGGCCCAGCGTGCTGGTGCTGTTCGGCGTCACCGGCGACCTGTCGCGCAAGAAGTTGCTGCCGGCGATCTACGACCTGGCGAACCGGGGCCTGCTGCCGCCGGGCTTCGCGCTGGTCGGTTTCGCCCGCCGCGACTGGGACCACCAGGACTTTCGCCAGATCGCCTACGACTCGGTCAAGGAGCACGCCCGCACCCCGTTCCGCGAGGACGTGTGGACGCACCTGGCCGAGGGCATGCACTTCGTGCCGGGCGAGTTCGACGACGCGGGCGCGTTCGAGGCGCTGGCGATGGCGGTGAAGGAGCTGGACGCCAGCCGCGGCACCGGCGGCAACTACGCCTTCTACCTGTCGATACCGCCCAAGTTCTTCCCCCAGGTCGTCGAGCAGTTGCAGACCAGCGGGCTGGCCGACCGCGACAACCACACCGGCGGCTTCCGCCGGGTGGTGATCGAGAAGCCGTTCGGGCACGACCTGGTCAGCGCCAAGGAGCTCAACGACACCGTGCACCGGGTCTTCCCCGAGGAGTCGATCTTCCGGATCGACCACTACCTCGGCAAGGAGACGGTGCAGAACATCCTGGCGCTGCGCTTCGCCAACACGATGTTCGAGCCGATCTGGAACCGCGGCTTCGTCGACCACGTGCAGATCACCATGGCCGAGGACATCGGCATCGGCGGTCGCGCCGGGTACTACGACGGCATCGGCGCCGCCCGCGACGTCATCCAGAACCACCTGCTGCAGTTGCTCGCGCTGACCGCCATGGAAGAGCCGACGTCGTTCAGCGCCGAGGCGGTGCGCGCGGAGAAGGCCAAGATCCTGTCGTCGGTGCGCGTGCCCGACGACCTGTCGCTGGCCACCGCGCACGGCCAGTACGCGGCCGGGTGGCAGGGCGGCGTGAAGGTCAAGGGGTACCTGGAGGAGGAGGGCATCCCCCAGGACTCGCGCACCGAGACCTACGCCGCCATCAAGCTGGAGATCGACAACCGGCGCTGGGCCGGGGTGCCGTTCTACCTGCGCACCGGCAAGCGCCTCAGCCGCCGGGTGTCGGAGGTGGCGCTGGTGTTCCAGCAGGCCCCCCACCTGCCGTTCTCGCACACCGACACCGAGGAGCTGGGGCAGAACGCCCTGGTGATGCGGGTGCAGCCGGACGAGGGCATCACGGTGCGGTTCGGGTCGAAGGTGCCGGGCACCTCGATGGAGATCCGCGACGTCAACATGGACTTCGCCTACGGCGAGTCGTTCACCGAGTCCTCCCCCGAGGCCTACGAGCGGCTGCTGCTGGACGTGCTGATCGGCGACCCGCCGCTGTTCCCGCGGCAGGAGGAGGTCGAGCTGTCCTGGAAGATCCTCGACCCGATCGAGGAGCACTGGGCCACCCAGGGCAAGGTCGACCAGTACAAGTCCGGCGGCTACGGGCCCGCCAGCGCCGACGAGCTGATGGCCCGCGACGGACGCGCTTGGAGGCGGCTCTGATGAACATCGACCTCACCAACACCAACACCCGCCGCATCCAGGAGGCGCTGACCCAGGCCCGGCACCTGATGGGCGGCCCCGCCGTCGGCATGGTGCTCACCCTGATCATCGTCACCGACGAGTCGGCGCAGTACGACGCGGTGCGCGCGGCCACCGAGGCGGCCCGCGAGCACCCGTGCCGGGTGCTGACGGTCATCTCCCGCGACGCGCGCGGCAGCTCCTCGCGGCTGGACGCCGAGATCCGCATGGGCGAGACCGGCCCCGGCGAGACGGTGCTGCTGCGCATGTACGGGCCGCTCGCCGAGCACGCCGACTCGGTGGTGGTGCCGCTGCTGATGCCCGACACCCCGGTGGTGACGTGGTGGCCGGGCGGCAAGGTGCCCAAGTCGCCGAGCGAGGACCCGCTGGGCGCGCTGGCGCAGCGCCGGGTGACCGACGCCTACGCCGCGCGCGACCGGCTCGGCACGCTGGCGCGGCTGGCCGAGGCGTACCGGCCGGGCGACACCGACTTCTCCTGGACCCGGCTGACCTCCTGGCGGTCGTTGCTGGCGGCGGCGCTGGACCAGGACCACGACGAGGTCACCGGCGGCGAGGTCGCGGCCGAGCCCGACTCCCCCAGCGCCGAGCTGCTGGCGGCGTGGCTGGCGGTGCGGCTGGGCGTGCCGGTGCGGCGCGTGGTGTCCGACGGCCCCGGCATCACCGGCGTGACGCTCGCCACCACCGGCGGCGACATCGAGGTGTCGCGGCCCGACGGGCGGGTGGCGACGCTGGCGCGGCCGGGCCAGCCCGACCGGCAGGTGGCGCTGCTGCGCCGGCCGATGGCCGACCTGCTGGCCGAGGAGCTGCGGCGACTGGACCCCGACGAGGTGTACCAGGACGCCGCCAAGCGGTTCGCCAAGGACCTGTCCTCCGGGCAGCCGACCGACGGCACGGCCGAGCGGGAGTTCGGCGGGTCGGGCGGCGGGAAGGCGGCGGACAAGGAAGAGAAGTCGGAGAAGCAGGACGACGGCGACGGCAAGCCCGCCGCCAAGTCGTCGGGCTCCTCGCGTTCCACCGCCGCCAAGAAGCCCGCCGCCAAGCCCAAGGCGGGCGACAAGTGACCGCGCCCACCGTCCTCGTCCACCGCGCCCAGGAGCTGCTGGCCCGGGCCGTGGCCGCGCGGCTGGTGACGCGGATCGCCGACGCCCAGGCGGCGCGCGGCACCGCGTCGGTCGTGCTGACCGGCGGCGGCGTGGGCACGGCGGTGCTGGCGGAGCTGGCGGCCAGCGGCGCGCGCGACGCCGTCGACTGGCGCAGGATCGACCTGTGGTGGGGCGACGAGCGGTTCCTGCCGACCGGCGACGACGAGCGCAACGAGACCGGCGCGCGCAAGGCGCTGCTCGACCAGGTCGACCTGGACCCGGCGCGCGTGCACGCCATGCCCGCCACCGACGGTCCCGACGGTGAGGAGGTGGCGGCGGCGGCCGAGCGCTACGCCGCCGAGCTGCGCGCCGCCGCGTCCGGCGGCGGCCCGGTCCCGGCGTTCGACGTCCTGATGCTGGGCGTCGGCCCGGACGCGCACGTCGCGTCGTTGTTCCCCGGCATGCCCGCGCTGGGCGACGAGGGCACGGTCGTGCCGGTGCACGACGCGCCCAAGCCGCCGCCCACGCGGATCTCGCTGACTTTCCCGGCCATCCGGGCGGCGCGCGAGGTGTGGCTGCTGGCGGCGGGCGAGTCCAAGGCCCGCGCCGTCCACCTGGGCCTGAGCGGGACCGATCCGGTGGAGGCGCCGGTGGCGGGCGCGCGCGGGCGCGAGCGCACCCTGTTCCTGCTGGACCAGGCGGCGGCAGCCGAGCTGCCCGACGGCCTGGAGCACGTTCTGACCCCCTGACCAGGGACTCTCTCCGAGGGCCGGATCCGCGTCGCGGGTCCGGCCCTCGTCTTTGCGCGGAAGCCGCATACTCTGGCGAGGCGGGGAACAACCCCCTTTCGACCGGCGCGGGCCGATCGAAAGCAAGCGGGACAAGCGACGGGACGAGCGACGAGGAGGACCGTGGTGCTGAGGGGTCGGACGGCGGCGGCGGGTGCGGCGATCACCGGGCTGGTGGTGCTGGGCGTGACCGGATGCTCGTCCGGCGACGGCGGTGGCGGCAAGGGTGGTGACGGCGGCAAGAAGGACGCCGCTCCCCCGGCGATCACGCCCGCCAACGGCACCCAGCAGGTCGCGCCCGACCAGCCCGTCACCGTCAAGAGCGCCAAGGGCAGGCTGACCGAGGTCACCGTCACCGACGCCAAGGGCGGCAAGGCCGAGGGCAAGCTCGCCGACGACGGCTCGTCCTGGCGCAGCACCTGGGGCCTGAAGCCGGGCACCACCTACACCGTCACGGCCAAGGGCGAGTCCGGCACCGCGACCTCCACCTTCACCACGCTGAAGCCCCGCGCCAAGCTGGAGAGCGGCATGTCGCCGCTGGAGGGCGAGAAGGTCGGCGTCGGGATGCCGGTGCAGCTCCTGCTCACCCGGCCGGTGACGACCAAGGAGGCCAAGGCCGCCCTGGAGCGCCGTCTCGAAGTGCGCATGTCCAAGCCGGTCGAGGGCGCCTGGAACTGGATCAGCGACAAGGAAGTGGACTTCCGCCCCAAGGAGTACTGGCCCAGCGGGCAGAAGGTGCAGGTCCGCGCGCACCTCGCCGGGTTCAAGGCCGCCGAGGGCGTGTACGGCATGAAGGACCGGGTGCTGAACTTCACCGTCGGGCCCCGCCACGTCACCACCATCGACGCCAAGACGCACCGCGCCACCGTCACCGACGGCGGGAAGACCGCGCGGACGATGAAGGTCAGCCTCGGCAAGCCCGGCGACGACAGCTACACCGGCGTGATGATCGCGCAGGAGAAGAACCCGGCGATGGTCATGGACTCGGCCACCACCGGCAACCCCGGCGCCTACCGCACCCCCACCAAGTGGAACGTCCGCATGACCTACAGCGGCACGTTCGTGCACTCCGCGCCGTGGTCCACCGGGTCGCAGGGCAGCGCCAACGTCAGCCACGGCTGCGTCAACGCCGCGCCCGACGACGCCAAGTGGTTCTACGAGTTCACCCAGCGCGGCGACGTCATCGAGGTCACCGGCACCACGCGCAAGCTCCAGTTCGGCAACGGCCCGACGCCGTGGGCCAAGTCCTGGGAGGGCTGGCTTGAGGGCAGCGCGCTGGGCGCCCCGGTGACCGGGACGCCCCTCGGCTGACGCGCTCCGATCGTTAGTCGCACACCACGTTCCGGGCAGGCAGCCGCCCGGTGACCTGGTAGCGGTTCACCACGTCGCTGACGCACGCGTTCCCGTAGTCGGCCTGGTAGGGCGCGTGCACGTCCGCGCCGCGCAGCGTCACCAGCCGCGAGCCCTTGAGCAGGCCGGTCAGGACGCGCGTGCCGGAGTAGGGCGTGCGGGTGTCGCCGGTCGCCCCGACCAGTAGCGCCGGGACGTTCGCGCCGATCTCGGTCGGCTTCTCCCGGGGCTTGACCGGCCAGAACGCGCACGGGTTCAGGTTGTGCGCGAGGGCCCCGAAGAACGGGGCGCTGCGCCGGGTGCGCCGGATGTCGCGCCAGTAGAACTCCGGGTCGGCGGGGGCGGCTCCGTCGCCGCAGATCAGAGCGCTCTGGCCGCTGCCGTAAGCGGCCTCCTCCCCGGTCAGCAGGAAGCCCAGGTTCTCCCCGAGCGCCCCGGTGGCCTGTGCCGGACGGCCCCGGGCGGCCTTGAGCAGTTCGGCGACCGCGGCGGTCAGGTCGGCGCGCGGCGCGTCGCGGTCGGACTGGATCATGCTGAACAACAACACCGGTGTGACGGTGTCGTCCACCCTGTAGGGGCCGACGCGCAGCGGCGACCGCCCCGACACCTTGATCACTTCCATCGTCGCGCCGAGCACCGCCGCACGTGTGGTGCCGAGCCCGTAGGTGGCGTCGCGGCGCGCGGTCCACTCCGCCCAGCGGCCGAGGGCCTGCTCGTTGACGCCCGCCACGCCTTTGAGTATCGGGCCGCCCCAGGTGGCCGGGTCGATGCCGCTGTCGAGCACGACACGGTCCAGGCGGGAGGGGAACAAGGTGGCGTAGACCCCGCCGAGGTAGTTGCCGTAGGACGCGCCGTTGTAGGAGATCCGCCGCTCCCCCAGCGCCGCGCGGACCACGTCCATGTCGCGGGCGACGTTGCGGGTGCTGATGTGCGGCAGCAGGTCGGCGTGCTTGCGGCGGCACCGGTCGGCCAGGTCGCGCGCCAGGGCCGCCGACCGCTCGAACGAGGCGCGGCTCAGCCCGGCCGAGCGAATCCAGGAGCCGGTCGGCCAGCCGCAGTCCACCGGCGTGCTGCGGCCGAGGGAGCGGGGGTCCATGGCGACCAGGTCGAACCGGGGCCCGGCCTCCTTCATGACGCCGCGCATGTAGGGCGGCATGTCGAGGGCGGGGCCGGGGCCGCCGCCGTTGAGGAGCATGGTGCCGATGCGGCGGCCCTTGTCGGCCGCCAGCCGGGAGATCGCGACCGTGATGGTCCGGCCGCCGGGACGGGCGTAGTCCAGCGGCACGGTGATGTCAGCGCACTTCGCGCCCGCTTTGTCCAGGGATTCGCCGATCTCGTCGCCGGGGCCCAGCGTGCAGTTCTTCCAGTGCACCGGCTGGTGGTGGAAGCGGGCGAGGGCATCGGCCCGCGCGGGGGCCGCCGGGGCGGCGGACGCGGGGACGGCGGCACCGACGGCGGCGAGCGCGGCCACCGCGAGCAGCGGGGCGGTCCGGAGCATGAATCCTCCTACTTCTCGCACAGCGCCGCGTCCACGAGGTTGATCTCGTCCGCAGCGGCCGCCTCGGTGGTGGTCATCGCGTTGAACAGGAACGAGACGCGGCGGCCGGCCGGCCCGACCGCGCCCATCGCGCTCCAGCCCTCGAAGTGCCCGCCGTGCCCGTACCAGGCGCGCTCCCTCGTCCCGCCCCCGCAGTTCAGCGGCAGCCGCATCAGGCCCAGCCCGTACCGGGTGCCGGGCCACGTCCGGTCCGGGTCGGCCGGGACGGTGCGCCGCATCTCCGCCAGCAGCGGCGCGGGCAGCAGCCGCCCGTCCGCCAGCGCTCCGAAGAACCGGTTCACGTCGCGCGGGCTGGAGATCAGCGCGCCGCCCGCTCCCCCGGCCGACATGTTCCACTCGGTGACGTCGCGGCCCTCGTGGTAGCCGCGCGGGTGCGGGCCCCGGATGGCGGCCCGGTCGCCGGGCCAGTAGGTGTCGCGCAATCCCAGCGGCCCGATGATCCGCCGCTCGACCTCGCGCTCGAACGGCCGCCCGGTGACCCGCGCCACGATCATCCCGGCCAGGACGTAGTTGGTGGTCGAGTAGTACCAGCCCGCCTCGGGCGGCGGCAGCGCCAGCGCGCGCCGCACCAGCTCCTCCGGCTCGAAGTGCGTGAACCGGTACGGCTCCAGGTCCGGGAAGCTGTCGG
Organism: Actinomadura hibisca NBRC 15177; assembly: GCF_001552635.1. Lineage (GTDB taxonomy): Bacteria > Actinomycetota > Actinomycetes > Streptosporangiales > Streptosporangiaceae > Spirillospora > Spirillospora hibisca. The sequence goes on along the minus strand of NZ_BCRO01000078.1, from coordinate 19,676 downwards.
AGTGGTCGGGCAGGCCGCTGGTGTGGCGCAGCAGCGACCGCACGGTGATCCGCCGGCCGTCGTGGGCGGGGGTGCGGATCAGGCCCGGCAGGTAGCGGTCCACGGGCGCGTCCAGCGCCACCCGCCCGTCCGCGACCAGGCCGAGCAGCGTCGCGGCGGTGAACGACTTGCTCACGCTCGCGATCCGGCCCCGCATGTCGGCGCGCATCGGCCGCCCGGTCCGCATGTCGGCCACGCCGCTCGCGGCCGTCCAGGTCCCGCAGCGCGGGTCGTCCACGCGCACCGCCGCGCCCGGCAGCCCGTGCACCTTCGTCATCCGTTCCAGGACGCGGCGGGCCTCCCGGTAATCGCCGCAGCCCCGGGTCTGCGCGTGCGCCGGGGCGGCCACCGCCACCAGGCTTCCCGCCGCGGCCGTGAAGGCCAGCGTCATCGCTGTTGTTCTTGGCGTCATGCACATCGACGCTAAGCAGCCGGACGCGGCGGCACACTGCGGCCGTCTCCCGCGTCCGGGCTCCGGCTACCGCCAGTGGCGGCCTGAGGCCAGCCCCATGGACGAAAGTCGACCCCGCCCCCGACCGGCGGACGCTGCCGCGCGCCGCCGCCCTGGGTAGCGTTGGGCGGGTGGATCTCCGGCGCCCGGCGCGCGACTGGCTCTTCGACGTCCTGGTGACGGCCGTCGGGATGGTGCTGGGCGTGCTGGTCCTGCTCGGCTCACTGGAGGACTACCCCGGGGACCAGACCCACGTCGGCCGCGACCTCACCATCGGCCTGGCCTGCGCGGTGCTCCTGCTGCTGTTCCGCCGCCGCTGGCCCGGCCGGCTGGCGCTGCTGATGTCGCTGAGCATCGTGGTCTCCTCCAGCGGCATGGGCGTCGGCGCGATGGCGCTGTTCAGCGCCGCCTCGTTCCGGTCCTGGCGCGTGTCGGTCCCGCTCGGCGCCTGGTACGCGGTCATCGTGACGCTGGCGTTCACGACGGTGCCCGGCCAGAGCGACCTCGAATACCTCCAGTCGGTGGCGGTGTTCACGCTCGCCTACACCGTGCTGGTCGTCGTCGGGATGTTGTTGCGGTCGCGGCGCGAGCTGATCGACTCGCTGCGCGAGCGCGCCCGGCAGGCCGAGGAGGGCCAGCGCCTGCGCGTGGAGGAGGCGCGGCTGCTGGAGCGCGAGCGCATCGCCCGCGAGATGCACGACGTGCTGGCCCACCGCATCTCGCTGCTGGCGGTGCACGCCGGGGCGCTGGAGTTCCATCCCGACGCGCCCGCCGACCAGCGCGCCGCCGCCGGGGTGATCCGGCGCAGCGCCTACGAGGCGATGGAGGACCTGCGCGAGGTGATCGGCGTGCTGCGCGACGGCCCCGGCGACGGCGCAGGCGACGCCGCCCCCGACCGGCCCCAGCCCACCCTGACCGACCTGCCCGCCCTCGTCGAGCAGGCCCGCGCCGCCGGGGCGCACGTCGACCTGGACGACGGGGTGCCCGACCCCGGCGCGGTCCCCGACCGCGTCGGGCGGCACGCCTACCGGATCGTGCAGGAGGCGCTGACCAACGCCCGCAAGCACGCGCCCGGCGCGCGGGTGCGGATCGCCCTGACCGCGCCGGGCGACGCCGGGCTCGCCGTGGAGATCGTCAACGCGCTGCCGCCGGGCGCGCCCGCCCCGCGACTGCCGGGAGCGGGCGCGGGCCTGCTCGGGCTGCGCGAGCGCGCCGCGCTGCTGGGCGGGATGCTGGAGCACGGCCCGACCGGCGACGGGCGGTTCCGGCTGTACGCGTGGTTGCCGTTCCCGGTGGACAAGACGGTCGCGCCCGGCTGACCGCCTTTACGTTGTAGATCAGTGACAGCCGTCCAGGACCTGCGGGGCCCAGTCGCGGGCCAGCACGTCCACCAGCCCCAGGTCGGTGATCTTCACCGACGGCGAGACGGCCAGCGTCAGCGTGGACACGCTCATGAACGGGTTGCGGTGCCGCCAGCCCCATTCCCCCAGCTCCGCGCGGACCGCCCGGGAGGCGGCGGCGACGGCCCCGGCGGGCGCGGCCGACATCACGCCGCCGACCGCCAGCGGCAGCCGCGCGGTGACCGCGCCGTCGCGGGCGACCGCCACGCCGCCGTCGTCGGCGAGCACGGCCCGCGTGGCGGCCCGCATGGAGGCGCGGGTGGTGCCGAGGGTGACCAGGTTGTGGCTGTCGTGGGCGTAGGTGGTGGTGACCGCGCCGTCGCCCAGGTCCATGCCGGTGAGCGGGACGGCGGAGACGTGGTCGCGGCCGTGCCGGTTGCGCACCCAGCACAACGCCGCGCGCCCCTCCCACGCCACGACGCCGCCGCGCACGTCGAGCTCGATCTCGGCGGCCTCGGTGTAGGTGTCGACCGGGTTGACGCGCAGCGCGCGGAAGCGGTGGCGGCCGTCGGGCAGGTCCACCCGCCAGGCGTACTCGTCGTCGGGCAGGCCGTCCACGTGCACCGACCCGGTGAACGGGTGGTCGCCCGGCGCGGGCTCGGCGTAGGCGGCGCGGCCCCCGGTGGCCACGATCCGGCCGCCCGCCAGGACGGTGTCCACGGCGAAGTCCGCCAGCGGGCCGTCCAGCAGCAGCAGATCGGCGCGCTTGCCGGGCGCGACCACGCCCCGGTCGGGCAGCCGCAACCGCTGCGCGGGCGTCCAGGTGAGGGCGCGCAGCACGTCCACGTCGCGGAACCCGGCGGCGACCGCGACGCGGGCGATGTGGTCCAGGTGGCCGTGGGCGGTGATGTGGTCGGCCGCCAGGTCGTCGGTGACCAGGCAGAACGGCGGGAGTCGCGGCAGCGCCAGCAGCGCGGCGGCCACCTCCGGCTCCAGGCACTTCTCCTGGAGCATCACGGTCATGCCGAGCCGGGCCTTCTCGACCACGACCTCGGGGGTGTTCTTGGTGTGGTCGGAGTCGATGCCGGTGGCCATGTACCGGCTCAGCTCCTCGCCCGACAGGTTCGGGCAGTGGCCGTCCAGGACCACGCCCCGGTCGCGGGCGGCCGCGATGATCGAGGCCATCCGGGGGTCGCCGGAGACCACGGCGCGGTAGTCCATGACCTCGGCGAGGGCGCGGACGCCGTCCCATTCCAGCAGGTCGGCGACGTCGGCGGCGTCCAGGTGCGCGCCGGAGTGCTCGAACCCGGCGAGCGCGGGCACGCACGAGGGCACGCCCCACAGCTGGGTCTGCGGGGTGGCCGCGCCCGCGTCGACCATCCAGCGCATGGCGGCGCGGCCCGCGACGTTGACGATCTCGTGCGGGTCGGCCAGCACGGTGGTGGTGCCGCGCGGCAGGGTCAGCCACGCGAAGGCGGCGGGGGTGAGGAAGGAGCTCTCGACGTGCATGTGCGCGTCGAGGAAGCCGGGGACGACCAGCCGTCCGGTCGCGTCGATCTCGCGGGCGGCGTCCCCGCCGGTGCCGGGCGGCACCACGCCGCTGATCTGCTCGCCGGTGACCAGCACGTCGGCGGCGAAGACCTCGCCGGTGAAGACCGAGACGACCTGTCCCCCGCGGATGCGGATGTCGTGCACGCTGATCCCCCGATCAGTGGACGGAGTTGTAGAAGAAGTACAGGAGGAACGGCAACATGGCCCACATGCCGGCGTGCACGTCGCGGAAGCGTCCCGACACGGCCTTGACCAGCACGTAGGCGGTGAGCCCGGCGGCGATGCCGGTGCCGAAGTTGCCCCAGAACAGGGTGCAGGCGACCGTCAGGGCGGCCGGGATCGCGTCGGTGGGGTCGCTCATGTCGACCTTCTGGAGGCCCTTGAGCATGCCCAGCCCGATGAAGATCAGCACGGGCGCGGTGACCGCCTGCGGGATCATCGTGGCCAGCGGGGTGAGCAGCAGCAGGACCGCGAACAGGCCGCCGGTGACCACCGAGGTGAGCCCGGTGCGGCCGCCGGAGTCCGACCCGGCCGCCGACTCCAGGTAGGTGGTGACGCTGGGGCCGCCGATGGCCGAGCCGCCGATGACGCTGACCGAGTCCACCAGGAACGGCTTGTTGACGTCGGGCAGCTCGCCCTTGTCGTCGGCCAGCCCGATGCGCTCGCCGACCGCCAGCACCACGCCGGTGGTGGAGAAGAACTCGGCGGCGAACAGCGCGAACAGGAACGGCAGGTAGTGCGGCTGGAGCGCGCCCCAGACGTCGACCTCGAACGCGATGGGGCCGAGCCCGGCGGGCAACTCGAACCACGAGTCGGGCAGCTCGGCCACGCCCAGCGGCACGGCCGCGACCGTCAGCACCACCATCGTGATCAGCAGCGCGCCCGGCACCTTGCGGGCGCTCAGCGCGGTGACCAGGACCAGCCCGGCGATCGCCAGCAGCCCGGCGGCCGAGCCCAGCTCGCCGAGCTTCATGCCCTTGGGCCCGAACTCGATCAGCCCGGCCGAGCGGAAGCCCAGCATCGCGATGTAGAGCCCGATCGCCGCGCCGATCGACAACCGCACGGCGTCGGGGATGACGCGGGTGACGAGCTGGCGCACGCCGAGCAGCGTCAGCGCCAGGAACGCCACGCCCGACCAGAACACCATGCCCATCGCGACCGGGTAGGGCACCTGGTCGTGCTGGATCAGGGTGACCGCGACCAGCGCGACGCCGCCCAGCCCCGGGGCCAGCACGAACGGCAGGTTGGCGTACAGGCCCATGAACAGGGTCGCCAGCACCACCGTCACGATGACGCCGGTGGTCGCGGCCGCGCGGGGCACGCCCGCCCCCGCCAGCATGCCCGGCACGACCACGACCACGTAGGCCGCGGCGAGGAACATGCTCACGCCCGCGAGGACTTCGGTGCGGACGGAGGTGCCGCGCTCGCTCAGCCGGAAGAACCGGTCGAGCCCGGTGGGCGCCCTCGTCTCGGCATCTATGGACATCGCCGCTCCTCAGTGATGCAACCGCTTGCAAAAGATGATCTGCAAGCGCTTGCACGATAGGATATCCGCAGGAGAGGGGGCAAGTGTGGTGCGACTGGAGGATGTGGCGCGCGCCGCGGGCGTCTCGGCGTCCACCGTGTCGCGCGCGCTGGCCCGTCCCGACATGATCTCGGAGGCGACGCGGTCGCGGGTGCTGGAAGCGGCCGAGCGGCTGGGCTACCGGCACCACCCGGCCGCCCGCGCGCTGGCCACCGGCCGGACCGGGCTGCTGGCCTTCGGCGTGCCGAGCCTCGCCAACCCCTACCACGCCCCGCTGATCGCGGGCGCGCAGCAGGCCGCCGAGGAGGCGGGCTGCGAGCTGGTCGTGGTGGTCACCGACGGCTCCCCCGACCGCGAGGCGGCGCTGTTCGCGCGGCTGGCCGACCGGGTGGACGGCTTCGCCGCCCTCATCCCGGGCTCGCCCGCCGCGCGGCTGGCGGAGGTGGCGGCGGGGCTGCCGCTGGTCACCCTGGACCGGCGGGTGCGCGGCGTCCCCTCCATCGTGATCGACACCCCGGGCGGCATGGCCGCGCTGGGCGCGCACCTGGCGGGCCTCGGCCACCGCCGCGTCGCCTACCTGGGCGGGCCCGCCGGGTCGTGGCTGGACCCGCGCCGCCTGGCCGCGCTGCGCGAGGCGGCCCCCGGCTGTGAGGTGCGTGCGCTGGGCCCCTACCTGCCCGAGTACCAGGCGGGCATCGGCGCGCTGGACGAGGTCTTGGCGGCCGGGTGCACCGCCGTCGTCGCCTACAGCAGCACGCTGACGCTCGGCGTGCTGTACGCGATGACCGCGCGGGGTCTGTCCGCGCCCGCCGACCTGAGCCTGGCCAGCGCCGACGACCTGTCGGCGGCGGGCCTCGCCGTGCCCGACGTGACGGCGCTGCGGGTGCCGTCGCGGGCGGCCGGGCGGCTGGCGGTGGAGCGGCTCGCCGACCTCGCCGCGCCGCGCCCGGCGGGCCCGGCCCACACGCTGCTGCCGGTGGAGATGATCGTGCGCTCCTCCAGCGGGCCGCCGCCCGACCGGGCCCCTTAGAGTGGCGGGATGGACTCACCCATCCGCGTGCTGATCGTGGACGACGACGCCCTGGTCCGCGCGGGCCTGACGATGATGCTGGCCGGGGCCGAGGACCTCGCCGTGGTCGCCGACGTCGCCGACGGGGCCGAGGTGGTGGCGGCGGTCAACGAGCACCGCCCCGACGTGGTGCTGATGGACATCCGGATGCCGCGCGTGGACGGCCTCGCGGCCACCGAGCGGTTGCGCGCCCGGCGCGAGCCGCCGGAGATCATCATCCTCACCACCTTCGACAGCGACGAGCACATCCTGCGCGCGATGCGCGCCGGGGCGGGCGGGTTCCTGCTCAAGCACACCCCGCCGCCGGAGATCATCCGGGCGATCCGGCAGGTGGCGGCGGGCGAGCCGATGATGTCCCCGGCGGTGCTGCGCAAGATGATGGGCTACGTCGCCGACACCGGCGTGGACCCGCGCCGCGACCGGGCGCGGGCGCTGCTGGCCCGGCTCAGCGAGGGCGAGCGGGCGGTGGCGGCGCTGGTGGGGCGGGGCCGCACCAACAGCGAGATCGGCAAGGAGCTGTCGCTGAGCGTCGCGACGGTGAAGGCGTACGTGTCGCGGCTGCTCACCAAGCTGGAGCTGAACAACCGGGTGCAGATCGCCCTGCTGGTGCACGACGCGGGCGAGAACGCGCAGGACTGACCGCCCGCCCGTTTCGATCTCGCCGGGCGGGTAGACCGCCGGCCATGGCCGAGCGGCTCCAGCCGGGTCTGCGGGACCGGCACGTCAGCATGATCGCGATCGGCGGGGTGATCGGGGCCGGGCTCTTCGTGGGCTCGGGCGCGGGCGTCCACAAGACCGGGCCGGGCATCCTGGTGTCCTACGCGCTCGCCGGGCTGCTGGTGATCCTGGTGATGCGGATGCTGGGCGAGATGGCGGCGGCCCATCCCGACACCGGCTCGTTCTCCGCCTACGCCGACCGGGCGATCGGGCGCTGGGCCGGGTTCACCATCGGCTGGTTGTACTGGTGGTTCTGGGCGGTGGTGCTGGCGGTCGAGGCGACCGCCGGAGCCAAGATCGTCCACGGCTGGGTGCCCGCGCTGCCGCAGTGGACGGTCGCGCTGGTGCTGATGGTGCTGCTGACGGCCACCAACCTGTTCTCGGTGGCCTCCTACGGGGAGTTCGAGTTCTGGTTCGCCGCGATCAAGGTGGCGGCGATCGCGGTGTTCATCCTGCTGGGCGGCCTGGCGATCTTCGGGCTGCTGCCGGGGACCGACGCCGTCGGCACGAGCAACCTGGTCGGGCACGGCGGCTTCCTGCCCAACGGGCCCGGAGCGGTGGTGACGGGGCTGCTCACGGTCGTGTTCGCGTTCATGGGCAGCGAGATCGTCACGATCGCGGCGGCCGAGTCGCGCGACCCGGGCCGGGCGGTGACCAAGGCCGTCAACAGCGTGATCTGGCGGATCATCGTGTTCTACCTGGGGTCGATCGCGGTGGTGGTGACGCTGCTGCCGTGGGACTCGGCCGACGTGGGGAGCAGCCCGTACGTGGCGGTGCTGGACGAGATCGGCATTCCCGGCGCGGGGCCGATCATGGACGTGGTGGTGCTGACGGCGGTGTTGTCGTGCCTGAACTCCGGCCTCTACACCGCCTCGCGGATGGCGTTCTCGCTGGCCGGGCGGGGCGACGCGCCGCGCGCGTTCGCCCGGACGACGCGGCGCGGGGTGCCGTGGGCGGCGATCTGGGTGTCGGTGGCGTTCGGGTTCGTCGCGGTGGTGTTCAACTACACCAGCCCCGACACGGTGTTCCTGTTCCTGGTGAACGGGTCGGGCGCGGTCGCGCTGTTCGTGTGGCTGGTGGTGGCGTGCTCGCAGCTGCGGATGCGGCGGCGTCTGGAGGGTGACAAGACCCGCGCCGACCTCCCCGTGCGGATGTGGCTGTTCCCGTACCTGACGATCGCGACCATCGTCGCGATCCTGGGCGTGCTGGTGACGATGCTCTTCGACGACGCCGGACGCCCGCAGGTCCTCTGGTCGCTGGCCGTGGCGGCGGTGGTGCTGGTGGCGGCGTTCGTACGGCACGGCCGGTCGGGGCCGCGCGCGCCCGCGCGGGAGACGGCGGAACGTCCGGTCGGCCACTGAGGCATCGACTTCGGTCGCCGCGCGGGCGACCATCGGCCGACGCGGGGCCGGGGCCCGGCGGGCGACGCTGGACCCATGATTGACGTGAAGGGTCTGAGCAAGCGGTACGGGGACGTCCCGGCCGTGGAGAACGTGACGTTCCACTGCGCGCCCGGCACGGTGACCGGCTTCCTCGGCCCCAACGGGGCGGGCAAGTCCACCACCATGCGGATGATCTGCGGGCTGACCCCGCCGACCGCCGGGTCCGCCACCGTGCAGGGCGTGCCCTACGCGCGCATCGCCAACCCGGGGCGGCACGTCGGCGTCCTGCTGGACGCCGCCGCGCAGCATCCGGGCCGCACCGGCCGCGAGACGCTGGCGCTGACCGCGCAGACGATCGGGGTGGACCGGCGGCGGGTCGGCGAGCTGATGGAGGCCGTCGGCCTGCCGCCCAAGGCCGCCCGGCGGCGGGTCGGCGGCTACTCGCTGGGGATGCGGCAGCGGCTCGGCATCGCCCAGGCGCTGCTGGGCGACCCGGGCGTGCTGATCCTGGACGAGCCCGCCAACGGCCTGGACCCCGAGGGCATCTTCTGGATGCGGTCGCTGCTGCGCGACTTCGCCGACCGGGGCGGCACGGTGCTGCTGTCGTCGCACCTGCTGCGCGAGGTGGAGGCGGTCGCCGACCGGTTCGTGGTGATCGCGGGCGGCCGGATCGCGGCGCAGGGCGGCAAGGACGAGCTGCTGGCCGCGCCCGGCGGCGTGCTGGTGCGGGGGCTGGACCCGGCGGCGCTGGGCGCGGCGCTGGCCGCCGCCGGGCTGGCGGCGACGGCCGACCGGACCGGCGCGTTCACCGTGCGGGCGTCCGCCGAGCAGGTGGGACGGGCCGCCGCGCGGGCCGGGACCGTCCTGCTGGAGCTGCGCCAGGCCGGCGGGGGCGGCCTGGAGGAGCTGTTCCTGTCGCTGACGTCCGCGCCCGCCGCCCCCTCCCCCGTCGCGCCCGAGGAGGCTCTGCGATGACCGCCGACCTGACCGCCGAGACGACCGCCGCGCCCACTCCGGCGGCCCTGCTCGACCCGCCGCGCCCGCCGATCGCGCGCTTGGCGCTGGTCGAGTTGCGCAAGATGACCGACACCCGCGCGGGCCGCTGGTTGCTGGTCCTGATCGCGCTGGTGGACGTGGCGATGATGCCGGTCATGTTGTTCGCGGTGCCGGGCGAGGACCAGACGCTCTACGACATGGTCAGCGCGGCGACGACGGGGACGGCGCTGCTGCTGCCGATCCTGGGCGTCCTCGCGGTGACCTCCGAGTGGTCGCAGCGCACCACGCTGACCACCTTCACGCTGGTGCCGGGGCGGCACCGGATCGTGGTCGCCAAGGTGGCCGCCGCCTGGGTCCTGGCGACGGTGTTCACGGCCGTCTCGGTCGTGACCGCCGTGCTCGGCCGCGCCGTGGGCGAGCTGCTGGGGCGCTCGTCGGGGAGCTGGGAGCTGCCGCCCGAGTACGTCGCGAAGATCCTGCTCATGGCGGTGATCTCGGTGACGATCGGCGTGGCGTTCGGGATGGTGTTCATGAACACCCCGCTGGCGATCGTCCTGTACTTCGTGTTGCCCATCGCGTGGACGACGCTCGGCGAGACGGTGGACAAGCTGCGCGGCGCGGCCGGGTGGCTGGACACCAACCGCACCATGGAGGCCCTCAACCAGACGAGCGTGTCCGGCGAGGACTGGGCGCGGCTCGGCGTCTCCCTCGCCGTCTGGCTCGTGCTGCCGCTGGTGGCCGGGGTCATTCGGCTGACCCGCCGCGAGGTGAAGTAGCCAGCGGCACGTGCCGGAGCAGCAGCGCGGCCGCCAGGCCCGCGACCAGCAGCGGCACCGCCGACAGGAACACCGCGTGGAACGCCTCCGCCATCGCCTCGGCGGGGGCCTTCCGCGCGGACTCGGCGGCGAACCGGCTCGCGAGCAGGCCGCCGAAGACCGACATCCCGGCGGCGGTGCCGATCATGCGGGAGGTGAAGACGGCGGAGCTGGCCGCGCCCAGGTCGCGCCGGGGCGCGGCGTTCTGCGCGATCAGCATGACGACCTGCTGCGACAACCCCGCACCGAAGCCGAGCACGGCCATGTACGCACCGGCGGCGACGCGGCTGGTCCCGGCGTCCATGGTGGCCAGCAGGACGACGCCGACCAGGCTGACGGCCATGCTCGCGGCGGGCAGCCGGTGGTAGCGGCCGGTCCGGGCGATGTGGCGGCCCGCGCCTATGGAGGAGGCCAGCAGTCCCAGCATCATCGGCAGGAGCAGCAGCCCCGAGTTGGTCGCGCCGGTCCCCTCGACGCGCTGGAAGAACATCGGCAGGTACGTCGCCAGCCCGAACCCGGTGGCCCCGCCGACCAGCGCCACCGCGCACGCCACGCTGAACGACCGGTCGCGGAACAACCGGAGCGGGATGACGGGCTCGGCCGCGCGCCGCTCGGCCAGCGCCCACGCCGCCGCCAGCACCGCCGTCCCGGCCGCGAGCCCGAGGACGGCGGGCGACGTCCAGGCGTACTTCGTCCCGGCCCAGCTCGTGAGCAGGGTGAAGCAGGTGACCGCCGCCGCCAGCAGCACGATGCCCGGGTAGTCGATGCGCGGCCTGCCCTCCCGCTCGGGCAGCTTGAGCAGGACGGCGCTGATCCCGAGCGCGACCAGCCCGAGCGGCAGGTTGACGTAGAAGGCCCAGCGCCAGGAGGCGTGCTCGGTGAGGGAGCCGCCGACCAGCGGCCCGGCGATGCTGGAGACGGCGAAGATCAGCGCGGAGTAGCCCTGGTACTTGGCGCGCTCGCGGGGCTCGAACAGCTCCCCCGTCAGCGCGAACATCGAGGCCATCAGGCACCCGGCCCCCGCGCCCTGCGCGACCCGGAAGGCGATGAGCCAGTCCATGGAGGGGGCCGCCCCGCAGGCCGCCGACCCGGCGAGGAAGGCCACGAGCCCGATCAGGAACACGGGCTTGCGGCCGAACTGGTCGCCCAGCCGCCCCGACAGCGGGAGCGTGACGCCGGTGGCCAGCACGTAGGCGGTGGAGACCCAGGCGAGCCGGTCCAGCCCGCCGAGGTCGGCGACGATCGCGGGCAGGGCGGTGCTGAGGACGGTCGCGTCCAGCGACGACATCAGGCCCGCCAGCATCAGCCCCCCGAACACCAGCAGCCGGTGCCGGCGGGACATCGCCGGGGCGGGGGCCGTGCGCGGCATGGTCATGTGCACCTCGCAAATAGATGACTTAGGCATATAGATGCTAAGAGCACATACATGTGCGGCGCAACAGCGCCGCTAGGATCGGGGGCATGACGGGCGAGAGGTCCTTGGACGAGATCGAGCGCGGCATGGTGCGGCTGCGCCGGGGCATGTCCCGCCAGCGGCTCGGCAAAGCGACGCTGCGCGAGCACGACCTCGCGGTGGACCTCCAGGTGCTGCACGTCACCGACGTGATCGACGAGGGCCCCGACGAGCCCGGCCAGGAGATGAGCGTCGGCCTGGTCGCCGCGCGCCTCGGCGTGGACGCCTCGCGCGGCAGCCGCGTGGTGGCCGAGGCGGTGAAGGCGGGCTACGTGAAGCGGGTGGCGTCGCAGGCGGACGGCCGCCGCATCCACCTGGAGCTGACCGACGCGGGGCGCGAGGTCGTCGCGGCCGCCCGCGAGACGCGCCGCCGCCACTTCGCGGCGGCCATGGCGGACTGGAGCGACGCCGAGCGCGCCGAGTTCGCGCGCCTGCTCGGCCGCTTCCTCGGCTCCTACGACGGCTGACCAGCGCGGCGTTTAAGATCCGCGAACCCGGCCATGCAGGCGATATGGCACATGTCGTTCGACACCGCCGCACAGAACTGGACGGATACGGGGTCTTCTACCGGGAGGCGGGGCCCGAGGACGCGCCCGTCGTGCTGCTCCCCCACGGCTATCCGTGCTCGTCCTACCAGTACCGGGGGCTGATGCCCGCCCTCGCCGACCGCTGGCGTCTCGTCGCGCCCGACTTCCCCGGCTTCGGCCACAGCGACACTCCCGACCCGTCCCGCTTCTCCTACGACTTCGACGGCTACGCGGCCTTCCTCCAGCGCTTCGCCGACGCGCTCGGCCTCGACCGCTACGCCCTCTACCTGCACGACTACGGCTCGCAGATCGGGCTCCGGCTCGCGATCGCCGCGCCCGAGCGCGTCGCGGCCCTCATCGTCCAGAACGGCGACATCTACGAGGACGAGCTCGGCCCCAAGTACGGCTACCTGAAGGACTACTGGGCCGACCCGACGCCCGAGCGCCGCGCGGGCCTCGCCGAGGCCGTCAGCCTGGAGGGGTTCCGCGAGGAGTTCCTGAACGACGTCGGCCCCGAGACCGCCGAGCGCATCAGCCCCGACCTGTGGACGCTGAACTGGGCGCTGCTCAACACCCCGCGACGGCGAGAGATCATGGTGGGCCTGATGGAGGGCCTGCGCGAGAACCTCGACTGGTTCCCCCGCTACCAGGACTACCTGCGCAAGCACCGCCCGCCGACGCTGATCGCGTGGGGCCCGCGCGACGGCTACATGCCCGAGGGCTCGGCCCGCGCCTACCTGCGCGACGTGCCCGACGCCGAGCTGCACCTGCTGGACACCGGCCACTGGGCGCTGGAGACCCACCTCGACGAGATCGCCGCATTGGTGCGGGATTTCCTGGGCCGGGTCCACTCCGGCGGGCACGGGTTGCCCCGTTCCAGTGGCGGCCGATGACCTGGCACAGCACAATGCCCCGCATGGCCCGCACTGATGATCTCTACCAGACGCAGCGGCGCGTGTTGCGCCCCGGGACCAGCGTCGAGGACCTGGACACCTTCGCGGCCGGCCGCGGCTGGCCCATGGACGAGGTGACCGAGCGCGACCGCGCGTCCGGCACCGACGGCCGGGTGACCTGGCACGTCGACAAGGACCACGACGTCGCGCTGCACTACGTCGAGGACGCGATGTTCGGGATCGGACACTACGTGTTCACGGGCCGCGCGCCGCAGACGCTCAAGGAGCTGTCGGCGGCGGCGTCGCAGGCGCTGGCGCCGTGGACGGTCAACGACCTGTGCGCGGCGTTCGACGAGGCGGGCGACGCCAGGGCACGCGGCCTGGCGGCCCTGCGCCTGGGCCTCGCCGCCACCTCCGGGACCGACGACGAGGTGGTGGTGCGGCTGTCGGTGACGCTGGAGGACGCCGACCCGCGCGTGCGGTACGCGGCGGTGTGGGCGGCGTCCTACACCGGCTACCGCGGCCTGCTGCCCTCCGTGCGGGCGATCGCCGAGCACGACCCCGAGGGCTGGCTGCGCGAGAAGGCCGCCGCCGTCGCCCGGTCCTGGTGACCGGCGGCCCGGCTCACGGGCGCGGCGGGCGCAGCCCGTCGGTCACCACGCCCACCAGCCGCCCGCGCTGGTCGGGCGTGCGCTCGATCGCCCAGGCCATGGCGGCGATGAGCGAGTAGAGGGTGGCCGGGTCGACGTCGTCGCGGACGGCCCCGGCCCGCTGGGCGCGGACGAGCAGCTGCTCGCCGCCGTCCTTGACGTCCCGGCAGGTGGCGTGCAGCTCCGACGCCGGGTCGGAGATGCTGTCCATCAGGGTTTCCACCAGGCCGCGATAGGCGGTCGCGTGATCGACGGCCGTCTCCAGCCAGACGGCGAGTCCCCGCGCCGGGTCCTCGTCGGTGAGAAGCGCGTCGGAACGCGCGCGTAGACCGCGCAGGCTCTCGCCCAACAGGGCTTCGAGAAGTGCTTGGCGCGTCGGGAAGTGCCGGTAGAGGGTCACGTTCCCCACGCCCGCCGTGCGGGCGATGTCGTTGAGCGACGCGCCGACGCCGTCGCGCGCGAACGCCTCCTCGGCGGCGGCGAGCAGCCGCTCCCGGTTCCGCCGCGCGTCCTTGCGGCCCGTGGGCTGTGCGGCGGCCTGCTCCGCGGTCATCGAAAACCTCCGTCGGTTGCAAAACGAGGAACCTCCTCATATCTTACCGGACGTGAAGTGAGGAAGGTCCTCGTTTCCGTGTTCCGGGAGAGTGCCATGGCCGAACGACTCCAGACGACCCCTGCGGAGAAGGCCGGAGCGCCGCCGTCGCACGCGCCCCACCGGCCCCGCCTCGTGCTCCTGGTGGTGCTGCTGTGCCAGACGATGTTCATCCTGGACACCAGCGTGGTGAACATCGCGCTGCCCGCCGTCCAGCGCGACCTGGGCTTCTCCCCCGCCGGGCTGTCCTGGGTGCTGAACGCCTACCTGCTCGCGTTCGGCGGGCTGCTGCTGCTCGGCGGCCGGGCCGGGGACATGCTCGGGCAACGGCGGGCGCTGATCATCGGCGTCGTGGTGTTCACCGCCGCCTCGCTCGCCGGAGGGCTGGCCACCTCGCCGGGGCTGCTGCTGGCGGCGCGGGCCGGGCAGGGCGTCGGCGCGGCCCTCGCGGCTCCGACCGTGCTGGCCCTGATCACCACGAGCTTCCCGGCCCCGGCGGAACGGGCGCGGGCGCTCGGCGCGTACGCCGCTGTGTCCGGCTCCGGCGCGGCCCTCGGGCTGATCGCCGGAGGGGTGCTGACCGACTGGTTGTCGTGGCGGTGGGTGTTGTTCATCAACGTGCCGATCGGCGCGGTGCTGCTGGCACTGGCGATGGCGTTCGTCACCGAGACCGAGCGGCGGGCGGGCCGCCTGGACTACGCCGGTTCGCTGACTTCGACGGCCGGGATGAGCGTCCTGGTGTTCGGGCTGATCCGCGCCGCCGAGGAGGGTTTCCGCGACGGCGTCGCCCTGGCCGCGCTCGGGGCGGGCGCGGTGCTGCTCGCGCTGTTCCTGGTGGTGGAGGCGCGCAGCGCGCACCCGATCATCCCGCTGCGGCTGTTCGCCGACCGCAGCCGCGCCATCGGCTACCTGGGGCTGCTCTTCCAGATGGCGGCGGGCAACGGCATGTTCTTCTTCCTCACCCTGTTCCTCCAGGAGGCGCGCGACTACCGGCCCCTGGCGGCCGGGCTCGCCTTCCTGCCGCTCACCGCCCTGATCCTGGCCTCCTCGAACCTGGCCGCCCGGCTGGTGCCCCGGACGGGTCCCAAGCCCCTGATCGCCGCCGGGGCGGCGGTCATGACCGCCTGCCTGTTCTGGCTCACGCGACTGACGCCGGACTCCGGGTACGCGGTGGCGCTGCTGGGCCCGCTGGTCCTCATCGGCGCGGCCATGGGGGTGTTGCTGGTGGGCATCACCACCGTGCTCATGACGGGGGTGCGCGCCGAGGACGCCGGGGCGGCGTCCGGCCTGCTCAACGTGATGCAGCAGCTCGGCGGGGCCCTCGGGCTCGCGATCCTCATCACCGCCTTCGGGGCCGCCGGGCGCGGTGCCCACGGCTCCTCGGACGAGGTGCTGACCGAGGGCGTCACCACGTCCTTCGCCGTGGCGGCGATCCTCACCGGCGGTGCCCTGCTGCTGTCGCTGCTGCTGCCGAAGCGGGCGGCCGAGTAACCCTCCGTCACGGACGATTCAGTTCCGTGACGGAGGGCAGACCTATATGGATCAGTTTCGGGGGGAACTGTGTCCATCGGATTTCACGCATCGCACGAGCAGTTCGGGGCCAGAGAGCTGCTCGACCTGACGCGCCACGCCGAGCAGGCCGGGTTCGCGGCCGGGATGTGCTCGGACCACTTCGCGCCGTGGAGCACGCGCCAGGGCCACTCGGGTCACGCCTGGGCGTGGCTGGGGTCGGCCCTGGCGCTCACGTCGTTCTCCATGGGCTTCGTGTCCGCGCCGGGGCAGCGCTACCACCCGGCGCTGCTCGCGCAGGCGGTGGCGACGCTGGCGGAGATGCACCCGGGCCGGGTCTGGGTCGCGCTCGGCACCGGGCAGGCCGTCAACGAGCACATCACCGGGGACGTCTGGCCCGCCAAACAGGTACGGGCCCGGCGGATGCGCGAGTGCGTCGAGATCATGCGGGCGCTGCTGGCGGGCGAGACGGTCTCGCGGGACGGGCTGGTGCGGGTGGACCGGGCGAAGTTGTGGACCCTGCCCGACGAGCCGCCCGCGCTGCTCGCCGCCGCCGTCACCCCGGCCACCGCCGCCGAGGCCGCCGGGTGGGCGGACGGACTGATCACCATCAACCAGCCCGACGGCGCGCAGGCCCGCACGCTGGACGCGTACCGGGAGGCGGGCGGGCGCGGCCCCGCGCTGCTCCAGGCGCACGTGAGCTGGGCGGACGACGAGGACACGGCGCTGGCCGCCGCGCACGACCAGTGGCGCGAGGCCCTCATCGGCGGCGACGTGGGCTGGGAGATCACCATGCCGGAGCACTTCGAGGAGGTCGCGCGCTTCATCACGCCCGACCAGATCACCCCGTTCGTGCACGTGTCGGACGACCTGGGGCGGCACGCCGCCTGGCTGGCCGACCAGATCGACCGGGGGTTCGAGCGGGTCATGGTCCACCAGGTGGGCCGCGACCAGCGGGGGTTCATCGACGCGTTCGGCGAGCACGTCCTGCCGCAGGTGAACCGGTGACCCCGCCCATCGGCTCCTACGGCTTCCTGTCGGACTGCCGGACGGCCGCGCTCACCGGCCCGGACGGCGCGGTCGAGTGGTGGTGCGCGCCCCGCTTCGACGCGGCGGCGGTGTTCAACCGCATCCTGGACCGCGACGTCGGCGGGTCCTGGGAGATCGAGGTGGCGGACGCGGGCGAGCCCGAGCGCGCCTACACCGGCAACACGCTGGTGCTGGAGAGCCGCTGGAAGAACGGGTCGGCCACGCTGGTCGCCCGCGACTTCCTGGCGGCGGGTCCGGCCGGGGAGGACGACGATCGCGGCATCGTCCCGCGCGGCGCGCTGGTCCGGCTGCTGCGCTGCGAGCGGGGCGAGGCCACCGTGCGCAGCCGCGTGCGCGCCCGTCCCGACCACGCGCGCCACGCCCCGCGCTGGCGCGAGGACGGGCAGGCCGTCGTAGAGGAAGAAGCGGGCCTGCGCCTCACCGCGACGGTGCCGCCCCGCATCGACGGCGACGACGTCGTCATCACCACGACGCTGCAAGCGGGCCAGACCCTGGTCATGGTGCTGGGTTACACCGACGAGCGCTTCGAGCCCGACCAGGGCGAAAAGCTCCTGGAACAGACACTGCTCGCCTGGGACCGCTGGTCGGACCGGTACGTCTACGACGGCTACGGGGCCGAGCACGTGCGGTTCAGCGCCGTGGTGCTGCGGGGCCTGATGCACAGCGAGAGCGGCGGCCTCATCGCCGCCCCGACCACCTCGCTGCCCGAATGGCCGGGCGGCGAGCGCAACTGGGACTACCGCTACGTCTGGCACCGCGACGCCGCGCTGATGGTGCTGGTCCTGCTGCGGCTCGGCCACGACCAGGAGGCGGGCAAGTACCTGCGGTTCCTGCTCGACAACTGCGCGCTGGAGGGCGACCGCCTCAAGCCCATGCTGACGCTGGACGGCGGCACGCACGTCGCCGAGGAGTCGTTGGACCACCTGGCCGGGTACGACGACTCGCGGCCGGTGCGCATCGGGAACAAGGCGTTCGAGCAGTTCCAGATCGACGTCTACGGGCAGGTGCTCGACGCCGCCCTGGTCTTCCAGCAGGCCACCGGGAAGTTGTCGCCCGACCACCGCGCCGGGCTGTACGAGATCGTCGAGGCCGCCGCGCGGGTCTGGCAGGAGCCCGACGACGGTATCTGGGAGGTGCGCGACGCGCAGCGGCACTGGACCAGCTCCAAGGTGTACGCCTGGGTGTGCCTGGACCGGGGCATCCGGATGGCCGAGCTGTGCGGCGACGACGCGCCGCTGGAACGTTGGCGGACCGAACGCACCCGCGTCCACCAGGAGGTCCTGGACCGTGGGTATGACGAGGGGGCCGACGCGTTCGTGCAGTCCTACGGCGCGGGCAACCTGGACGCCTCGTTGCTGCGGCTGCCGCTGCTGAACTTCCTGCCCGGCACCGACCCGCGCGTGCTGGCCACGTTGAAACGGGTGGACGAGTGGCTGAGCAGCGACGGCCTGCTGATCCACCGCTACGACCCCGAGCAGACCAACGACGGCGTGAACGGGCCGGAGGGCGCGTTCCTGATGTGCTCGTTCGACATGGCGTCCGCGCTGGTGCTGGCCGAGCGCCCGGAGGAGGCGCGCCGCCGCTTCGAGGAGTTGTGCGAACGCGGCGGCCCGCTCGGACTGTTCTCGGAGGAGATGGACGAGGACGGCGTCATGCTGGGGAACTACCCGCAGGCGTTCACCCACCTGGCGCTGATCGAGGCCGCGATGAACCTGGATGTGTCGGGTGACAAGGAGGCCCTGCACTCCTGGGCCGAGCGCAACCCCTCCGGCTGATACCGGCGGGCCCCCTCCGCTGGCTCCGGAGGTGCGGTCTCGGGATGGCTCCCGTGGGCGAGGCCCGTTCGACGTGCGCGCCCCTAGATTTCTGGGCATCCCGAGAGGTCAGGAGGGCGACATGTCACGTCGCTGGTCGGTGGTGCTGGGTGCGGGCCTGGTCGTGGCGGGGCTGGCGCAGCCCGTCCACGCGCAGGACCGTACGGAACTGGGCAAGGCGCTGGAACGGTTGACGGCCGAGGGCGGCGCGCCGGGCGCGCTGGTGGAGGTGCGCGACCGCAACGGCCGCCGCACGGCGCTGACCAGCGGGACGCGGGACGTGCGGACCGGCGCGCCGGTGCAGCGCGGGAGCCACTTCCGGATCGGGAGCCTGACGAAGCCGTTCGTGGCGACGGTGATGCTCCAGCTCGTCGGCGAGGGCAAGATCGACCTGGACGCGCCGGTGGAGCGTTACCTGCCGGGCGTGGTGCGGGGCAACGGCAACGACGGGCGGAACATCACCGTGCGGCAGCTGCTCCAGCACACCGGCGGGCTGCCGGACATCATGCGCCACCTGAACCCGCAGGACCTCATCAAGGACCCGTTGCGGCACTGGGAGCCCGAAGAACTGGTGGCGATCGCGCTGCAACATCCCAACACGCTGCCGCCGAGCGGTGAGCCGAAGTTCGCGTACTCCAGCACCGGCTACCTGCTCGCCGGAATGATCATCAAGAAGGTGACCGGCCACTGGTACGGCGACGAGATCCGGGACCGGATCATCAAGCCGCTGAAGTTGCGCGGCACGTCGGTCCCGGCCGACTCCCCCGAGATCCCGAAGCCGCACCCGCAGGGGTACGCGCCGGTGGGCGGGCTGCTCGACATCACCCGCGTCAACCCGACGGTCGCGGACGCGGGCGGCTCAATGATCTCCAGCGCAGCCGACCTGAACCGCTTCCTGGCCGCGCTGGTGCGCGGGAAGTTGCTGAAGCCGGCGCAGTTGCGCGAGATGAAGCGCACCGTCCCGACGGGCCGTTCGTCAGGCTCGACGTACGGGCTGGGCCTCGAAAGCGTGCCGCTGGGGCCGGGCTGCAAGGGCTCGTACTGGGGCCATGGCGGGGACATGCTGGGCTTCGCGACGATCAGCGGCATCAAGGCGGACGGCAGGAGGGCGACGGTGATGTCCACGCTGAACCCGGGCGCGAATGATGAGGTGATGGAGGCGGCGTTGAAGACGGCGCTGTGCTAGACGTCCTAGGTTGCTGGGCTCCTAGGGGTTGCTGGGTTCTTAGGGATTGTGTGGGAAACCGGTGCGGGCGGGTTGGGGTTGGTGGGGGCGTGTACCAATGCACCGACCCGGCGCGGG
>NZ_BCRO01000077.1 GCF_001552635.1 Actinomadura hibisca NBRC 15177 | reverse complement strand
GTCAGGTCTCGCTTTCGTCGGCTCCTAGGGCCTTGCCGGTGAACACCAGGCACTTGACCTGTGCCCCGGCGATACGTCGTTTGAGCTTGTAGGGCGGGGTCTGCTTGGAGGCGGGCGGGTACTCGTGCAGCGCGCCCATCTCCCGCCACGTCGGTAGCACCGCGTCCAGTTCGTACCCGGCGCGCTCCAGGGCGTCGTTGACCTTCTCGGGCATCAGCGCCACGGCGTTGGAGTCGCCGTCGGCCTCGGTGCGCACGCCGATCCAGCCGCCGGCGGCGGCGTGCCCGTCGGGCCGGTAGAGCCGGTCGGTGTTGGTGGCGATGTACTCGGCGACCACTTCCAGGGCCAGGGCGGCGCGGTTGTCGCGGGGATCGTTGGCCACGAACAGCGAGGTCCACACGTGGTGCTCGGGCGGGGGAAAGGGCACCAGGTTCCAGGTGTGGGCCAGCTCGGCGGCCAAGCGGAGGGCTGCCACCAGGGGTGCCCGGCGGCGGGCCAGGTCGCTGGCGTCCTGGCGGTGGGCGGCGGTGTAGTCGGCGTGCCGCGCCTGCAGCCAGGCCGGGCCGTGCTCGCCGACGTAGGCGCGCAGGTGGCCGACGAAGGCGGGCCCGGCGTGCCCGTAGTTGGCGGTGACCCCGTCCCGGAACTTCTGCGCGTCCGATCCCGAGTCGGGAGCGTTGCCGAACGGTGCGCCCTGCAGGTCCAGGACGCGGGCGGAGATGCCCTGGTGGGTGGCGAACGACAGCGCCGAGCGCTCCCCGGTGGAGATCACGACGGTGCGCCAGCGGTAGGACTTCCACTCGCCCATGCGGGCTTTCCCCTGGTTCTGGGTGATCTGGTAAAGCGCGTGGGAGACGTGCTCGGGGCGCTCGGCGGTCTGGGTGTCGTCGAACAGCACCGGCACCCCGTTCCCCGCCAGGTTCAGACGGGCCTGGTAGGCGGTCTTCGTCGCGGCCCAACTGGTGATGGCCCCTGCGGTCTCATCAGGGTTGGCCCAGCACGACAGCCCGGCCTGAGCCGCGGTGGTCTTGCCCGAGGTGGAGCGGCCGCCATAGTTCATCGTGAACGACCCCAACCCCAGCACCTCCAGCAACGGTGCCGCCAGCCCGGCGTACAGGGCCATGGTGGCCAGCGGGTAGCGCTCCAGGAGCTTGACGGCGTCCTTCCACGCCGACAGGGTGCCGCGCGGGTGGTGGGCCTCCAGGGCGCGCTGGAGTTGGTGGTCGACGCCGTGGATCTCATACGGGGCGCCCGAGGCGGTGACGAACTGGCCGTCGGCCTGCCAGCCCAGAGAGCGGGCGATGGTGACTTCGTCGATAACGTTGGTGTTGGTGGTCTCGGCGGCGGCCAGCCAGCGCTCGGCGGCCTTGGCGTCGGCCTCGGTCACCGGCAGCCCGAAGTTGCCCAGCTCCTTGACCAGCATGCGGCCGCTCTTGGCCTTGCCGCGTTCGATGATCCGTGACTGCCAACGGCCGCGGTTGAGCCACACCAGCTTGACCATCTGTTCTCCTTCAGGATCGGTGAACACCTGGGTGAGCGCCAGCGGGGCCCAGGTGACGCGCTCGGGGTCGCGGTTCCGGGCCTCGATCCAGATCCCGTCCGGCGAGATCGTGTAGGGCTCAGGGATCCGGTAGCCATCGGGCAGTGGGCAGCCCGGCAGCTCCCGGACGCTGGCCAGGCCCCGGTCCTCGGCGGCCGAGCTGGCGAGGGTGACGCCGTGCCGGACCAACCACTCGGTGGCGGCCGCATCGTCCAGGGGCGCGTCCTGGGCGATGCGCTCCAGGTCGGCCACCACCGACCGCAGCGTGCGGTCGTCGGGCGGGTCTTGGTCGGGGTAGGTGTCGCGCCATCGGTGACGGACCTCGGCGCACAGCTCACGCCGTCCGGCGGCGGTAAACCGAAACAACCGGCCATCACCGGAACCGGTGCTGGCGCTGGTACCGGGGCTGCGGGCATAAGGCCAGCCGCCGTGCTCGCTGCGACGCAGCTCTAGGTGCTGGCGCAGCAGGGCCAAGGCGCGCTCGGGCTTGGAGGGCTGCCGCTTGTCAGCAGGCTGATCAGAAGGTTGATCGGCGTTGTCGGTCGCTTCGGTGCCGGGCCGGTGTTGGTCGGCGTCGGGTGTGTGGGAGGCGTTGTGCTCTTGCTCTGCCACGTGCGACCCTCCTGTTAGAACGTGTGGTTCATGACGGGGCCCTCTACCTGTGCCGGGTTGGGAGGGCCCCGTCGCATGTGCGGGGTAGCCGATGGGTAAGCGGGGGCCAGTCTCTGTGGGAGGGCCTGGCCGGATGGACCACGAAGTGGGGCGCTGCAGGTTCTGCACGACCTCAGGGGATCGGTAGACGGCTGCTGAGCAGCACAAATCAAGCCCGTAAAGGGCTGGTGCGTGGGCGGGGATGAGGGGCGGGCGCCTGTTGGGGCCGGGCGGGCGGCGATGACGAGGAAGATCATGCATCGCTGTTCATCGCTGGGCAATCCGTGGGTGTCCACCGCTGACCGTGGGCGTTGACGCAGCGTGGCCGGGGTCGGGATGTTCGTGGTGTCCCGTTGGTTCCCGGTTGGTTTCGTTGGTTCTCGTGAGAGGCACTGTCACTCAAGGTCATCCCTGGGTGGGACGCAGATCACAGTCAGCTCTCAGGCGCTCGTGCCGGGTTCCGCGCGGGCGCGTTTTTAGTGCTGTGACTGGTCACACTGAGGTAGAGCCACAGGTCACGGCGTTTTGGCGGGATCGGGTGAGAGAGCGTGTGGCGGGGTCTGTGAGAGGTGCTGGTGGGGTTTGCGGGAGTGAAGAAAAGCCCGGACGGCGCGGGGCCGTCCGGGCATCGGAGTAGTGGTCAGTCCGTGTTGGCGTCGGGGTCGATCACATACACCTTGTCGGCGGGGGCATGGTCCAGGACCACGTCCAGCGTGGTCTTGTTCTGCCAGTCCCCCGGCGGCAGGGGCGCGATGGGCAGGGTGGTGCCGATGAGTTGTTCCACCAGGTCGGCCCAGGCATCCACGGCGGTGAAGTCGCCGGTCTTGCTGTCGAAGGCGGGCGGGGCGGTGATGACGCTGAGCTGGGGGTGCTGGCGGTAGATCCACGCCAGGCATTCCTCCCGAACACCCAGCGCGGCTAGCGGGCTGGTCGGGCGGCCGGTCAGATGCTCCACGATCGCGCCGAACTCGTTGCCTTCGACGGGGAAGCCGTGGGTGACGGCCAGCACCGACCGCAGGGGGAAGGAACAGGTGTTGGGAAGAGGGGGCATGGGCGTAGGCCTTCCTGGGGGCCGCGGTGAGCGGCGTGGTCAGGTGTCGGGGTTGGTGCGTTGGAGGAGATCGCCAAGTCCGTCGGTGGGCAGCAGGCCGCGGTCGATGGCGGCCAGTTCGGCGAACGCGGCGGCGAGTACCGCGCGTTGGGCGTTCAGGGCCTCGGGGTTGTCCTTGTTGGCCTTCTCGTTGTGCTCGCGCACCAGGCGCAGCAGACGGGCGGCCTCTTCCAGGTAGTCCATCCCCGAGGTGTTCCCTGGCAACGATCAGGCACGCGGGTTGTGGCCACGTCCGGTGGGGCGGCGGGCGCCGGGGCGGAGTTCGCGGCGGGTGCCGCGGCAGCGGGGACAGACGCGCATGGCGTGGCTGAACCAGGCCGAGTGCTGCAGGCCGGTGCCGTCGCAGCGGCGACAGGTCCGCAGCGGGTAGCGCAGGACCGAGATGGCGTACCCGATCCCCCACAACAGCAGGAGCAACAGCAGCAGGAAGACCAGGCCGCCGCCGCTGGTGGATTCGTGGGGCGCGGGGGTGGGCGTTGTCGTGGGGACGGGTGCGGTCAGGTGAGCGAGAACGGGCGCGGGCAGGGAGGGGGAAGGCATGGAGTCTCCATGTGGGAGGTGAGCGCGGTGGTCGGCGCGGGTGGCTCATGCGCGGCGGGATGCGGGGCCAGCGAGGGAAGCGCGTCCGCGTCCGCAGGAAAGGTGACAGGGGGTGATGGCGGGGCGGGGGCGGCAACTGTCTCGCCGGAACTGTCTCAACGGTCTCGTTCGGTGGGGTTTGTGGTGGGCTACGCGTGCGCGAGACGGTTGGTGAGACAGTTCGGCGATACGGTTGGCGGTACGGTTCGCCCCCGCCCGCCGATTACGGTGTGTGATCTTCGGGTGAGGTGTCGGGCAGGTGGTAGCGGGCGGCCTTGCCCTGACCGACGCGCATGATGACCCTCTTCTCGCAGAGCTTGCTCAGCCACCGGGACACCGTGGGGGTGGGCTTGCCCAGGTGCTCGACCAACTCGCTGCGGCGTGCTCCCTGGCCGTCGCGCGCGGCCAGGAACGCCAGCACGGCCTTCGAGACGAAGGCGGGCACGGTGGTGTCGTCCAGCGCCTTCTTGTTGGCGACCAGGTCGTCCAGCGGCGTGGGGGCGGACGGCGGTTCGGGCATGTTCTGCAGGTGCTTTTCGATCTCGGCGGTGAGCCCGTCGGCGGCCCGGGTGACGGCCTGATCGTCGGCGGGGTCGATGCCGAAGCTGCCGTCGCCTTCGCGCGGCGGCTGAGGCGTGGCGTCGGCGGCTGGGGCAGATGGGCGCGGCATGTCGGGCGACAGGGAGTGCGCGGCTGGAGGATCGCCGGCGGGCGGGTCGGTGAACGGCGGCTCGGCACCGCCGGACGGGGACGAGGGACGCGCCGCGGTTGTCACCAGGTGCCGTTGGGCGTAGCCGGGCAACTTGGCGGCGATGTCCGGCTCGATCTGGGCGTTGGAGCGGCCGCGGGCGGCCGACAGGGCGCGCACGGCGTCGAAGTCGCTCAGGTCGCGGACCCGGCCCACGTCCCAGGTGCCGCCGTCGCCGATGACCAGCGCGACCCCCTTGACGCCGGGGGCGTAGGTGGACATGTCGGGCAGGCCCAGGGTCTGCCATTCCTCGATGGTGCGGCCCATCTCCTTGCTGCTCCTGAGCCGCAGCACGATGGTGGTGGTGGCGTTGGCCTGGCCCTCCTTGGTGCCGGTGTGCTGGACGACGTTGCGCTGCCCGGCCCGCACCAGCACCACTCCGGCCGAGCGGCCGCGCCGGTGGATGTTGTCCAGGTAGGGCTTGGCCTCGTGGGCGATCTCGGACGTCATGCCGGTGAGGGTGTCCATCTCGTCCACGAACAGAAAGAGGATCGGCGCCTGGGGCGTGGGGACGTGGTTGCGTCCTCCAGAGGCCAGCGAGCGTTCCTCGATCACGGTGTCCACCCACTGCAGGATCTGCAGGGCCTTGTGCCGCTCGCCGATTCCGGCGTCGGCGTCCAGAACCTCGTGCCACAGGTGGGGGATGGTTCCCTTCCCCAGGTCGATGGCCAGGGGCAGGGCGTCGAAGCACTCGCTGACCTGCTCGACGAAGTTGGACAGCAGCACCGACTTGCCACCGCCGGTCCCGGCGAAGATGTCCACGTGCCGGGCACCGCCGTCGTCGTAGACCCACACCGCCAGGTCCTCGCCGGTCTCGGGCACGGTGCCCAGCACGAACGGGCCGTCGGTGATGGACCGGCATCCCTTGCCCGCGCTGGCCGGGGCCGTGGTGGCCGCTGCGTCGGCGATGGCGTCGCTGGTGGCCAGGGCAGGGTGGGGGACCTTCTCGGTCCAGGGGTCGCGTAGTTGCAGGGTGATCCACAGGATGCGGGCGTTGGAGTGCTGCCCGGTCAGCCGGACCTGGTCGACGCCGATGCCGTACAGGCGGGCGACCTCTTCGGCCAGGCCGCCGGAGATCAGGCGGCTGACGGCCGGACCGTCCGCGCCGACGTCGACCTTGAACCTCACCCCGACGTGGGTGGGTTCGGTCTTCAGGAGCCGTGATCCGGCCAGGTCGGTGGCGGCAGAGAGGGTTTCCCACTTGGCTTGCATGGCCTCCATGGCGCGGCGGTGCTGCAGGACGTCGGACCAGGTGTAGGCCGACCAGGTCACGGTGGCGGTGGCGGTGTAGGCCAGCAGGGTGGGCAGGTTGGTGATGCCGGTGTGGGCGGCGGTGGCCAGCCAGGCCGGGATACCGGCGGCGGTGGCCGCCAGCGTCGCCGAGTAGCGGACCGACTCGTGGCGCTTGTAGGTGGCCACCCAGGCCGCCAGCGCGGCCGGGGGCGCGAACGCGCCCAGCAGCAGCGCGTCGGAGGCGGCGTACTGGTGCGCCAGCTGCCCGACCGGGTAGAGGGCGGCCAGCCCGGTGCCCAGGCCGCGGGTATCAGGCGACTGCCGCACCCAGCCGAGGTAGGTGCGGCCGGCGGCGCGTAGCAGGCGGCTGACCGGGACGCGGCGGGGCTCGGCGTAGTAGTCGGCGGGCAGCGGCATCATCAGGTCGGTGTGGTCGGACCAAGAGCTTCGGCCACCGGTACGGCTGGCGGCGCGGCGGCCTTTGGCCGGGCGGCCGAAAGTGCGGCGGGACGAACGCGCCATAGCGGATCACTCCTTTGCGCAGGATGAGGAAACGCCGCTGCGCCGCCGGGGGAAGTCGGCGGCGCAGCGGCGTGACGATGGCGGGGACACGGATCAGGCGGTGCGGCGGCCCCCCAGGATGCGGATGCCGCGGGCGGCGATCTCGCGGGACTCCTCGAAGATGTCGGCGAAGGTGGCGGCCGCGCGGCGAGCGTTGGCTGCGCCGTCGCGTAGTGCCTCGGCGGCGACGGTCCACTGGGCGACGACCGGGGCGGGCATCTGCCGCGCGATCAGGTCGTCGCGATAGTCCTCGGCCAGGTCGGCCAGGGCCGCCAGCAGGTGAGCGATGCCCAGGCAGGTGGAGATGAACTCGGCGTCGCTCTCGGGCGGCTCGAACACCACCTGGTAGTGGCTGCGCTGTCGTCGGGGCAGGGGTGAGGGCACCAGGACCTCCCTTAGACGGTGGGAACGGCGGAACAGTGGGCGCTGCGACCTGGAGGAGGATCAGTCCGGGTCGCTGCCGGTGAACTTGATCCCGGCGGCCGCCAGGTCGATGGCCTCTTCGAAGACGACCTCGAACACCATCGCGCCGCGCTGCACAGCGGCCGACGCCTCGACCATCTCCTCACCGACCTGCTCCAGCGGGAGCGTGACGGCGGCGGGCATGCGGCGGATCATCACCTCGGCGGTGTAGTCCTCGACCGCGGCCGCCACGCCCAGCAGGAACTGCTGCAGGTCGGTGCTGGTCTCGATGAACTCGGCGTCGCTGGTGGGCGGGTCCAGGTTGATCGGCGGCCCGGCTGCCCAGATCCGGGCGTGCGCCCGACGCCGCTGCCCAGGCGGCGGAGGCGGCTTTGGCGGAGATGGCTTGGCGGGCGCCGGACCGCCAGCGGGTCGCGCGGCCGGTTGGGTCCGCGGGCTGGCCGCACCGGGATTCGTCGGCGGAACGGAGGGAGCACTGCCCGGGACGGGCGCGCCAGCTCTAGGACCAGGACTACCGAACAGCGGCGGTGGCGTGCCCTGCCTGCGCGGGGCCGCGCCGTTGGGCGTTGGCGCGTTCGCGGGCGGCGGGTTGCCGGGTCGGCCGCCGGTGCTTTGGGAGCGGCGGGCGAAGAAGGTGGTTCTGCTGTCGGGCGGACGGTTGTTCCACCGGCGTTCGGCGGTGTTGTGAGCCCAGCGCCCGGCCTGGCGGCCTTTGCGGCCTGCCGTGCGGCCGGTGCCGCGCGCCAGCTTCCCCAGCGCGCGGCCGCCCAGATCGGCGATGGCGTCGGGCAGATGCTCCTCGTCGGTGTGCGGAGCACCAGCCGACTTCCACGCCTTGACCAGAAGGGAGGAGTGCGGCTGGGCCCAGCCTCCAGCGCGGCCACCACGAGTACGCCGGGCCGGGCCGGTGGGACGGGCGGCGCGGTGCTGGCGGGCCGTATGCGCCGCGCCGGCGAACGCCGCGCCACCCAGGAACAGCAGTTCGATCACGACTCCTCCTCCGGTTGCGTGACGAGGGGACGGCCGAGGTCGTCGGCCGAGGCATTGTGAGGGGGCTGGCGCAGCTCGGCGACGGAGACGAACAGCACCAGCAGCAGGCACAGGCCCCACAGCGGGGCGGCAACCGCCCAGACCGGCCAGCCCAGCACCGCGTGCGCGGTGCCGGGCACGGCCAGCTGGACCGCCAGCGACCCCAGCGAGGGGCGATTGCGGCCCATCTGGACCGCGACCTCCCGCACCGCGGGCCGTTGGACAGCGGCGTCGGCGCCAGGAGCGCCGGAGTCCGGGCCGGGGCGGGTCATGACATCCACCCGTCCAGCTGGGTGGAGAAGTCCTGCAGGATCTTCACCAGCGGGGCGCCGATCGGCGTGGAGGCCGCCAGCAGACCCCAGGACAGCAGGACGAACGCGAGGAACGCGCCGATCTGCCGGGACCAGATCAAGATGATCAGGCCGCCGGTGAGCACAGCGAACAGGGCCATAAGAACCTCCAGGAAGAAGAGACCCCCAGAGCCGTGGCGGCTCTGGGGGAAGGGATGGGTCGGGGTGGATCAAGGGTGGGTCGGTCAGGCGGCGGTGTTGGCGTGGTCGTCGCGGATCTGCCTGACCAGGCCCAGGGCGGCGGGCTTACCGATGCGCATCGCGCGGCTCAGCTTCTCGGCGGGGATGTGCCGCCCGTGCTCGGCGCGGTACCGAGCATCCAGCTCGCGCGCCTGGTCAATGCGCTCCACAGGCGACACCTTGGCCGCCTTAGACCGGGCTTTGCCGCCGGTCTTGGACCCGGTCTTGGGGGCAGGTCCGGGCTTGGGCAGTGCGGGTGGGTCCGAGACCTCCTTACCGGCGTCGGAGGTGGGTGTGTTGTCGGCGGGCTGGACGGTGTCGGCGGACCGGTCCGGACCCGAGGGAGAGACCTGACCGGAAGGCGGGTCCGAAACCGGGTCCGGCGACAGGTCCCGGGTTGGGGCTGGCATCGGGCCCGCGACCGGGTTCGGGTCTGACGCGGTGGCCGGGGGCAGACCCAGGCGTGAGCGGAGGGCGGCGGTCGGCGTCGCGCCGGAGGTATGGGCCAGGGAGCCGGTGATGTCTCCGGTGGCCAGCTCCAGGCCGAACTTGTCGGCCAGGTAGGTCTGGACCTTGGCGGACTCGAACCCCAGCGCCACCAGCTCCTCCTCCGACCGGGTCCGCTCCGCCAGCGGCGGCAGAACCGACCCGGCGGTGGCCACCGGGCGAGCCGGGGCGCTGTGCCAGGGAGTGTCCACGGCCAGGTCGGCCAGGTCGACGGCGTGGTACAGCAGCGCGATCTGGGCCAGCAGCTCCTGCTGACGGACGGGGGCGGTGGCCAGGTGGGCGTGCTCGACGGCGGCGTCCATGGCCTTGTCCAGCCGGGCCAGCGCCCGCGCCAGGACACGCGGTTTGGCCTGGGAGGCTCGCAGGACGCGGACCTTCTTGGCCGCTTTGGCCAAGCGGGCGATGCGGCGGTGGACGTCGACGTCGGAGGCGGTGCGGCCGGTCGGTTCGGCGAGCCCGAGGCGGACCAGGAGGCGTTCGGGGGTGAGTCGCCAGTGGATGCGGGTGGTGTGGCCGGTGGCGTGGCGGCGGTCGGCAGCTAGGCCGCGTTCCCACAGCCAGGCGGCCACCAGCGGGGCGGCCAACCGGATCAAGGCTTGGCGGACGCCGTCGGCGTCGCTGGCCGCCAGCACTGCCGACAGCAGCGTGAACACCCACACCGCAACCCCGTCGATCCCGGCTGAGTGGGTGGCCGATTCGCGGACGTTGCGGCGGGCGCGCAGCGCGGAAGTGACCATGGCGACCTCGACGAAGGCGAACAGCAGCACCTTCAGCGGAGTCTTCAGGTCCAAGACGTCGCCGAAGAACTTCCACATGCCAGTGGCGGCCACACCAGTGGCCAAACATGCCGCCAGCACGGTGGTGACGTCCTCCAACCGGGCGCGGGGCACGGCGCGGGAGCTGGTCTCGGACCGGTCGGGGCGGGGAACGCGGCGAGTGCGGGCAAGGGTGCGCGATGCCCAGGCCAGCAGGGCCAGGGTAAGCAGTGCGGCCAAGCCGCCGCCGACCATCACGGTCAGGTCGGGGGCACGGGGAAGGTCGGGCAGCATCACAGATCACCTCTGATTCAGGTATGTGCGTGGTGACCAGCGCAGGCCTGGTCACCGCTGGTCGGGGTCGGGTTGGTGGCCAGTGGCGGTCGCGGGGGCGTCGCCGGGGCGCGTGGGTGGTACGTCATGGTTTGTCGGGGGGTCGGTGTGGAGTGAGGGAGCGCGGCCATGGGGGTTGCAGCGGATCAGCAGTCGTTGTTTGGACCCGATCCCGATGAGCCGCTGGCCAAGCCCGTCGGGCGGGGTCCGGTGGAGATGCGGGTGCTGATCACAGTGAAGGCCGCGCCGAACCCCTCGCAGGCCTACGGCGAGACGGTGTGCGTGGCCGGAATCCGGCTGGACACCGCGCGGCCGGCGTGGGTGCGGCTGTACCCGATCAACTTCCGGGCGTTGGAGGACGACAAACAATTCCGCAAGTACGACGTGGTGCGGTTGCGGGCCCGGCCCAGCCCTACCGACCCGCGACCGGAGAGTTTCCGGCCCGAGGTAGGCAGCGCGGTCAGCGAAAGCCGCCTGACGGGGTGGGCCAAGCGGCGGCCGCTGGTGGTGGACCTGGTGAACAAGTCGATGTGCCAGATCCAGCAAGAGGTCCGCGACGGGCGGCCGGGCAGCGTGGCGTCGATGGCGGCGGTCCGCCCCCGCAAGGTGCAGGGTTTGGAGCTGCAGCCGCATCCGGGGTGGAGCGCGGCCGAACAGCAGAAGATCGACGCCTATGTGCAGCAGCTCGCCCTGGATGAGGACGGGCCCCGCACGCCGTTGCAGGCCCCACGGTTCAAGGGCTGGTACCGGTACCTGTGCCAGTCACCCGACTGCAACGGCCACCGGCAGGGCCTGTACGACTGGGAGTTCGTGCGTCTGCAGCGCCGTTTGGCCGGGTTGGACGACGTCGAAGCGATGGGGCAGGTGCGAGCCAAGTTCCTGGAGATCATGTGCGCGCCGGAGCGGGACACGGTGTTCTACGTGGGCAACCAGCAGAAGCACATGGGCTCGTTCATCATCGGCGGCGTGTTCTACCCGCCCCTCTGACCGAGCCCCTGCCGCCCAAGCCCTGTATCCCCTGACCACGCAGGCCAGGGGATACAGGACCACAAGGAAGTAGGGGTCAGAGGCGTAGGCGGTCGTCGAGTGCGGAGTGGACGACGTCGCGGTGGCAGCGTTCCCGGTCGGCCTCGAAACACAGCAGCGCCACACGCCGGTCGGCCGCCAGCTCGGCGATCGAGGCCAGCCGCCGACGGGCGGGTTCGGTGTCGATGTGCGCGGCGTAACGGGCTTTGGCCTGGGCCAGTGTGGCGGGGTCGGCGGCGAAGCCGGGCCGGTTGTCCTTGGGGTTGCCCAGCTCGGGCATGTGCAGGTAGTCGATCCCGGCATCGGCGAGCGCGGCGGCCAGGGCGCGCTTGGAGAAACCGCGCTTGCGGGAGATCGGCGTCAACCGCACGTCCACCACCGTGCCGACCGCCTCGAAGGCCAAACGGGCCAGGAAGGAGTCCACGTCATGGCCCTGATAGCCCAGGCCGATCACCCCACATCGCTGGCCGAGACCTTGGATGGTGCGCTGATCGGGGTGCTCGTTGGGAGGCGGGTCGGGTCGGGGCATGGCGTTCACCCTTTCACCGGGCCGCCGGGCGGGGAACCGGTCCCCGCCAGTCGCGGCGCGTTCGTTACCCCGACCCCGACAGCACGGCTGGATTCACTCTCATGCGGGGTTGCGGGGCGGTCGCTCCAGGTCCGGCCGTCCAGCTCGCAGCCGGCAGCTTTCGAGGTGGGGCCACCCCACTGCTTGAAGAAGAACGGCACTCCGGCCGCCTGGCAACGATCGCGGATCTGGCGCACCCAGTCGGGGCGCATGGGGCGGTGGCCGGGGCCCGATTCGCCACCGGCGATGACCCAGCCGATGCCGTCCAGGTCCAGGCCGGGCAGCGGGCCCAGCAGCGGCTCACACGACAGGAACCGGACCGCCGCGGGGACGGCGCGCAGGTCGTCGACGCGGCGCAGGACGGCAGCGTTCTCGACCGACACCCCCATCCACAGGTTGGGCGGCCAGTCCAGGCGGTCGGCCAGCCGCCGCAGCCGCAGCGAGCGTTTGGTGAGGATCTGGTAGGTGTGCTGCGGAGTGTCGGCGATCACGGCGAAGACCTGCTGGATGAAGTCCAGCGGGACGCGGGCGTGCAGCAGGTCGGACATGGAGTTGACGAACACCATGCGTGGAGCGCGCCACCGGTAGGGCTGGGCCAGCGTGTCGGGGTGGACGGTGAGGGCGAAGCCGGGCCCGGAGGTGCGCGGGTCGCCGTCGGCCTGGTACTTGGCCGACCCCATCGCCTTCAGGCGGCGAGCCAGAGTCAGGGCGTAGCAGTTGGTGCAGCCGGGCGAGACCTTGTCGCAGCCGGTGGTGGGGTTCCAGGTCAGCTCGGTCCACTCGATCGCGGTAGATGTGGCCATCGGGAGGGTTTCCTTCCTTTGGTGGGGGCGGATGTTAGGGCGGATGCTGGCTCAGCCGCGTCTGGGTGCCCCTGCCCTGCTGGGGAACAACGGGTCAGAGGCACCCAGACGACGGGAAGGGCGGCCAAGGCTGGCGGTGCGGGCCGGTCACCTAGGGGAGGGGAGACGGAGGATCAGGGCTGGGTGCGCTGGTCGGGCGTGCTGGTGCTGTTGCCGTTGTCCTGCGCGGCCTGCTGGCGCAGGTAGCGGGTGTGGCACTGGGCGAAGACCAGTAGGGCGGCCAGGCCGGACAGCATGAGCGCCACGCTGGTGCGGGTGGCGGTGAGGTGAGTCAGCGCCAGCCAGACGGCCCCGGCGGCGATGCCGGAGAGCATGTACACGTCCACGGCCGCGAGCCGGTATCCGGCGAAGCCGAGGCGGACGAACACCCGGCGGACCGGGTCGCGCGGGCTCATCGGGCACCGTCCCGGGGTCGGCAGGGCAGCGGGGCCAACTGCGACAGCGGCACCACGCGGGCGGGGTCGTCGTCGCAGTGGATCAGGACCCAGGGCTGGACGCAGGCGGGGTCGTTCAGCCATCCCAGGACGTAGACCGGCCGCTGGGCGTCGGGACCGGTCAGCACGGTCGTGCCGGGGGCGTACCAGCGGCGCTCCAAGCGGTAGTGCCAGGTGGCGGTGCGGGTGAGGGAGTAGCGAGCGCTGCACCAGGTGCGGGCCATGTCCAGCAGGTGGGCCAGGCCCAGGGTCGCCAGCAACCAGAGGGCCGCGGTCAGCAGAATGCGGTGGGACAGCGGCGGGTTCAGCACGACGGCGAAGGCGCTCGGCAGCAGGAAGAGGACGAACAGGGCGTTGAGTAGCAGGCGGGTGCGGCGGTGCTCCTGGAGGCCCTCGTGCAGCTCCAGCAGGTCGTTGTGGTCGATGGGCGTCACGTCCGGAGCCGACGGAAGGCTCGGTTCCGGGGTCGGGTGGGTGCGGTCCAGGGCGGTCATCGTGCCTCCCGTGAGGCGGCGGTCTCGTAGGTGAGGTCGGCGGCGGGAAGGCCGCGGTTGCAGCTCGGGCAGCGGAAGCGGACCGGGCCGCCGTCCAGCGGCCCGGCGCAGCTCGGGCAGGTGTGGGCGGGCCAGGGCGACAGCCGCCGCCCGGTCGGCACGTAGGAGACGGCACGGTCGGGCAGCGGCGTGTCGGGCAGGCGGGTGCAGGGGATGGTCATCGCCGCCACCACCGCGACCGTGCCGCGGCCGCGACCGGCTCCGAGGTGTTCGTGCCGATGCGGTCGGCCAGGTCGGCCAGACCCTGCGAGAGCGCGTCGGAGCCGTCGGCCAGCTGCTCGGTGATGTGCTCGGTGACGGCGAGCACCGCGTGGGTCAGGCCGGTCAGCGAGGCGCAGATCTCCCGGGTGTCGACCGAGGCCGCCGGGTCCAGGTCGCGGTCGGCGGCCTGCAGGGCGGTCTCGGTGAGCTCGCCGAGATCGGGGCCGGGGATGGTGATGGGGCCGTCGACCAGGGCGCGGCCGACGTCGGCCAGGGTCTCCAGCGGTCCGGCCTCGCCCAGCCCCTCGCCGTGGTCGTCGCTGGCGCGCAGCCACAGCCAGCCCTGTCGGGCGCACGCCCACACGTACCGGCCCTGCAGGACGGCGTGGCCGCCGGTGCCGTAGTTGTAGGTGGGCTGGGCGATCAGGGTGGTGACGGTGCCGTCGGCCTCGATGTGGAACGGGTCGTCCCAGCTGGGGTCGCCCGGGTCGCCGGTCAGGATCGGGGTGATGTTGAGCCGCGCCAGCGTCGCGGTGAGCTGTGCGGCGTCCCCGACGGCCTGGTGGCCGCGGTGCCGGTCGTTGGCGTCGCGGGCCGTCCGGTAGGCCACGGCGGCCTGCTCCAGCCCGTCGGACGGGATGGGCATCGCGGAGGTGACGGTGGTGGACAGGGACATCAGGTACCTCGGATCGGTAGAAGGCATGGCGAAGGGCCGGGGCCGTGATCGGCCCCGGCGGACAGGCGCGGTGAAGAGGGTCAGGCGGAGCGGCCGCCGAAGCGGCGCGGCCACAGCCGGGACAGGCGGTCCGGCAGGCCGTTCAGGAGAGCGTGGCGGGCGGTGTGGAGGTGGTGGCGGGTGTCGTAGGCCAGGCCGGGGAGGCCGGTGGGCCGGAACACCTCGCCGATCAGGTGGGCGGCCAGCGCGCGCACGCAGCGCGGGCAGTAGACCGCCTGCTCCTGATGCATCCCCACCAGCCAGGGGTCGATGTCGGCCAGCAGGGTGCGGGCATCGCATCGGTCGCAGGTGGCCGTCCACTGGTTCATGCGGGTCAGGTCCGGGACGCCGTTGGCGTCACGCAGCGGGATGATCACAGCGACCACCACCGGTGCGACTTGCGGGCCGGGCATAGCGGGCAGGCGATCGCGCCGACCGGCGGGTTCCACATCCGTCCGCTGTCGTGGCAGGCGAAGCAGGGCCGCCGCGGGTGCCGGCGCCGGGTGAGATGGGTCAGGATGGTCATGGTCGGTCCTCCAGGAATGGCTGGAAGAGATCGGTCAAGGGCCCCGGGCCGGTGCGGGAACACCGGCCCGGAGCCGAACTCGTACAGGGGAGCGGCCGCCTCCTTCCTTTCAGGAGCGAGGTCAGCGGTCGTGTCCGCCGGGCCGCGGTGCGGCGGCGGGAGCCTCGGGCATGACGACGGTCAGGTAGCGGCGCACGCCGTCGTCGCGGCGGTTGGGGTAGGGCGCCGAGACGTCGGCGACGTCCAGGTGAGCGGTGAGCCGGTCGACCACGGCGTCCACGTCGTCGGGCGCGCCCGACAGGCGGATCTTCACCAGCCGACTCACCGCGCATCTCCGGCGGAAACGCTCAGGGCGGCCAGCGCCGGGGCCAACGCCGCGTCCAGCCATTCGGCCAGTCGCGCCACCGCCTTCTTGGCGGCCACCGTCTCCGGCGTGTCCGGCGACCCGGACTCGGCGGCGGGCGCGGGCAGCACCACGGTGGGCACCTGGAACAGCAAGGTGGTGCTGGTGAGCATCACCGGACCGTGCGCCAGGGCCCGGTCCTCGGGGAAGAAGTAGCCGCCGTGGCGGTCCCACTCGCCGAAGCCGTACACGGCGCGCAACTGGGACGGACGCGGCATCGCCAGCTCGACACCGAAGATCAGCGACCCGTCGTGGTCGCTGACCCGGGGCAGCACGTCGCGGATCCGCTCGCAGGTCCACTGCAGGTAGGGCGGGGACATGATCGGGCTGGTGGCGGTCTCCCAGGCCGTGCGGGCGAAGTCGACCGGGTCGGTGGTGAGCACGTTGTCGTCGTCGAAGTCGGCGAACAGGTGCCGGCGGTTGCGCAGGTAGGCGCCGTAGCGGCTGACGCGGTCGCTGGCGAGGTCGCGGTCGTCGGCCTCGTTGAGACGGAACACTCGGTTGGTCGTGGTCAGGTCCTTGCCGGTGAACAGGTCGTTGAGCGAGGTGAAGGTCAGGGCGGTGGGCATCACAAGATCTCCGAATCGTCAGAGGACGTGGTCGGGGCAACCCAGAGCTCAAGGGCAGAGGCCGGGCAGGTGTGGTGGTGAGGTACAGGCCGGTGGTCGAGGGTCATCCGGCCTTCGGCTTGGTGGCCTTGCAGCGGCGGGTGTACTCGCGGGCTCCGGCGATCACCAGCGGCGAGGGGTCACCGAGCTTGTAGTGGGCGTTGAAGCAGGCGGCCGCTTGGGCGTCGTCCATCTCCGCCACCCGACGTCGCAGTTCGACGGCCAGTTCAGGTTCGGGCAGGTCGATCAGGTCCTCATCCCACGCCAGCGGCGGCAGCCAGCCCTTACGCGCGGCGTCGTTGCGCGAGCGGCGTACCCCGTCGCGGCCGCAAGGAGTCGGCACGACCATCGACCATTCGGCGTACAGCGCGCGGACCTGGCGAGCGGTGGCGGCGGTGACCTGCTGGTAGGTCAGGATGCGGGCGTAGTTGGCGACGACGCGGTCCAGCCGCCGGGCCTGGCGGCTCAGCGACCAGCCGAGCGCGGCCAGGGCCTGGATGCGGCGGCGGGTACCGGTGGCATCCACCAGCGCGCCGTCGGCCAAGGTGTCCATGTCCGCCCGCACCGCCAGCAACGCGGCCGCGGTGCCGGGACGCAGCTTGCGCGACGGGGGTCGGCCGCGGAGTCCGTCGCCGTACAGCAACCGGGACACCCCGCCGGTGGACACCCCTGACAGGGCGGCGATGCGCTTCCACCCCAGCCCGGCCTCCATCAGTTCGTGGACGTGGGTGCGGACGGGATCGGCCGGAACGTAGGGCTGCCATTGGCCGTAGGCGATCAGCCGGGTGCGGCGGTTGACGTAGCGGGTGTTGGCCGCCGTGCAGGCGTCGCACTTGCACAGCCGGATCTTGTAGCCGGTCAGCGTGCCGTGCTCGACGGCGTGCTGACCGGCCACCTCGATGTTCACCGCGCTCATCGGTCTTCTTCGTCCAGGCCGGCGAGCGCTTGTGGCTGGGTGTTCCAGGGCGCGGACGGGCTGGTGGGCCGGTCGTTGCCCGCCACCGTGAGTAGCACGTCGCCCAGGGCGGCGACGTCTTGGATGGGATCGCCGATGGCGCCGGGCAGCGGCAGGTCGCGGCGCGGGTGGAACCTGGCCAAGTCGCTGTCATCGAACATCGGCTGCCCGTACCAGACCCCGTACAGGTCCTGCAGACTGACGCTGTTGTAGGTGGTCAGCCACGACAAGCCGTCGGCAAGGTCGTTGACCTGCTGCTGGGGATCATCGCCGTAGGAGGGGAACGACGGCTCAGACGCCAGAAGCCGAAGCAGCCCCTGGCGTACATCCCAGGCCGATCGCCAGCACAACAACAAGGGGGCCGGGTTGCCCCACGCCTCCAAACGGGCAGACACCTGCCGCAACTTCAATAGCACCACCTCGGACGCAGCCTCCGGGGTGGCGTGCTCCGGAGGGGGCATCGCCGTCATGAGGGCCAGGCCGCGGCCGACCATCGCGATGCGGCGCGGCGCGTCGACGTCGTCGACCGCCACCAGCACCGCCGTGCGGTCTCGCAACCGTCGGAGATGGAGAGCAGCGTCGCTGATCGCGGCCTGGTGGTCGCGGCGGAAGATCTGGCGGACCGTCCTGCATCGGTAGCAGATGCGGCCCTTGCCCAGCGGTTCGTCCTCCGCCTCACCGCACAACCGACACTCGAACTGCAACTGTCGAGCCCGCTCCAGCGCCGCGCGCTGAGCCGGGCTGACGGCGCGCTTGGGCACGGTCGCCGCCAGCGTGTACAGCGGGGCGTAGCAGTTGCCGTGGTAGAGCACCTGCCCCACCGGCATCGCGCCCGACGCGGGTTTGCGCGGCGGGGATAGGTGGCCGAGCTGGGTGCGGGTGTACAGGTAGGCAGGAACCTTGGCCCAGCTGGTGTAACGGGGCACACCGTCCAAGGCGGGCCGGTAGTCCCGGCTCATGCCGCCGCTCCCGTTCCGGTGGATCGCCGGGCGCGGCGGTCGATCAGCGTGCGGCGTTCGCTGGCGGTCAGGCCACCACGCACTCCGTGCTGGTCGGCGGCGCCCAGCGCCAGTTCGGTCTCCAGGCAGAACTCGGCGAACGGGCAGCCCTGGCAGAGCTTCTTGGCCTCCTGCTCACGGACCTGGG
Source organism: Actinomadura hibisca NBRC 15177 (assembly GCF_001552635.1). Classification (GTDB taxonomy): domain Bacteria; phylum Actinomycetota; class Actinomycetes; order Streptosporangiales; family Streptosporangiaceae; genus Spirillospora; species Spirillospora hibisca. Next base: position 72,902 of record NZ_BCRO01000077.1, on the reverse strand, counting down.
CGTTCTTCCAGTGCTCGTTGTGGCCGTTGTCGGGGCCGAACCAGAGCTCGATCGGAGTGCCCAGGCACGGCCGCGAGTCCCAGCCCGCAGGTTCCCGGCTCCAACGCAGCTTCGGTGGCGGGGTCGGCTTGGTGATCTTCATCAGGCAGGTCAACTCCTTGCGATCTCGGGCGAGGAAGAAGGCGGACAAGCGCCAAGCGCTCCGCCCGTGGGGAAGTCGGGCGGAGCGCTTGGCAGGGAGAACCGGCTGACGGGGCCGGGAGAGAAGCTGAGTAGCTGGTCAGGAGACGGTCAGGGCCTTTTCGCGGGCACGGGCGATCTGATGGACCGCCGGGGCCACCGGCGGCCGCGGCTTGACGAACTGCCGGGCGGGACGGCGGGTCCCGGCGTCAGCGACAGCCTGGGCCAGTTGCTCGCGCCAGATCTCGTAGGAGACGTTGACGATGACGCGCTGGCCGCTGCCCGAGCAGCGGGGAACGCGGCCGTCGCGAGTGCGGCGACGCCGGTCGCGGTGCGGGTGGACCATGTGGCGCTTGAGAGCCACCCACCAACCGCAGTCGGGACACACGATCAAGGTCTCCGGGCCTTCCGCGCGGGCCTTGTTCTTTGGTTCGGGCTTCGGGCGAAGGTCCAGGTGAGTGATGGGAAGATCGCTGGCGTAGATCGGCGGGCGTCCGTTGTCCTTCATCGGCACCTCCTAGTTCGGAACCGGTGACAGTCCTGCGCTCTCCTCTCAACGCCGACTGCGAGTCGGCGGCGACAGGGCAACGCAAGAGCTGGTCGCAACCAGTCGCGGTTCGGAGGCGGGGACCTCGTGTTTCGTCCTCCCGCACCCGGGTCGCGTTCTGTTTTGTGGCCATCCGGGAGTCCATGAGCGTCCACTGACATCCCGACTGGTTCGAACCAATCTTCTGATTGGTTTGCTCCAAAGTCAATGAGGCGGACGAACTTCTTCTCTCGGCAACCCCGATGTGGCCGTACAGACAGGGAACGTCAGGGACGTCGGTGGACAACAGTTGGCAGGGGTTAACTCGATGCGGTTAACCCCTGTTGCCCTTGCCGGGTCCTGGGGCATCCTCGAAGTGCAGAGACTCGCGCCCCTGGACGGCTTCTCATGGCACTCGGGTTGAAGGCGGCAAGGAACGCTCGCGGCTGGTCACAGAACCGCCTCGTGAGCGAGATCGAGCGGTACGCAAGGAGCCATCCGCAGCTCACGATCGCCAGCACCGCCAGCTTGAAGACGTATGTCTCGGAGTGGGAGAACGGCCACCGCCGAGTAGCGGAGCCGTACACCGCGATCCTTCGGGCGCTCCTCGGCTGGACCAACGACGAGCTGCTCCAAGAGGCCGGAAGCCCGCCGACGGCCGACGGTTACGAGGATCTGATCCGCCACATCGACACTGCTCACGCGGTGAGCCGGTCCATGGTGGCCACCTTCGTGAGCCAGACCGAGCTACTTCGCACGCAAGACCGGATGGTCGGGGCCTTCAGCATCGTGGACCAGATGAACGCGCATCTCGCTGCTCTTGAAGAGGCGCTGACGTTCGCGGTGCTCCCAGACGCCCGACGTCCAGTCGCCCGGGAACTGGCCGGAGCGGCGACCCTCGCGGCATGGCAGGCCCTCGACGTCGGAGCGGTCGAACGGGCCTGGAGGCATTACGAGAAGGGCAAGCAGGCCGCGAAGGAAGCCGAAGACCCCCTCTACCTCGCACATGCCATGGGAGAGCAGGCGTTCGTGCTCGCCGACGCGGGCCGACCCCAGCTCGCGGTCGACCTGGTTCGCGAAGCCCAGAGAGTGGGCGGCTCCCGCATGAGCGACCGGCTCAAGGCATGGCTGTTGTGTGCGGAAGCAGAGCTTTGCGCCCTGGCCAGCGACAAGAGCGATGTCGCAAACGCCTACCGAGTGCTGGAAACCGCTGATCAAGTGATGCCGGATACCGACGATCCTCGGGACCCTGACCTCGCCAGCGTGTTCCTCAACATGGATCACTTCGTGCGCTGGAAGGGCCACACGCTTGCTCTGCTTGGGGATGTAGAGGCGATCGCTGCTCAGTACACGGTTCTGGACTCGATGGACCCCACCTTCGTCCGCGCGCGGGCCGGCCTGCACTGCGACCTCGCCCAAGCCCACCTGACCCGTGGCGAGTACGCGGAGGCCGCTCACCAGGTACGCGAAGCCAAGCTGTTGGCGAACCGCACCGGCTCAGTGCGGTATCGGCGACGCATCGCCGAACTTGGCAGGACCGTTGGTTGATCGGCTACTTGCCGAAGGCCAGGACGTACATCAGGCCAACCAGAGTGCCCGAGCCCATGAGTTCGTTCTTACGCATCAAGCGGTGGACGTCGCTCAGCGGTATCCACGCGACTTCACCGGCTTCCTCTACCTCGGAGGGGGCGCCAATACGCGTTGCGCCTCGGCCAATGAAGATCTCGTGGGGGGAGTCGACCATGCCGACCATGGGCTCGAAGGTCACGGCATGCTCCAAGGAGTGGGGGCGCCAGCCCGTTTCCTCCTCGACTTCGCGGAGCGCTGCCTGCTTGGGGTCTTCGCCTTCGTCGACGATCCCGCCGGGTAGTTCCCAGCCCCATGCGTTCGGCACAAAGCGGTAGCGCCAGAGCATCAGCACACGATCCTGGTCATCCAGGACCGCCGCAATGGCCACGCGGTGAAGACGAACGACGTGATGCTCGAACCGCTCCATCCCAGGAGGCTCCACATCCACCAGGCCGAGCTTCACCCACGGGTTGTCGTAGACGGTCCTCTCCCCGTGGATTTTCCAGGGCTCAAGCTTCCGGCCGGTCTCGTCGATCCACTTGTTGAGAGCGACGTAGTAACCGCTTCCGTGCCGCACGTGGAGGACGTCTTCGGCGACCAGCTTGGCGAGCACCTGGCGCACGGTCGTGCGGCCGGCCCCGAGGCGTTGGGCGAGCTCGCGTTCCGGAGGAAGGCGGTCTCCAGGGCCGTATTCTCCCGAGGCAATCCAACTGCGGATTGTGGCCTCGACTCCCGCCGCCACATCGCCCATGAAGTAGATAGCCCTCCCGTTGTGAACCGTCTGGCCAAGTCTAGGCAGGAGCTCTTCGTGTCCGAAGCCTGCCGAAGATCTCTCTGCATGAGGCGGAGGGGCTTCAGGTGTTCGGGCGGGCGTGCCACCCATGCATCACGACAAGCCAGGCCGCGCTGGTTCTCTGTTAGAGCCTAACTCGCCACACAGGGCAGCAAGCATGGCTGGAGCTCACGCTCCTGCGGTAGCGCCCGGTGAAGAGTTGGCGGCACTGGCAATCAATGACTCAAAGTGATGCCTAAGTGCAGTCATTTTCTCCAGATAACGTGCTGCCATTTGCAGGTGCGTGTAGGCGGTGTTCTCATCAACGTCGCGGCCTGTAGGGTGCCCGGCTTCGTTGCGAGTGACGCGCAGCAGGTCGGAGACGGCGTCCATGGTGAGGTTGTCGCCGAGGTCGTCAGGCAGCTTCGGGCGTAGCGGCTCTAGACGCTTGCGCAGTTCCAAGAAGCGAGTGTGCTGAGACTGTTTGGGGTTGTTCAGGGCCTGCTTGAGTTTGTCGGCGGCTCCGCCGAGTTCGGGGACGGCGTCGAAAGCGGCCACCGTACTGTTAGCCAAACCGATGAAGACCTGCTCAGAGGCCACCCCCAGCATCACCGAGCTGGCCAGGAAGCATCTTGCATTGAACGCTCCGAGAGCTTCCTTCACGTAACGCAGCGCGACGGGATCCAGGTCAGGGACCTGGCGGCGCAGTCTAGTCAGGTACCCCTCAGGATCGTAGGGCTCCCATGAGCCGCCAGTTGCAGCGGCGCGACCGCGTTCGGACAGCCGCCAACGCCAGTTGTCCGTGCCTGAGCCCTGCCCGTCAGGATCCAAGTAGATCAGGCCGTCCGCTGTCATTCCCCAAAGGGCCTCCCAGGCCTGGGTCATGCTGCAGCCAGTCTGGCTCCGGATCGCCGACGGTAGGTACGACTGGCCGAACTTCCCGTGACCGCCATGAGCAGCTAGAAGTTTCAGCACTTCGCTACGGACATCCATGGGGCAAGGTTAGAAAACAACGCAGGATCTGCGCAGCAGATTTATTGCTCTGGGTGAAGATGTCCGCACGTGCAGCCATCAAGATCGCGAGAGAGGCGCTGTCCTTCGCCAGGTCTGAGAGGCTCCTCAGTCGAGGCAGTGCAGGCGACTCGGCCTCCTGATGCAGGTTCATGTGACCCGGGTGGGACCCGAGATGCTTCCTTGGAGCCTGGTTCGAAGACTTTACGCAGGTCATCGACCGTGTAACACCAAGAAGGGGAGCGGACTGTAAATCCGTCGGCTTAGCCTACGCAGGTTCGAACCCTGCACCCGCCACACCCGTGGAAACGGCCCCTGACCAGCACAACCATGGTCAGGGGCCGTTCGCATTGTGTCCGACCGCCTGTATAACACCACAATGTGGTCATGGACGCAGGACTCGCCGCCCTCTTCGGCGCCGCCGTCGGCTCCCTCACCACCCTGGGCGCAGCCGTCGTGAACGGCAGGACGCAAGCACGAACACAACACCTCCAGTGGCGTCGTCAGCATCGGCGCGACACGTACGCGGCCTACCTCAGCGCTCTCCACGATCGCGACATCGCCATGGACGCGATCCTCGCCGCCCTGCAAGCGGATCCACCCGGCCTCCCCGACTTGGACGAGAAGGTGCGGCACTTCATCACCCGGGCCCGCGACGTCCACCGCGCCGCAGAAGTCGTCACCCTCGAAGGCCCTCCTTCCATAGCCGGAGCAGTCGACCGAATCGCCAAGGAGTCCAGCGGCCTATCCGAGATCATGCAGCACATGGTGAAAGCCGCCCACGCAGCGGACGCCAGCGAGAAAGCAGAACACTCCGCCACCGCCTCAGCACAAGAACGACGGCTCTACCAGGCAGTCAGCGAGTTCCGCGTCCAAGCCCGCAACGTCCTCGGCAACGCCGACTGACGGAGCATGCCGCTCGTCGAATTCAGGTTGTTAGGATCCTGCCAACTCGACCTTTGGAAATGATCGTGTGCCGCGTAACTCACCGGCAGAAGTACGAGCCCGGCTTCCTCGCCGGTCCCGCAGGTATCGGACTGGCTGGTCTTACAGGTACCGCACTGCCATTCCAGGGCTCCCAGGACCAGTCCATCGGCAGTTGCAGAGCTTTGAACTCCGAAACGGTCTCGGCCTAGGTCAGGTCGCCGAAGCGTACGGGCGTTACCAAGAGCTCGCTCTTCGAGGTGAGCCCTACAAACAGGTGAGCGGCATGAGAGTTGGGCCGGACCACGACTGGCGGTCTTGTCCTGACGACTCTCGCACCCTGCTGGAACTAACGCTGCGAAGCCTCCGCCCGCGCGCCAGGCGTCGACTTCGGGCTCTGATAGATCCTCTCGACGACGCTTACCGAGCGTGGTCGCTCAACGATCCGTTCGCCTCTCCTGATCTTCCTTGGTGGCTTCGGCGGATCAACGGGATCGATTAGCTGTCTCGTCCGCAGACCAAGGGAGCGGCCCCCGACCGGCGTGCGCGGTCAGGGGCCGTTGTCGGTTCAGTTGGTCGTTTTTTACGGGGGCGCTGCTGCGGCCTTGGTTGCGGCCGCTTAGTTCGGCGTCCAGGGTTTCCTGGGCCGTGCGCATTCCCTCGGCGTACACGGGTTCCTGTAGGCGCTTCCACATTTCGGCCTCGGGGACGTCCTCCACGTGGCTCGTCACCCACCAGATGTTGCCGAACGGGTCCTTCACCCGGCCCCCGCGCTGTCCGAAGGCGTTGTCCGACAGGGGAGTGACGACGTGGCCGCCCGCTTCCACGGCCTCGGAGAACGCCTTGTCCGCGTCCGCCACGAACACCCGCAGCAGGCTCGGCATCACCGGCTAGTCCTCGTGCCGGTCGAAGGCCAGCACCACGGTGTCGCCCACCCTGATCTCGCCGTGGCCGATCGCGCCGTCCTCAGTTGCCACCCGTGCCAGTTCCTCGCCCCCGAACGCCTGGGCTACGTAGTTCAGGAAGCCCCCCGTGTCGTCGGTGACGACCCAGGGGGCCACAGTGGTGTAACCCTGCGGTGCGACGCTGGTCATCTCGGTCCCTTCGCCGTTGTGACTGCCTACGGCGACGATAGGGACCGAGTAGGTCGGTTTCTGTCCTAGATGGCCGCCGCCGATTCCAGGTGCGGCAGGAACTCCGCCAGCAGGCGCCGCTTCGGCTTCGCTCCCACTGACTGGTGGATCAGGTTCCCGTCGCGGAACAGCAGCAGGGTCGGGAAGCCCAGCACGTTGTAGCGCTGCGTGATCTCCGGGTGCTCGTCGCCGTTGATCGACGCCACCGTCAGCTCGGCCGCGAAGTCGGTCGCGATCTCCTCAAGGACGGGCTGGCGGCGGGGAAGCCGTCGTCTTCTACCTCACCTACGCACCGCTGGTGTTGTGGGGGCCGCTGCTCGGCACCGTCACCTGGGCCTATGCCCGGCGGCGCCTCCGAGTCTGACGCTCAATGGGTGTAGCGCAGAATCATGCAGTGCGAAAGAACTCGCCTGACTCCCACGCCGATCCGGTCAAGCCAGTCCGTTCTCCTCGGCCCATCGGGCGAATCCACCTGGACCGAATGGGAGCCGATAGCGGTTCATGAGAAGATCGTCGGCCACTGCTGATACCAGCGGCACGGTAAGGAGACCTTGGCGGATTGCTTCACACAGCAGTCCGAGCGTGCCGCGTACTTCGACTTTGCGCTGCTCTCCGAGCCTCTTGGCCACACGGTCGTCGAGGACCGCCGTCGCATTCGGTGTGGTCTCGGCGAGCGCCAGCACGCCGCACTCACCGTAGTTGCGCCTGGCGGGACCTACGAGATGCCTTGTGTAGTGGGAGAAGGCGGCCAGTTGCTCGTCGGTGTCGATGACCGTCATCTCGATCCAGTCGGCATCGAGTACCGCTTGGAGTTCGGAGTGCTGGGCGACACCGCTCCGAAGCTCGGTCTCCACGGTGTCCGGGATGAGCACACGAGACTCGTGGAGGACGGCTTTGAGCGCGCCTAGCCATTGGCTCCGGGCGAAGTGGCTCAGTGGACCTGTGTCCAGTACGTAAACCTTGTCGTTCTTTGCGCTCACGAGGTGACGGCCCATATGTCGGCCTCGGGCACAGCGGGCAGGTCGGGGAGCGCTTCGTGGTCGAAGGTTCCGAGCAGGAGGCCGATGGCGCGGTCAGCGGTCACGGTCTCGCTCCTATAGAGGCTGAGAACGGCCCTCTCGTACGGCCGCGGCAGTGCGACGGGAGCGAGTTCATCGTGGACCACCAGGTTCTTCTCTACGATATCGGCTCGCCGCGTCCGCACCTGGCGTATCGCGTTCGCCTGATCGGCGCTGACGAGCCGGAGTTCGTACAGTCTCCGGGCGAGTGTCGCCATGTCCACCCGGTAGTGGCTGCCAGCGCGGACGGCCGCGTCTCGCAGCGTTTCATCCGGCAGCTCCATCCAGGTGTTCCATCGTGTTCCAAGATCGATCTCGGGGAGCAGCAGCGCTCGCGCGAAGCGGTCCAACAATGCTTCCAACGCCTCGTCGTCCGACTCGGAGATTCGCCAGTCGGTGGTATAGGGATCGGCGATGAGGTAGTGCCCCAGTTCGTGGGCTAGGGCCAGTCGCCGGCGCCCTGAACGCAGATCGCCGTTGATCACGGCCACTCCGCCGATGGGCAACAGAACCGTCCCCGCGTCCGCGCCTTCACCCAGATGGACAGAGAAGGGCAGGAGACCGATGGCGGTGACCAGGTTCGCTAGGTCGAGGGCGGGCTGAGTCACGCTCAACCCCAGGTCCCGGCGCGCGACTGCGGCGAGCTGATCCGCATCGGCGATGCTGCGCGGAGGCGGTATCGCATCAGGCTGGTCGCCGATGAGCCCGGGAGACTCAGCTGCCACGACCTCGACATCCCGCACGATGGCGTTCAACTGCATGTCGATGGCCTGGGGAGCGACGTCGGACTTCAAAGCGCGGTAAGAGACGATCGAAGGCGGCCCGGGAGCGATGAACCATTCGACGCGCTGTCGCAGTTCTTGAGCGATGGCGACTAGTTCTGTCGCGGATACGCGACGAGCTCCTGTCTCGATCTTCGCGAGGGCGCTTCGGCCGATGCCTATGGCGGAGGCCAGTTGTGCCTGCGTCAGCCCTGCCCCTGCACGTGCCTCGGCGACGCGCTCTCCGATACCCATGTGTGCGATTCTAGAACAGGACTGACCCTGGATACAGGGAGTAGCCAAGCGACGAGCTCGCACGGATTCTGCGGAGTGCCTCTTTGCCAGAGGAAGACCGGAGGGACTTTCGAAGGCATGCGACAACGCCTTTCGAGGTCGGGCGTGTTCATGGCCGGGTGCAGGTCACTTCGCCGGTCTCCCGGTCACGCCAGGCGCGGGCGACCTCGCGGCTGTTGGTGTAGATCGCCAGGCCGGTCAGACTGAGCGTGACGCGGCGTACTACGCCGGTGGAACCCGGCGGGGCGTTCTGCAGGGCGAGGCAGAGATTGCCGACTGCTCTGGCTTGGTCGCTGGTGACACCGCATTCCGCGCCGACGATGTCCCAGGTGTAGATCGGAACCGGTTCCGAACACGAACTCTGGTGCACAGTGATCACCTCTGGCGGAGTATCAGTTGCCGCAGACCGGCCGGATGGTCTGGACGCATCGTATGACGGGTGTACTACCCCCGTCTACCCACCTCAGGGGACTGGGGTAGCTATCCCTGGTTGTTCCTAGACAAGTAGATTGCGGATCATGACCTTCGACCGGGAAGGCCCTGTGCCGCCGTACCGCCAGATAGCCGACGCCCTGCGCAAGGGGATCCGGTCTGGCGAGATCCCGCCGGGGCGGCGCATCCCGAGTCTGGTCGAGCTTGAACAGCAATACGGCGTCGCTCGGGACACCCTGCGCAAAGCGGTTCAGGTACTCAAGGACGAGGGCCTCGTCGAGACAGTTCAAGGCATGGGCACCTTCGTGGTCGATCCCTTGCCCGACGAGTAGGTCCAAACGTGCGAACGGCCCCTCATCTGGTGGTGAGGGGCCGTTCTTGCGCCGTCAGAACGACACCGATTCCAGGTGCGGCAGGAACTCGGCCAGCAGGCGGCGCTTCGGCTTCGCTCCCACCGACTGGTGGATCAGGTTCCCGTCGCGGAACAGCAGCAGGGTCGGGAAGCCCAGCACGTTGTAGCGCCGCGTGATCTCCGGGTGCTCGTCGCCGTTGATCGACGCCACCGTCAGCTCGGCGGCGAAGTCGGTCGCGATCTCCTCAAGGACCGGGTGGATCATCCGGCACGGGGGGCACCAGTCCGCCCAGAAGTCGACCAGTACCGGCTTGGCGGCGCGCAGCACCAGGGCGTCGAAGTTCTCGGTCGTCAGTTCCAGCATGGGGTTCCTCCGGGGTGAAGGCGCAGCGGGGGCGGACGCGGGCCAGCTGGTCGGCCACCTCGGCGCGGCGTTCGATCAGGGCGCGGATCTCGGCGTCGATCTCGGCCAGCTTCCGGCGGTAGACCAGGACCGATTCCGGGCAGCAGCCGCCCTCCTGGTGTCCGGCGCGCAGGCAGTCCACGAACGGGCGCGTGTCCTCCAGCGTGAAGCCCGACGCCAGCAGGGCGCGGATCTCGGCCACCAGGCGCACGTCCGACTCGTCGTACTCCCGGTAGCCGTTGGACGAGCGGCGCGCCGACAGCAGGCCCTGCTGCTCGTAGTAGCGCAACGACCGGGGGCTCACGCCCGCGCGTTCGGCCAGTTCCCCGATCCGCATCCGTTCTCCCTGATGTGTGGTCGTCTGGGACGGTATTCCTTGACACCGGTGACAAGGTCAAGCCGAGGGCCGTGGTCCTTCGGCGGAACGAGGCGGGGGAGACCGGCAGCGTGCAGGTGATCTACGCGAGCGAGCCCACTCCGGGACGGCCCAACGAGGACTACCTCGTCGCGGGCCCCGGCTGGGTCGTGCTCCTGGACGGCGCCACGGCGCACCCCGACGTCGACCCCGGGTGCGCCCACGACCCCGGCTGGCTCGTCCGGCGGCTCGGCGGCGTCCTCGCGGGGCGGCTGGCCGCCGAGGACGGCGCGCCGCTGGACGATCTGCTGGCCGACGCCATCCGCGCCGTCGGCGGCATGCACGGCGAGTGCGATCTCGGCAACCCCGACAGCCCCTCGGCCACCGTCGCGATGCTCCGGCGGCGCGGCGGGCGGCTGGAGTGGCTCGTGCTCGCCGACTCGCCCGTCCTGCTGGACGACGGCGAAGTCCGCGTCATCCAGGACGACCGCGTCGCCCGGCTGCCCAGCTACACCGTCGAGGCCGTGCGGGCCGCGCGCAACAGCCCCGGCGGCTTCTGGGTCGCCAGCACCCGGCCCGAGGCCGCCTACGAGGCGCTGACCGGGGACGCCCCGCTGGGCGGGGTCCGCCGGGCCGCCGTGCTCAGCGACGGCGCCGCGCGGCTCGTCGAGCGGTTCGGGCTCACCGGCTGGGACGGCCTGCTCGACCTCCTCGACCGCGCCGGGCCCCGCGAGGTCATCCGCCGCACCCGCGCGGCCGAGGCCGGGGACGCCGAGGTCAACGGCCGCGGCAAGCGCTTCGACGACGCCACGGCCGTGCTCGTCCGCTTCTAGACCGGGTTCTCGGCCGGCCGGATGTGCGGCCACCACGCCGCCAGGTCCTCGGGGTGGTGCACGCCCTCCAGCACCAGGCGGCCGGTCATCATCGGGTGCTTGCGGCCCGCCGGGAACGAGCGCCGGTACGACGGCGGGTCCAGCACCACCACGCGCGTCCCGTTGACGGCGGGGACGTCGGCCGGCACGCCCTCGTTGTAGATCCACTGGCCGTGCGCGTCCACCAGGTTCCACGCGCTGTTGACGATCGGGCCCGAGTCCGGCACGTCGGTGTCGGTGAACCAGGCGACCACCTCGGCCGGGACCGGCTCGCCCGGCAGCCCGCCGGGCCGTCCCAGCAGCGCCCCGGCGAGCAGGACGTGCAGCTGGAAGTTGTCGCCGATGCCGCCGATCGTGACGGTCCAGCCCTGCCCGGTCTTGCGGTCCAGCACCAGCAGCCGCTCGTCGTCCAGCACGCGCAGCAGCCGCGCGACCCAGTCCATCTTGTCGCAGTGCTCGGCCAGCCGGCCGACCAGCCGCGCCTTGTCCTCGCGCTGCGCCACCGACGCCCGCAGTTGCGGCGACTTCGACAACATCGTGTTGGCCGACAGCGCGAACTTCTCCATCGCGAACCACGCCATCATCGCGCCCACCGGGTCGGCCAGGTGCGGCCCCACGGTGTCCACGACCTGCTGGGACGGCTGGCCCGCCGGGTCCGGCGGCGGCCCGCCCGTCGCGGCCCGCCACGCGTCGGCGAACCCGACGCCGCTGCGCGCCACCTCCAGCGTCCTGGCCAGCACCGGCTCCTCGACGCCGAAGGTCGTCGCGCCCTGCTCGGCCCAGGCCCCGGCGATGATCGCCAGCCAGCAGCCCAGGTTGGGCGGGGCGGCGGCGATGCCCTCGCCCATCGAGGTCATCGCCATGGTCAGCACGGTGGGCGGGACGTTCTGCGACGCGTGCATCAGCCGCGGCATCAGGTCGCTGAACGCCTGGTCCTCGGCCACGGCGGCGCGCACGGTGGCGTCCACGAGCTGGAGGAATTCCCTCATGAAGGACAAGCCTGGCATATCGCGGTGCCTGCGGGCACATTCCTAGAATTTCGTTCTAGGATTCGGGCATGGACTCACAGGATTTCGCCGACGTCGTCTCGGCCGTCCGCGCCTTCGTGCGCGAGCAGGTCATCCCGCGTGAGGAGGAGATCGAGGAGGGCGACGCCATCCCCGAACCCCTGCGCCGGACCGCCCGCGACATGGGCCTGTTCGGGTACGCGCTGCCCGAGGAGTACGGCGGGCTCGGCCTCACCCTGAGCGAGGAGGTGCGGCTGGTCTTCGAGCTCGGCTACGCCAGCCCCGCCTTCCGGTCCATGTTCGGCACCAGCAACGGCATCGCCGGGCAGGTCCTGGTGCACGCCGGGACGCCGGAGCAGAAGACCGCGTGGTTGCCCCGGCTCGCCTCCGGCGAGATCGTCGGCGCGTTCGCGCTCACCGAGGCCGAGGCCGGGTCCGACCCCAGCACCCTGACGACGACCGCGCGCCGCGACGGCGACCACTACGTCCTCGACGGCGCCAAGCGCTTCATCACCAACGCCCCCGAGGCCGACGTTTTCATGGTCTTCGCCCGCACCGGGGGCGACGGGTCGCGCGGCATCTCCACGTTCCTGGTCGAGCAGGGCACCGCGGGCCTGGAGGTCGGGCCGCCCGACGCCAAGATGGGCCAGCGCGGCGCGCACACCGCCGAGGTCCTCCTCGACGGCGCGCGCGTGCCCGCGAGCGCCATGGTCGGCCCCGAGGGGACCGGCTTCCGCACCGCCATGTCGTCGCTCGCGCACGGCCGCCTCAGCATCGCCGCCGTCTGCGTCGGCCTCGCCCAGCGCATCCTGGACGAGACCGTCGCCTACGCCAAGGAACGCTCCCAGGGCGGCTCCCGCATCGGCGACCACCAGCTCGTCCAGGGCCTCATCGCCGACTCCCAGGCCGAGCTGTACGCCGGACGCGCCATGGTCCTGGAGGCCGCCCGCGCCTACGACGCCGGCGAGGACACCAAGCTCGGCCCGTCCTGCGCCAAGTACTTCTGCTCGGAGATGCTCGGCCGCGTCGCCGACCGGGGCGTGCAGGTCTTCGGCGGCATGGGGTACATGCGCGGCGTCGCCGTCGAGCGCTTCTACCGCGACGCCCGGCTGTTCCGCATCTACGAGGGGACCAGCCAGATCCAGCAGCTGGTCATCGCCCGCACTCTGCTGCGCTGACCAGGCGGGCGGCGCCTCCCGGCCGCTCCGGGAGGCGTCACCGTATTGATTTCGCATGTGGTCCGCGAGCCGTGTATGGTTACACCCGTCGCCGCGAACGAAAGAACGCGGAGGACAGGCCCCTTTAGCTCAGTCGGCAGAGCGTCTCCATGGTAAGGAGAAGGTCTACGGTTCGATTCCGTAAAGGGGCTCAACTCCAAGGCCGCTTCCCACAGGGAAGTGGCCTTTTTCGTTCTCCGGACCGCCGCCCGTACGGGAGTGGCCCGAGGGAGACCAGGGGCGTGCGGTGTCCTGATTTCGCGCCTTGTCGCACGCTGTGATAGCGTCCCTCCGGTCCCAACGGACGGTTCGCAGGTCACCGGCACAGGCGGTAACCTGGGAAACGGTTCGCGACAGACTCTCTCGGAACCGAGACCCCAAGCCCCGAGTTCGGGTTCTCGTGATTCCAGGGTCCGGTGGACATCCGGTATCCTTGCAATCCGGTCCACAGTGGCCATCTCGGCGGGGTAGCTCAGTCAGGCAGAGCAAGCGGCTCATAATCGCTGTGTCGCCGGTTCAAGTCCGGCCCTCGCTACTACCTAGGCCTCTCGCCCCCACACGGGGGCGAGACGGCTGGGTTGATCCACCGACCTCCCTTCCCGGGGCGGTCGACGCATCGTCCATGTCCCCAGCTCAGAAAGGCACTCCATCGTGGCTGCCACCGACGTACGGCCGAAGATCACGCTGGCCTGCCAGGAGTGCAAGCACCGCAACTACATCACGCGGAAGAACCGGCGCAACGACCCGGACCGCCTGGAGATCAAGAAGTACTGCCCCAACTGCCGCTGCCACCGCGCGCACCGCGAGACCCGCTGACCGGCGTACTGAGAAGTACTGCCCGCTGCGCTCTCGCACGGGGCCGGCTGCCACCGCGCGCACCGCGAGACCCGCTGACCGGCGTACTGAGAAGTACTGCCCGCTGCGCTCTCGCACGGGGCCGGCTGCCACCGCGAGACCCGCTGACCCAGCGCTCGCAGTGCCGGTAGCCGGCGCGAGCCCGCTAACCCGTAGCGGCGTCTCGCAGGCGACTTCTTCGCTCGGCTTGCCCTGACGACGTCCTCAGCCCGTCCCCGCCACCCGGCGGGGGCGGGCTGAACGTCGTTCTGTTACGGTCCGAGCGAACCGGTAAGCAGGTGCTTGGGCGCGGGCACTCGGGCGGTGCACCGGGGCGTGCACGGCCACCTTGACCTGGAGGGACGGATTGCATGGCACTCAACCGTGATTTCATCGGGCGGAGCTTCCCGCCCAGCGAGCCGTACGAGGTCAGCCGCATCAAGATCCGGGAGTTCGCGGACGCCATCGGCGACCGCGACCCGATCTACCGCGACGCCGAGGCCGCCAAGGCCGCGGGCCACCCCGACGTGATCGCGCCGCCGACCTTCCCCATCGTGGTCTCGCTCGGCGGCCCCGGCCTCGCCGACCCCGACCTGAACCTGAACTACGCCATGGTCGTGCACGGCGAGCAGCGCTTCGAGTACACCCGCCCGATCCAGGCCGGCGACGTCGTCACCTGCACCTCGACCATCACCGAGATCAGGTCGATCGGCAACAACGAGAAGATGGTCATCGAGACCGACATCCGGACGGTCGGCGGCGAGCCCATCTGCAAGACCTACAACACGATCGTGGAGCGGGGGGCCTGATGACCGCCAAGGTGAACTACGCCGACGTCGAGGTCGGCACCGAGATCCCCGCGCAGACCTACCACGTGGACCGCCTCAACCTGGTGATGTACGCCGGCGCCTCCGGCGACTTCAACCCGATCCACTGGCGCGAGAGCCTCGCCAAGGCCGTCGGCCTGCCCGACGTCATCGCCCACGGCATGTACACCATGGCCCAGGGCGGCCGGTACGTCACCGACTGGGCGGGCGACCCGGGCGCGGTCCTGGACTACGGCGTGCGCTTCTCCGCGCCGGTCGTGGTGCCCGACGAGGGCGGCGCCGACCTGGAGATCACCGGCAAGGTGGAGGAGAAGCTGGACGGCAACCGGGTCGTGGTGGCGCTCACCGCGCGCTCGGCGGGGCAGAAGGTGCTGACCCGCGCCAAGGCCGTCGTCCGGCTCGGCTGAGCCGGCGCGCAGGACCGTACGCAAGGACCGCGCGGACGCGCGAACGCGTGCGCCCGGGGCCGTACCATCGGCTCGGGGCGCACGCGTTCGCTCCGTCAGGGGAGGTAGGGACCACGTGGCGGTGTTCGCCGAAGAAGTCAACCTGGCCGGTTACACCACGCTGCGGCTGGGCGGCCCGGCCCGGCGGTTCGTCGAGGCCACCACCGAGGCCGAGCTGGTGGCGGCGGTCCGCAGGGCCGACGACGCCGGCGAGCCGGTGCTGGTGCTCGGCGGCGGCAGCAACCTGGTGGTCGCCGACGCGGGTTTCCCCGGCACCGTGATCCGCGTCGCCACCCGCGGCACTGAGCGCCTGTCCGGCGAGCACGGGCCCGGCACCGTGCGGGTGCGCGTGCAGGCGGGGGAGGACTGGGACCCCTTCGTCGCGCGCTGCGTCGAAGAAGGGCTGGCCGGAGTGGAGTGCCTGTCGGGCATCCCCGGCCGTGTCGGCGCGACCCCCATCCAGAACGTCGGCGCCTACGGCCAGGACGTCAGCGAGACCATCGTCGAGGTCCGCGCCTACGACCGGCGCGAGCGCCGCTGCGTCACCCTCGACCACGCCGCCTGCCGCTTCACCTACCGGCACAGCGTCTTCAAGGGCTCGGACCGGTACGTGGTGCTCGACGTCACCTACACGCTGCGCGAGACCGAGGAGTCCCAGCCCATCGCCTACGCCGAGCTGGCCCGCAGGCTGGGCGTCGAGCCGGGCGCGCGCGTGCCGCTGAAGGAGGCCCGCGAGGCGGTGCTGGAGCTGCGCCGCGGCAAGGGCATGGTGGTCGACCCCGCCGACCCCGACACCCGCAGCGCCGGGTCGTTCTTCACCAATCCCATCCTGGACGCCGACCAGGTCGCCGACCTCGCCCGCCGCGTCGCCGAGCGGCTCGGCCCGGACGCGGCCTTCCCCCGCTACCCCGAGCTGGGCGGCCGCACCAAGACCTCCGCCGCCTGGCTGATCGACAAGGCGGGCTTCACCAAGGGCCACGCGCTCGGCCCGGCCCGCATCTCCACCAAGCACACCCTGGCGCTCACCAACCCCGACGGCGGCGGCACCGAGGACCTGCTGGCGCTGGCCCGCGAGGTCCGCGACGGCGTGCGCGCGGCGTTCGGCGTGGAGCTGGTGAACGAGCCGGTCCTCGTCGGCGTCCGCCTCTGACCGGCGTCGGATACCGGCGCCCTGTGCCGTGCGCCGACAATTGTTTTCCCCGTTCCTTCCGGGCGGTTCGGGGCGCATGATGAAGGGGCAGGACCCTTCGTCCCTGCGGCCCCCCGTCGCGGGAGGGCCCTGGCGGGGCGGAGCGACGCCGTGGCCACTCCCGGGGCGCAGCAGGGGCTCGGGCCGCGTCCCCAGCTGAGCGACGAGGTCGCCGCGCGCGTCCGCGAGATGATCATGGACGGGCGGCTCCGGCCGGGGGAGTTCCTGCGCCTGGAGCGGCTGGCCCTGGACTTCGGCATCAGCGTCACGCCGGTGCGCGAGGCGCTGCGGTCGTTGCGCAGCGAGGGCTTCGTGCTGCTGGAGCCGCGCCGCGGCTTCGTGGTCGCGCCGCTGTCGCGCCAGGACGTGCGCGACCTGTTCCTGGTGCAGTCGTCGATCGCGTCGGAGCTGGCCGTCCGCGCCGCCACCCGCGTGACGGCCGACGCGCTGCGCGAGCTGGCCACCGCCCAGCGCGGCCTGGAGCGCGCGATCGCCGCGGGCCGGGCGGACCTGGCCGTCGAGAGCCAGCACGCCTTCCACCGGGAGGTGAACCGCGCGGCGGCCTCGCCCAAGTTGTCGTGGTCGCTGGCGGTGGTGTCGCGGTGCATGCCGCCCGGCGGGTACGCGCGGCTGCCGGACTGGCCGCAGGTGGCGGTGCGCGACCACCAGCGCGTGCTGGAGGCGCTGCGGCACGGCGACGAGCAGGCCGCGGGCGCGGAGATGCGGCGGCACGTGGTGCGCGCGGGCCGGTCGCTGGTCGCGCATCTGGAGCGGCGCGGGATGTGGCCGACGGCGGGGCTTGACGAAGTTAGTGATTGACCAATAACTTAGCCCCATGAGCCCCCGGATGAGCGCCGACCAGCGCCGCGAACAGGTGATCGAGGCCGCCATGGCCGAGTTCGCCGGCGGTGGCTACGAGGGCACCTCGACGGCGGCCATCGCCCAGCGGGTGGGCGTGTCCCAGCCCTACCTGTTCCGGCTGTTCCCCAGCAAGCACGCGCTGTTCCTGGCCGCCGCCGAACGTTGCTTCGACGCGCTGGAGCAGGCGATGCGCGACGCCGCCGGGGGCCTGTACGGCGGCGAGGCCATCACCGCCATGGGCCGCCGCTACCGGGAGATCCTCGCCGGCGACCCGACCATGTTGCGCTTCCAGCTCCAGATCTACGCCGCCGCCCTCGTCGACGGGGAGGTCAAGCGGATCGGCAACCGGCGCTGGGGGCAGTTGTGGCGCACCATCTCCGAGCTGTCGGGGGAGGACGCCGCCGAGGTCATGCGCTTCATCTCGGTCGGCATGTTGCTGAACGTGCTCACCGCCTTCGACGTCCCGTACGTCCCCGGCGAGAAGTTGCCCGCCTCGCTGGACGCGTGGGCGAGGGAAGTCCGCGAATGACGGCCCCCGCCCCGCTTCCCCCTTTTTTGCCCACCGAAGTTAGTGACTGATAACTAACAAGAAGGGAGACGACCGGACATGCGACCCCTCCGCACGTTCCTCGTCACCGGCATCGCCCTGTTCATGGTGACGCTCGACAACCTGATCGTCACCAACGCGCTGCCCGCCATCCGCGAGGACCTCGGCACCGGCCTGGAAGGGCTGGAGTGGACGGTCAACGCCTACACCCTCACCTTCGCGGTCCTGCTGCTGCCCGCCGCCGCGATCGCCGACCGCTACGGCCGCCGCCGGCTGTTCATCGGGGGCCTGGCGCTGTTCACCCTGGCCTCGGCCGCCGCCGCGCTCGCGCCGTCCATCGGCGTGCTGATCGCCGCCCGCGCCGTGCAGGGCGTCGGCGGCGCGGTCCTCGCCCCGCTCACCCTCACCCTGCTCGCCGCCGCCGTGCCCGCCGCCAAGCGCCCGGTCGCGCTGGCCGCCTGGAGCGTGATGAGCGGGCTCGGCGTCGCGCTCGGCCCGGTCGTCGGCGGCGCGGTCACCGAGTCGGTCTCCTGGGAGTGGATCTTCTGGATCAACGTCCCGCCCGGCCTGGTCGTGCTGGCGCTGGCCCCGCGCTTCCTGACCGAGAGCCGCGGCCCCGCCAAGCGCCTGGACCTGCCCGGCACCGCCCTGATCACCCTCGGCCTGCTCGGCGTCGTGCTCGGCCTGGTGCGCGGCAACGGCCACGGCTGGACCAGCGCCCAGGTCCTGGCGGGCCTGCTCGGCGGGGCCGCCCTGCTGGCCGCGTTCCTGGTCCGCGAGGCCCGCGCCGAGCACCCGATGCTGCCGCTCGGCCTGTTCCGCAGCCGCGGCTTCACCATCGTCAACCTGGTCGGCCTGACCATGGCGTTCGCGATGTTCGGCACGACGTTCCTGCTGATCCAGTTCCTCCAGGCGGTGCTGCACATGAGCCCGCTGGAGGCCGGGGTGCGCAGCCTGCCCTGGACGGGGATGCCGATCCTGGTCGCGCCGCTCACCGCGCCGCTGGCCGCCCGCGTCGGCCCCCGCAACGTGCTCGCCCTCGCGCTGGCCTGCCAGGCCGCCGGCCTCGGCTGGATCACCGCCCAGCTCAGCCCGGCCGTCACCTACGGCACGCTGGTGCCCGGCTTCGTGCTGGCCGGGATCGGCATGGGCCTGTTCTTCCCGCCCGCCACCCGGCTCGCGCTGGCCTTCGCGCCGCCCGCCCTGACCGGCGTGGCCTCGGGCGTCAGCAACGTCGGACGCCAGCTCGGCACCCTGCTCGGCGTCGCGGTCCTCGGCGCGGTCTTCGAGGCGCAGGGCGACATGAGCAGCCCGCAACACTTCGCGGACGGGCTCGCCCCGGCGATGTGGACAGCGACCATCGCCCTGGCCACGGCCGCCGCGGTGACCCTGCTGGCCCCGTCCCGCACGCCGGACGCGGCCCCGCTCCCCGCACCGGACAAGGCACCGACCGTGGACGAGGCCAAGAGCACCACCCCGGTCACGGCCTGAACGCCTGACCTCCGCTCCCCTTTCCCGGGCTGCCTGGCTCGGGGGAGGGGAGCGTGCGTGTGCGGCCGGTCCGCCTCACGCCAGCCAGTCGTCCACCTTGGCGAGCAGGCGGGTCCGGACGTCCTCCGGGGCCGCCGATCCATTGATGGACTGCTTCGCCAAGTCGGCCAGCTCCTGGTCGGTGAACCCGTGCTCGGTCCGCACCAGCTCGTACTGCCGCGCCAGCCGCGACCCGAACAGCAGCGGGTCGTCCGCGCCCAGCGCCAGCGACGCCCCCGCCTCGTACAGCGCGCGCACCGGCACGTCCGCCGCCGTCGACGCCACCCCCAGGCCCACGTTCGACGCCGGGCACACCTCCAGCGTCACGCCCCGCTCGACGATCCGCTCCAGCAGCCGACGATCCTCGATCGCCCGCACGCCGTGCCCGATCCGGTCGGCCTCCAGCGTGTCCAGGCACTCGCGCACGCTCGCCGGACCCAGCAGCTCCCCGCCGTGCGGCGCCGACAGCAGGCCGCCCTGCTTGGCGATCCGGAACGCGCCCTCGAAGTCGTACGCGCGGCCCCGGCGCTCGTCGTTGGACAGCCCGAACCCCACCACACCCTGATCCAGGTACCGCACCGCCAGCCGGGCGAGCGTCTTGGCGTCCAGCGGGTGCCGGGTCCGGTTGGCCGCGATCACCACGCCGATCCCGACGCCGGTCGCCGCCTCCGCGTCGCGCGCGGCGTCGAGCACCAGCTCCACCGTCGGCGTCAGCCCGCCGAACCGGGACGCGTACCCGCTGGGGTCCACCTGGATCTCCAGCCAGCCCGACCCCTCCGACGCCTCGTCCTCGGCCGTCTCGCGCAGCAGGCGGCGCATGTCCTCGGGCGTCTGGAGCACCGACCGCGCGATGTCGTACAGGCGCTGGAACCGGAACCAGCCGCGCTCGTCGGTCGCCCGCAACTTCGGCGGCCAGTCCTCCACCAGCGCGTCCGGCAGGTGCACCCCGCGCTCCTTGGCCAGCTCCACCAGCGTCGAGTGCCGCATCGAGCCGGTGAAGTGCAGGTGCAGGTGGGCCTTGGGCAGCGTGGTGACATCACGGCGGGCGGGACGGATGGGCGCGTGCGGTGCCGGAACGGCGGTAGGGGCCTCCATGGCCCAATGTTGCCGGACGCGGCCGCGCGCCGGACCCGCGGCTCACCCAGACCATCAGTCCGGACTATGCGGCATGGCCGCCGCGTGCCATGCCGCGCACCAAAAAGGATCATGGAGCGGGCGCGCCCGCTCCATGATCCTCAATGGGGTACGTGCAGGTCAGCGCGCTTCCGACAGCAGCTTGGCCACCCGCGACACGCCCTCGACCAGGTCGTCGTCGCCCAGGGCGTACGACAGCCGGAAGTAGCCCGGCGTGCCGAACGCCTCACCCGGGACGAGCGCCACCTCGGCCTCCTCCAGGATCAGCGCCGCCAGCTCCACCGAGTTCGCCGGCCGCCGGCCCCGGATCTCCTTGCCGACCAGCTCCTTGACCGACGGGTAGGCGTAGAACGCGCCCTCCGGCTCGGGGCAGAGCACGCCCGGGATCTCGTTCAGCATCCGCACCATCGTCTGCCGCCGCCGGTCGAACGCGGTGCGCATGTCGGCCACCGCCGACAGGTCGCCGGTCACCGCCGCCAGCGCCGCCGCCTGCGACACGTTCGCCACGTTGGAGGTCGCGTGCGACTGGAGGTTGGCCGCGGCCTTCACCACGTCCTTCGGGCCGATCAGCCAGCCCACCCGCCAGCCGGTCATCGCGTAGGTCTTGGCCACGCCGTTCAGCACCACCGTGCGGTCGGCCAGCTCGGGCACCACGACCGGCATCGAGTGGAACTCGGCGTCCCCGTAGACCAGGTGCTCGTAGATCTCGTCGGTGACCACCCACAGGCCGTGCTCGTCGGCCCAGCGGCCGACGGCCTCGATCTCGTCGCGCGAGTACACCGCGCCGGTCGGGTTGGACGGCGACACGAACAGCAGCACCTTGGTGCGGTCGGTGCGCGCGGCCTCCAGCTGCTCGACCGTCACCCGGTAGCCGGTGGTCTCGTCGGCCACCACGTCCACCGGCACCCCGCCCGCCAGCTTGATCGACTCGGGGTAGGTGGTCCAGTACGGCGTGGGCACGATCACCTCGTCGCCCGGGTCGAGCAGCGCCGCGAACGCCTCGTACACCGCCTGCTTGCCGCCGTTGGTCACCAGGACCTGCGCGGCGTCCACCGTGTAGCCGGAGTCGCGCTCGGTCTTCTCGGCGATGGCGGTGCGCAGTTCGGGCAGGCCGCCGGCCGGGGTGTACTTGTGGAACCGCGGCACCCGGCACGCGGTGACCGCCGCCTCCACGATGTAGTCGGGGGTGGGGAAGTCCGGCTCGCCCGCCCCGAACCCGATGACCGGGCGGCCCGCCGCCTTCAGCGCCTTGGCCTTGGCGTCGACGGCCAGGGTGGCGGACTCGGAGATGGCGGCGACGCGCTGGGAGATGCGAGGACGATCGATGCTCATGTCCCTATCGTTACAGACGCCGGGCCATGCCTTCAGCGGTATGTCCGGGCCGGTCCGGCGAAACGCGCCGCCGCTGGTGGGAGCACGCGCCCCGGCCCGCGCGCCCGCCCCGTCGCCCCCTCCCGCCGCACGACCCGGGGGAGGCCCTCGCGCCCTCTGGTTCGACGGACGGGCCTCGGCGACGTAGACTCACCCTCCTAGTGGCGAGTCAACGGCATACGACCATGTCCGCACAGGCCGTAAGCTATGACCGGCACGGCCCGATCCTCTAGGATCGGGATTCTCCCGCACGGGGGAAATTGAAGGGCAGTGGCTCAATTGGTAGAGCTCCGGTCTCCAAAACCGGCGGTTGGGGGTTCGAGTCCCTCCTGCCCTGCGAGGTGCGGTGCACGCGCACCCGTGCCCGTCACGCGCCCGCCGCGTCGCGGCTCGGATTCGCGCAACGACCACACATGTGTGGTTGAACACGACCTATGAGGTGAACGGCGGCACAATGGCGACTGAGACTCGCGGCGAGCCCGCGGCCAAGGACGAAGGCAAGGGGAAGCCCGCGGCCAAGCGGACCTCGCCGGCCCTCTTCGTGCGCCAGGTGATCGCCGAACTGCGCAAGGTCATCTGGCCGACCCGCTCGGAACTGGTCACCTACACCACCGTCTCGCTGGTGTTCGTGCTCATCATGATCGCGCTGGTGTCGGGCCTGGACTGGGCCCTCCAGAAGGGCGTGTTCTGGCTCTTCACCTGAGCCGCGCGTCCTGAACCGGGGAACACCGCCACCGCGGGCCCCGTTCCGGCCGACGGACCCCGCCGGGTCCGCCCGCCGCCTGAAACTCCACTTCACGCCTGTCGTTCCGAGAGAAAGAGTCAGCCACCGTGTCCGAGTCCGAGCCCATCCAGCCCCACGACGAGGCCGACGTCGAGGTCCGGTCTGCGGCGGCTGCTGCGGACGAGGCCGCCGGCGCGGCTGACGAGACGGCCGCCGAGGCCCCCGAGGCCGACACCGCCGAGGCGGGCGACGCCGACGTCGAGACCGGCGCCGAGGCCGAGGCCGACACCGAGGGCGACGCCGGGACCGAGGGCACGGACGACGCCGACGAGGACGAGACCCCGGCCGAGCCGCCGGTGGACCCCTACGCGGCGTTCAAGATGGAGCTGCGCCTCCAGCCGGGCGACTGGTACGTCGTCCACTCCTACGCGGGGTACGAGAACCGGGTCAAGACCAACATCGAGACCCGGACCCAGACCCTGAACATGGAGGACTACATCTTCCAGATCGAGGTCCCTCAGCACGAGGTCACCGAGATCAAGCAGGGCAAGCGGCAGAAGGTCAACGAGAAGGTCCTGCCGGGCTACATCCTGGTCCGCATGGAGCTGACCGACGAGTCCTGGGCCGCGGTCCGCAACACCCCCGGCGTCACCGGCTTCGTGGGCCTGCTGAACAAGCCGTCCCCGCTGAGCCTGGACGAGGTCGCCAACCTGCTGGCCCCCGAGCCCGAGGAGGGTTCGGTCAAGGCCAAGGAGACCCAGGCCAAGGCCGCCCCGGCGGTCGACTTCGAGGTCGGCGAGTCGGTCACCGTCATGGACGGCCCGTTCGCCACCCTGCCCGCCACGGTCAACGAGATCAACGCCGAGCAGCAGAAGCTGAAGGTGCTGGTCTCGATCTTCGGCCGCGAGACCCCGGTCGAGCTGTCGTTCAACCAGGTCTCCAAGATCTGATCCGAGACGCCGAACGCCCTCGCGGACGCGGGGGCGTTCCGTCTCGCATAGACTTGCTTCCTCGGCCCCGCGCTCGCGGGAGCGCCCGGCGTGCCCGGTGCGCCCCACGGGGGCCCGCCCGGCTCCGCGTTCGCGGGAACGCCGCCCGGACCGCCGGGCACATGAAGACCAACGGTTCCTACGTCACGGCCGTGTCCCTGCCGCGTCGTTGCCCGGGAGATCGGGAGTCGGAACCGCAGCAAAAAGGGACAGAGGAGGGCTCATGCCCCCGAAGAAAAAATTGGCGGCCATCGTCAAGGTCCAGCTGAACGCGGGCGCCGCGACCCCCGCGCCGCCGGTCGGTACCGCGCTCGGTCCGCACGGCGTCAACATCATGGACTTCTGCAAGCAGTACAACGCCGCCACCGAGTCGCAGCGCGGCAACGTCATCCCCGTAGAGATCTCGATCTACGAGGACCGCTCGTTCACCTTCGTCACCAAGACCCCGCCGGCCGCGCAGCTCATCCTGAAGGCCGCGGGCGTGGAGAAGGGCTCCGGCGAGCCGCACAAGACCAAGGTCGGCTCGATCTCCGCGGACCAGGTCCGCGAGATCGCCACCACCAAGATGCCCGACCTCAACGCCAAGGACCTGGCCGCCGCCGAGAAGATCGTCGCCGGCACCGCCCGTTCCATGGGCATCGAGGTCAAGTAGGACCCGGGTAGGACTTTCCGCACGGGCGTTCCGTGCGGACCAGTGGGAGGGCCGGGGCGCGTCCCCGGCCCGCTCTTCACCACAAGGAGCAGAGATGAAGCGCAGCAAGGGCTACCGCGCCGCGGTAGAGAAGATCGACCGCGAGCGCCTGTACACCCCGGCCGAGGCCGTGGCGCTGGCCAAGGAGACCGCGGTCACCAAGTTCGACGCGACCGTCGAGGTGGCGCTGCGGCTGGGCGTCGACCCGCGCAAGGCCGACCAGATGGTGCGCGGCACCGTCAACCTGCCGCACGGCACCGGCAAGACCGCCCGCGTGCTGGTGTTCGCCGGTGGCGCCAAGGCCGACGAGGCCCGCGAGGCCGGGGCCGACTTCGTCGGCTCCGACGACATGATCGAGAAGATCCAGGGCGGCTTCCTGGACTTCGACGCGGTCGTGGCGACCCCGGACCAGATGGGCAAGGTCGGCCGCCTGGGCCGCGTGCTCGGCCCGCGCGGCCTGATGCCGAACCCGAAGGTCGGCACCGTGACGATGGACGTGGCCAAGGCCGTGTCCGACATCAAGGGCGGCAAGATCGAGTTCCGGGTGGACCGGCACTCGAACCTGCACTTCATCATCGGCAAGGCGTCCTTCGACCAGCGCCAGCTGGTGGAGAACTACGCCGCGGCGGTCGACGAGATCCAGCGTCTCAAGCCGTCGGCGGCCAAGGGCCGGTACGTGAAGAAGGCCGCGATGACGACCTCCATGGGGCCGAGCATCCCGGTGGACCCGAACTTCGTCCGCAACCTGACGGCCGAGCTCGACGAGGCCGGAGCGTAGCGGGGTCCGGCGGCTCGTGTCGCCGGACCGGCTGATCGATCGGGAAGGGCGTCCCCCGCACGGGGGGCGCCCTTCTCGCATGTTCGCGCGGAACGCTTTGTTACCTGTGCGGCGCTTGGTGTTGAATCGGAGTCTCCTGCGCGTTCTCCCTTCACTTCCCCTGGACACACAAGCATGAAGCGTCGTACGGACCGGGTGCTCGCGGTCTGCGTGCTCCTCGCCGCCCTGGTGGTGCCGGTCGTGGCCCTGGGCGTGCTCGCCACCGGTGTGGTCGACCGGGCGCGGCCGGAGCCGTTGCCGGGCGTCGTGGCGGGCGGGCGGGACGGGGCCGGTGCGGCGATGGGCCTGGCGGCTCCGCGCGGGACGAAGGACGCGGCGGGAACGCCCTCGTCGCCGGCCGGGTCGGCGCGGCCGACGGGGTTGCCGGCGAAGGTCCGGTCGTTCGTGCGGATGGTCGACCTGAAGGTGTCGGGGGCGTCGGGCGGCGACTACCGGCACGTGACCGAGACGGCGCGGATCACGTTGTCGCCGTCGTTCGCGGTGAACGCCTCGGGGACGCGGGAGGCGATGGTGAACGGCCGGCTGAGCACGGTGACGCACCGCACCGTCCTGAGCGGGCGGACGTTGTCGGTGTTCGACGGCCGCAGGTGGCGGCGGACGCGCCTGGGCGAGGGGCAGTACGACCGGCTGCGCGCGGTCTCCGATCCGGCGCGCGCGGTGCGGACCCTGCGGGCGGTCCCCGGCGCGACGTGCTCGGGACGCGACCGCTTCGGCTCGACGCGGTGCGAGGCGCGGACGTCGCTGGGCGTGTTCCTGGGGCTCCTGCCGGCCGAGCTGACGGCGGGCGTGCGCGGGTCGCTGCCCGGGTCGGCGGGCGTGCGGGCGGACCTGTGGGCCGACCGGATGCAGCGCACCTCGTGGCTGGGCGTGGGCACCACGGCCCCGGGCACGCGGCTGGCGGGATCGTTGACCTTCCGCGACTACCGGTAGCCGGGCGGGCTACGTCGCGGGTCGTACCGGCGGGGCGGGCATTCGTACCAGCGGGGGATGTAGCAGCGGCCGCTTCCGGTGAGACTGGTCCTATCAGTAGGGCGACCAGGGAGGCCCAATCCTCATGAAGCGTCGATACGCCGTCGCCGCGGGCGGCACCGCGGTCGGTGCCGCCCTCCTCCTGTCCGGGTGCACGGGGGACGGGACGAGCGGTACGTCCGGCACCATGAAGCTGAGCGCCAACGAGGTGCTGGTGAAGTCCTCGGAGAAGACGGGGCAGGCCGACACCTTCAAGGCCGCGCTGACGGTGACCGACGGCGCCGAAGGGGGGAAGGTGCGGGCCTCGGGGCAGTTCCGGCTGAAGCCCACGCTGGCGTTCAGCGCCAAGCTGGACGAGTTCAGCAAGGGCGGCCAGGCGGTGTCCGGCGTCCAGGGCCAGGCGATCTTCACGGGCGACGTGCTGTACGCGCGGGTGCCGCAGCTCGCGCAGTTCGTGGCGGGCGGCAAGCCCTGGCTGAGGATCGACACCAACCAGATGGCCCAGCGCACCGGGTTCGACGTCAAGAGCCTCATCGACCAGGTGGAGCAGGTCAACCCGGCCGAGCAGACCAAGATGTTCACCGCGTCCAAGGACGTGCGGCGGGTCGGCGAGGAGAGCCTCGACGGCGTCAAGACCACGCACTACACCGGCACCGTGACGGTCCGGGAGGCGCTCGCCAAGCTGGACCCGCAGGTCCGGCAGAAGGTCGAGCAGCGGTTCGGCGGGAAGGCCGCCGACGAGAAGATCAACTTCGACCTGTGGACGGACGGCGACAACCTGCCGCGCAAGCTGGTGTCCAAGGGCAGCGGCGCGAACGGCCACAACGGGTCGATCGAGGTGCGCTACAGCGACTACGGCAAGTCGTTCAGCGTGAACCCGCCGCCCGCCGACCAGGTCGGCCAGCTGTCGCTGGAGGGCCTGCTGGGCGGCACGCCCCCGCCGCGCAACTGAGGCGGCTGATCGGGTTGTTCGTTCCATATCGGTACGGATGAACCCGTAAGGTCTCCGGTGCGTCAGACCCATCGTGCGCCGGTCCGGCCCGTCCGGCCCGGCGCACGGTCGACCACCGCACAGAGGAGAACCTGATGATCCGTCGTTTCGCCGCCGGGACGGCGGTCGCCGCCGGCCTCACCCTGACCCTGACCGGCTGTCTCGGGGACGCCAAGGAGGGCGCCAGCGAGGCGGGCAAGAACATCCGGCTCAGCGCCGCCCAGATCCTCGGCCAGAGCGCGGAGAAGGCGGGCAAGGCCGACAGCTACAAGGCCGACGTCATCGTGGACAGCCAGCTCACGCAGGGCGCCATGAAGATGGAGATGTCGGTGGCCACCCGCACCAAGCCCGACGTCGCCATGCAGATGAACGTCAAGTCGATGTCGATGGGCGGCCAGACGGTGCCGGGCTACGAGGCGCGGATCGTCGGCGACTACATGTACCTGAAGATGCCCGCCCTGGCGTCGCGGAACGGCGGCAAGCCGTGGGCGCGGATCTCGCTGACCTCGGCCGGCCAGGCGGCGGGCGGCATGAACCTCAAGCAGATGCTGGACCAGTCCAAGCAGCAGAACCCGGCCGAGCAGACCAAGATGCTCACCGCGTCCAAGGACGTGCGCGAGGTCGGCACCGAGAACGTCGGCGGCGTGCAGACCCGGCACTACACCGGCACGGTCTCGCCGCAGGAGGCGCTCGCCAAGCTCGACCCGCAGAACCGTGCCGCGATGGAGAAGACCTACGCGCAGCTCGGCAACGCCCCGATCGCGTTCGACCTGTGGGTCGGCGACGACTCGCTGCCGCGCAAGATGGTCAACAAGCTCCAGACCCAGATGGGCGCGGTCAACACCACCATGGTGTTCAGCGACTACGGCAAGCCCGTCGACGTGGCGGCGCCCCCGGCCGCCGAGACCGGCACCCCGAACATCCCCGGCCTGACCGGCTGAGCCACGGGGACCGCCCCGGACAGGGCATGAGGACGGCGCGGGACCGTGGGCGATCGCCCACGGTCCCGCCGCCTTTCCCCGCCGGTTTGGCGAAACCGCTCCGCTGCGCGTACGCTGTTGTCTGCCGAAGACCGCCGGTCGCCGCCCAGCCATGGGCGGCCGAAGGACCCGAATTCGTTCGGGCGGCCCGCGTAGGTGAGACGAGAGCTTCCGCATGACCTCCGTGGTCCTGCCTAACGCCCCGTGCACCTGCGCCGGGGCGTTCGCTGTTTTTCAGAGCCTTTTCGCCCCGGCGGCTTCCCACCCAGGTAATCGGAAGGAGGCCACATGGCTAAGGCCGAGAAGGCCGCGGCGATCGCCGAGCTCAAGAGCGAGTTCGAGAGCTCGAACGGCGCCGTGCTGACCGAGTACCGCGGGCTCACGGTGGCGCAGCTCAAGGAGCTGCGCACCAACCTCGGCGAGAGCACGAGGTTCGCCGTGGTGAAGAACACGCTGACCAAGCGCGCGGCGAACGAGGCCGGTGTCGACGAGCAGTTCGGTGAGCTGCTCGAAGGCCCGTCGGCCATCGCGTTCGTCAAGGGCGACGTGGTCGAGGCCGCCAAGGGCCTGCGTGACTTCGCCAAGGCGAACCCGCTGCTGGTGATCAAGGGCGGCTTCATCGACGGCCAGTCGATGGACGCCACCGAGATCGGCAAGCTCGCGGACCTCGAGTCGCGCGAGGTGCTCCTCGCGAAGCTGGCCGGTGCGATGAAGGGCTCGATGGCCAACGCCGCCGCGCTGTTCAACGCCCTGCCGACGCAGGCGGCCCAGCTCGCCGAGGCGCTGCGCGCCAAGCGCGCGGAGGCCGGCGAGACCGCCGAGGCTCCGGCCGCCGACGACGCGCCGGCCGCCGAGGCCGCCGCGGACGAGGCCAGCGCCGAGTAGGTCCCGGCCCGCGCCGGAACCAGGACCCCGCGGTCCAGTAACACCCTGAACGTTTCAAGCCATAGCGGAGGAAACATCATGGCGAAGCTCAGCACCGACGAGCTGCTCGACGCTTTCAAGGAGATGACCCTCCTTGAGCTGTCCGAGTTCGTGAAGCAGTTCGAAGAGGTCTTCGACGTCAAGGCCGCCGCCCCCGTGGCCATGGCCGCCGCCGGCGCCCCCGGCGCCCCGGCCGCCGAGGCCGCCGAGGAGCAGGACGAGTTCGACGTCATCCTCGAGGCCGCCGGCGACAAGAAGATCCAGGTCATCAAGGAGGTGCGCGGTCTGACCTCGCTCGGCCTCAAGGAGGCCAAGGACCTGGTCGATGGCGCTCCGAAGCCGCTCCTGGAGAAGGTCAACAAGGAGACGGCCGAGAAGGCCAAGGAGGCCCTGGAGAAGGCCGGCGCGACGGTCACCGTCAAGTAAGGCCCTTCTCCGGAGAGCCTGCGCTGCTCATCGCCCCGTCGCGGGGTCGCAACAGTAAGGCTTCTCCGAGCTTTCGAGCTTCCGGAGCCGCTCGCGGTTCCAGTGCTCATCCGAAGGCGGTCATCGCTCCCTCGCGGGACGCGGTGGCCGCCTTCGGCGTTCCCGGGGGACGGGCCAGACCCTCCCGGCGCGAAGCGGGCGCCGAAACTGTCGGCGAGTGATAAAACGCGGTGGCGGCGTCCGTACAGGGGTGGGTTGTGCGAGTGCTCGCGAGCGGCGTAGCGTCCCCTCAGTCCCCCGCTGGAACTGCGGCCCGCCACGGCCCGTCCGGTCCCGGCCGTCGCCTCACCCCCGGCTTGAGGTGCACGTTCTCGGACCAGTAGTCTCTCGGGTGACGTAAGTAACGATTGTCTTACAACGTCGTATTTTGTCGCTGTTGTGGCCACCAGCCCCTTCCATTTCCGTCGCGGGCCGCTACGGTAGTGGCACCCGCCACAGCTACCCGGCAGTAGTAACGAGGCGGACGCACGGTGCGACGACAACTTCCACCCCCCGGCGCCCGCCGCCGGGCGGGCGCACGGCGCGAAGCCGAGTAGCTATCTCGCCTCACGGTTCCGGATTCCCCCGGCCTGGACGAAAGGTGACGAGTGGGCGTCGAAATCAGAGTCGAGGGGCTGACCAAGTCCTTCGGCCGCCAGACGATCTGGCAGGACGTGTCGCTGACCCTGCCCGCGGGAGAGGTCTCGGTCCTGCTGGGTCCCTCCGGTACCGGCAAGTCGGTCTTCCTGAAGACCCTGGTCGGCCTGCTCAAGCCCGACCGCGGCCACATCTGGATCGGTGACCGGGACCTGCCGTACCTGCCCGAGGCGCAGCTGTACGACACCCGCAAGCTGTTCGGCGTGCTGTTCCAGGACGGCGCGCTGTTCGGGTCGATGAACCTCTTCGACAACATCGCCTTCCCGCTGCGCGAGCACACCAAGAAGAGCGAGTCGGAGGTGAAGCGCATCGTCATGGAGAAGATGGACATGGTCGGTCTTCTCGGCGCCGAGGGCAAGCTGCCCGGCGAGATCTCCGGCGGCATGAAGAAGCGCGCCGGCCTCGCCCGCGCGCTGGTGCTGGACCCGGAGATCCTGCTGGTGGACGAGCCGGACTCGGGGTTGGACCCGGTGCGCACCGCCTACCTGAACCAGCTGATCGTCGACCTGAACGCGCAGATCGGCGCGACGTTCCTGATCGTGACCCACGACATCAACACCGCGCGCACGGTGCCCGACAACATCGGGCTGCTGTTCCGCCGCGAGCTGGTGATGTTCGGGCCGCGCGAGATGTTGTTGTCCAGCGAGGAGCCGGTGGTCCGGCAGTTCCTGAACGCGCGCCGCGTCGGCCCCATCGGCATGTCGGAGGAGAAGGACGTCTCCGAGCTGGAGGCCGAGGCCAAGATGGGCCTGGAGGTCGGCAAGCTGCCGCCCATCCCGCCGCAGCTCATGCCGAGCGACGGCCGGGTGCGCGCGGGCCAGCACGCGCCGGGCGCCTGGTGCGCCGCGCACGGGGTGACCCCGCCGCCCGGGTCGTTCATCGACGACGTGGGCCGCAACTGGGTGGAGGAGTGGCCGCGCTACGTGGCCTCGATGAGCCCGAGCCCGGCGGCCGGCGGGCAGGCCGCTCCGGGAGCGCCGCGGCCCGGTGGGGGCACGTACTGATGTCCACTCCTGGTATCGGTGCGAACCAGCGAGAGGGCAAGAGGCGCCGCCGGTCCTCCGGCGCGCTGAGCAAGGTCTCCGACGGTGCCGCCAATGTCGCCATCAGGGAACCGGGGCGCTTCTTCGCCCTGGTGCTGGACACCTTCCGCGCGGTGTTCCAGATGCCCTTCCAGTGGCGCGAGTTCATCCAGCAGTCGTGGTTCATCGTCAGCGTGACGGTGGTGCCGACGATGCTGGTCGCCATCCCGTTCGGCGGCATCCTGTCGCTGCAGGTCGGCGGGCTGATCCGGCAGCTGGGCGCGCAGTCCTACACCGGTGCGACCGCCGTGGTCGCGATCGTGCGCGAGGCCAGCCCGCTGGTCACCTCGCTGCTGGTCGCGGGCGCGGCGGGCTCGGCGATGTGCGCCGACATCGGCTCGCGGAAGATCCGCGAGGAGATCGACGCCATGGAGGTGCTGGGCATCAACCCCCTGCACCGCCTGGTGGTGCCGCGCATGTTCGCGTGCGCGTTTATCGCGCTGTTCCTCAACGGCCTGGTGTCGGTGGTCGGCCTGGTCGGCGGCTACGTCTTCAACGTGATGCTCCAGGACGGCACCCCCGGTGCCTACCTGGCCTCGTTCAACGCGATCGCGCAGCTGCCCGACCTGTTGCAGGCCGAGTTCAAGGCGTTCGTGTTCGGCATCACGGCGGGGCTCGTGGCGGCCTACAAGGGGCTGAACGCCAAGGGCGGTCCCAAGGGCGTGGGCGACGCGGTGAACCAGACGGTGGTCATCACGTTCATGCTGCTGTTCCTGGAGAACTTCGTCATCTCCGCGCTGTACTTCCAGTTCGTTCCGCAGAAGGGGATGTAGATGGCGAGCGGACGGGCGCCGTCTGGTCTGAGGAGCGCAGGGAGCCT
This sequence comes from Actinomadura hibisca NBRC 15177, assembly GCF_001552635.1. GTDB lineage: Bacteria > Actinomycetota > Actinomycetes > Streptosporangiales > Streptosporangiaceae > Spirillospora > Spirillospora hibisca. Next base: position 41,167 of record NZ_BCRO01000077.1, on the reverse strand, counting down.
GCGACCGAAGCGACGAAAGAGGACGGCGCCGAAGGCGGCCGCTCGCAGCCGAGCGGAGGCGAGGCGATGAGCGCGGCCCCTGGCAAGACGGGGAAGGCCGTCTCCCGAGTGGTGAACGCGCCGCTCCAGCGCCTGGACGACTTCGGTCACCAGCTGTCGTTCTACGTCCGGGCGTTCGCCTGGACGTTGCGGGTGCTGCGCCGCTACCGCACCGAGGTGTTGCGGCTGCTGGCCGAGGTGTCGCTGGGCACCGGCGGCCTGGCGGTGATCGGCGGCTCGGTGGTGATCGTCGGCTTCATGACGTTCTTCACCGGTTCGCAGGTCGGCCTCCAGGGCTACAACTCGCTGAACCAGATCGGCACCGCGGCCTTCACCGGGTTCGTGGCGTCCTACTTCAACACCCGCGAGATCGCGCCGCTGGTGTCGGCGCTGGCGCTGTCGGCCACGGTCGGCTGCGGCTTCACCGCCCAGCTCGGCGCGATGCGGATCTCCGACGAGATCGACGCGCTGGAGGTCATGGCGGTCCCGTCGATGCCGTTCCTGGTGACCACCCGGATGCTGGCCGGCATGATCGCGGTGATCCCGCTGTACATCGTGGGCCTGCTGGCCTCCTACGGCGCGACCCGCCTGGTGGTGACGGTCTGGTACGGCCAGTCCACCGGCACCTACGACCACTACTTCCATCTGTTCCTGCCACCGAACGACATCCTGTGGTCGTTCGGCAAGGTGATCGTGTTCTCGCTGCTGGTGATGCTGATCCACTGCTACTACGGCTACCACGCCAGCGGCGGCCCGGCGGGCGTCGGCGTGGCGGTGGGCCGGGCGGTGCGCACCAGCATCGTGGTGATCAACGTGGCGGACCTGTTCCTCGGCATGGCGATCTGGGGCGCCACCACGACCGTACGGATCGCGGGGTGATGCGGCGATGAGCACTCCCGTCCAGAAGGGCATGCCCGAGCACGTCCGCTACCGGTTGCTCGGTGTGTCGATGTTGCTGGTGGTGGCGCTGCTGCTGGTGCTGACCGTGGCGTTGTTCAACAAGGCCCTCACCCCGGTGGTGAAGGTGAAGGTGGACGCCCAGCGCGCCGGGTTGCAGCTGCTGCCGCACTCGGACGTGAAGGTCCGCGGCCTGATCGTCGGCGAGGTGCGCTCGACCCGCGCCACCGACAAGGGCGCGGTGCTGGACCTGGCGCTGGACCCCGACAAGGCCAAGCTGATCCCGAACAACGTCCAGGCGCGGCTGCTGCCCAAGACGTTGTTCGGCGAGAAGTACGTCGACCTCGGCATCCCGGAGCAGCCGGGGCCGCTGGGGCTGCGCAAGGGCCAGACGATCCCGCAGGACGTCTCGCAGTCGGCGATCGAGATCGACCGGGTGCTGAACAAGCTGCTGCCGCTGCTCCAGGCGGTGCGGCCCGAGAAGCTCAACACGACCCTGAACGCGCTGGCGACGGCGCTCCAGGGCCGCGGCGACCAGCTCGGCCGCAACCTGGAGCAGACCGACGCGCTGCTCAAGAAGATCAACCCCGAGCTGTCGACGCTGGTCTACGACCTCAACGGCCTGGCCGACGTGTCCGACATCTACTCGGCCGCGGCCCCGGACCTGCTCCAGACGTTGCGCAACCTCAACGTCACCAGCAAGACCATCACCGACAAGCAGGGCACGATCGAGGACATCATCCCGATGGTGACCGGGTTCGCGGGGAACGGGAACCGGTTCATGCGGGAGAACGCCCCCAAGATCATCGGCTTCAACATCGCCAACCGCGACGGCCTGGCGCTGCTGGCCGAGTACTCGCCGTCGTTGCCGTGCGTGCTGAACGGCCTGCTCAAGCTGGGCCCGGAGGCCGACCGGGTCGGCGGCAACGGCAAGACCTTCAACCTGACGATCGAGATCGTCAAGCCGCGGCCGGCCTACAAGTACCCGCTGGACCGGCCCGAGGCCAAGGACATGCGCGGGCCGCGCTGCTACAACCTGCCCAACCCGCAGATCCCGTTCCCCGACTACCTGGCGCGCGACGGGACAGAGGACGACCTGTGGTGGAAGAACCCGCACGCGCCCAATGACCCGATCCCGCACCCGACGGCGAACGGCCGCGGTCGCGCGGTGTCGAACGTGTTCGTCGATCCCGGGACCATGAGCGAGAAGGAAAAGATCAAGAACGTGGTCGGGCCGCTGACCCGCACCCCGGCCGACCAGGTGTCCGACCTCGCCGCGCTGCTGTTCGGCCCGGTGATGCAGGGATCGGTGGTGACCGTCAAGTGAAGACCACAGGCGCCGCCGTCAAACTGGTGATCTTCGTGGTGCTGACCTCGCTGGCCACCGGCGTGCTGGCGATGACCATCACCAACCTGCGCTTCGCCGACACCCGCAGCTACAAGGCCGTGTTCACCGACGTGGCCGGGCTGCTGGAGAAGGACGACGTGCGGGTGGCCGGCGTGCGCGTCGGCCAGGTCGACAAGATCGAGCTGTTCGGCCGCAACCAGGCCCGGGTCACCTTCAGCCTCAACCGCGAGGGGGTGTTCCGGGCCGGGGTGCCGGCCTCCACCCAGATGCAGGTCCGCTACCGCAACCTGATGGGCCAGCGGTACCTGGCGATGAGCGAGGGGCCGGGCGCGGCCAACGACTACCTGCGCCCCGGCGGCACCATCCCGGTGTCGCAGACCAAGCCCGCGCTCGACCTCACCGTGCTGTTCAACGGCTTCCGCCCGCTGTTCAAGGCGCTGGAGCCCGACGACGTCAACAAGCTGGCCTTCCAGATCGTGCAGACCCTCCAGGGCGAGGGCGGCACCGTCAACAGCCTGCTGTCGCACGTGGCGTCGCTGACCAACACCCTCGCCGACCGCGACAAGGTCATCGGGGACGTGATCACCAACCTCAACGAGGTGCTGGGCACCATCGACCAGCGGCACACCGAGGTCAACCGGCTGATCACCGACCTGCGCGGCTTCGTGTCCGGGGTCGCCGACGACCGCGAGGCGATCTTCGACTCGGTGGCGGCGATCAACGAGCTGACCGGCACCACCGCCGCGCTGCTGCGCGACGGCCGGGCCGACATCAAGCGCGACGTGGCGGGCCTGCGCACGCTGGCCGGCACGCTGAACGCCAACGAGAGCTACCTGCAGAAGGGCCTGGAGCGCACGCCCAAGCGGCTGGAGGGACTGGTCAACATCTCCTCCTACGGCTCCTGGTTCAACATGTACATCTGCGGTCTCGACGCGCGGGTGCGGCTGCCCGGCGGCCCGGTCTACCAGACCCCGGCGATCGTGAACGAGAACGCGAGGTGCAAGCCGTGAGGATCCCCTTCCGGGAGCGCAACCCGGTCCCCATCGGCCTCGCCGCGTTCGCGATCATCGCCCTGGTCCTGGCCCTGGCGCTGAACCTGCAGAACATCCCGTGGTTCGCCGGCGGCACCAAGCACACCGCCCTGTTCGCCGAGGCCGCCGGCCTGCGGGCCGACGAGGAGGTGCGCGTCGCCGGCGTCAAGGTCGGCAAGGTGACCGACCTGGAGCTGGCGGGCGACCGCGTCAGGGTCACCTTCCGGGTGAACGACGGGGTCAGGCTGGGCGAGCTGACCCGCGCCGAGATCAAGATCAAGACGGTGCTGGGCTCGCACTTCCTGTCGCTGGACCCGCGCGGCGGCGGCACCCTGCGCAAGCCGATCCCGGTGGACCGCACGGCCACGCCGTTCGAGGTGGTCCCGGCCATCAGCGAGCTGAGCCAGCGCATCAGCAAGATCGACTACAAGCAGGTGGCCAAGTCCTTCGACGTGCTGTCGGACACCTTCAAGAACTCGCCGGACGAGATCCGCGCGTCCCTGAAGGGCCTGCGGCGATTGTCGGACACCATCGCCTCGCGCGACGAGGACCTGCACCAGCTCGCCGGGCGGGCCAAGGACGTCTCGCAGCTGCTGGCCGACCGCAACCAGGACTTCACCAAGCTGATCCAGGACGGCGACAAGGTCCTGCAGGCCGTGCAGGCCCGGCGCGCGGTCATCCACCAGCTCCTGATCAACACGGTGGCCCTGTCCCAGCAGGTCAACGCGCTGATCAAGGAGAACGAGGGCCAGCTGCGCCCGATGCTGGACAACCTGGAGCGCGTCAACAGGCTGCTGCTGAAGAACCAGAACAACCTGGACCGGGCGTTGCAGCTGTTCGCGCCCTACACGCGGCAGTTCGCCGACGTCACCGGCACCGGCCGCTGGTTCGACAGCTACATCCAGAACCTCCTCCCGATCCCCGCCTCCATCAAGGACGCCCCCGACAACGACGGGGGAGCCGGGGACCGGGGTCCGGCCAACGGCGGTCAGCAGGGCGGCCAGCAGGGCCGCAAGTCCGGTAACCAGAACAACCCGTTGCCGTTCCTCCCGTGAGCGTGAGCAGGCAGGTCACTCGTGCGTAACTCAGCAACCATCCTCCGCATCGGCGGCGCGGCGCTCGCGCTCGCGGTGCTGGCGGCCGCGCTGGTGCTGCTGCTTCGCGAGCCCAAGCAGCGGTACATGACGGCCTACTTCAGCAAGACCGTGGGTCTGTACTCCGGCGCCGACGTGCGCATCCTCGGCATCCCGGTCGGCAGGGTCACCAGCGTGACCCCGGCCGGCGGCTCGGTGAAGGTCGAGCTGAAGTACGACGCCAAGTACAAGGTCCCGGCCAACGCGCAGGCCGTCATCGTCAACCAGACCCTGGTCTCCGACCGCTACGTCCAGCTCACCCCCGCCTACAAGGGCGGCGAGGTGATGCCGGACAAGGCGACCCTCACCATCAACCGCACCGCGGTGCCGGTCGAGGTGGACGAGATCGGCGGCAGCCTCAACGACCTGAACAAGGCGCTGGGCCCCGAGGGCGCCAACAAGCCCGGCGCCGACGGGCAGGGCTCGTTGTCGCGGCTGCTGGCGGTCGGCGCGCAGACCCTGGAGGGCCAGGGCACCGACATCCGGCAGACCATCTCCGACACCTCCCAGATGCTGAGCACCCTCAGCAACGACCGCGAGGACGTCGCCAAGACGATCGAGAACCTGCGGATCATCACCGGCGCGATGAAGGCCAACGACCAGCAGATCCGGCAGTTCACCGGGCACCTCAACGGGGTGTCGGGCCAGCTGGCGGGGGAGAAGGAGGAGCTGAGCGCGGCCCTCAACACCCTCGCCCCGACGCTGCGCAACGTGCAGCGGTTCGTCAAGGACAACCGCGGGCAGCTGTCGGACAACGTCCGCCAGCTCGCGCAGGTCACCGGCGTGCTGGTCAAGGAGAAGGACGCGCTGGCGGAGTTCCTGGCCAACGCGCCGCTGGCGATCAACAACGTGGCGCGCGCCTACGACCCGATCAGCGGCACCATCCACAACCGCGCCGACCTGCGCCAGTTCCACGACCTGGCCGACTGGATCTGCTCGCTGGCCTACTCGGTGGGCACCCCGGCCAAGCAGTGCCTGGACTTCGTCCAGCCCTACAACGGCATCGGCAAGGCGCTGACCGGGCTCAGCCTGGACCTGTCCTGGATCACCGCGCTGACCACCCACTACGACCCCCAGCCGATCCCGCCGGACGCCTACGGGCCGAACGAGCGGGTCCCCACCGGCGGCACGGGCACCGGCAAGGTGCTGGGGTCGGACGCCAAGAAGAAGACCCAGGCCAAGAGCAAGACCAGCACCCCCGCCGGCAACGGGCGGGCCAAGCCGAGGTCGTTCACCTCGCTGCTCCCCGGAGGTGGCCAGTGACGCGGCACGAGACACGGGGCAGGCGGGTCCCGCTGGTGCGGCTCGCGGTCGCGGCGGTCGCCGGGACGGTCGCGCTGACCGGCTGCGGGTTCCGCGGGGTGGACTCCATCCCGCTGCCCGGCGGCCCCGACCTCGGCGACGACCCCCGCAACGTCAAGGTCGAGTTCGCCAACGTGCTGGACCTGGTCCCGCAGTCGGTGGTCAAGGTCAACGACGTGTCGGTCGGCAAGGTCGACCAGATCGACCTGGCCGGCGGGCCCGGCGGCTGGCACGCGGTGGTCAGCCTCAAGATCCGCAAGGACGTGCGGCTGCCCGACAACGCGATCGCCACCGTCGGCCAGACCAGCCTGCTGGGCGAGAAGTTCGTCGCGCTGTCGCCGCCGGCCAACGAGCCGCCCACCGGCGAGCTCGGCAAGGGCGACGTCATCCCGCTGTCGCGCACCACCCGCAGCACCGAGATCGAAGAGGTGCTGTCGGCGATGAGCCTGCTGCTCAACGGCGGCGGCATCGAGCAGGTCTCCACCATCACCCACGAGCTCCAGGCCGCGATGGGCGGCCGCGAGGCCACCATCAAGTCGGTGCTGCACCGGGTCAACACGTTCGTGGGCACGCTGGACCGCAACCGCTCGTCCATCACCCGCGCCCTGGACAGCATCGACCGGCTCAGCGGCAAGCTGGCCGACGAGCGCCGCACGATCACCGACACGATCGACAAGACCGGCCCGGCCATCTCGGTGCTCAACCGCAACCGCGCCGACCTGACCCGGATGCTGGTGGCGCTGGACAAGCTGAGCCGCACCACCACCGGGGTGATCAACCAGTCGCGCGACGACCTGCTGGCCAACCTGCGGGACCTGGACGTGATCCTGAAGAACCTCAACAAGGCCGGGTCGGACCTGCCCCGGGCGCTGGAGTCCATCGGGTCCTTCCCGTTCTCGCCCAAGTTCGGCAACGTGATCGAGGGCGACTACGGCAACGTGCGGCTGACCATCGACCTGGACTTCGAGTCGATCGCCCGCAACCTGCTGGGCGGCACCGACCTGGAGGACCAGCTCGGCGGCAAGCAGATGCGCGGGATGTTGAAGGTCCCGAACGTGAGCCTGCCGAAGACGCCGCTCGGCGTGCTGCCGCAGATGCCCACCGGCGGCGGGCTGCCGGGTCTCCAGCAACCCACGCAGCCGAAGCAGCCGGCGCAGCCGAACAAGCAGAACAAGCAGCAGCAGCCCGCCAAGAACGACAAGGGCCGCAACCTGCCGGGCGCCATGGGACCCACCGATCTGAAGACCCTGATGACGGGGGGCCTGTCGTGATCCTCAAGCGCGGCGTCAAGATCCAGCTCATCGCGTTCGCCCTGATCACGATCATCGGCGTCACCATCGTGTCGGTGAACTACATCGGGATCGGCCGCGGCGTGCTGGGCCGCGAGTACACCGCCTACGTCGACCTCACCGACTCCGGCGGCGTGTTCACCAACGCCGAGGTCACCTACCGCGGCACCCCGGTCGGCCGGGTCGGGCCGATCCAGCTCACCCGCGACGGCATCAAGGTCAAGCTGGTGCTCGAACGCGGCAAGCGCATCCCGCGCGAGGGCACCGCCGCCGTCGTCGCCAACCGGTCGGCGGTCGGCGAGCAGTACATCGACCTCCAGCCGTCCAGGAACACCGGCCCCTACCTGGACCAGGGCGACCCGTACACGATCCCGCGCCAGCTCACCAAGCTGCCGGTGTCCACCGCCGAGCTGCTGCGCAACGTCGACAACCTCGTGTCGTCGGTGAACCCCCAGCACCTCGGCACCATCGTGGACGAGCTGGACAAGGCGTTCTCCGGGTCGGCCACCGACCTGCAGAAGATCCTGGACGACACCGACCGGCTGCTCCAGACCGCCGACCGCTCCTTCCCCGACACCAAGGAGCTGCTGGACAACAGCCGCACCGTGCTGGACACCCAGCGGTCGCAGGGCGCCAACATCCGCGGCTTCGCCGCCAACCTCAACGAGCTGTCCACCTCGCTGCGCAAGGACGACCCGGCGCTGCGCTCCACCATCGACGCCACCCCCGGCGCGGTGACGCAGGCCAACGGGCTGATCAACGACCTGGCGCCCACGCTGCCGGTGCTGCTGGCCAACATGACCACCACCGGGCAGGTCATCGCCTCCCGCAAGGCGGGCCTGCGGTCGTTGCTGATCCTGTACCCGGTGGCGGTGGCCGGCGCGTTCACCGTGACGCCCGGCGACGGCACCCAGCACCTCGGCCTCGCGCTGAACATCGACCACCCGGCGCCCTGCACCAAGGGCTACGAGGACGTCAAGCGCCGGTGGCCGCAGTTCACCGACCGCAAGGCGCCGCGCCTCGACGTCGGCTGCAAGGAGCCCAAGCAGGGCCCGGCGGCCGTGCGCGGCTCCCGCAACGTGCCGCAGGAGGCGCTGGCCCCCCTGCCCAAGGTGCCGCCCGGCGCCACCGAGGGCGCGGGCTTCCCCTCCGGCGGGGCCGGCGTGAGCGCCAAGCAGCAGGACGCCAAGAGCGAGGCGAAGGGCGCGGAGACCAAGAGCGGCGACGACGGCGAGAACACCGCCGCCGCCCCCGCCGACAGCATCTACGTGCCGCTTTCGTCCAACTCTGTGGAACTCGCCGGGTACGATCCTTCGACCGGCGCGGTCTACGGGCCCGACGGCAAGCGCTACGGCATGGGCCGGACCGGCGGCCAGCAGCGTCTGCTCGGGGACGCCTCCTGGAAGATGCTCCTGTTCGGGCCGCTGGCCAAGTGACGTTCCCGCCCCGGCCGGCGTTCCGGCCGGGGCCGCGGACGCAAGGTGATCGACACGCGATGAAGGAGGCGACGCGATGAAGTACGGCGCGACCGACGCGGTCGATGCCGCGGCGTCGCAGGGCCGCGGTGGCACGGTCACCGCGATCGTCCTGGGGGTGGTCGCCGTGGCGCTGGCCGCGGCGGTGGGGGTGTTCGGCTTCCGCCTGTGGGAGGCCAAGGACCAGGACGACGCCCGCGCGGCGGCCATGCAGGCCGCCAAGCAGACCGGCGTCAACCTGGCCAGCCTCGACTACCGGAACGTGCAGAAGGGCATCGACCAGGTGCTCAGTGGCATGACCGGCGACATCAAGAACCAGTGGGCCACCCAGGCCAAGATCATCGCTGACACCGCCACCAAGACCCAGTCCACCTCCACCGTGCAGAACGTGCGCGCCGGGGTGGTCTCGATCGACGGCGACTCCGCCGAGGCGATCGTGGCGATCAGCGCGACCACCACGAGCCCGAAGGTCCAGAACGGCGCGCCGCGCTACTACCGGTTCGCCATGGACCTCACCCGTGTCGACGGGCGCTGGCTCGTCTCGAAGCTGGGGCTGGTCCCATGACGATGCTCGGGCGCGGAAAGCGCGAGGCCGCCGAGAAGGCGCGCAAGGCGGAGAAGGCCGAGAAGGCGCGGCTGAAGGCCGAGGAGGCCGCCCGGAAGGCCCGCGAGGCCGCCGAGGAGGCCGAACGGGCCGCGGCCGAGGCCGAGGAGGCCGAGAACGCCGCCGAGGCCGAGACCGAGGGCGTCGAGGACGTCCCGCCCGCCAAGGCGAAGACGAAGACGGCCGAGAAGCCCGAAGAGGCCGACGCCGAGGACGACACGCCGGAGACGGACACGGCCGAGGTCACCACGACCGACGCCGACACCGACGAGGAAGAGCCGGCCAAGCCCGTCCTGACCAAGACCGCCACGAAGACCGAGGCCGAGGACGAGCCGGCCGAGGTCGTCGAGACCGACAAGGTCGACGAGGACAAGGCCGCCGACGAGGTCGAGGACGCCGACGACGGCTCAGAGCCCGCCGCCGAGCGCCGCCGCCGCGGCTTCCGCTTCGGCAGGCTGCACTACGCGCTGACGGCCGCCATCGTGCTCCTGGCGGGCGCGCTGGCGTGGATCCTGGTCGCCATGGGCGGCACCTCGCCCAAGATCGGGGACGACGGCGACATCAAGAGCGTCACGTTCGCGGCGGGCCGGGCCGCCCAGGACCTGTCCTCCTACGACTTCCGCACCATCGACGCCGATCTCAAGCGGGCCGCCGGGCACACCACCGGCAAGTTCAAGACCGAGTTCGAGAAGCAGATCGGCCAGGTGAAGCCGTCCGCCACCCAGCAGCAGACGGTGGTGGAGGGCACCGCGGTGAAGACCGCGGTGGAGAGCGTGGACGGTGACAGGGCCGTGGCGCTGGTCTACCTGAACCAGCAGACGGCCAAGGGCACCACCGCGCAACGCACGCCCAGCCAGTACACGCTGCGGATGACCATGCAGAAGGTCGGCGGCCGCTGGCTGGTCGCCGAGCTCCAGATGATCTAGACGATCTCATGGAATGCCGGGCAGCGGCCCGGTGTTGTACCGGGGGACCGCCCTGTTCGGGGCCGGTCCCCCGACCCCCTTCCCACCCCTACTGTCGGGTAACCTGGGGTGGGCTTAAACTATGGCCTTCCTCACTGCAGGTCAGAGCCCGAAAAGTCCAAGTCCGCTCTTGACTCCAGGCCCTGGAGAGGCGATGCTCGCAGGCAACTGTGATGCATACTGCGGGCGTAGAGTTGCGAGCGGTGTACCAGTCGGCTACACTGCCCCTTTGCGCTGCCCTCTGACTATCCACGTGTGAGAGCGTCCCTGCCCTGCCCCCATCTGGGGCGGTTTGCGCGGGTCTTGAACGTGGATCGTCTGGCGTGCGTGTCGTCAGTTACGCCGCGAGCCCTCGGAAGGACCACCTCTTGGCAGCCTCGCGCAACGCCTCGAATACCGCAACCGGTCCGAACCGCGTCTCCTTCGCGCGCATCAAGGAGCCGCTCGAAGTCCCGGACCTCCTTGCTCTGCAGACCAATTCGTTTGACTGGCTGCTGGGTAATGAGAGGTGGAAGGCCCGGGTCGAGGCGGCCCAGAAGGCCGGAAGCAGAAGTGTCCCGACGCAGTCGGGGCTGGAGGAGATCTTTGAGGAGATCAGTCCGATCGAGGACTTCTCCGGGACCATGTCGTTGTCGTTCCGGGATCACCGGTTCGAGCCGCCGAAGTACTCCGTGGAGGAGTGCAAGGACAAGGACATGACCTACTCCGCGCCGATGTTCGTCACGGCGGAGTTCATCAACAACACCACCGGTGAGATCAAGAGCCAAACGGTGTTCATGGGTGATTTCCCGCTCATGACGCCGAAGGGCACCTTCATCATCAACGGCACCGAGCGAGTCGTCGTCTCGCAGCTGGTCCGCTCGCCCGGCGTGTACTTCGAGCGCGCCCTCGACAAGGTCTCCGACAAGGACATCTACGGCTGCAAGGTGATTCCCAGCCGGGGTGCTTGGCTGGAGTTCGAGATCGACAAGCGTGACAACGTGGGTGTGCGCATCGACCGTAAGCGCAAGCAGCCGGTGACGGTGTTGCTGAAGGCGCTGGGGTGGGACGAGGCGCGGATCCGTGAGCGTTTCGGTGCGTACGAGTCGATCAACATCACGCTGGAGAAGGATCACACCTCCGGTCAGGATGACGCGCTGCTGGACATCTACCGCAAGCTGCGTCCGGGTGAGCCGCCGACCAAGGAGTCGGCGCAGACCCTGCTGGAGAACCTGTACTTCAATCCCAAGCGTTACGACCTGGCCAAGGTCGGCCGCTACAAGGTCAACAAGAAGCTCGGCCTCGAACTGGAGATGAACCAGGGCACGCTGACCGAGGACGACGTCGTCGCCACGATCGAGTACCTGGTGCGCCTGCACGCCGGCGAGGAGGAGGGCACCCTCGGCTCGGTCTCGGTGCCGATCGAGGTCGATGACATCGACCACTTCGGCAACCGGCGGTTGCGCACGGTGGGCGAGCTGATCCAGAACCAGGTGCGTCTGGGCCTGGCGCGGATGGAGCGTGTGGTCCGGGAGCGGATGACGACCCAGGACGTCGAGGCGATCACGCCGCAGACCCTGATCAACATCCGCCCGGTCGTGGCCTCCATCAAGGAGTTCTTCGGCACCTCGCAGCTGTCGCAGTTCATGGACCAGACCAACCCGCTGGCCGGCCTGACGCACAAGCGGCGTCTGTCCGCGCTGGGTCCGGGTGGTCTGTCCCGTGAGCGCGCCGGCATGGAGGTCCGTGACGTCCACCCGTCGCACTACGGCCGCATGTGCCCGATCGAGACGCCCGAAGGCCCGAACATCGGCCTCATCGGCTCGCTGGCGGCGTTCGGCCGGGTCAACCCGTTCGGCTTCGTGGAGACCCCCTACCGCAAGGTCGAGAACGGCCGGGTCAGCGAGCAGGTCGACTACCTGACCGCCGACGAGGAGGACCGCTTCGTCGTCGCGCAGGCCAACTCCCTGCTCAACGACGACGGCACCTTCCAGGAAGAGAAGATCCTCGTCCGCAAGAAGGGCGGCGAGGTCGAGCTGATCCCGCCGACCGAGGTCCAGTACATGGACGTCTCGGCGCGGCAGATGACCTCGGTCGCCACGGCGATGATCCCGTTCCTGGAGCACGACGACGCCAACCGCGCGCTGATGGGCTCCAACATGCAGCGCCAGTCGGTCCCGCTGCTGCGCAGCGAGGCCCCGCTCGTCGGCACCGGCATGGAGTACCGCGCCGCCGTCGACGCCGGTGACGTCATCGTCGCCGAGAAGGCCGGCGTGGTCGAGGAGGTCTCGGCCGACTACGTGACCGTCATGAACGACGACGGCACGCGCACCACCTACCGGGTGGCCAAGTTCAAGCGCTCCAACCAGGGCACCTGCTTCAACCAGAAGCCGATCGTGCACGAGGGCCAGCGCGTCGAGGTCAACCAGGTCGTGGCCGACGGTCCGTGCACCGACCAGGGTGAGATGGCGCTGGGCAAGAACCTGCTGGTGGCGTTCATGCCGTGGGAGGGTCACAACTACGAAGACGCAATCATCCTGTCCCAGCGTCTGGTGCAGGACGACGTGTTGTCCTCGATCCACATCGAGGAGCACGAGGTCGACGCCCGTGACACCAAGCTGGGCCCTGAGGAGATCACCCGGGACATCCCGAACGTGTCCGAGGAGGTCCTGGCCGACCTGGACGAGCGCGGCATCATCCGCATCGGCGCCGACGTCGTCCCGGGCGACATCCTGGTGGGCAAGGTGACGCCCAAGGGTGAGACCGAGCTGACGCCGGAGGAGCGGCTGCTGCGGGCGATCTTCGGTGAGAAGGCGCGCGAGGTGCGCGACACCTCGCTGAAGGTGCCGCACGGCGAGCAGGGCAAGGTCATCGGGGTGCGGGTGTTCTCCCGCGACGAGGGCGACGAGCTCCCGCCGGGTGTGAACGAGCTGGTGCGCGTGTACGTGGCGCAGAAGCGCAAGATCACCGACGGTGACAAGCTCGCGGGACGCCACGGCAACAAGGGCGTCATCTCCAAGGTCCTGCCGGTGGAGGACATGCCGTTCCTGGAGGACGGCACCCCCGTCGACATCGTCCTCAACCCGCTGGGCGTCCCCGGCCGCATGAACGTCGGCCAGGTCCTGGAAACCCACCTGGGGTGGGTCGCCTCCCGCGGCTGGAAGGTCGAGGGCGACGACGCCGACTGGAAGCGCCAGCTCAAGGAGCTCGGCGTGGACGAGGCCCCGGCCTGGACCAACACCGCCACCCCGGTGTTCGACGGCGCCCGCGAGGACGACGTCACCGGTCTGATCGAGTCCACCCTGCCCAACCGCGACGGTAACCGCATGGTGGGTCCGGGCGGGAAGGCGCGGCTGTTCGACGGCCGCACCGGCGAGCCCTACAAGGACCCGATCTCGGTCGGCTACATCTACATCCTCAAGCTGCTCCACCTGGTCGACGACAAGATCCACGCCCGCTCGACCGGCCCGTACTCGATGATCACCCAGCAGCCGCTCGGCGGCAAGGCCCAGTTCGGCGGCCAGCGCTTCGGTGAGATGGAGGTCTGGGCCCTTGAGGCCTACGGAGCCGCCTACGCGCTCCAGGAGCTGCTGACCATCAAGTCCGACGACGTGCTGGGCCGCGTGAAGGTCTACGAGGCCATCGTCAAGGGCGAGAACATCCCCGAGCCCGGTATCCCCGAGTCCTTCAAGGTGCTCATCAAGGAGATGCAGTCGTTGTGCCTCAACGTCGAGGTGCTCTCCAGCGACGGCATGTCCATCGAGATGCGCGACACCGACGAGGACGTCTTCCGCGCCGCGGAGGAGCTCGGCATCGACCTGTCCCGGCGTGAGCCGAGCAGTGTCGAAGAGGTCTGATCAACTCAAGGGGAAACAAGTTGCTTGACGTCAACTTCTTCGACGAGCTTCGCATCGGCCTGGCGACCGCCGACGACATCCGCCAGTGGTCCCACGGCGAGGTGAAGAAGCCGGAGACGATCAACTACCGGACCCTCAAGCCCGAGAAGGACGGACTCTTCTGCGAGAAGATCTTCGGCCCGACCCGGGACTGGGAGTGCTACTGCGGCAAGTACAAGCGCGTCCGGTTCAAGGGCATCATCTGTGAGCGCTGCGGCGTCGAGGTGACCCGTGCCAAGGTGCGCCGTGAGCGGATGGGCCACATCGAGCTGGCCGCGCCGGTCACCCACATCTGGTACTTCAAGGGCGTCCCCTCGCGCCTGGGCTACCTGCTGGACCTGGCCCCGAAGGATCTCGAAAAGATCATCTACTTCGCGGCCTACATGATCACCAGCGTGGACGCCGAGCGCCGCGACCGTGACCTGCCGACCCTGGAAGCGCACATCTCGGTGGAGCGCCAGCAGATCGAGCAGGCCCGCGACGCGCAGATCGAGAGCCGCCAGCAGAAGCTGGAGGGCGACCTCGGCGAGCTGGAGGAGGCCGGGGCCAAGGCGGACCAGAAGCGCAAGGTCCGCGACGGCGCCGAGCGCGAGATGAAGCAGCTGCGCGACCGCGCCCAGCGCGAGCTGGACCGCCTCGACGAGGTGTGGAGCCGCTTCAAGAACCTCAAGGTCCAGGACCTGGAGGGCGACGAGCTGCTCTACCGCGAGATGCGCGACCGGTTCGGCAAGTACTTCGAGGGCGGCATGGGCGCCGCGGCCATCCAGGCCCGGCTCCAGAACTTCGACCTCGACGCCGAGGCCGAGAAGCTCCGCGAGATCATCCGCACCGGCAAGGGCCAGAAGAAGGCCCGCGCCCTCAAGCGGCTCAAGGTCGTCTCGGCGTTCCTCAACACCCGCAACAGCCCGCTCGGCATGGTGCTGGACTGCATCCCGGTGATCCCGCCGGACCTGCGTCCGATGGTGCAGCTGGACGGCGGCCGCTTCGCGACCTCCGACCTGAACGACCTGTACCGCCGCGTCATCAACCGGAACAACCGGCTGAAGCGCCTGCTCGACCTCGGCGCGCCCGAGATCATCGTGAACAACGAGAAGCGGATGCTCCAGGAGGCCGTCGACGCGCTGTTCGACAACGGCCGCCGCGGCCGCCCCGTCACCGGTCCGGGCAACCGGCCCCTGAAGTCCCTCAGCGACATGCTGAAGGGCAAGCAGGGCCGGTTCCGCCAGAACCTGCTGGGCAAGCGCGTCGACTACTCCGGCCGTTCGGTCATCGTCGTCGGCCCGCAGCTGAAGCTGCACCAGTGCGGCCTGCCCAAGCAGATGGCGCTGGAGCTGTTCAAGCCGTTCGTGATGAAGCGTCTGGTCGACCTGAACCACGCGCAGAACATCAAGAGCGCCAAGCGCATGGTCGAGCGGGCCCGCCCGGTCGTGTGGGACGTGCTGGAAGAGGTCATCACCGAGCACCCGGTGCTGCTCAACCGCGCGCCCACGCTGCACCGCCTGGGCATCCAGGCGTTCGAGCCGCAGCTGGTCGAGGGCAAGGCCATCCAGATCCACCCGCTGGTCTGCACGGCCTTCAACGCCGACTTCGACGGCGACCAGATGGCGGTGCACCTGCCGCTGTCGGCCGAGGCCCAGGCCGAGGCCCGCATCCTGATGTTGTCCACCAACAACATCCTGAAGCCGTCGGACGGCAAGCCCGTCACCATGCCCACCCAGGACATGGTGATCGGCCTGTACTGGCTGACCACGCAGAAGGACGGCGCACCGGGGGAGGGCCGCGCGTTCGGCTCGATCTCCGAGGCGATCATGGCCTACGACCGCGAGGAGCTGTCGCTGCAGGCCACCGTCCAGCTCCGGCTCAAGGACGTCCCGCCGCCCCGCGGCTGGCAGGCGCCCGAGGGCTACGAGCCCGGCCAGCCGTACCGGCTGGAGACCACGCTGGGCCGCGCGCTGTTCAACGAGACCCTGCCGGCCGACTTCCCGTTCGTGAACGCGGAGATCGGCAAGAAGCAGCTGTCGGCGATCGTGAACGAGCTGGCCGAGACCTACCCCAAGGTCGAGGTCGCCAACGCGCTGGACGCGCTGAAGAGCGCCGGGTTCCACTGGGCCACCCGGTCCGGTGTGACCATCTCGATCGAGGACGTGGTGACCCCGCCGAACAAGGCGGACATCCTGACCTCCTACGAGGCCCGCGCCGACAAGGTGCAGCGCGAGTTCAACCGCGGTCTGATCACCGACGACGAGCGCAAGCAGGAGCTCATCGAGATCTGGAACAAGGCCACCGCCGACGTGGCGGTGGACATGGAGAAGGCGTTCCCCAAGGAGAACCCGATCTGGATGATGATCCAGTCGGGCGCCCGCGGCAACCCCCTCCAGCTCCGCCAGATCGCCGGTATGCGCGGCCTGGTCTCCAACCCCAAGGGCGAGACCATCCCGCGTCCGATCAAGTCGTCCTTCCGCGAGGGCCTGTCGGTCGTCGAGTACTTCATCTCGACGCACGGCGCCCGCAAGGGCCTGGCCGACACCGCGCTGCGCACCGCCGACTCGGGTTACCTGACCCGTCGTCTGGTGGACGTCGCGCAGGACGTGATCGTGCGCGAGGAGGACTGCGGCACCGACCGCACGATCCCGTTCCAGGTCGCCGACAAGCTGTCCGACGGCACGCTGGTCAAGCCGGCCACCACCGAGACCATGCTGATCGGCCGCACCATCGCCGAGGACGTCGTGGTCGACGGCACGGTGATCTTCCCCGCCGACACCGACCTGTCCGACGCCGTGGTGTCGCGCCTGGTCGAGGCCGGCGTGGAGTCGGTGCGCACCCGCAGCGCCCTGGTCTGCGAGGCCAAGATCGGTGTCTGCGCCGCCTGCTACGGCCGCTCGCTGGCCACCGGCAAGCGCGTGGACGTCGGCGAGGCCGTCGGCATCATCGCCGCGCAGTCCATCGGCGAGCCCGGCACCCAGCTGACGATGCGCACCTTCCACACCGGTGGTGTGGCCGGTGGCGACATCACCCACGGTCTGCCGCGTGTGCAGGAGCTGTTCGAGGCCCGCATCCCCAAGGGTGTGGCCCCGATCAGCGAGGTCGCCGGCCGGGTCAAGATCGACGAGACGGAGAAGACCCGCAAGGTCGTCATCGTCCCCGACGACGGCTCGGAGGAGATCGCCTACCAGGTGCCGATGCGCTCGCGCCTGGAGGACGGTGTCCGCGAGGGCGCCCACGTCGAGGTCGGCCAGCAGCTGATCAAGGGCGCGCAGAACCCGCACGAGGTCCTGCGCATCCTCGGCCCGCGCGCGGTGCAGCTGCACCTGGTCCACGAGGTCCAGGAGGTCTACCGCTCGCAGGGCGTGTCGATCCACGACAAGCACATCGAGATCATCGTGCGGCAGATGCTCAAGCGGGTGAACATCCTGGAGTCGGGCGACACCGACCTGCTCCCGGGCGACCTGATCGAGCGTCCGATCTTCGAGGAGCGCAACCGCTCGGTCGTCGCCGAGGGCGGCGTGCCGGCGGCGGGCCGCCCGGTGCTCATGGGCATCACCAAGGCGTCCCTGGCGACCGAGTCGTGGCTGTCGGCGGCCTCCTTCCAGGAGACCACCCGCGTCCTCACCGAGGCCGCGATGCACGCCAAGAGCGACCCGCTGCTGGGCCTCAAGGAGAACGTCATCATCGGCAAGCTCATCCCGGCCGGTACGGGCATGCCCCAGTACCGCAACGTGCGGGTCGAGCCCACCGAGGAGGCGAAGGCCGCGGTCTACTCGGTCGGCTCCTACGACGACGGCGCCGAGTACGCCTTCGGCCAGGGCTCCGGCGAAGCGGTGCCGCTGGAGGAGTACGACTTCGGTCAGTACAACCGCTGACCTCCGGGCCCCGGACGATCCGGGGCCCAGAGTCGGGCAGGGCACGCGGAGGCCGCCTCCCACTTCGGTGGGAGGCGGCCTCCCGCCGTTTCCGGCCCCTTCCCCCGGGCGCCCTCCCGGCCCGGCCGCGCCCGGCCTATGCGGCTTCTTTGCCCGCCGCCCGGGTTCCGCGTTCCCCGGCTCGGGCAGATGAACTGCCGGAGCTGATCGACTGCGGAAGGTGACACTTCCGCTGCGAAGGGTGGTCCTGGACCGCCCGTGGGGGGCATGATGAGGACGCTGGTCACGGCTGCGGGCACGTTGATCATCGGCGGCGGGCTGCTGGTCGCCACCGCCGGGACGGCGGCCGCCGAGGACACCCCGAGGCCGGAGCGCGGACGCTCGCTGATCATCCGCACCGACGACGGCACCGTCCGGCGCGTCGACGAGTTCTCCGGTCTCTGGCCGGGCAGGGGCGTCCGGCCGCGCAGGGACTTCGACCTCTGCGAGGACGTCCTGGGGCCGGTGCTGAAGGGGCTCAGCCTCCTGCCGACCTACAAGCTGCTGTGCGGCGACGACGGGCCGTCAGACGGCGAGCAGGACGGCGAGGACAGGAACGGGCGGCCGCACAACCAGCCCGGCCACTCCGCCCCGCAGGCGCCCACCGCGCCGACCGCCCCGAAGGCGCCGGGACGGCCGATGGCCCCGACGCCGGGCAAGCTGGGATCGCCGGGGACCCCGGGTGCGCCGGGGACGCCGGGCGCCCCCGGAACTCCGGGCCTGCCGGGGACGCCGGACGAGCCGGGGACGGTGGACCTTCCGGACGTGCCGGACGAGCCCGCCGTGCTGATGGTGCCCGACGAGCTGGTCACCGACTGAGCCGTTCCGCCCTTGGACAAGCGCTCTGTCCCTTGATCGCCCCAATAGGGCGTGCGTCACTCTTGTCGGTTTTTTGAATTGCTTGGGGGTTTTGACCCCTGGACCCGGGCAAGGGGGCACTACGTTGCTTGTTGGGGGTGCATATGAGGAAGCTCATCGCGACGACAATGCTGGCCGTCCTCGGAACCGCGGGTGCGGTCTGGGGGCCGGCGGCGGCGCAGGCCGCGCCTGAGAAGCCGAAGGCGCAGGCGGCGCAGACGCAGCGGGCCGAACGGACCACCGGGAACGACTGCCGTACGTATTCGAGCTTCCGCCTGTGCGGGGAACCGAAGCTCACCAAGGCCCAGCGGGACTGCGTCGGCCGGAGCGTGGAGCTCGGGATGACCGAACGGCGCGCCGTCGTGGAGTGCGTCGCCTCCAGGTGAGCCCGTCCGAGTAGGCCGGTCACGACCGTCGAAGCCGCTTCCCATGGGTGGGAGGCGGCTTTGTCGTGTCCGACGGTGGACCGGAGGCGAGATGATCGAGATCATGGATCCCGCGTGACCGCTTCCGCCCCGCGCCGTGGCCGGTGATTTGCGATACCACCGGCGATCGGGGCAGGCTGGAGGCGGAAAGCCCGTCATGGCGGCGTCGTCGCTGGGCGGGGAGGCGGTGAACAAGGTCCGGAGACGGCGTTATGCGCCACGCGTCTGCGGGCAGACAGGCACGGTCCGGGCGGGGTGCCCGGGGCGACGGCGCTGAAGGAGCCCGACGATGACCGAGAATGACGGCACGCAGGGACCGCAGTGGCCGTTG
Source organism: Actinomadura hibisca NBRC 15177 (assembly GCF_001552635.1). GTDB lineage: Bacteria > Actinomycetota > Actinomycetes > Streptosporangiales > Streptosporangiaceae > Spirillospora > Spirillospora hibisca. The sequence continues at coordinate 21,696 of NZ_BCRO01000077.1, read as the reverse complement.
CCTGACGACAAGGACAAGCCCCAGGGCGCGCAGGAGCAGGACAAGGGCCAGAAGCAGGAGCCGCCGGCCCGGCCGATGGGCGACCGCACCGTGGTCTTCGGCGCGCCCCAGCTCGGCGGCCAGCGGCCGCCCGAGGCCCCGCAGGAGCAGACCCCTCCGCCGCCCCCGCCCACGATGGTCGAGCAGCAGCAGCCGCAGACGCCGTACGGGCAGCAGCCCCCGGCGCCGTCCCAGCAGGACTACGGCCAGCAGCCGCAGCAGCCCTACGGCCAGGAGCAGCAGCCGTACGGCCAGGAGCAGGGCCAGGGCTACGGGCAGCAGCCCCAGCAGTACGGCCAGCCCGAGCAGCCGTACGGGCAGCCGCAGCAGCAGGGCTACGCCCAGCAGCCCGGGTACGCGCAGCAGTCCGATTACGCGCAGCGGCCCGAGTACGCCCAGCAGCCCGAATATGCGCAGCGCCAGCCCGACTACGGCCAGCAGCAGCCGCAGCAGCCGTACGGCCAGCCCGAGCAGCAGCCGTACGGCCAGCCCGAGCAGCAGCAGTACGGCCAGGGCGAGCAGCAGCAGCCCTACCCTCAGCAGCCGCACGGCCAGCAGCCGTTCGGCGCTCCCCAGGAGCCGTTCGGCGCGCCCGGCTTCCCGCCGCCCCCCGAGCCGCAGCAGAGCGAGGGGGAGCGCACCCTGATCGTCCCCGGTCCCGGCGCCGGCGAGCCCGGCAAGCCCAAGCACGAGGTGGACGACGCCGCCACGCGGCACTGGTCGCCCGGACCGGACACCCCGGTCGCCTCCGGCCCCGGCCGCAAGCCCGCCGAGGCCCCGGCCGAGCCGTGGCAGGGCCAGGGGCAGGACCAGGGCCAGGGCGGCGACCACGAGCGCACGATGATGGTGCCGCCGCCGGACTCCGGTTTCGGTGCCCAGCCCGGCGCGCCCGTGGCGGGGGAGGACCCGCAGTTCGGCGCCCCGTCCGACCGGCAGGCCGAGGACGCGCGGCCGACCCAGGCGTTCGACCCCGGGCAGCAGGGCGCCGAGCAGCCCTCGCTCGGCGACGCCACCCGCATGGACATCGGCCAGCAGCAGTGGGCCGCCCCCGGCCAGGAGCAGCAGGGCCAGCAGCAGTCGCCCTACGAGCAGCAGGGCCAGGGCTACGGGCAGCAGCCCTACGGCCAGCAGACCCCGCAGCACGGCCAGCAGCAGGGCCAGCAGCCCGGACAGCAGGGCTACGGCCAGCAGCAGTACGGGCAGCAGTCCTACGACCAGCAGCAGGGCGGCGCGCTCCCGTTCGGGCAGCAGTCGCCCTACGAGCAGCAGCAGGGCGGGGCCCAGCAGTTCGGCCAGCAGCCCTACGGCCAGTCCGAGGGGCAGGCCCCGCAGCAGCAGTACGGCCAGCCGGGCGACCAGCAGCAGTACGGGCAGCAGGGGCAGCACGGCCAGCAGCACGGTTACGGCCAGCAGCCCGGCCAGCCCGCGCAGCAGCAGGGGTACGGCCAGCAGCAGTACGGCGACCAGCCCGCCTACCCCGGTTACGACACCACCGGCGAGCAGGGCGGCAAGGACGGCAAGGGCAACAAGAACCTCATCATCATCGCCGCCGCGGTGGTCGTGGTGGTCATCGTCGTGGTCCTCGTCGCCATGATGATGTAAAGACCCGGACACGTCCGAACGCCGACGGCGATCCCGCCCGCAGGGTGGGAACAGCCGTCGGCGTTCCGGCGTTATGGCTACGGGAACATGTCCGGAGAAGGTGTCGCGGGCTTGCGTCGGAGGGGTCGATCACGATAGTGAGAGCTTCGCTTTGACCTTTGGCGCGAGGGTCGGTAACCTCTCTCTTCGTGCCCGCTGTGTGCGGGCCAATCTGCGTGCGCGTCGGCAGGACCTCGTCAGGGGCCGGGCCCAGCGCCGCAAACACTCCCCGGCTTGATTCGGCCCTTGCATGGGCCGGGCGGTCCGTGTCAGGTCCGAGAACTGGACGACACGCCCGACCGCGTGGGTCGGAGAGGTCGGGAAACCGGCAGGTCACAGCCTCGCTTGAGGTGGTGATGACGGGTTCCACGCGAGTGGGACTTCAGGCAGAACAAGACTTACCGGCTCGGTACGAGGAAGACGGAGACGCGGTGCCCACGATCCAGCAGCTGGTCCGAAAGGGCCGCCAGGACAAGGTGACCAAGAACAAGACGCCTGCGCTGAAGGGCAGCCCCCAGCGCCGGGGTGTCTGCACGCGCGTCTACACGACGACGCCCAAGAAGCCGAACTCCGCGCTTCGCAAGGTCGCTCGTGTCCGGCTGACCAGCGGGATCGAGGTCACGGCCTACATCCCCGGCGTCGGGCACAACCTGCAGGAGCACTCGATCGTGCTCGTGCGCGGCGGCCGAGTGAAGGACCTCCCGGGCGTTCGGTACAAGATCATCCGGGGTTCGCTCGACACCCAGGGTGTGCGGAACCGCAAGCAGGCGCGCAGCCGCTACGGCGCGAAGAAGGAGAAGAGCTAATGCCGCGCAAGGGCCCGGCTGGCAAGCGCCAGCTCATCGCTGACCCGGTGTACAACTCGCCGCTGGTCACCGCGCTGATCAACAAGGTGCTCCTGGACGGCAAGCGCTCCATCGCGCAGTCCATCGTGTACGACGCCCTGGAGGGCGCCCGCGAGAAGACCGGCAACGACCCGGTCGTCACGCTGAAGCGCGCCCTGGACAACGTGAAGCCGACCCTGGAGGTCCGCAGCCGCCGTGTCGGTGGCGCGACCTACCAGGTCCCGGTGGAGGTGCGGCCGGCCCGCAGCACCACCCTCGCCCTGCGCTGGCTGGTGCTCTACAGCCGCCAGCGTCGCGAGAAGACCATGACCGAGCGCCTCATGAACGAGCTGCTCGACGCCTCCAACGGCCTCGGCGCGTCTGTCAAGAAGCGCGAGGACACGCACAAGATGGCGGAGTCCAACAAGGCCTTCGCCCACTACCGCTGGTAATCCGGCGGATCACGACTGACGACGAGACGACGCGAGGGCACAGTGGCTACCAAAACCGGTGTAGACCTGGCCAAGGTCCGCAACATCGGGATCATGGCCCATATCGACGCGGGCAAGACCACGACGACCGAGCGCATCCTCTTCTACACGGGGATGAGCTACAAGATCGGCGAGGTTCACGACGGCGCCGCGACCATGGACTGGATGGAGCAGGAGCAGGAGCGGGGCATCACGATCACCTCGGCCGCCACCACCTGCAACTGGTCGGTCCAGGACGTCAAGCACACCATCAACATCATCGACACCCCGGGGCACGTCGACTTCACCGTCGAGGTGGAGCGCTCGCTGCGCGTCCTGGACGGTGCCGTGGCGGTGTTCGACGGTGTGGCCGGTGTCGAGCCGCAGTCGGAGACCGTGTGGCGTCAGGCCGACCGCTACAACGTGCCCCGCATCTGCTTCGTCAACAAGCTCGACCGCGTGGGCGCCGAGTTCCACCGCTGCGTCGACATGATCAGTGACCGCCTCCAGGCGACCCCGCTGGTGATGCAGCTGCCGATCGGCGCCGAGTCCGACTTCAAGGGCGTCATCGACCTGGTGACGATGAAGGCCCTGGTCTGGAACGAAGAGGCCAAGCTCGGCGAGATGTACGACACCGTCGAGATCCCCGACAGCCACGCCGACGCCGCCCGCGAGTGGCACGACAAGCTGATCGAGACGCTGGCCGAGGCCGACGACGCCATCATGGAGCTGTACCTGGAGGGCGACGAGCCCACCGTGGAGCAGATCTACCCGGCGATCCGCCGCGCCACCCTGGCCGCCGCGGTCAACCCCGTGCTGTGCGGCACCGCCTTCAAGAACAAGGGCGTGCAGCCGCTGCTGGACGCGATCGTCCGCTACCTGCCCTCGCCGCTGGACGTGGAGGCCATCGAAGGCCACGCGGTCCGCAACGAAGAGGAGGCGCTGACCCGCAAGCCCAGCGAGGACGAGCCGTTCTCCGCGCTGGCCTTCAAGATCGCCTCCGACCCGCACCTGGGCAAGCTGACCTTCGTGCGCGTCTACTCCGGCGTGCTGGAGTCCGGCTCCACGGTCCTGAACTCCGTCAAGGAGCGCAAGGAGCGCATCGGCAAGATCTACCGGATGCACGCCAACAAGCGCGAGGAGATCGACCGCGTGGGCGCCGGCGACATCGTCGCCGTCATGGGTCTGAAGCAGACCACCACGGGCGAGACCCTCTGCGACGAGAAGAACCCCATCGTCCTCGAGTCGATGAACTTCCCGGCGCCGGTGATCCACGTCGCGATCGAGCCGAAGACCAAGGCCGACCAGCAGAAGCTGGGCACCGCGATCCAGCGGCTGGCCGAGGAGGACCCCTCCTTCACCGTCCGCACCGACGAGGAGACCGGCCAGACGGTCATCGCCGGCATGGGCGAGCTCCACCTGGAGATCCTCGTCGACCGCATGCGGCGCGAGTTCAAGGTCGAGGCCAACGTCGGCAAGCCCCAGGTGGCCTACCGCGAGACCATCACCAAGAAGGTCGAGAAGGTCGAGTACACCCACAAGAAGCAGACGGGTGGCTCGGGCCAGTTCGGCCGCGTGATCATCGACCTCGAGCCGCTGGGCGAGGGCAGCGACGGTTACGAGTTCGAGAACAAGGTCACCGGTGGCCGCATCCCCCGGGAGTACATCCCGTCGGTGGACGCCGGCTGCCAGGAGGCCGCCGAGTTCGGCGTCCTGGCCGGCTACCCCATGGTGGGCGTCAAGGTCACCCTGCGGGACGGCGCCTACCACGAGGTCGACTCCTCGGAGATGGCGTTCAAGGTCGCCGGTTCCATGGCGTTCAAGGAGGCCGCCCGCAGGGCCGGGGCGACCATCCTGGAGCCGATGATGGCCGTCGAGGTCACCACGCCCGAGGAGAACATGGGCGACGTGATCGGCGACATCAACAGCCGGCGCGGGCAGATCCAGTCCATGGACGAGCGCGCGGGCATGCGGGTCGTCAAGGGCCTGGTCCCCCTGTCCGAGATGTTCGGCTACGTGGGTGACCTGCGCAGCAAGACCCAGGGCCGGGCTGTGTTCACCATGCAGTTCGACTCCTACGCCGAGGTTCCGGGGAACGTCGCGCAGGAGATCATCTCCAAGGCGCGGGGCGAGTAAGTCCCCGGCCTGCCCGACCTTCCTGCCAAGGTCACCAGGACGTACATCGAAGCGGTCGGCAAGCCGGCCGAGGATCGCAACAAGGAGCAACAGTGGCGAAGGCCAAGTTCGAGCGGACCAAGCCGCACGTGAACATCGGCACCATCGGTCACATCGACCACGGTAAGACCACCCTTACCGCGGCGATCACCAAGGTGCTGCACGACGCGTACCCGGACATCAACCCCTTCACGCCGTTCGAGGACATCGACAAGGCGCCGGAGGAGCGCGAGCGCGGTATCACCATCTCCATCGCGCACGTCGAGTACCAGACCGAGTCGCGTCACTACGCCCACGTCGACTGCCCCGGGCACGCCGACTACATCAAGAACATGATCACCGGTGCGGCGCAGATGGACGGCGCCATCCTGGTGGTCGCCGCCACCGACGGCCCGATGCCGCAGACCAAGGAGCACGTGCTCCTGGCCCGCCAGGTCGGCGTCCCCTACATCGTCGTCGCGCTGAACAAGTGCGACATGGTGGACGACGAGGAGATCCTGGAGCTCGTCGAGCTCGAGGTCCGCGAGCTGCTCAGCGAGTACGAGTTCCCGGGCGACGACGTCCCCGTGGTCCGCGTCTCCGCCTTCCAGGCGCTGCAGGGCGACGCCAAGTGGGGCGAGTCGATCCTCGAGCTGATGAAGGCCGTGGACGAGAACGTCCCCGAGCCGGTCCGCGACACCGAGAAGCCGTTCCTGATGCCGATCGAGGACGTCTTCTCGATCACCGGCCGCGGCACCGTGGTGACCGGCCGCATCGAGCGCGGTGTCGTCAACGTCAACGAGACCGTCGACATCATCGGCATCAAGACCGACTCCACCTCCACCACCGTCACCGGTGTGGAGATGTTCCGCAAGCTGCTCGACCAGGGCCAGGCCGGCGACAACGTGGGCCTGCTGCTGCGCGGCATCAAGCGCGAGGACGTCGAGCGCGGCCAGTGTGTCATCAAGCCGGGCACCAACACCCCGCACACCGAGTTCGAGGCGCAGGTCTACATCCTGTCCAAGGACGAGGGCGGCCGCCACACGCCGTTCTTCAACAACTACCGGCCGCAGTTCTACTTCCGCACCACCGACGTGACCGGCGTGGTGACCCTCCCCGAGGGCACCGAGATGGTCATGCCGGGCGACAACACCGAGATGAACGTCGAGCTCATCCAGCCGGTCGCCATGGAAGAGGGCCTGAAGTTCGCCATCCGCGAGGGTGGCCGGACCGTGGGCGCCGGTCGCGTCACCAAGATCACCAAGTAACACCCTCGTGCAATGCGGCGGCCCGGTCCGCCGGCCGGGGCCAGGCGGGACCTGGCCCCGGCCCCGGACCGGCCGCCGCACCACGAATCCGAAGTAACCAGCGGCACTACCAGTAAAGGACACCGAGGCCACCATGGCGGGACAGAAGATCCGCATCCGGCTCAAGGCCTACGACCACGAGGTCATCGACACCTCCGCGAAGAAGATCGTTGAGACGGTGACGCGGACGGGCGCCAAGGTCGCGGGCCCGGTGCCGCTGCCGACCGAGAAGAACGTGTACTGCGTCATCCGCTCGCCGCACAAGTACAAGGACAGCCGCGAGCACTTCGAGATGCGCACGCACAAGCGGTTGATCGACATCATCGACCCGACGCCCAAGACCGTCGACTCGCTGATGCGGCTCGACCTGCCGGCCGGCGTTGACATCGAGATCAAGCTCTAAGGGACGCACCCAGATATGAGTACGCAGAGGAAGGGCGTCCTGGGCGAGAAGCTCGGCATGACCCAGGTCTTCGACGATGAGGGCCGGATCGTCCCGGTGACCGTCGTCCAGGCCGGGCCGTGTGTCGTGACCCAGCTCCGCACCCAGGAGACCGACGGCTACAGCGCCGTCCAGATCGGGTTCGGGCAGATCGACCCGCGCAAGGTGAACAAGCCTGCGACGGGTCACTTCGACAAGGCCGGCGTGACGCCGCGCCGCTACCTCGTCGAACTGCGCGCTGACGACACCACCGGGTACGAACTCGGCCAGGAGATCACCGTTTCGGTCTTCGAGTCCGGCCAGAAGATCGACGTGACCGGCACCAGCAAGGGCAAGGGCACCGCCGGTGTCATGAAGCGGCACGGCTTCAAGGGCCTGGGCGCCTCGCACGGCACCCAGCGCAAGCACCGCTCGCCGGGTTCGATCGGCGGCTGCGCGACCCCCGGTCGTGTGTTCAAGGGCCTGCGCATGGCGGGACGGCATGGCAATGCCCGCACCACCGTGCAGAACCTGACCGTCCACGCCATCGACGCTGACAAGAACCTGCTGCTCATCAAGGGCGCGGTTCCCGGCCCGAACGGCGGCGTGGTCCTGGTCCGCGACGCAGTGAAGGGGACGGGCAAGTGACTTCGAAGCTCGACATCGACCTGCCCGGCGAGATCTTCGACGCGAAGACCAGCGTGCCGCTGATCCACCAGGTCGTGGTGGCCCAGCTGGCCGCCGCGCGCCAGGGCACCCACTCCACCAAGACCCGCGGCGAGGTCCGCGGCGGTGGCAAGAAGCCGTACCGGCAGAAGGGCACCGGCCGCGCCCGCCAGGGTTCGACCCGCGCCCCGCAGTTCGCCGGCGGCGGCATCGTCCACGGCCCGCAGCCGCGTGACTACTCGCAGAAGACGCCGAAGAAGATGAAGGCCGCCGCGCTGCGCGGCGCCCTGTCGGACCGCGCGCGGTTCGGCCGGGTGCACGTGGTCGACGGTCTGCTCGACGGCGACACCCCGAAGACGAAGACCGCCCTGACGGCGCTGCGCGGCGTCACCGAGGCCAAGCGCGTCCTGTTGGTCCTGGACCGCGAGGACGAGCTGACCTGGAAGAGCCTGCGCAACGAGCCGTCGGTGCACGTCATCGTCTCCGACCAGCTCAACACCTACGACGTGCTGGTGAACGACGACGTCGTCTTCACGCAGAAGGCGTACGACGAGTTCATCTCGCGCGCGGCGAAGAAGTAAGGAGGGTTCGGAATGAACAAGATCGCCGACCCCCGCGACATCATCCTCGCGCCCGTCGTCTCGGAGAAGAGCTACGGGCTGCTGGACGAGAACAAGTACACCTTCGAGGTGCGCACCGACGCCAACAAGACGCAGATCAAGCAGGCCGTCGAGGCCGTGTTCGGCGTCAAGGTGACCACGGTGAACACGCTCAACCGCCAGGGCAAGCGCAAGCGCACCCGGTACGGCTACGGCAAGCGCAAGGACACCAAGCGCGCCATCGTCAGCCTTGCCGAGGGCGAGCGGATCGACATCTTCGGTGGCCCCGCCTCCTGAGGCGTGGCCCGCCCGGAGATCAGAAAAGGATGAACGAAAAAGATGGGCATCCGTAAGTACAAGCCGACGACCCCGGGTCGTCGCGGCTCCAGCGTGGCCGACTTCGTCGAAGTCACCCGCCGCGAGCCGGAGAAGTCGCTGCTGCGTCCGCTCCCCAAGAAGGGCGGCCGTAACAACCACGGCCGCATCACCACCCGGCACCAGGGCGGTGGCCACAAGCGCGCCTACCGAGTGATCGACTTCCGTCGGCACGACAAGGACGGCGTGCCGGCCAAGGTCGCGCACATCGAGTACGACCCCAACCGCACCGCGCGCATCGCGCTGCTGCACTACGCCGACGGCGAGAAGCGCTACATCCTCGCGCCGCAGGGCCTGAAGCAGGGCGACCGCGTGGAGAACGGCGCGGGCTCGGACATCAAGCCGGGCAACTGCATGCCGCTGCGCAACATCCCGACCGGTACGGTCATCCACGCCATCGAGCTCAAGCCCGGTGGCGGCGCGAAGATCGCCCGTTCGGCGGGCGCCGGCGTCCAGCTGCTGGCCAAGGAGGGCAAGTACGCCACCCTGCGCATGCCCTCCGGTGAGATGCGCATGGTCGACGTCCGCTGCCGCGCCACGGTCGGCGAGGTCGGCAACGCCGAGCAGTCGAACATCAACTGGGGCAAGGCCGGCCGCATGCGCTGGAAGGGCAAGCGCCCGACCGTGCGCGGTGTGGCCATGAACCCGATCGACCACCCGCACGGCGGTGGCGAGGGCAAGACCTCCGGTGGACGCCACCCGGTCAACCCCAAGGGTAAGAAGGAAGGCCGCACTCGCCAGGCGAACAAGGCCAGCGACCGGCTGATCGTCCGTCGGCGCAGCAAGAAGAAGCGGTAGGAGTCGCTCGACATGCCACGTAGCCTTAAGAAGGGTCCCTTCGTGGACGACCACCTTCAGAAGAAGGTGGACGCCCAGAACGAGAAGGGCACCAAGAACGTCATCAAGACGTGGTCCCGGCGCTCCATGATCGTGCCGGACATGATCGGTCACACGATCGCCGTGCACGACGGCCGCAAGCACGTGCCGGTGTTCGTCACCGACGCCATGGTGGGGCACAAGCTCGGCGAGTTCGCGCCGACGCGCACGTTCCGCAGCCACGTCAAGGAAGACCGCCGCAGCCGTCGCGGCTGAGCAGGCAGACAGATCGTAGGAGAGAGGGACAGCGATGGAAGCCAGGGCCCAGGCGCGGTTCATCCGCGTCACGCCCAGGAAGGCCCGCCGCGTGGTGGACCTCATCCGCGGCCTGCCTGCCGCGGAGGCTCAGGCGGTGCTGCGGTTCGCCCCCCAGGCTGCGAGTGAGCCGGTGGGCAAGGTGCTGGCGAGTGCCATCGCCAACGCCGAGCACAACTTCAAGCTCGACTCCGACACGCTCGTGGTGAGCCGCGCGTGGGTGGACGAGGGCCCGACCCTCAAGCGGTTCCGCCCCCGCGCCCAGGGCCGGGCTTACCGCATCAACAAGCGCACCAGCCACATCACCGTGGTCGTGGAGTCGCGGGACGAGGCCTCGGCCACGGCCGGCGGTAAGAAGACGAGGAGGGCCCGGTAGTGGGTCAGAAGATCAACCCGCACGGGTTCCGGCTCGGGATCACCACCGACCACAAGTCCGTGTGGTTCGCCGACAAGCTCTACAAGGACTACGTCAAGGAAGACGTCCAGATCCGGCGCATGCTGCAGAAGGGCATGGACCGGGCGGGCATCTCCAAGGTCGAGATCGAGCGCACCCGTGACCGCGTCGAGGTGAACATCCACACCGCGCGTCCGGGCATCGTGATCGGCCGGCGCGGCGCCGAGGCCGAGCGCCTCCGGGGCGACCTGGAGAAGCTGACCGGCAAGCAGGTGCGGCTGAACATCCTCGAGGTCAAGAACCCCGAGATCGACGCCCAGCTCGTCGCGCAGGGCGTGGCCGAGCAGCTGTCCAGCCGCGTCGCGTTCCGCCGTGCCATGCGCAAGGCGATCCAGTCCGCGATGAAGTCGGGCGCCAAGGGCATCAAGGTGCAGTGCTCGGGCCGTCTCGGCGGCGCCGAGATGTCGCGGTCGGAGTTCTACCGCGAGGGCCAGGTCCCGCTGCACACGCTGCGCGCCGACATCGACTACGGCTTCTACGAGGCCCGGACGACCTTCGGCCGCATCGGCGTCAAGGTGTGGATCTACAAGGGCGAGGCCGCGGCGACGCGCGCCGAGCGTGAGGCCAAGGCCGCGCAGCAGCGCGCCACCGGTGGCGGCGAGCGTCGCGGCGGCGGTGGCCGTGGCGGCGAGCGTCGTGGCGGTGGCGGCGGCGGCGGTGCCCGCGGCGGCCGTGGCGGCCGCGGTGGTCAGGGCGGCGGCCAGGGCGGCGGCGACCGCGCGCCCAAGCAGCAGCAGAACACCGAGCAGCCGGCTCCGGCCGCCGAGGCTGCTCCGACTGGTGAGGGGAGCTGAACTCGATGCTGATCCCTCGTAAGGTCAAGCACCGCAAGCAGCACCACCCGAAGCGCCGGGGAATGGCCAAGGGCGGCACGAAGGTTACCTTCGGTGAGTACGGCATCCAGGCCGTCGAGGGCGCGTACGTGACCAACCGGCAGATCGAGGCCGCGCGTATCGCCATGACCCGCCACATCAAGCGTGGCGGCAAGGTCTGGATCAACATCTTCCCGGACCGCCCGCTGACCAAGAAGCCGGCCGAGACCCGCATGGGTTCCGGCAAGGGTTCGGTCGAGTGGTGGGTGGCCAACGTGAAGCCGGGCCGCGTGATGTTCGAGATCTCCTACCCGAACGAGGAAGTCGCTCGGGAGGCGCTCACCCGCGCGATCCACAAGCTCCCCATGAAGTGCAAGATCGTGAAGCGAGAGGTTGGTGAGTCCTGATGGCCAAGGGTCTTACCGCCGACGACCTGCGGACCGAGCCTGAGGACGTCCTGGTCACCAAGCTGAAGGAAGCCAAGGAGGAGCTGTTCAACCTCCGCTTCCAGGCCGCGACCGGCCAGCTTGAGAGCCACGGGCGGCTGCGCACCGTGAAGCGCGAGATCGCCCGCATCTACACCGTGATGCGCGAGCGCGAGCTGGGCATCGTCACGGTCGCCGAGGACGCCGCGGAGGGCAAGGACAATGGCTGAGCAGACCGAGCAGCGGACCACCCGCAAGGTGCTTGAGGGCCTGGTGGTGTCCGACAAGATGGACAAGACCGTGGTCGTGTCCGTCGAGGACCGCGTCAAGCACGCGAAGTACCACAAGGTGATCCGCCGCACGACCAAGTACAAGGCGCACGACGAGGCCAACGAGTGTGGCGTCGGCGACCGCGTCCGTCTCATGGAGACCCGCCCGCTGTCGGCCAGCAAGCGCTGGCGCGTGGTGGAGATCCTCGAGAAGGCCAAGTAATTACTGGTTCCGCCAGGCTCCTCGCCCTCGGCGAGGAGAACCGGTGTGACGAACAGGAGTTGACGTGATCCAGCAGGAGTCGCGACTCAAGGTCGCCGACAACACGGGTGCGAAGGAGATCCTTTGCATCCGGGTTCTCGGCGGCTCGGGTCGGCGCTACGCGGGAGTCGGCGACATCATCGTCGCGACGGTGAAGGACGCCCTTCCCGGCGCGGGCGTGAAGAAGGGTGACGTCGTCAAGGCGGTCGTCGTGCGCACCCGCAAGGAGCGCCGGCGCCCGGACGGCTCCTACATCCGCTTCGACGAGAACGCCGCCGTCCTGATCAAGGACGGCGGGGACCCCCGCGGCACCCGCATCTTCGGCCCGGTGGGCCGGGAACTGCGCGAGAAGAAGTTCATGCGCATCATCTCGCTGGCGCCGGAGGTGCTCTGATGAAGATCAAGAAGGGTGACGAGGTCGTCGTCATCGCGGGCAAGGACAAGGGTGCCACGGGCAGGGTGCTGCGCGTGGACCTGCAGCGTGAGCGTGTTGTCGTCGAAGGCGTCAACATGATCACCAAGAACATCAAGGCCGACGCCCAGCGCGCCGGCAAGGAGAGCGGCCAGGTCAAGGTCGAGGCCGCCCTCCACGTCAGCAACGTGGCCCTGGTCGAGGACGGCAAGCCGGTCCGCGTGGGCTACCGCCTGAACGAGGACGGCAGCAAGGTCCGGATCTCGCGCCGTTCCGGCAAGGAGATCTGAGATGACCGAGACCGCCACCGAGCGCCCCGTGCCGCAGCCGCGCCTGAAGCTCCGCTACCGCGAGGAGATCGCGAAGGCGATGCAGGAGCAGTTCGGCTACGCCAACGTGATGCAGATCCCCGGGCTGACCAAGATCGTGGTCAACATGGGTGTCGGCGACGCCGCCAAGGACGCCAAGCTGATCGAGGGCGCGGTCCGCGACCTGACCAACATCACCGGTCAGAAGCCGGCCGTGAACCGGGCCAAGAAGTCCATCGCCCAGTTCAAGCTGCGCGAGGGCATGCCGATCGGCGCCCACGTGACGCTGCGCGGCGACCGGATGTGGGAGTTCCTGGACCGCCTGCTGGCGACCGCCCTCCCGCGCATCCGTGACTTCCGCGGCCTGTCGCCCAAGCAGTTCGACGGCAACGGGAACTACACCTTCGGTCTGACCGAGCAGGTCATGTTCCACGAGGTCGACCCGGACAAGGTCGACCGCCAGCGGGGCATGGACATCACGCTCGTGACGAGCGCGAAGACCGACGACGAGGGCCGGGCGCTCCTGAAGCTCCTGGGCTTCCCCTTCAAGGAAGCCTGACCGCTTCCGAGGCGGCCCCCAGGGGCCGAGGATCGCAACAAGGAGAACTGTAGATGGCGAAGAAGTCGCTGATCGCCAAGGCAGCCCGGAAGCCCAAGTTCGGCGTGCGCGCGTACACTCGTTGCTCGCGCTGTGGGCGTCCCCGCTCCGTCTACCGGAAGTTCGGCCTGTGCCGTGTCTGCTTCCGTGAGATGGCGCACCGGGGCGAGCTGCCCGGCATCACCAAGTCGAGCTGGTAGGAGCCCGGCCCCGGCCGGTCGTGTACCGGCGGGGGCCGGCCCCCAGTCTGTGTAATAACCACCGGGCACCTGACGAAGGTGCCCATGACCGCGCCAAAGGTCCACCAGGCTCCATCGGCCTGGCGGAAACCGTGGCGAGGGAGGGCCTGTAGGCCATGACGATGACCGACCCGATCGCAGACATGTTGACGCGTCTGCGTAACGCGAATTCGGCGTACCACGACAGCGTGGCGATGCCGTACTCGAAGATCAAGGCGCACATCGCCGAGATCCTCCAGCAGGAGGGCTACATCTCGGGCTGGAGCGTGGAGGACGCCGAGGTCGGCAAGAAGCTCGTGATCGAGCTGAAGTTCGGTCCGACCCGTGAGCGCTCCATCGCCGGCATCAAGCGCGTCTCGAAGCCGGGTCTGCGGGTGTACGCGAAGAAGGACAACCTGCCGAAGGTCCTGGGCGGACTGGGCGTCGCGATCATCTCGACGTCCTCCGGCCTGATGACCGACCGGCAGGCCGGCAAGCGCGGCGTGGGCGGCGAAGTCCTCGCCTACGTCTGGTAGAGGGGAGGGCTCAGAACATGTCTCGCATTGGACGTCTCCCCGTTACCGTGCCCGGCGGCGTCGACATCAAGATCGACGGCCGTGAGGTCACCGTCAAGGGACCCAAGGGCACGCTGTCGCACACCGTGGCCGAGCCGATCGAGGTGGCGCAGGAGGACGGGAAGGTCACCGTCTCGCGCCCCAACGACCTCAACACGGTCCGCGCGCTGCACGGCCTGACGCGCTCGCTGATCAACAACATGGTCGTCGGCGTGACCGAGGGCTACAAGAAGACCCTGGTCATCCAGGGCGTCGGTTACCGCGTGGTGGCCAAGGGCAAGAACGTGGAGTTCTCGCTCGGCTACAGCCACCCGATCCCCTTCGAGGCGCCGGAAGGCATCACCTTCACGGTGGAGAAGCCGACGCAGCTGGTCGTCGAGGGCATCGACAAGCAGCTCGTCGGCGAGATCGCCGCCCGGATCCGCAAGCTGCGCAAGCCCGACCCCTACAAGGGCAAGGGCGTGCGTTACGAGGGTGAGCAGATCCGTCGTAAGGTCGGAAAGGCTGGTAAGTAGTCATGGCAGGCACCAAGACCCTGGCCGGCAAGGCCACGTCGGCGCGGGCCAAGTCCCGCAAGCGCCGGCACCTGCGGGTCCGGAAGAAGGTCGTGGGCTCCGCCACGCGCCCTCGCCTGGTCGTGACCCGCTCGACCAAGCACGTCTTCGTCCAGGTCATCGACGACCTCGCCGGCCACACCGTGGCGTACGCGTCGACGATGGAGGCCGACCTGCGCGGCGCCGACGGCGACAAGACGGCCAAGTCCCGCCGGGTGGGCGAGCTCGTCGCCGAGCGCGCCAAGGCCGCCGGCGTCACCGCCGTGGTCTTCGACCGTGGCGGCAACAAGTACCACGGCCGTGTCGCCGCTGTCGCGGACGGCGCGCGCGAGGGGGGCCTGGAGCTGTGATGGCCTCCACGACCAACGAGAAGAGGAACCACTGATGGCAGCGCAGAGGCGTGGTGGCGGTCAGGGTGGCGACCGTCGCGACGGCCGCCGCGACGACCGTCGTGGTGGCGCCGACAAGGGCCAGTCGTACATCGAGAAGGTCGTCGCGATCAACCGCGTCGCCAAGGTCGTGAAGGGCGGTCGTCGCTTCAGCTTCACCGCCCTGGTGATCGTGGGCGACGGCAACGGCACGGTCGGCGTCGGCTACGGCAAGGCCAAGGAGGTGCCCGCGGCGATCGCCAAGGGCGTCGAGGAGGCCAAGAAGCACTTCTTCAAGGTGCCGCGCATCCAGGGCACCATCCCGCACACCGTCCAGGGTGAGGCCGCCGCCGGCGTCGTCCTGCTGCGCCCGGCCAGCCCGGGTACCGGTGTGATCGCGGGTGGCCCGGTGCGCGCGGTGCTGGAGTGCGCCGGCATCCACGACGTGCTGAGCAAGTCGCTGGGCACCGACAACGCGATCAACATCGTGCACGCGACCGTCGCCGGTCTGAAGGCCCTCAAGCGGCCCGAGGAGATCGCGGCCAAGCGCGGCCTGCCGATCGAGGACGTCGCCCCCGCCGCCATGCTGCGGGCGCGCGCCGCCGGCAGCGAGCCGCGCGCGGAGGTGGCCGGCTGATGGCGAACGTGAAGATCACGCAGACCAAGTCCGTGATCAGCGAGAAGCAGAACCAGCGTGACACGCTGCGCACCCTGGGCCTCAAGAAGATCGGTCAGAGCACCGTTCGCGAGGACACCCCCCAGGTCCGCGGCATGATCCGGACGGTGGCCCACCTGGTCAGCGTCGAGGAGGTCGACTGACATGGCGGACACGAACGAGGGCGCGCCCCTCAAGGTGCACGACCTGCGTCCGGCCCCGGGCGCCAACAAGGCCAAGACCCGCAAGGGCCGCGGCGAGGCGTCCAAGGGCAAGACCGCCGGCCGCGGCACCAAGGGCACCAAGGCCCGCAACACCGTGCCCGTGGGGTTCGAGGGCGGCCAGATGCCGCTGATCCGCCGGGTGCCGAAGCTCAAGGGCTTCAAGAACCCGAACCGGGTCGAGTTCCAGGTCGTGAACCTGGACAAGCTCTCCGCGCTCTACCCCGAGGGCGGCGAGGTCACCGCCGAGGACCTGGCGGCCAAGGGCGCGGTGCGCCGCGGCCAGCCGGTGAAGGTCCTCGGCAGCGGCGAGATCTCCGTCGCGGTGCAGGTGAAGGCGCACGCCTTCTCCGGCTCCGCCAAGGAGAAGATCGCCGCCGCCGGCGGGACCGCCGACGAGCTGTAAGCCAGATCATGAAGCCGGGGCCGTGTTCGCCTTGCGCTGAGGGCCGAAAGGTCCGCGCGCACGGCGGGCCGGCCCCGGTCTCATCTGCTGTTAGAGTCACACCGGCGGAGGTGGCCCCTGGTCGCCCCGCCGTCTTTGGAACCGTAACCGGCCCCTCGGCTGCCATGAATACGTCAGTCGCGCAGGAGGAATGGTGCTGACCGCGTTCGCTCGGGCTTTCCGTACGCCTGACCTGCGTAAAAAACTGCTGTTCACGCTCTTCATCATCATCGTGTTCCGGATCGGCTCGTTGTTGCCGTCCCCGGGCGTGAACACGAAGGTGCTGTCGGAGACGGCCAAGGCGGCCAAGGACAGCAACAACCTGTACGGCCTGGTCGATCTGTTCAGCGGCGGCGCGCTGCTGAAGCTGTCGGTGTTCGCGCTGGGCATCATGCCCTACATCACCGCGAGCATCATCCTGCAGCTGCTGACGGTGGTGATCCCGCGCCTGGAGGCCCTCAAGAAGGAGGGCCAGGCCGGCACCACCAAGATCACCCAGTACACCCGTTACCTGACGATCGGCCTGGCGATCCTCCAGGCCACCGGCATCGTGGCGATGGCCAGCACCGGGCAGCTCTTCCAGGGCGTGTCCGGCGGCGGTGACGTGCTCTACAAGACCGACGTGTTCACCATCATCACGATCGTGGTGGTGATGACCGCCGGTACCTCGGTCATCATGTGGCTGGGCGAGCTGATCACCGACCGGGGCGTCGGCAACGGCATGTCGATCCTGATCTTCACCCAGGTGGTGGCGGTCTTCCCCGCCCAGTTCTGGTCGATCTACAAGTCCAAGGGCGCGTTCGTCTTCACCCTGGTCATCATCGTGGGCCTGGCCATCATGGCGGGCGTGGTGTTCGTGGAGCAGGCCCAGCGCCGCATCCCCGTGCAGTACGCCAAGCGCATGGTGGGGCGCCGCATGTACGGCGGGACGTCGACCTACATCCCGCTGAAGGTGAACCAGGCCGGCATCATCCCGGTGATCTTCGCCTCGTCGCTGCTGTACCTGCCGGTGCTGGCCACCCAGCTGTGGCCCAACACCACGTGGCTGCAGAAGGTGCAGCCCTACCTCCAGCAGGACAACCCCTGGCACATGGGCGTGTTCTTCGCCTTCATCATCTTCTTCACCTACTTCTACGTCGCGATCACCTTCAACCCCACTGAAGTCGCCGACAACATGAAGAAGTATGGTGGGTTCATCCCAGGCATCCGTCCGGGCCGGCCGACCGCCGAGTACCTCGACTACGTGCTGACCCGGATCACCACACCCGGTGCTCTTTACCTGGGGCTCGTCGCGCTGATCCCGATGGTGGCGTTCGCACTCCTGAAGGCGACCAACGACTTCCCCTTCGGCGGGACGAGCATCCTCATCATCGTCGGCGTCGGACTGGATACCGTGAAGCAGATCGAATCTCAGCTCCAGCAGCGCAACTACGAAGGCTTCCTGCGGTAGATGCGTATCGTGCTGGTGGGCCCCCCCGGTGCGGGCAAGGGGACGCAGGCCCAGTTCATCGCCTCCCATCTGTCGATCCCGAAGATCTCGACCGGTGACATCTTCCGCGCCAACGTCAGCGGCGGTACCCCGCTCGGCCGCGAGGCCAAGCAGTACATGGACCGCGGTGACCTCGTCCCCGACGAGGTCACCATCGCGATGGTGCGGGACCGGCTCGCCGAGGACGACGCGACCGACGGGTTCCTGCTCGACGGGTTCCCGCGCAACGTGCCGCAGGCCGAGACGCTGAAGAAGATGCTCGCCGAGATGGACACCAGGCTGGACATGGTCCTCGAACTCGTCGTGGACGAGGACGAGGTCGTCCGGCGGTTGTCGGGCCGGCGCACGTGCGACAAGTGCGAGCGGATCTGGCACGTCGACTTCGACGACAAGCAGGACGACGTCTGCGACGACTGCGGCGGCCACCTGTTCCAGCGTGACGACGACAAGGAAGAGGTCGTCCGGCACCGCCTGGAGGTCTACCAGGAACAGACCGCGCCCCTGGTGCAGTTCTACGCTGATGAGGGCATCCTGGTCGGTATCGACGCGACCGGGCCCGTCGAGGAAGTCACCAAGCGCGCCCTGGCGGCCCTGCGTCCGCTGGAGAAGTAGGGGCGTGCGATCCGGGGGCCCGCGCGCCCCGGCGTGGCGCCCGCTGGTCCGGGCCCGCCGGGCGGGCGGCCCCCGGCGCTGATTCAGGGGGGACCACAGATGTTCAAGCGGCGCAGGCCGGCCATCCAGATGAAGACGGCCGAGCAGATCGAGCTGATGCGCAAGGCCGGCCTGCTGGTCGGCGAGACGCTGGCGCTGCTGCGCGCGGCCGTCGAGCCGGGCGTCAGCACGCTGGACCTGGACAAGATCGCCGAGGCGAACATCCGGGACCACGGCGGCATCCCGTCGTTCAAGGGCTACCACGGCTTCACCGGCACGATCTGCGCCTCGATCAACGAGGAGATCGTGCACGGCATCCCGCGCCCGGACAAGGTGCTGCGCGACGGCGACGTCATCTCCATCGACTGCGGCGCGATCGTGGAGGGCTGGCACGGCGACTCGGCGATCACGGTGCCGGTGGGGGAGATCACCCCGGAGCTGGAGAAGCTGCTGGCGGTGACCGAGACCTCGCTCTGGCACGGCCTGGCGGCCGGGGTGGCCGGGGCGCGGCTCACCGACATGTCGCACGCGATCGAGTCCTACCTCCGCACCCAGGGGTCCTACGGGATCGTCGAGGGCTACGGCGGGCACGGCATCGGGACCGAGATGCACATGGACCCGCTGATCCCCAACCACGGCGCGCCCGGCCACGGCCCGGTGCTGGAGGTGGGGATGTGCTTCGCGGTGGAGCCGATGGTGAACCTCGGCACCAAGGAGACCGAGGAACTGGACGACGGCTGGACCGTCGTCACCACCGACGGGCGGTCGTCGGCGCACTTCGAGCACACCTTCGCGGTCACCGGGGACGGCCCGCGCGTGCTGACGGCCCTTGACGAGGGCCGGGAGTGGTTCGCCAAGCTGGGAAGCGACGGCTCCGCCCGTTGAGCGTCACCCGTGCTCGCTGACTGAAAGGACCCCGGCCATGGCGTCGAACCCTGAGATCCGGGCGTCGGACGCCGACCGCGACCGCGTGGCCGGCAACCTCCAGGAGCACTGCGCGCAGGGCCGCATCACGGTGGACGAGCTGCACGAGCGGCTGGACGCGGTCTACCAGGCGCGGACGCTGGGGCAGCTTGAGGAGATCACCCACGACCTGCCGGAGGAGGATCTCTACACGCTGCCGGTCCCGGCCACGCAGAAGAGCTCCTCGTCGTCGGTGGCCCAGTTGAAGGAGCCGGGCTCCCTCGCGAAGGTGGGCGGCCAGGACCTGCGGGCGGCGTGGATCACGTGGGGGGTCGTCGGCGGGATCAACGTGGGGATCTGGCTGATCCTCGCGGTGACGGGGACGGTGGTGTACCCGTGGTGGTTGTGGGTGGCGGGGCCGTGGGGGCTGGCGCTGATCCTGCGGACGCTGCTGGGGAACCGGGACTGAGCGGCGGCTACTCGACGTCCATGAGCGGGCGGTAGTTGCCCGTGGGGACGAAGTGCGTGGTCGCGACGCCCTCGGCCGTGACCAGGTGCACGGCGAACCCGGCCGGCTCGCCGGTCACGGCGGCGCGGCCGGGGCGGGTCAGGTCCAGGAAGAGCTGGCGGTAGGTGCTCGGGCAGGTGGTGCTGACCCGTCCGCCGACCGAGCCGACCGACCCGCGGTGCACGTGCCCGCTGATCACCCGGACGACCTGCGGGTGCCGTTCCAGCACCGCCGCGAACCCGGCCGGGTCCAGGAAGCGCATGTCGTCGATGAAGCGGATGCCGATGGGGTAGGGCGGGTGGTGGGTCGCCACGACGGTGGGGGTCTGCGGCGCGGCGGCGAGGGTCTCGTCGAGCCAGGCGAGCTGCTCCTCGTCCATGGCGCCGTGCGGCTCGCCGAGCACGGTGGTGTCGCAGCAGACGAGCCGGGCGTCGCCGACCTCGACCGCGTACTGGACGGGGGCCTGCGGCGCGCCACCGGAACCGGCCACCGCGGGGTGGTCCTTGAAGACCGCGCGCAGGACGTCGCGGTCGTCGTGGTTGCCGGGCATCGGGTAGACCGCCATCGGCAGCGGGGAGAGCAGCGCGTGCAGGCGCTCGTACTCGCCGACCAGGCCGCCGTCGGTCAGGTCGCCGGTGAGGACGACCGCGTCGGGCCGGGCCGGGAGCGACAGCAGGCTGGACACGGCGGCGCGCAGGGCGCGCACGGGGCCCGAGCCGTCGTCCACCACGCCGTCGCGGCCGGCGGCCAGGTGGATGTCGCTGAGTTGCGCAATGATCGCCATTGATCCCTACCCCCTAGGTCGAGCACAACACGGACCGGCCCTCCGGGCACGCCGGGCGGTCCGCCGTTCTCCCTCGCCTCCCTCGGCGCCGCCGCCCGGGAGTGCTGGAACGATCTTTGCGCCCGGTTGACCGCTCTGTCGATCCGCCTCGGGGAGAAGAAGATCACCGGTTCCGTCCGTCCCCGGAACCGGCCGGGGGACCGATGCTCGCCGAGTTGGCCGCGGTGACGGCGGTGGCCGCCGTGGCCGCCGTGACCTCGCCGGTGCCGGTCGCCGCCGCGCCCGGCCCGGCACTGGCGGACACCGAGGTGCGGGGGTCCGCCCACCGGGACCGGCAGGTGGTCGCGAACGGGGAGGGCGCGTCGCTCGGTGGGCTTCGGACGATGGAACTGGCTGCTTGCGCGAAGACCGGGAAACGTGTCCGTCCTCAGGTGTACACCGTCGCCGTGGATAGCGCGAACGGTAGGGGGAGGGTGGGGGCGTCGGGAAAGTGGCGGGACTTGAGCAAGCGGCAGGGGCCGACGACGAGGGCGCGGGTGATAGCGGGGATAGGCCTGCTGCTGGCGGTGGGGGCGGGAGTGGGGCTGTACGTAGGGCACCGACGCGAGGGGAGGGGCCGATGAGGGCTTGTTCGAGGAGGCGGCTCCGGCGGAGCAGGTGCGCGCTGGTGACGGTTGGGGCGATGGGGTGCCGCAGGTGGCGACGCGATGTGGCATGTCCCACCTACAGCGCCTGGTGCACGGGATGGAGTTGGCGATCCCGCTGGACGGATTGAGCGCGGCTCTGAAGGGGGCGGGGCAGGGCAGCAGCGGTGAGATTGCCGCGCCGCCTCTGAGGGAGCCGAGGACGACCGGTCGGCGCGGGGTGGGCCGTGGGCTTGGGAAAGTCGGCGCGGTGGTCCTGGTGGGCCATCTGGACGCGCTGAGGGGGTGGCGCCCCGCTCCCAACCAACAACCCGAGCCCCGCGCTCCGCGCGTGTCCAGCAACCTCAGCCCCGTGCCCGAACCTGACCAGCGACCCCGGCCCCGCGCCCTGCGCGAGACCGGCGACCTCAGCCCGCGCGCGAACTTGACCAGCGACCCCGGCCCCGCGCCCTGCGCGTGACCGGCGACCTCAGCCCCCGTGCCCGAACCTGACCAGCGACCCCGGCCACTGGGG